>CAIWKO010000010.1 GCA_903913285.1 uncultured Bacteroidales bacterium | reverse complement strand
TCTTTGAGTTCTTTTGATAATAAACGTATTAATTCGGCCTTTTCTTCTCTGCTTAAGTCCTGTACAACTTTTTGTAAATCCATGACAATTTTGTTTCTTCAAAAGTAATCATTTTCTACAATATCATAAAACATAACCTTTGCAGTTGTGTTTGAAACGGTGATAACATATGGCCCTGTGACAGAAACTGCAGGGGAGAATGCTGCAAAAATTTCAATCCCATTTGCCCAGGAAGAGTCAACAGGGACGATTACAGTTGATAAGGCTGTTCCTGTAGGTGTTGAGTCAGCAGCGCAATTGTATATTGCCACCGTAACATTTACCGATGCTACTGCCGAACAAACAGCAAAAAAAGTTGTTCCTAAAACTTGCATTGCTTGAGGACGTTCAAAATATTGCCCCATAGAAGTAGCACTTGTACTATAGAGCCCTAGAAGTTTTGCGGAATCTGAACTGCTTAATCTTGCTAAATTGAAATAAACCGTGTCAGTCATACTTGCTTTTGAATTGAGTAAGATTGATGATTTATTATTAATTTTTTTTGTAATAGGTTTGTTACAGTTTTTGCTTTCTATGCTTTGTGCAAAAACAACTGAGCATCCCAAAACGAAAACCACTAAAAGTAAAGTAATTTTTTTCATACGCGTTTTTTTAAAATTATTTGGTTACAAATTTAATATAATTAATCAAGTTTTTGACATCTATTAAGATTTTTTTATATACTACTTTAAATATCCCTTTTTAACAGAGGGGTAATTCATGATAGATATTATTTCCTTATTTTTGTTTAACTTCTTTAGGTTCGGTTTTAATATATTCTGATTTAAGACTATAGTATAATAATTGGATGTCTTTTTTCTTTTTGGCTTCAATAACATAATAATCACCATCAGTACGATTCTGAATCGAAGCCCCGATGACCTTAGAGTCGGGGAAAGTGGTCGGCACATTATCTTTAATCTTTTGAGGGACGTATGTATACGGTAACGTCCATATCGATTTTATCCATTCACCATTTTCTTTGATCTGTATTTCTGCTTTCAATTCACCCTTGGTGAATAAGGCTTTATAGAAACCACTCTCTTTTTCCCAAACGGAAGATAAAGTATCATTTGCCTTGTTCAAAAGTGTTTTTTTAACTTCGAGTGGAACCTGTTTCTGGTCAATTTTTTGTGCAAAACCTGCTACAGCAATTAAACTGCATGCTATTAAAAGAATTGTTTTTTTCATATCTGTAATTTTTTTTTACGAAAGTAATAAATCTTTTACCCAAAATGCAAGAATCAACAGCCTTTTTTAGATGCTTTATTTTACCAAGGCTAAAAATGGATTTTTTAAACCGCTGTAATCTATAAGTTCAAGTTTTACTTTCCCCACAAGTATTTTTGATTCTACAAGTATTGGCACCTTGTTCTTATCATCCGTAACCCAAAGTGTCACAGGATATGGATCTTTAAAAACATTACCGGTCAATACCTGAGGTTTTAACTTTAAACAGCGTATTTTTCCGAAACAAGTATTTATGGTTTCCTTACCCAAAACAACTACTTTGGTTGAAAAGATAGTATCATCGAGCATGAATTTTACACCAAATTCATCTTTATTTCCCAATTTAGTAACATCATAGGTGCGGCAATAATAAATGGCTGATAATAGATCCTGTACATACGGAGGAGTGGTAACTGTTGTTTTTTTTGCATTCTTGTTATCAACAAAATAAGCCACATTTTTATTCTGATTAAAAGTAACATCCTGATTGATGATATATCCACCTTCATCTACCCGGCGTAAAAAAAGCCAGGGAGCCAGAGTCTCTTCGTCAACATAGGTTTCATAATGGTCGTTCACTTTAAAGAACCAGTTAAAAGCTCCTTTGGTTTTGCCCACAACCTCAATATGCAAAGTGCTATGGTCGTTGATCTTTTTATTTTCATTGTTGATGGCGAATACAGCGTTCCCTGCAATAACCTCACCGGTTAAAGCAGCATCATAATACGCTTTATACGTTAAAATTTCGCCCCGTTGAAAGGCATCATTGTTTTCGACCCTCAATTGCGCTTTGGCATTTGTTGCGATAAAAACAATTATTACTGCGAAAATTACCTTGGTTTTCATTTTTTTACTATTTGATCCACAATAGAATCAAATTCTGTTCCAAAAAATTTTCAGAGAACTATATTAATGATTTTCCCCGGAATGATAATAACTTTTTTTGGAGGACCTTGAGTCAGCCATTTCTCAGTTTCTTTAGCAGCTAATACTGCTTTTTCGATCTCAGACCCGGCCATATCAAGAGGCAGTTCAAGTTTAAAACGCATCTTCCCGTTGAATGAAACAGGATAGGAGTGCGCATTTACCAAAAGATATTTTTCATCAAAAGCAGGAAATTCAACCTGAGTAATGCTGCCTTTATTTCCTAACAAACTCCATAATTCTTCTGCTATATGGGGTGCAAAAGGCGAAATCAGTATGGCAAGATCACTCAAAACCTTACGTTTGTTGCATTTCAGTTCCGTGAGTTCGTTCACGCAAATCATAAATGAACTTATTGCTGTGTTGAATGAAAAACGTTCAATATCGTCTTTGGTTTTTTTAATGGTTTTATGGATCACACGCAATTCGTCTGCTGTGGGTTCATTATCACTAATACTGAAAACATTATTTTGATCATGAAATAATCGCCAGAATTTACGCATAAAGCGATAAACTCCTTCAATGCCATTGGTATCCCAGGGTTTATGCATTTCCAGAGGACCTAAAAACATTTCGTACAAACGTAATGTATCTGCCCCGTATTTTTCTATTAGGTCGTCAGGGTTAACGACATTATGCAATGATTTCGACATCTTTTCAACACTCCAACCACAAACGAACTTATTATTTTCCATAATAAATTCAGCATCCGAAATTTCGGGCATCCATTTTTTAAATAATTCAATATCCAAAATGTCGTTATCAACAATATTCACATCAACATGAATTGGAGTGGTATCGTAATCTTTTATCAAATTAAAGGATATGAAAGTGTTTTTGCCTTTAATTCTGTGTATCAAGTTTGATCTTCCCTGTATCATCCCCTGATTGATGAGTTTTTGGAAAGGCTCATCCTTAACCGTTAATCCAAGGTCGTATAAAAATTTATTCCAAAATCTTGAATAAATCAAATGCCCTGTGGCATGTTCTGCACCGCCGATATACAGATCAACATTTTGCCAGTAGTTATTGGCTTCGTGCGAAAAATATTCTGTATCGTTATGCGGATCCATGTAACGCAAATAATATCCGCTTGAACCTGCAAAGCCGGGCATAGTATTGGTTTCGAGGGGATATCCGTCTTTGGTTTTCCAGTTTTTAGCGCGGGCCAAAGGGGGTTCACCGGTTTCGGTAGGTAGGTAAGCATCAACGTTAGGCAATTCTAAAGGAAGTTCCGATTCATCAAGCGTGTAGGGTATTCCTTCTTTGTAGTAAACCGGAAAAGGTTCGCCCCAATAACGCTGCCTGCTGAAAATGGCATCGTGTAAACGATAATTCACTTTTTTGCTTCCGATCTCCATTCCTTCCACACATCCTATTGTAAAATCCATCGCATCTTTAACTTCCATTCCGTTCAGGAATTCAGAATTGATGAGTTTCCCCGATTTAGCGTCGTACGATTCTTTTGAAATATCTCCTCCGCTAACCACTTCAAGAATATCCAACCCGAAATGTTTGGCAAAAGCATAATCTCGGCTGTCATGAGCTGGAACAGCCATAACGGCCCCCGTGCCATAGCCTGCCAAAACATAATCACCTACCCATATCGGGATCATTTTTCCGTTTAAAGGATGTATGGCATAAGCTCCCGTGAACTGTCCGGTGATCTTTTTAACATCGGCCATACGTTCGCGTTCACTTCTGTTTTTGGTTTCTTCAACGTATTTTTTAACGGCACCAAGATATTCTCCGGTAGTGATAATGTCCACATACTCATGTTCCGGAGCGATTGTTATATACGAAACTCCAAAGATCGTATCGGGACGGGTGGTGAAAACATGCAAGACCAGATAATGACCATAAATGGCGAAATCGATCATGGCTCCTTCCGAGCGACCGATCCAATTGCGTTGAACTTCTTTAATCGGCTCGGGCCAATCAATTTTATCCAAACCGTTGAGCAATCTCTCAGAATAAGCTGTAATACGAAGCAGCCATTGTTTCATCGATTTCCGGACAACAGGATGGCCTCCCCGAACCGAAAACCCTTCGCTCACTTCGTCGTTTGCCAAAACGGTTCCCAATGCAGGACACCAGTTAACCATCGTGTCGGCAAGATAAGCCAATCGATAGTTCATCAGTATCTCCTGTTTTTCCGTTTCTGTAAAATTCTTCCAATCGTCAGCATCAAACTTGTCGTGTGGAGTTGAGGCCGCATCTATGTCCTCCGAACCGTTTGCTTCGAAAAGTTTTATAAGGTTTTCTATTGGTTCTGCCTTATCGGTTTCGTTATCATACCACGAATGAAATAATTTGATGAAGGTCCATTGGGTCCATTTATAATATTTTGGATCGGACGTACGCACTTCGCGGCTCCAGTCGAATGAAAAGCCAAGCAGATCGAGCTGCTGACGATAGCGGTTCAGATTCTTTTCAGTGGTAATGGCTGGGTGTTGTCCGGTTTGTATGGCATATTGTTCGGCAGGAAGTCCGTAGGCATCATAACCCATTGGGTGCAACACATTAAAGCCTTTTAAACGTTTATACCGGGCATAGATATCCGAAGCGATATATCCCAGCGGATGTCCGACATGCAGGCCTGCTCCCGAAGGATAGGGAAACATATCGAGCACATAATATTTAGGTTTTGAAGTGTCGTTTTGGGTTTTATAGGTATTGTTTTCCTGCCACCAGGTTCTCCATTTTTTTTCTACCTCACTGAAATTGTAATCCATTTATTTTTTTTTATGAGGGAGCAAATTTACAAAAAACTGCAAGATATGACCAATTAACTCCGCGAAAATGCTGATGTATTTTTAAAACACTTTTAATCGGTATGATAAAAATTATTAATTTAGCAGCCCAAAACAAATCAATGGCGCGAAAAGAAGAGCATTTTAGCCGTCGCAGACTCAACAGTTCCAGAATCACGACTATTGTGAGTATTTCACTCGTATTGTTTGCTATAGGCTTGGTTGGCCTGCTTGTATTGCACACCCAAAAGCTTTCTGATTTTGTAAAAGAAAATATCGGATTCACAGTTTATATGAACAAGAATGTGAAGGAAGCCGATATCGTGCAATTGCAAAAACAACTCGATGCCATGGAATATGTCCGTTCTACGGAATATATCAGCGAAGAAAAAGCTTCAGAGAATTATCAGAAAGAACTGGGCGTTGATTTTGTTCAATTCATTGGGTACAATCCTCTCCAATCTTCAATCGAGGTTCATCTGAAAGCTCAATATGCAACTCCCGAATATTTTGAACAAATTGAACAACAACTTAAGAAAAATCCCGTTGTTGAGGAAGTTAAATATCAAAAATCATTGGTAAAAGACGTCAACGATAATATCAATAATATCTCGGCAGTATTGCTCGGATTCAGTTTACTGCTATTGATCATTGCCATTAGTTTGATCAACAATACCATTCGTTTGGCCGTATATTCAAAGCGTTTTCTGATCAAGACCATGCAACTGGTAGGAGCTACAGAAGGATTTATCCGCAAACCTTTTTTAGTCATCAGCCTTATTCACGGATTAATTTCTTCTTTGATAGCGATTGCAATGCTGATAGGTGTTATATCCATTTCACGAAGAGAAATTCCGGAAATTATTAATCTGCAAAGCATCGATCTTTTTCTTATATTGTTCGCGTTCGTTATAGCGATCGGTTTTGTAATTTCGCTGATCTCTACATTTTTTGCGGTAAGAAAATATTTAAAAATAAAAGTTGACTATTTGTATTATTAAAATTCAGATAAACCTTAAACATTAACCCTTTACAAAGTATACAAAGAAAATGGCACAAAAAAGGAAACCCAATATTTCGGCACGGCCTGTTATATCTGAGGCAAAAAAAGTTGAACCCGTTGTAATACCAAAATCAGTACCCACCAAAAGCGCAGTTAGAACAAAACAAGCAGAAGTGAAAGGTATTGGTTTTTTGTTCGACAGACGAAATTATTTACTGATACTTATAGGTCTTGCATTTATCGTGATCGGCTTTTTTGTGATGTCGGGTGGAGGTTCAGATGATCCTAAAGTATTTAATACTGATATTTTCAATACGCAACGACTGACAGTGGCCCCGATATTAATTCTGCTCGGCTATGCCATCGAAGTTGTAGCTATAATGCTTAAGCCAAAACAAAAAGCTGAAGCATGACCTATATTCAGGCGGTTATCCTTGCTATTGTTGAAGGACTGACCGAGTTTTTACCCATTTCTTCTACAGGCCATATGGTGTTCACAGCTTCGGCCATGGGAATTGAAAAAGATGCTTTTACCAAACTCTTTATTGAAGCCATACAGTTCGGGGCGATAATTTCGGTTGTTGTGCTCTACTGGCGTAAGTTTCTCGATTTTAAAAAGTGGAAGTTCTACGTTAAACTTCTAATTGCTATTATTCCTGCCGTTGTTGTGGGTGTTTTATTGAAAAAATATATCGATTCAATGCTCGGAAATACTTTATTTATTGCGAGTGTAACCCTTATCGGAGGGATAATACTGCTTTTCGTTGATAATTGGTTCAAGAAACCGGCTATAGATGATGTCGATAAAGTGTCGCCGAAGCGGGCTTTATTTATCGGTTTGTTTCAGGTGCTGGCTATTGTTTTCCCGGGATTGAGCCGCAGCGCAGCAACCATCGTCGGTGGGATGCAGCAAAAGCTTACCCGCAAAGTGGCCGCCGAATTTTCTTTCTTTCTGGCAGTACCTACTTTGGCCGGAGCCTTTGTGAAAAGTATCTGGGATGCTCACAAAGAAACACCCGAATTGTTTACAAAGACCAATATAGAATTGCTGGCTATGGGTAATATTATTGCATTCATTATTGCTCTGATTGCCATTAAAGCGTTCATCAGTTTTTTAACCAAATACGGATTCAAATGGTTTGGCTATTACCGCATTGTTATTGGAACTGCCATAATTCTTTTTATTCTTCTCGGTTATCATCTTAATATTGCCTGATCATGTTTTTTCATTTCCTCGAAGGCGAAATTCTGTTAATTAACAAACCTTATAGGTGGACTTCTTTTGATGTAGTCGCGAAAATAAGGGTGATGTTAAAACGCAGAATGGGTATTAAAAAGATAAAAATAGGTCATTCGGGTACGCTCGATCCGCTTGCAACAGGATTGTTGGTGCTGTGTACGGGTAATTTCACCAAACGCATCGACGAAATTCAGAATCAGGATAAAATTTATACCGGAACTTTTTATTTAGGTGCCACCACTCCTTCTTTCGATCTGGAAACCAAAGTCGATAACACCTTTGATATTTCTGCCATAACAGAGGCTCAGATCATCGAAGCTACCAAAAAGTTCATCGGAGAGCAGGAACAGGTGCCTCCCATGTTTTCTGCCATTAAGATCGACGGCAAACGGGCCTACGAAATGGCTCGTGTTGGCAAGGAAGTTGAAATAGAAGCACGTCATATCAACATCAAACGCTTTGAAATTAAATCGATTGAGCTTCCTACTATCGAGTTTGAAATTGAGTGCAGCAAAGGTACTTATATCCGTTCGCTGGCCCGCGATCTGGGAGTGGAGTTGGGGGTGGGGGCCCATTTAACGTCTTTGTGCCGCACTGCCATCGGCGATTTTCTGCTATCCGATGCCATCACCCTCGAGCAATTCGAAGCTTTGGTGATACACGATTTTGAACAGAAATAAAAAAGCTTCCTTTCGGAAGCTTCTAATAACAATTATCACTCTATTTCTTAATATTCATCTTCATGAAAGAAGAAGTCCTCTTTTGTAGGATAGTCGGGCCAAATATCCTCTATGCTTTCGTACATTTCGCCTTCATCTTCTATTTCTTTCAAATTTTCTATGACTTCCATAGGCAAGCCCGAACGAACTGCATAATCTATCAATTCATCTTTTGTTGCAGGCCAGGGAGCATCTTCTAATTTCGAAGCCAATTCTAGAGTCCAATACATACTTCTTGTTTTAAATTTTTTGCAAAAATATAATTATTATTTACAAAAAGTCAAGTAAAAGATTTAAACAATGTTTTCAGGATTGTTGATAACTTATTCTTTTGGCTCGACTTTCATTGTTTACAGCCATTATTAAGCATAACGGAAATAGATTTAATAATATTGAGTGGGAGGTAAAATATTTTTATTTTTCATTCTTCCAGATGTTTTCTGCCACGCCCAGATCTTTTGCAACATATCGGGCCAGCACAAAAAGGTAATCCGAAAGACGGTTGATGTATTTTAACACCAGCGTTTGTTTTTCGCTGATAAAGTTGAGTTTAACGATAATGCGTTCGGCGCGGCGGCATACGGTGCGGGCAATATGGCAATACGAAACCACCGGATGACCTCCCGGCAGTATAAAATGAGTTAATTCGGGCAAACGTTCGTTCATGCGGTCGATCTCGGTTTCGAGCAAATATATGTCTTCTTCGGTGAGGGCGGGCAAACAAACGAACACTTTTTCCGAATCGGCGGCAAGCAGCGATTCAGCAATGAAAATATGGGTTTGTATGGTGTGGATGGTCTTTTTTTGTTCTTCGTCCACAGAAAAATCGCGTATCAAACCTACAAACGAATTCAATTCATCCAGTGTGCCGTAAGCTTCAATGCGCAGATTCGATTTTTCGGTACGGCTGCCACCAATCAGTGAAGTGGTTCCGTTGTCGCCTTTTTTGGTGTAAATTTTTTGCTCCTTGTCCATAAATTAAAGTGCTATTCGCTATAAAACTTCATCTTGCGGATGTTCTCGTTCATTTCGTCGGTATCAACAAAGCCGTCTTTCAACCGAATGATGCGATGGGCATGTCGTGCAATATCTTCTTCATGAGTTACTAAAATGATGGTGTTGCCTTTTTCGTGAATTTCTTCAAACAGGCCCATGATCTCGATGGAGGTTTTTGAATCGAGGTTACCCGTGGGTTCGTCGGCCAGAATGATAGAAGGCCGGTTTACCAAAGCCCTTGCAATGGCAACACGCTGCCGTTGTCCGCCCGAAAGTTCGTTGGGTTTGTGGGTGATGCGGTCGGAGAGTTGAACCTGTTCCAGTACTTCTTTGGCCCGCTCCATGCGTTTGGTGCTGTTGAACCCGGCGTATATCAAAGGCAGGGCAACATTATCCAGCGCGGTGGAACGCGGCAACAAATTGAAGGTTTGAAACACGAACCCTATCTCTTTGTTACGGATCTCGGCCAGTGCGTTATCGTTGAGCTTGCTCACATCCTGCTCGTTCAGAATATATTCTCCCGAAGTAGGAGTGTCGAGGCAGCCCAGTATATTCATCAGGGTGGATTTGCCCGAACCCGAAGGACCCATCAAAGCTACATATTCGTTTTTGTAGAGGTGGAGGTTAATATTTTGTAAGGCTTTCACTATATAAGTTCCCACCTTGTAGTGTTTGGTGATGTCTTTTAAGCTGATGATTTCGTTGTCCATGGATTCTCTAGATTAGTATTCTATATTCTGTATTCTGAACTTTAGGCACTTTAAGTATTTACCTGCCGATGAGGCAGGCTTTAGCTCACTTTAGGCACTTCTCAATTCTTTTTCCTCCCGCAAATTTAGTCAATCTCTCAATACCTCAAAATAAAATGTTGTTTTGCACTGTTTTTCCTGAAGAACACGATACCGAACTCGAATATATCGATGCTGAGGCTCACTTCAGGATGGTTAGAGATGTGGTTCCAGGCGCTGAACATGCCCGGCGACCACCGGATATCGTTAAACACGAATACACTTTTTTCGTGAACGCCCTGCAAACAAGCCGAAAAGTAGCGCAGCGTGGCTTCTTCGGTGTGGTTACCGTCGAAATAGATAAGGTCGGGCGGGGGATTTTGTGCTAAATATTCGGGAAGAATGTTATCGAAATTGCCTGTTATCTGCCCGATGTTGAGATGCATTTGTTCAAAATTCTGCCGGGCTATGGCAGCGGTTTGCGGGCAGCCTTCCAGGGTGGTTATAGCGGTGTTTTTGTTGGCCAAAGCCAGGTACATCGTGCTGATGCCCACCGAAGTGCCGAGTTCGAGTATGCGTTCGGGTTTGCAGTATTGAGCAATGTTGTATAACAGTCGGGCATTTTTGCGCGACGATGCATACCGGCGGGTGATGCGCGATATTTTTCGTTGGCTGTGCTTATCATCGGCCCCGGTTCCCAGGTCGGTGACGGCTATGCGGGTATGGTTCTTTAACAGTTGTTTGCGCAGGCTTTCAACAGCTTTAAATTCGGGACCAAGGTTTTGTTTGTTGCGGATGGCTTTGGTATAAAAATCGTAGGCAAAAGGCGCATGAACGTCGTATTCGGTTTTTGAGGAGAACCGATAGCGGAGATAGTGTTTGGCTTTGAAAAAAAACGACATAAGCATGCGGAATGTAGTTGCAAATTTAAGGTAAATATGGGAATGTTATTGGAATTCAGAACAAGAATGGAATTAAGGGAAAAGAAGGTTTGAGCAGCAAAGATAGAACAACAGGGAAACCCTAATCCATATTGAGCGAATTATTATAATCAATTTCAAAAATGCCCGCGTTGAGCAATTCTTTATGACAGCGTTTCATCTCTTCCACAATTTCTTCATGCGTTGAATCGAGCATCGTGAAATTGAAATGATATTCCGTTTCGTCTTTGGTTTTCAGGTAAAACTTTTTTGAGTTTTTTTCGATATCGGTTGATATATAGTAAATATCCTGAAAAGCTATTTGATAGTTTCTGTGTATGAGGAATATATCGATCTTATCAACGACAAGCCTGTCGGGCATTATGCTAACCACAGCCTCTCTGAAATAAACCCTCCGGAGTATACAGGCAATATTATAACAGGCATACAAAATGAAAGGAAGGCAGATATAGAAATTAGGAAAGCCATTGAATTGAATACAAATCCCCACCAAACCAAAAGCCCCAACTGCGAAGTACATTCCATAACGGCTAGCTACCTTGGTCTTGTTATAATAGTATTTTTTCATGTTGCATTTTTATCCGGAAAGCCTTGTTCATAAAGAATTGCATCCCCGCAATTGCTCAATAATTATATTCTCCTTCAAAAATACAAATTATTATAAACCATTTTCAAATCAACTCTATAAATTTCTTTCAATGAAATAAAAAAAAAGCGCACTCCGTGCGCCCTTTAGTTTGTTCATTTATTTTTACTGTTATCTGTTACCTTTTTTTTAAAGTCGTAATATTTTGTTGTTGTTAGATTTACTATCAAATTAAATCCCCTATCGGGCATTATGATAAGTTGCTTTTTCCAATCTATATAAGGTCCATTGTCGAAAAGCCAATAACAATTTACCCAAACCTCCTTTTCATTATTTTATTTATAACTGCAACACTCTGTCGTATTTATGGAGAAATATCAACTGTATCGCTTAAGTTTTTATTTCTTTGCTCTATATTGCATTTATCTATACATTTTTTCAACAAAATATCAATTCCGATGATATCATTTTGGGTTATGTCAGTCGACTTACTGCCAAAAAATAAGGCCTTGTCAGCAAAGGAGTGCTGCAGATAACCCTGAAATGAAAATAGTGCATATTTTGAGGTGTCCGCTTGTCCAAACGCTGAAACTATTATAGTTGATGCAAATAAAATTGTCAAATTTTTTTTCACTGTCTGCTTTTTTTATAATTGGCGCCTAACGCCCCGCAGCCCTGCCTGTTTTCAAAGTTAATACTTTTATTTTGTATGCTTAGTTGAAAACTAACATTTATTTAGTTCGAAGCTGCAAACTTCGAACAACTATTGATATATTTTAGCCACAGATGCGCAGATTTTTATTTGACAGAAATCAGCACAAAACGAAAAAACGGAATGTGATTGGATCATGAATAAAAATAACCGTATAAACTCATAACTTTAAACTCAAAACCCAAAACCTTGAACTTTGAACCCAAAACCTTATCCTCGCAACCTTTATTTTATTTTATAACCTGCCTTTCACCAACTCGAATCGGATATGGAGAAACATGCATCGGACACGGAGAAACAACCATCAGACATGGAGAAGTAACCATCGAATATAGAGAAGTAGGTGTCTGACAAGTGCAATAAAACAATCACTTAGCTAGATTTCACCTCTTTCCTTCCATTTTTCCAAATTTCCCTGCCCGATGTTCAGGCAGGCATTTTTCCATCCTTCCCTTCCTTTCCCAAAATCAAATCACTAATTTTACCCTGAGCGAAGTCGAAGGGCGCAAATCAATCTCATTTCCTCCAACTTGTATATATTTGCATAAAATTTCTGAAACCAAAGCAATGAAAAAAAACCTGTTTATAATGTTGGCGCAGGTCGTGATGATGCAAGTGGCCGTGGCTCAAACACCCGAAGCCTGTTCGTATATAAAAGTGCTGGCATCGGATTCGCTGGGCGGCCGCCTGACGGGAACGAAATATGCCGATATGGCAGCAGCCTACGTGAAACAACAGTTTGTGAACGACCACCTGAATTTGCTGTGCGAGCAAGGCCTGCAATATTTCGACGTGGTAACGGGAGTGGAGTTGGGAAAGAAGAACTATCTGGAGTTTAACGAACAGAAGTTTACGCCCGAAACGGATTATATACCCTACGCATTTAGTCAGGACACCATTATTTTTGCCCCGGTGGTGTTTGCAGGCTACGGCTTTTCGATTAGCACCGACAGTTTGAAGTGGGACGATTATAAAACGGCGGATGTGAAAAACAAATGGGTGATGGTGGTGCGCGGCAACCCTATAGACAATAAGAAACGGAACAAATGGACGAATTTTAGTTCGGACCGCAGCAAGATGCTGGTGGCAAAAGACCACGGCGCCGCGGGAATATTGTTTGTTACACCCGAAGCGATGAACACGAAGGACGAACTGATTTCGCTGAACCTGGAAAAGAGTAAATCGAGAGCGGGCATCAGCGTGATTAATATTACGCGCAAAACGGCGGATAAGATACTGGGTATCGCGAAGCAAAGCATGGCTACGCTGGCAGCCAAATCGGCCAAAGGGCCTGAGGCAACCATGGAACTGAAAGGCAGACTGAACGGGGCGGTGGAGATAGTGGCCAAGAAAGCGAAGTCGGCCAACGTGGTGGCAAGCCTGATGAGCAGTAAGAAAACCGACCAATGGATAGTGGTGGGAGCGCATTACGACCATCTGGGTCTGGGAGGCTACGGTTCGGGGTCGCGCAAACCCGACACAGTGGCGGTGCATCACGGCGCCGACGACAATGCTTCGGGCACAGCCTGCGTGATTTCGCTGGCGGATAAGTTTTCGAGGATGAAATTTGACGGCAATTTCAACATCATCTTTGTTTCGTTCACCGGGGAGGAAGAAGGACTGTACGGGTCGGATTATTTTGTGAAGCATTTGCCCGTGGATGCGAAAAAGATAAAGCTGATGCTGAATTTTGACATGGTGGGCCGGCTGAACGCGAAGCGAGTGCTTTCGGTGGGCGGCACGGGAACTTTTGCCGATGCCGAAAAGATTTTGAAGCAGGATGTGGACACGAACAAACTGAAGTTGGCTTTCAGCAAGGAAGGCTACGGCCCCTCGGACCACGCGTCGTTTTATTCGGACAGCATCCCGGTGTTGTATTTCAACACGGGAACTCATGCCGATTATCATACGCCGGAAGATGTTTACAGCAAGATAAACTGCGAGGGTTTGAACCAGATATCGGACTATGCCGCGAAGGTGATAAGCGACCTGGGAAAGAACAATTACAACCTGTCATATTTGGAGGCAGGACCCAAGAAACGGACAAGTCAGCGGGAAGGCATGAAAGTTACGCTGGGAATTATGCCCGATTTTAGCAATCAAGATGTGAAAGGAGTGGGAGTGGGAGCGGTGAATGCCGACGGACCCGCTTTCAGGGGCGGCATACTGAAAGGTGACGTGATAGTTGCCCTGAACGGAAAACCCGTGAACGATATTTATGAGTATATGGAACGCATGAAATCGCTGAATCCCGGACAGACGATAACGGTTGATGTGATAAGGAATGGGAAAAAAGAAGTACTTTTGATACAACTTTAGAAGTGCCTAAAGTACTTAAAGTGAACTAAAGTGCCTAAAGTTGAGAGTGCCTAAAGTTTAAAGTTAAAATATGAAGAGAAAAATGATAATCGCGTGGGTGCTGGCAGTGATAATTACACTGGTGGCAGCCTATTATCAGCGTAAGACAGGGCCAACATATCCGAGAAGTGTTAATGTTGAGCTCAACGGCAGAATGTATGATTTTACACTGCCTCGCAGCAACAGCAGCAATACAGATTGCGAAATAAAAGTCCCGGTGAATGATAATGGTTTGCGTGGGTTTTTGGTTTATCGGAAATATCCTACAAATGATAAGTGGGATACGGTGGCTTTTCAGAAGACAGAAAACGGCATAACTGCATACTTGCCCAAACAAGCAGCAGCAGGGAAATTGGAATATTTCGTTATATTCCGTTCGGGAGTGAAGGAAATTCCTGTTTTGGCAGAAAGTCCGAATGTGATACGTTTTAAGGGAGATGTATCGCCTATTATCCTGATACCGCATATACTTTTTATGTTTGTTGCCATGCTGCTGTCGACTCTGGCGGGCTTGTTTGCTGCATTTAAAGTGGACAAAGCACGGTTGTATGCTTTTATAACCTTTATAGCCATGTTCATGGGCGGAATCGTTTTGGGACCGATAGTGCAGAAGTTTGCTTTTGATGCTTTCTGGACCGGAGTTCCGTGGGGATGGGACCTGACCGATAACAAAACCCTGATAGCGTTTGTGGCCTGGGGAATTGCACTGCTATTGAACCGTAAAAAGTATCGTCCGGGGTATATTATAGCAGCAGCGGTGATCACCCTGGCAATATTTACTATTCCTCACAGTATGTTCGGGTCGCAACTGAATTATAGCACAGGAACTGTGACCACGGGAAGATAGCTTCTGATCAAACCCGATAGTATATTACTTTGTTGAATCAGAGTTGGCAGATGTATAAATCGGCTAATTAAACCGTATTTTATGGTAGTCGTAGGAACTACGGCGCTGATCTTCCAGAACATCGAAGATTATTTTTGCCAAATGAATAAACAGGTCAAGTTCATGTTCTTTTAGCCATTCGAAGGCTTTTGGCCGGTTGCGGCAGGCGTCAGCAAAGACGATATAAAAACTGAAATTATGTTTTTTGAGCCAGATGTAAGCATCGTCGTATCCGTCCATGGCATTGCTGAGTATGGCGTATTCGGGGTAACCGTTCTTTAAAAGCCAGTAAAAAGCATCGGTATCGGAGTTGATACAATTTGACAGTGCCGCGAGTTCAACATAGCCGTTATCGGCAAGCCAGCGAAAAACCTTTTTGTTTCCGCTCACCGCTTCGCCAAATGCAAGTAATATTTTAGGTTCGTAGCGCTGCATGTTCAATTATAATCCAATTGTAAAGATAGGGCACTGTTTTATCATAGCCTACAACTAATAAACGTTTACTTTAATATTTAATTGCCGGACCTTATCGGCAATTAACTGCAATTCTTCTTCCGATATTTTTTCGAGTTTGGCTAAAGGCGGACGGCGGTCGAGAGAATATATCATGACCCCGGCAGGGTTGATGGCCTGAATATGCGAAAGCCACGCTTTTATTTCGGTTTCTTCGGTGTTGTCGATGATTTCTCCCTGCATTTCGCCCCGAACGAACATGCTTTGGATAATCAACTTGCCCTTGAATTTCTTTAAATTCTCAACTATTTCTTTTAAGGTAATACTGTTTTTTGGTTTATTTATCAATTGAAACATACGTTCGGAGCCTGCATCGAGTTTCATGATGTTATTGACCTTTTTCAGAGCTTCAACAATAGTATCTTTTGAAAGCATAGTGGAATTTGAAAGGACACTTATTTTGGACTGAGGCGTATAGGTATCTCTGAGTTTAATCGTGTCATCAATGATCTCTGTAAACTGGGGATGAATGGTGGGCTCACCGTTTCCGGCAAAGGTTATTGAATCGATGGCGATGTGCTGTTGGTTGAGATAAATCAGGCTTTTTTCCAAAGAGGCGCGAATCTCTGAGGCAGGATAAAACTGTGCTTTTTTAATGTCGGAGGTTTCGGTCCAGCCGCATTCGCAATAAATGCAATTGAATGTGCAAATTTTTACCGTGGTCGGCAACAGGTTTATGCCAAGAGAAACACCGAGTCTGCGACTGTGTACCGGCCCGAAAATGATAGAATCAAAAAGTGTCATTTTGTTATCTTAAAGTTGCGTTGAGTTGTTTTTTATAAGCTTCGATCAGTTTGTTCATACAGGCGTCGATGCGCTCGTCGGTTAGGGTTTTTTCCTCATCCTGCAAAACAAAACTAACAGCATAGGATTTTTTGCCTTCACCGATGTTTTCTCCCTCGTAAATATCAAATAAGGAGACTTTTTTTATGAGCAAGGGGTCGGTTTGATACGCTATTTGTTCAACCTGACCGTAGTTTACAGATTTGTCGAGCAACAAGGCGAGGTCGCGTTTCACTTCAGGGAAATGGCTTACTTCGCGATAAATGATGGTTTCTTTTTGACATTTATAAAACAAAAAATCCCAGTCCAGACAAGCGAAAAATACAGCATCCTTTATATCGGTTTGTTTCAGGATATCGCTATGAAGATTACCCAATTCGCAAACAACAGTTTCGTTAACTTTATAGGTCAACTGCTGGTTGAACATGCCGGGATTTTGATCTTCTAAAATCGTGAATGTATTTTTCGGGATGCTCAGGCGTTTGATAATTTGGTCGACGATAGCTTTCAGATAATAGATATCGACCTGTTGTTCTTTAGCATTCCAACTTTGGTCGTGAATGTTTCCGCTGACAAAAAGGGCAAGTTGTTTTTGTTCGCGGTATTTATCGAGCGGGTTGGATGAGGTAATGGATGAATTGACGGAATAAACTTTGCCGAACTCATAGAAGAATGTGTTGTTTTGTTTATGATTTTTGTTGAAGGCAACGGATTCCAAACCCGAAAAAAGCATGGTCTGACGCATCACATTCAACTCTTTGCTGAGAGGATTCAGCAGGTGAACTGAGCGGTCGGCAGAAAATAAGGAATCATTGTTTTCGTAATAGGCCGATTTGGTGAGCGAGTTGGTCATGATCTCATAAAAGCCGTTCGAGGTCAGATAATCGGAAATAATATTCTGTGCTCTTTCAGTGTCGGGTTTGGGAAAATAGCTCAACGAAGAACGGATCCCATCGCCGAATTCGATGTTGTTGTAGCCGTATATTCGCAAAACTTCTTCCACTACATCAATTTCGCGGGTTACATCGGTCTTGAAAGGCGGTATTTCCAACGATAAAACGGTATCAGTTTCGTTTGTGATTATAATACCCAAAGAAGTGAGAATTTTTTTAACCACGTTTTTTTCAATATGTTTGCCGATAACAGCATCCATTCGAGTCAACGAAAACTCCACTTTTCGATTTTCAATTTTTGAAGGATATACATCAACTATTTCGGAAGATATCGTGCCGCCTGCAATTTCTTTTATCAGCATAGCAGTACGTTTGACGGCATAAACATTAATGTTCGGGTCGGCGCCGCGTTCGAAACGAAATGATGCATCGGTCTTCAATCCGTGATACTTCGAGGTTTTGCGAACGGAAGTGGGATTGAAATAAGCGCTTTCGAGAAAAATATTTTTGGTTTCGTGTGTAACCCCCGATTTCTCGCCACCAAACACCCCGGCTATACACATGGGCTCTGAGGCATTGCAAATCATCAGGTCGTTTCCGCTCAATTCGCGTTCAACACCGTCGAGGGTGGTGAATTTTGTTTTGTTCTGAAGTTTTTTAACAATAACTTTTTTTCCGTTTATCCTATCGGCATCGAAAGCATGAAGCGGTTGGCCGGTTTCGAAAAGAACGTAGTTGGTGATGTCGACGATATTGTTTATCGGCCGCAAACCGATAGCCTGCAGTTTTTTCTGCATCCATTCGGGAGAATCGGCAATTTGCACATTGCTAATGGTTAGTCCGGTGTATCGCGGGCAAGCATTAGCATCTTCAACTGTGATTTCGATTGGCAAGGAATGGTTATCGACAGAAAAGGAGCTTATGTCGGGAATTTGCAATGCGTGATTTTCGTTGGATTTAGAATTGACCACCGCCAAAACATCGCGGGCCACACCAATATGCGATGTGGCATCCGAGCGGTTGGGAGTGAGCCCTATTTCATAAACAACATCTTCTTCAACATTCAAATATTCGGCTGCTGCCACTCCAATGGGGGCATCAGCATTGAGAATCATGATTCCTGCATGTGATTCGCCCAATCCCAGTTCGTCTTCGGCACATATCATCCCCTCGGAAATTTCGCCGCGTATTTTTGATTTCTCAATAATAAATTCACCTTTTGCACTTATAATTTTTGTTCCCAGGGTTGCAACCAAAACTTTTTGATGTTCGGCTACATTCGGTGCGCCGCAAACAATTGACAGAGGTTCACCTTTTCCGATATCGACTTTTGTGAGACTGAGTTTGTCGGCATTGGGATGCTTGGTTTTTTCGAGTACATGACCCACCACCACACCTTCGAGTCGACTTTTATCTATCCCAAGGTTTTCGGTTGCTTCTACCTCAAGCCCACAATCTGTCAGTATTTTCGAAAGCTCCCCAGCCGGAATATCCAAAGCGGTATACTGCTTCAACCAATTGTATGAGATTTTCATCGCGATTAAATTTTTACAAAAATAAACATTGCTTGCGAGAAATCCTTATTCGGGTTTGGGTTAAAGTGATTAATGTTGAAAAATTCGTAATGTTATTTGTGATTTGTTATAGCCAAAAGCCAATAGCCATAAGCCATGAACCAGGGCTGAGGAGGATGATTTTATAATAATATTGGTTATATCACAGATTAAGTTAGTTTTATAGAAAGGTTGATATCTTGCATGCGCATCAAAACATCGTGCATGCGGCTTTAAACATCGTGCATGCAGCTTTAAACACCTTGCATGCGCCTTTAAATACCCTGCATGCGGCTTTAAACATCGTGCATGCGAGTTTAAACACCTTGCATGCGTCTTTAAACACCTTGCATGCGCCTTTAAACACCTTGCATGCGCATCAAAACATCGTGCATGCGAGTTTAAACATGGTGCATGCACCTTTAAACATCGTGTATGCGCCTTTAAACACCTTGCATGAAAGATGTAGAGGTTAACAATTGGCTCAGATGCACTTCCGGGTCATTAAAGTTTAAAAAAAAATACAAATTCTTGGCAGGATATTTTTTTTAAAAGGTATTTTTTACTATTATTGTAGATTAATAGAAAGTCATACTAAAACTTGCTTTTTTATGATTAAAATATTTACTCATCCCTGTTTCTTAGTTATACATAAATCAAGTAAGAATTTCACTCCGAAGTTTTTCAATTATCTTTTGGTTGTTGTTTTTTTTATGGTTGTCAGCCAGAAAGGTTATACACAATCGAAAGGTTGGAGTGATACAGTTGAGCCCCAAAAAGTATTTATTGAGAATCGGGGACAATTCCATATCCATCAATCAGCAGAACCTGTTTTGTTTGCATATGATGGTGCTTCAACTTCGATTTATTTTACCAAAAAAGGTATTTCATATTGTTTTTTGAAACGTTGGAAAGAAGAAAGAGATAATGATGAAAGCGATGAAAAATATACATCTATTGAGCAGTGGAAACGGCATGAAGCCGAAGAACATCATTTGGAATTTGAAAGCGATGAAATATCAATGACATGGCAAAATGCAGATCCGGATGTGGAATTAGTTGGGTCTGATGTAACAAACGATTATCATAGTTATTGCATGAAGGATAAAGATGGTTCAATAAAGAATATCAATTTCATAAAAGCCTTTAAAAAAATTGTTTACAAAAATATTTATCCCGGCATCGATATCGAATATGTTTTTCATCCTGTTGATGGTCTGAAATATTCCATAATAATTCACCCCGGAGCTGATATCTCTGCAATAAAGATGTTATACTCGGCCAATCCAAATATTAATGCGAATGGTGATATTCACATTCCAACAAAATTCGGTGATATAGTTGATCATGCTCCTTCAACTTTTTATTCTGATAATACTACTTCCGGACTTAAATCCAGCTATTATTTACAAGGCAACAGTGTTTTATTCAATGTGGCAACTTACGACTTTTCAAAATCTGTTACAATAGACCCATGGACCCAAACACCGGCTCTGCTTAACTCAAACGGAGTTTGGGAATGCGAACACGATGCGGCGGGCAATATTTATATCATAGGTGGCGATATGCCTATGAAACTATTAAAATATAATGCTGCGGGAGCTCTGCAATGGACTTATAACACGCCTTTTGATACAGCAAACGATTGGTTGGGGACATTTGCTACTGATCAGGCAGGAAATAGTTTTGTTACATCGGGTTCGGTTGCTGCCTTGCAAAAAATAAATACTTCAGCAGGATTGGTTTGGAATTATACTGCACCATTGTTGAGTGTGGATGAATATTGGAATATTGCATTTAATTGTGACCAAACCAAACTGATCATCGGTGGAACAACCGGAAGTTTGCTGAGTTTGAGCGGGGCTATTTTTGATGTTAACACCAGCAACGGAAGTGTCAACAGTACACAAGTGGTTGGCTATGGAAGCATGTTCAGCATACCACCTACTATTGAAGAAGTAAGATCAATTACATCATGTCGTAATGCCCGATATTATTTTCTTACTCTGGATACAATAGGAACGATTGACGATGACTTTTCTGTCTGTGGTTCAAACTCACCGCTTATCTTCCGAAACAATGATGGTTATCATCTGTCATATAAATGCGAAAATTACAGGCCAAATAACGGAAACTCTGGTATCATGGCTATTAGGGCTAACCGATATTTTGTCTATACTCAGAACGGTATCAATATTCAAAAGCGATCACTTGCCGATGGCTCTATTATCACAACTGCTGCCATTCCGGGTGGGATCAGTGTGTCAACTCTGGGTCAAAATCAGGTTGGAAATAGTGGTATCGATATTGACTCCTGCGGCAATGTGTATGTAGGTTCCGGTAATGGTATATATAAATACGATGCCAACCTCAATCTCTTGAGTTCGATAACAACCACCTACAAAGTTTTTGATATTAGTGTCAGCACCAATGGCAATGTTGCATTTTGCGGCGCAACAGGAACAGATGCAGATGTTAACCGGGTTGGGACCATTCAATCGGCTAATATGAGCGCCTGTCCCCCTATGACATTATTCTGTTGCGATGCCAACATTTGTCCCGTTTCACCTCTGTGTACATCTTCCGCTCCTGTAACTTTAGTTACGGGGACGCCAGGTGGTACATGGAGCGGTACTGGAGTAAATGCTTCGGGTGTGTTCAACCCTGCAACAGCAGGAATCGGGGTACACACTATAACCTATGCATTGCCTTGCGGAACAAGTACTATTAATATCACTGTGAATGCCTGTGCAACATTAACCGTTTGCGCCGAGTTGAACGGTAATATGACCGTTTCGGGAGGAACGGGACCTTACAATTGGCAAAATCTAGTCACGACAACTGATTGCAGTGCCTGCCCGCTTGGAATCTGCATTCCTTTAATTTGTCCGGGAGTAACCGTTTCTACCTGGACAACTTTTGCAACAGGAACTACAGTCACACCTTCAGGAACCTATCCCGTGAGAGTTATCGATGCAAATGGTGATACTATTACCGTTACGAGTTTTGCCTCATTGCCTGCATGCGGAGCTTGTCCAACACTCACTATCACTTCATCTAACATTGTAGGAGCCTGCACCGGACTCACTAACGGAAGTTTTTCAGTGATCACAAGCGGTGGTACATCGCCTTACGACTATACCTTGCTAAATGGAGCGACGGTTGTAGCAACATTCACCAATGTGACTGGTTCCCAAAGTTTCACGGGTCTGGCATCCGGAACCTATACACTCAATATTCTTGATGCAAACAACTGTCCCGGAACAATCACGGTCACAATTCCGGTCGCACCCAATCCTACACCAACCATTACCGGCCCTGCAACAATTTGTGCAGGAAGTTCGGCACTTCTCGATGCAGGTGCAGGATATGCATCATATCTGTGGTCAACAACTGCAACGACTCAAACCATAACAATTAATGCAGGGGGAACATACACTGTCACGGTTACCAATGCTGGCGGATGTTCGGCAAATGTGCCTTTCACGGTCACACAAAGCACAAGCCTTACACCTACTATCACGGGTCAAACAACCATCTGTCCGGGCTCTTCTACTATATTGGATGCAGGGGCAGGATATGCTACCTATCACTGGTCGACATCTGCAACAACACAAACTATAACTGTATCTACTGCAGGTACATATTCTGTTACCGTATCCGATGCATCGGGATGCACAGGAACAGCATCAGTAACTGTTGTTGTCAGTCCGGCACTTGTGGTAACTGCAACAGCCCAACCACAGTCAGTATGCCCTGGAAGTCCTGTTACACTCACAGCTACGGGTGGTCAAACTTATGTTTGGAACACAACGCCTGCTTCAACAGGTGCAGTTATTACTGTAAATCCTACAATAGCTACAACCTATGTTGTCACCGCAACTGATAATAGCTGCACCGGATCAGCCTCTGTCACCGTTTCAATAAGTCCCAATCTGGTGGTAACAGCCACTGCTCAGCCTCAAACGGTATGTCCGGGCAATCCGGTAACGCTAACCGCAACCGGAGGGTCAACCTATGTGTGGAATACGACTCCTGCTTCATCGGGTTCTTCCATAATCGTAAATCCAAGTACAACCACAACATATATCGTAACCGCAACCGACAACTCCTGCACGGGTACTGCTTCTGTTGTGGTAACTGTAAACAGCTTTCTTAGTGTAACTGCTACATCAACTAATGCAGCGTGTGCACAAGACAATGGAATGGCAGCAGCGGATATTTCCGGAGTTGGATATACTTACTTATGGAGCACTAATCCTGCGCAAACCACTCAGACTGCTACAGGTCTACCGGCAGGAACATACACCGTTACAGTTAGCTACAGCGGTTGTACGGGAACAGCCACAGTAACGGTTGGACAGGATCCGGGTCCGGTTGCATCATTTTATACGAAACCTGATGTAAAGATCATCGACGAGGGTCCGGTTTATTTCTACGACCAGTCGACTGGCAATATCATCGATTGGGAATGGAACTATGGCGACGGCATTTATGGCTCGGGAAGCCAAACTAACCATGTTTATGCTGACACGGGTTCGTATTTCATCACGCTTATCATCACTGATGCCGCAGGATGTACCGATACTGCCCAGGGATATATTTACATCAATCCCTACTTTGCCTTCTGGATTCCCAACAGCTTTACACCTAACAATGATGGCAAAAATGCTTTGTTCAAGCCTGTTGGAGTAGGTATAGATACCAAAAACTACCTCATGGTTATATACGATCGTTGGGGACGTCAGATGTTCTCAACAACCGATATCAATCAGGGTTGGAACGGAACCCTCGATAACAAATACGACAATTCAAAATGTATTGAAGCTACATACGTCTACCTAATAAAGGTAAGAGATGTAACTGGCAAGAAATATACTTATAAAGGTACTGTAACTCTGGTTAAGTAGATCAGGTAGAGAAAAGTATTTTGTTGCAGGTATACAAGAGCTTTATTTTTTTATGATTGATAGCAGAGATTGCCAATAAACTTTATTATTGGATACTTTTTTATTATAATTTTCTTAATTACCAAATTTTTTCTATATTTGTTACGTATAATAAAAACAAAATCTTGCATTTATTCTGTTGTTTTATTTAAGCAAAAAAATGAAAAAAATATACTTTGTCCTTTTTTGCATCATAGTATTAACCAAAGCAGTTTCTGCTCAAACCATTCTTGATACTTGCTTTTCGAGTGCAACGCCGGGAACAAGTTTTTCCTCAGGTGTTAATTTGGTCAACACCAACGACGCTGATCTGTGTCAATGGACAGGCAGTGCCTGGACCGGATGCTGGCCCGGAGCCAATTTAACCATTGCTCCACCCATCAATGCAGCTGGATGCAGAGCCCTTTTTATCGGAAGTGGTACTGCATGGACAACAGGAGGCGAAGGTTTTGGCTTGCGATTTATAAATCCCTTAATTGCCGGACAAACCTATACTTTTTCTTTTACTTGTGTAAGCCATGGTATGGGTAGCGACGGTAATTTTGCCCCCTTTATTTATACCAACACTTCCGGATCATTAGCAGGTGCTTATGCTCTTGGTAATTTACCGGCAGCGGGCTATACCTGGACCACCGTGAGTTTTTCCTTTGTTGCCACGGCTGCACAGGCTGGTCATAATTGGGTTATTATTCACAGTGGGTCTTCCGGAAGTTCAGGAATGATCGATTCATATTGTTGTTCAAATACTCCGCCTTGTAGTGTTCATTTGCCAAATGACACAACATTATGCCCGGGACAAACCCTGCTATTAAATGCAACCACAGCAGGTGCAACTTATTTATGGCAGAATAGCTCAACAAATCCAACCTATACTGTAACATCTGCCGGCACCTACTGGGTAAGCATCAATGTAAGCGGTTGTATTGCTTCCGACACTATTCATGTTGCATACAGCACAAACCCATCCGTAAGTTTTGGCAACGACACAACTTTATGTCAGGGACAATCCTTAACTCTAAATGCAACAACGCCAAATTGTACCTATTTATGGCAAAATAGCACAACCAACCCAACTTTAACCGTAACCTTGCCTGGTACATATACTGTAACTCTCACGAATAATCACGGGTGCACAGGAAGCGAATCGATAGTTGTTTCAACTGTTGCCAATCCAACTCCTGTTATCTCAGGTAACACGGCAATTTGCGCAGGTGTTTCAACCACGCTGGATGCTGGTGCCGGTTACACATCCTATCATTGGTCAACTACGGCTACTACAGAAACCATCTCACCTTCTGCCGCCGGAACATACACTGTTACGGTTACCAATAGTAACGCCTGTTCTGGAACCGCTTCAGTAACGGTTACTCTCAATGCAAATCTCACTCCCACTATTTCAGGTCAATTGGCAATTTGTCCGGGGGCTTCCACCACCCTCGATGCAGGGGCAGGATATACATCCTATCTTTGGTCAACTGCAGCCACAACCGAAACAATTTCTCCCTCCGCGGTGGGAAATTATTCTGTCACGGTAACAAATGCAGGAGGTTGTTCGGGTACGGCATCTGTAACTGTTACACAAAATGCAGTTCCAACCCCTGCCATCACAGGTCTGTTGACTATTTGTCCGGGTGCGTCGACCACCCTCGATGCAGGAGCAGGATATGCTTCGTATCTGTGGTCAACTACTGCTACTACCCAAACAATTTCACCTTCCACGGTAGGAAACTATTCTGTTACCGTAACTAACGGGTTCGGATGTTCCGGAACAGCCTCCGTAACGGTCACGCTTAATGCAAACCTCACACCCACTATAACAGGTCAGTTAGCAATTTGTCCGGGGGCTTCCACCACACTTGATGCAGGAGCAGGATATACAACCTATCTGTGGTCGACAACTGCCACTACCCAAACAATTTCAACCGCTACAGCGGGAACTTATTCTGTCACTGTAACGAACAGCGGAGGTTGTTCGGGCAGCACATCCGTCACCGTCACACAAAACACCAGCCCCACACCGTCCATCACAGGACAAACATCTATTTGCCCCGGAACGTCCACGGTTCTTAATGCAGGGAATTCTTATGCTGCTTATCTTTGGTCAACTGCTGCAACAACTCAAACCATCACAGTGACTGCGGCAGGCACGTATAGTGTTACCGTATCCAATGCATCGGGCTGCACAGGTTCGACATCAGTTACAGTTGTCGTTAGCCCCGCTCTCGTAGTAACAGCCTCTGCACTGCCACAAACAATATGTCCGGGCAATCCGGTTACACTAACGGCAACCGGAGGGCTAACCTACGCATGGAATACCACGCCTGTATCAACAGGTGCTTCAATTGTGGTGAATCCAATCACTACTACCACCTATGTCGTCACGGCAACCTCCGGCGGATGTACGGGCAGCGCATTTGTAATAGTCACCGTTAATGCAACACTTAATGTAACTGCCACCTCAACCGATGCATACTGCAGTCAGAACAACGGTACAGCATCTGCCAATAGTGCGGGTACAGGGTGTACTTATGTTTGGAACACCGTTCCCCCTGATTCCACTCAAACCATCACTTCACTTGCAGCCGGAACATACAGCGTTACGGTGAACTGTGGCGGATGCATTGGTACTGCAAGCACAACTGTTGCTCAGGATATTGGCCCCACTGCAGCCTTCAGCACAAAACCCGAAGTTGTTACTATAAACGAAGGCCCCGTAACTTTCTACGACGAATCCGTTGGCAATATAACCGATTGGGAATGGACCTTCGGCGATGGAAGCTATGCCTCGGGTAGTCAGGTAAACCATACTTATGCCGATTCGGGCTCATATTTCGTAACACTTATTGTTACCGATGTCAACGGTTGTGTGGATACTGCAGAAGGCTATGTTCACATTTATCCCTATTTCGCGATCTGGATACCCAACAGTTTTACACCCAATCTGGACGGAAAGAACGATATCTTTAAACCCGTTGGAGTTGGTATGGATACCAAAACCTTTTCGATGATAATATACAACAGGTGGGGACACGAAATGTTCTCAACCACCGATATCAATCAGGGCTGGAACGGAACCATGGATAATAAATACGACAATTCAAAATGCATCGAGGCTACCTATGTCTATCTTATCAAAGTCAGCGACCTGAAAGGAAAGAAATACACTTATAAAGGCACAGTCACCCTGATCATGTGATGCGAATCGGGTAATAGATATTTAGTATAAAAAAGCCTGCTATGGTATCCATAACAGGCTTTTTTCTTTTCAAATTGGTTTAGTTCTACTTCTTCAGTTTGTCGGCCTGTGCCTGAGCATCGGCCAAAACTTTATCGGCTTTGGCAGCGGCTTCCTGCTGCAGTTTGGTCGATTTATCATTGGCAACTTTCAGCAATTGTTTCGCCGATTCTTTTGCAGCAGCTTTGGTTAAGGGGTTTGTTGCCTGATCTACCAATGCCTTTCCCTGTTTATCAGCTTCAGCTATCAGCAGGTCGCCGGCTTTTTTGGCTTCGTCTTTCAGTTGCTGTGCTTTCACTTTCGCATCATCAAGTATCTTTTGTGCCTGTGCCGAAACTTCGGTCTTAGCTTTGTCAATGGTTTCTTTGGCCTTATCTTTCACCGTTTCTATCACCTCTTTCTTCAGGTCGTTCACCGCATCGTTCACACTTTTTTTGATATTGGTTGTGATAACAGGCTTACTGAAAGTTCCGCCTATTTTAATGGCAACGATGATCACGTTACCGGGTTGTATGTTCAGCCCTTTGCTGTTTGCCTGACTCACCAGATTGTTCAACACCCCGTTGGCAGCGCCGCCAAATAGTTCGCGGGGTATTTCGCTCACCAGATCGTAGTTCATCGTTTGGTCGAGCGAGTTCCAGCCCGATAGCGTCATCTTGATCTTTTCGAATGTGAACGAATAAGGTTTCACATTCAGCCTGCCATTGGCAATGTTGAAATCAATATTCACTTTGTCGATGCCGATCTTTCTGAATTTATCGATCTTTAAAGCATCGGCTATCTTATTAAGCACTTCAAGGCCTTTCACTTCCACCTTTGTTGCCGTTAGCGAACCACCTGCATTCAGCGTGTTGTAATTCACGGCCATGGTTTTATCGAAGCTGGTGTTCAGATTCATCTTTATCGACATCTTTCCCGCACATTTTTCGGCTATCGGTGCCAGTTTCTGAACCGTTACAAAGGTCTTGAAGGTTTTTGGAATATCAAATTGGTTGAGGTCGAGTTTAAAATCAACCTGAGGTTCGGTTTTCTGGGTGCTGTAATAACCGTTCACTGCCAGCGAACCGTCGAGCATATTCAGTTTCAGATTTTCAAGTGCTAGCTTGCGGTCGGCCAGCTTCACTATGCCTGTCACCTGACTCATATCCAGATTATCGTATAATATTCTGTCGAAAGCCGAGTTCAGCGTAAAGTTGATGTTAGCGGGCACTTCTATCACCGAAGAGGTAGCAGCGGTCGAAGTTGTGGTAGGCTTGGCAGTCGGCGTGGCCGATCCCGACATAAATTCGTTCAGGTCGAGCAAATGCGATTTACTCTCAAATGTGCCTGTCAGCTTGTCGTTCTTAAAGATGTAGAACAACAAATTGTCCAGATGACCTTTGGCCTGAATATCCGACCGGCCCATTTTCAGGTCGCACACGGGCATATCCACAAATTTCGGAGAAAACAGCAACTTAATTTCTTTCACCAGAATGCCCTGCTTGATGTCTTTGCTCTTATACGACATGCCTGCTACAGATATCTCGCCCTTAGCCTGAAATTCCTCATATTTTTCTTTCTGTATCGACGATAATTTCCCTTTCAAACTCACATCCGCGTTCAAAACCCCGTTCAGTTGGTCGCCGGCATCCAGCGGATAAAAATCCTTCACCTCGCCCAAATTCACTTTCACTTTAATGGTTCCGTTGATATTCGGGTCCGAAACGGGCGTGCTCACCAGCATCACGATGTCGGCAGGGTTGCTTCCCATCTCCAGATGAAGCCTTTTGATGTTGATCACCGTGTTATCGGGCTTACCCGTAGCATTACTCACGTTCACGTTCAAATTGATGTTCTTCACCGCTTTCGGCAGCGAAGGATATTTGAACATGGCATTATCAACCACCAGATTAAGCGCGAATGCGGGCAGCATCTTATCATTATAAGTGCCTTTCGCAAAACCATCCAGTGCAAGGTTGCCTTTGGTTTCTATTTTATCAAAATCTTTGCTGTAAACCGCGGGTATCAGCGACAGTATATTCTTGAAATCCGTTTTTTTCGTCTTAAACTTAATATCCATCGTAATATCGCTTTTCGGCATCGCCACCCATCCGTCGAAACCGAGAAACAGATTATTAAGCTGCAATTCATTCTCCTTGAATGTGTATTTCGAATTCTTCAGATCCGCGTCAAAATCGGCCTTCAGACTAAAGTTGGCTTTATGCAGATACGAAACACCGCCATACGAAAAGCTCAGCGTATCGATCTTCGTATCTGTCGATAACGAAGTGTTATCGACCGTCAGGTCGCCCGAAAGCGAATGGTTTAGGTTCTTCACTTCGGCGTGCATATTGCCGTCCTCATCGTCGTAGCGGATGTAGGCATGGCTGATGCTGAGTTTTTTTATCGAAAGTTTGAAAGCCGATGGTTTTTCGGCAGGGACGGTCTTGGTAGCGGGTGCCGACGGCTTGGCAATGTCCCAGTTGGCTTTGCCACCTTTGAGCACTTTCAACAAAATTCTGGGGTTGTCAACAGCAATTTTACGGATGGTGTACTGGCTTCCTTTTATCACACTGAACAAACCTATGGTAACCCTGATCTTTTCGATGCTGGCCAGAGTGTCGCCGGCAAATTCTTTTTGTCCCACCACCGTCAGCTTGTCGAGACCCAGCGTAAAATTCGGAAAATCGCGGAATAGCGATAAATGATAATCCTTAAAATCAACCGTGGCATTCACCTGATTGTTGATCTCGGTCTTCACAGCCTGCACTATCTGTTTTTTGAACACCAGAGGAAGCACAATTGCTAAAACAATAATAAGTCCGATAAAAATTCCCAGGACTTTCAAAACGGTTTTGATAATTTTTTTTGATCTCATAAAAAATGTTTTTTATAAATGCGGATAATTGCCTAAAAAATGAAAATTATACTGTAAATAAATTACTTCAAAAACCATTCAGGATCTTGAAAATGCTTTGCATGTTCGCCATACGAAAGCACTTTATCCTCGTGAATATGGTAGGTGCGTTCTTCGCCGTAAATTTTAGAGAACACCACCTGCGACTTTTTACCCTGAACATCTTCATGCTGTATCTTCACCAAACTGCTCTCATCCTTATGATATTCCAGATTGGTGTGGCAATAGGGGCAAAAGAAATCCACAGTTTCGCCTTTTTTGATATCCAGAGAAGAATTCATCTGGCTCGAGTAGTTGCCGATCTCGGTGTGCAAAAACACCAGCCCTTGTTGTTTGGCTGAATTGCGCACAATAAGAACGATGTTGTCGTTTACATTTAAATGACCGTTGCAGAAAGGGCAGATATAGTTAGTTTGCATAGTGTGAAGGATTTTAATTAAGAATTAATACATCATTTTTGATCTTGCGATACACACCTATAAAGATACGAATATTTTATGTGAAGAACCAAGCATAAAATATTTTTTTATCAAACAAAAAAATAAATTAATGAAAATGCACTCTAAAATCATTTAACATTTCAGTAACAAAATCCGAAAACTTGTGCACAATGGCATCCTGCATGTGCACAATTGCATCCTGCATGAACACATTTGCATCCTGCAAGAACACATTTGCATCCTGCATGAACACAATGACGTCCTGCACGAACACAATCACATCCTGCATGAACACAATGACGTCCTGCACGAACACAATCACATGCTGCAAGCACACACTGACATCCTGCAAGCACTCAGTAGCCTCCTGCATGTGCACAATAGCGTCCTGCACGTGCACAATGGCATCCTGCTTGCGCACAATGACGTTCTGCACGAACACAATTGCATCCTGTCACATAACAATAAGATAAAAATGATCAGATTTCTTCCGAAACTCTAAAATAACTACTGCAGTCCCTTAATTTGTTCCTCAATAATGTTGATTTTAGCTTCGGCGTCGGCCAGTTTTTTCCGTTCGATGTCAACCACCTGCTTGGGTGCCGAATTCACGAAGCGCTCGTTGCCCAGTTTTTTCATCACCGAATCAAAAAATCCGCGGTGATATTTTAGCTCTTCCTTCAGTTTCAAAATTTCGGCCTCCGTATCTATGCTGCCTTCCACCGGAATATAAAACTCCGTCGACCGGATGATAAACGTCAACGCCTGTTCCACCTTTTCGGATACATAACTTATATCGCTGATGTTGCAAAGTTTAGCCGCAACCGTGTCGAATGCGGTATCCGAAACCTCATTATTGTTTTTGCGGATCATCAGTTTGATGGATTCTTTGAACGAAATATTTTTATCCTTGCGGATGCCTCTCACTTCGGTGATCACTTCCTGAACGTAGGCGAAATGTTTCAAAAATTCCCCGTCGAATGTCTGCGTTGCGGGCATCCGGGTCATCATCACCGATTCGCCTTCTTTTCGTTCGCGGATGTGATGCCACAGTTCTTCGGTGATGAAGGGCATGAAGGGGTGCAACAACTGCATCAGCTTTTCGAATATGTTGAGTGTGGCCTGATAGGTGATCTTATCAATGGGTTGTTGAAACGGCGGCTTGATCATTTCGAGATACCACGAGCAAAAGTCGTCCCAAATGAGTTTATACATACACAACAAAGCATCCGACATGCGATATTTATCGAAATGATCGTTCAGTTCAATCATTGTGCTGTTCATTTTGGCATTGAACCAATCGACAGCCACCATGCTGCTTTGCGGTTGAGCTATTTTATCGTCGCATTGCCACCCATTTATAAGGCGAAAAGCGTTCCAAATCTTATTGCTGAAGTTGCGTCCCTGTTCGCACTGCGATTCGTCGAACGGCAGGTCGTTGCCTGCCGGCGAAGCCAGCAACATACCCATACGCACCCCGTCGGCCCCGAATTTAGTAATCAAATCAATAGGATCGGGCGAATTACCTAATTGTTTCGACATCTTGCGTCCCAGCTTATCTCTAACCATGCCCGTTAGATAAACATTGCTAAATGGTATCGCTTTTCGATATTCCAATCCGGCCATGATCATTCGTGCCACCCAAAAGAACAAAATATCGGGCGCGGTAATCAAATCTTGTGTAGGATAGTAATAGTTGATATCGGCGTTGTCGGGTTTTCGTATCCCGTCGAAAACCGATATGGGCCACAACCAGGAAGAAAACCAGGTGTCGAGCACATCGTCATCTTGCGTCAGTTCGCCGATCTTTATGTTCAACCCGCTTAGCACTGCCTTTTCGTGAGCCTGTTCGATGGTTTTTGCCACAAAAATGCTTCCATCGGGAGCATAAAAGGCGGGGATGCGTTGCCCCCACCAAAGCTGACGAGAAATACACCAGTCTTTGACGTTTTCCATCCAATGCTTGTAGGTATTAATAAACTTAGCAGGGTAGAATTTCACCTCTTCGCTCAACACCACATCGAGCGCCGGTTTGGCAAGGTCGGCCATTTTCATGAACCATTGCATGGAAAGTTTGGGTTCAATGACGGCATCGGTACGTTCGGAATATCCTACTTTATTAACGATGTCTTCGGTTTTAACCAGGAAGCCTTTTTTGTGAAGTTCACCGGTGATCTTTTCGCGCACCAGAAAACGGTCGTCACCCACATAAAGCTGTGCTTTTTCGTTGAGGGTTCCGTTATCGTTAAAAATGTCGATGCTTTGAAGTTTGTGTTTTATGCCGAGGTTATAGTCGTTGATGTCGTGAGCGGGAGTAACTTTCAAAGCACCGGTGCCGAATTCGCGTTCCACATATTCGTCGAAGATCAAAGGAACCGAACGACCGACCAAGGGAATGATGACACGTTTGCCTTTTAAATGCTGATAGCGTTCGTCGTCGGGGTGAACACAAACGGCAGTATCGCCCAAAATGGTTTCGGGGCGGGTGGTGGCAATGGTTATCCATTCGTCGTTGGTATTTTCGATACGATAACGAACATAATAGAGTTTGGAGTTTACTTCTTTATAGATAACTTCTTCGTCGGAAACAGCCGTTAAAGCTTTAGGATCCCAATTTACCATACGAACACCGCGATAGATCAAACCTTTGTTGAAGAGGTCGATAAATACATCGATAACAGATTCGTAGAGGGCGGGGTCCATGGTGAAACAGGTGCGGTCCCAATCGCAGGAGGCACCGAGTTTTTTGAGTTGGTCGAGTATAATGCCCCCGTGTTTTTCTTTCCATTGCCAGGCATGGCTGAGGAATTCGTCGCGGCTCAGATCTTTTTTATCAATGCCTTCGGCTTTGAGTTTGGCAACCACTTTTGCTTCGGTAGCAATAGAAGCATGGTCGGTGCCGGGAACCCAGCAGGCGTTATAGCCCAACATACGTGCACGGCGGATGATAATGTCCTGAATGGTATTGTTGAGTATATGCCCCATGTGCAACACCCCGGTTACATTGGGCGGCGGAATTACGATCGTATAAGCCGGCCGTGAATCGGGCTCGGAATGAAAAAAGCGGTTTGTAAGCCAATAGGCATACCATTTATCTTCGGTTAGTGAAGGGTCGTATTTGGTTGGCAGTTCCATAGAAATAGAGTGTTAAAAAATTAGTTTGTGTTTCGGGAACCAACGTCTTTTTACTTTGGTTTTGTCAACGCAAAGGCGTAGTTTCCTGTAAAAAAATACCGATTTCAACTTTACAAATACCAGTTTGTTGTTCGATACCGTAATGCGAATCCCTTCAATAAGGCATTTTTTAGCCCAGGGGTAGTTGATAAAACTTTGCAGAATTTGAACTTCCCATTTGCCTGAATCCGCATGTTTTCTTATTCCTTCGGCCAGTAAAAAATATCCGCTTCCCGGTTTAAATCTGATAAATATGGGATGTTCCAATTTTTCACTGCGAAAAATATAAGTTGACATTATTTAAAATTAATCTGCAAAAGTAAGAAAATTAAAAATATAAGGACCGGCAAATTGAGCATTTTGCCGGAAGTTTATCTTGTGTGAAGAAAGTGATGTTATTATCTGATAGCAGATGCCTTGCGGGCAAAATAGTGCTATTATTTTATACAGGCTGTTTCAATAATCTATTTGGTCTGGATGTATAGATCTTTAACAGATCCTTCATTTGTGATATACATCTTTATTTTGCCATCGATGCTTTCGAGTTTGGCTTCGTATTGTGTATCTGCTGTAATAATACTCAATTTGTATTTATTGGGATCAAACAAGGTGTTGATATCATTTCCAAGTTCGGATATGGAGGCTGTATACTTTTTGTTCTTTTGGTTATAGGCATCTTGCCTGTAGAAAACCGCCCATAAAACACTTTTCAGTTTTTCTTCTTCAGGGAGTTTAAACTCGTCTTTTGTTGTCCCGATGTTGTTTTTCGAGAACTTTAAATAGCCATATCGTTCGGGCATGTGCATGCTGACAGCGCCAACGGGAGACCAAACCCAGTTATGTTCGGGTAGTTGTTTGCCTGCTTTATCAGTTAATTTAATATACTTTCCGTTTTCCCATTTGGTATCCCATTCCACGCGCGAGAAGTTGATACGCCACAGTTTATTTGGGTCGGGTTTTCCGCTATCCAGGCCAAAGGACAATGAAGAGAATGGGATGGCAAGTTCTACGGTCCAACTTTTATCTTTATCTGTACCATCGTTCAGAGTTCCATCGATACATACGGCATGTTTCAGACCTTTGAAATCCCAGTTGTGCAAAGCAAAGGACGAATGGCGGTAGGGGTGGGGAAGAAAAAGATCGAATACGGCTTGTTTGGCGTTGATCTCAAATTCGAAATAATTTTTGGCATCGTTATCGGGATCGATAAAGACTTCGAAGTCGTTATCCCGAAAAACGATATCGTCGTGGTTTTCGAGATAGGCCCATATATGTTCTTCGTTGAGCTGAGCCGCAACATACAAATAGTCGTCATCCCACAACATCTTCACCTTGGTATCCTGAAAAGGTTTCGGTTTGGCATCTCCTTCGATATCGACGAACAGATCAGTCCATTCGGCCTGTTGCCAGGCTTTCTCATCCAATTTACCGTTAATAGTTATGGGTTCATCTGTGCGATAGCAAACATAGTGTTTGGGCTCGGACAACAATGATCTTAGATCATCTTTTAAAGTTTCTTTCATGGTGTTGTTTCCTCCTGTATTATTGCACGAAAAATGCATGAAAGCCAAAGCTCCGATCATTAAAAAAAATTTTATCTTCATGTGTTTAAGTTTAAGAAATGGATCAAATTAAACAAGCACTATTTCTTTTTCTTTTTGGCAACATATCCTGAATCGCTGTCGTCACGTATGTTGTGACGTAATGCGGAGATCATTTCGCGCAGGTTTTTTATACCGCCTATAGTGAACCAAACCGTAACGATGATCGATGCTGTGAGGAAAATGTAGGTATAGGTCATCCAAAAATGCATCCAGCCGGTATCTGTGATCTTATGAATAAAGAAATTGTAGAAAGTGCCAATAAAAAACACAAGTACCCATAAGAAAGTCCATCCCATGGTCACTATATAAATGATCTTATCGCCTTTAGTGAATTCTTTTGTGGTGCCTAATACTTTCCACCCCTTTACGGGTTGCGTGTCTTCAGGTGCATCAAGTGTTTTTTCGGCATATTCGCCCCTGTGCAGCATCTGGTCAAGAATAAAGTTTGGTCTCCGGGTGAGTAAGGAAACAACAATATAGACCAGTGTTGCTGCCACCATGGCCATAAACCATCCCCATTGTCCGTTGATAGGGAAGTTGGGAACAACTTTATTTAAAAGTATATTTAGAGAAGCAGTTAAAGCACCGGTTATCATGGCCGCCCAAGCCGCGGCATTAGTGCCCCGTTTCCAATACAAACCACCAATAATAACTGCACCCGAACCTCCGACAAAAATAGCCCCCGAAATATTTAGGAACAGGAAGACAAGGTCCTTGGGTTGAAACACGATACTCAGCACGAAGATAATGATACCCACGGCAAGTATGGAGAGTTTTAAATACCGGAGATGTTCTTTAGGTGCAAAAGGTTTGTTGCGCAGAGGCATGATACAGTCCTGAATAAAGATACTTCCCCAGGAATGCATGTAGGTGTTGTGGCAAGTGATAGCCGCAGCCAGCATGATGGCAACAAAGGCCCCTTTCAAACCTGCAGGCAATAAATAATTTAAGGCCATTGGTACCCTCAACTGACTTTGCTGTGCTGAATTACCTGCAGTGGAAAGAGTTGCATTGATGGAATCGGCTACGGTTTTAAAATCAAGATGGTGGAACAAAGTATAAGCCACAATGGGAACAAAAACCAGAAATAAACCCCACTGAGGAACGAGCCGCCAATTGCTCAATACGTCAGCCATTCGCGCTTCGTGGGCGCTTTTTGCTGCGATATTGAACGATGAATTGCCCTGCCAGGATAGTTTGGTATAAATAAGCCCGAACATGCCTATGAAGAAATACCAGGGATTAAAGTCCTGAACTTTGCTGGCATCAAAAGGATTGATCAGCGATTTGCCTGCTTCGGCAGTTGAGATGGCTGTCGTTATGTGTGCCCAGTCGACCTTGATGAGCAAAAGAATTACGATGGCAACAAAAACTATGTTTACGAAAACACCCTGGATGAAGTCGGTAAACATAACAGCGATGTGTCCACCTGTAAAAATGAAGTAGAGTGGTATGAGCACCATCACAGCAGTAACTAAAATGAAAGTTCCTGAGTAAGGACCCACCATGCCGATTTCGGGAATGCCACAGAAATAAATGAAAAAACGTGCACTTACTGAAGGAAATATAACCATGTTGAACACTCCTGAAAAGAAAGCAAGAAAACCTGCAAATATCCTGAAAGGACGGCCGTATCTCATTTCAAAAAACTGTGCCATCGTTAATGCCTTGGTTTGCCTGAAACGATAAACAACCCAACCCGTGATGCTCATGGTAACAAGAATAACTGCAGTCGGCATTTCCCACCAACGCGAATTAAATCCTGCATTATAGTTCTGTTCCAGCGCGCCCACTACCGTTATCGCGCCGAGAGCCGCAGTTCCCTGAAACATGGATATGATATACCGGCCACCTGTTCGACCGGTGGCCAGAAAATCGGAGACACTTTTTACAAGATTCTTGCTGAATAAAACCATACCGACCATGATAGCCAGTAATCCCAAGACAATGGCCCAGTCGCCCGTTGATAAATTCATGTCTTTTGTTTTAGTTATTAATTTTTTATTTAGCTGTTTAGTCTTTTAGGTGTTTAGTAGTTCAAACGCTTATTTAATTCTTCTTGACCAGCTTGTGTAATTAATTCGTTAATAGTTGTCACGGCTAAACCAACACAGGTATCCGCAGCTCCGTAATATACATACACTTCACTTTCGGGTAAGGCGTAGCCTTCGTTATCGTATTCCATAACAATCATCCCGCTTGGGAACACTACATTGGGTACCTGTCCTGTCAATTCGTAAAGTTCACGCGGTTCGAGTATATTGCACCAACTGCGAGCGATCACAATTGAAGGATCTTTCAGGTCCAGCAGCAATACTCCTGCCTGATAGATGTTTGAACTACCGAAATGCCCTGCTACTCCGTGATAGATATGCAGCCAGCCTTCGCGGGTTTTAACCGGCGGCGGACCCGACCCTATGAATTCGTCCCAGTAATGAAAACGTCCGTCAATTAAAGGAGCAATAGGTTCCCAGTTCAGCAGGTCGCTTGATTTGGAGAGCCAGATGGTGCTGCCCGAAGTGGTTCCGTTTTCATGTCGCGACTTATTCGGACGATCCATTCTCAAATAATTGCCGTTTATCTTTTCAGGAAATAATACCCCGTTCCGTATATCTTCGTTCGAAGTGATGCCTATAAATTCAAAGCTTTTAAAGTCTGTAGTTTTTCCAAGACCAAGCTGGCATCCTGAGTCCATATCCATGGCAAACATGATGTAATACGCGTCTTCTATTTTTGAGATCCTCGCATCATAAATGTGGTATATTTTTTCCCTGATCTTTTCAATCCCTTTGAAATCGACAATTTTATTTTCAACTTTAAAATCAATGCCGTTACTGCTTTCGGCCATAACCATAAAGGTTTCGCGCGAACGCGACTGAACCCTCAGCATCAGCAAATATTTATCTCCGAACTTTATGGCCCCGGGATTGAAAACGGAAGTAGCATCAACAAGTTGAGGGAAGATATCGGGAATATTTTCCCGGGTTAATATCGGGCTGCTGGCATGTCGCTTCATGTTATTGTTGTATTAATGTGTTCTTCACTAAAATTAATTTCCCATGATCACTTTTACATTACATTCTTTTTGCGTTGTAACCGGAAGTACCGTTCCTTCTATCATCTTTCCATCCACAAAAATTTCTTTTACTCCTTTTTCAATACGACTTGGGTTTACAACTTCAAAAGTGTAAAGTGTCCCCCTGAACTTTCTTTTTGCTTTGAATGTATCCCAATGCGAAGGTATTGCAGGATCTATCAATAAACCTTTATAGGTGGGGCGTAATCCAAGAATATAATCGTAAGCAACCCGGTACATCCATGCTGCCGAACCGGTCTGCCATGAATGACTTGCACGTCCGGGATGCGAATGTTCGTTGCTGGTGATGTATTGTGAAAACACGTAGGGTTCAGCAACAAAGGTATCGCTGTCGATACGGTTGGGCAGCATCTTTTTAAAATAGCCGAACGCCTGATTGCTTCTTCCCAACATAGTTTCGGCTTGTATTGCCCATGCCGTGGGATGACAGAACACTGCCCCGTTCTCTTTCTTTCCCCAAACACAACGGGTAACCAAGCCTATGTTAGGATCAATTTCTTTCCAGGCCGGAGAACATTTTTTCGGACCTTCCGGCGAATCCAGATAGGTTTTAACGCTATCCATTGCCATAACGATACGTTCACGTTTTGGAAAACCGGCCAACACAGTCCATATCTGAGTGTTTAAAAATATCTTTCCGTATTTGTTTTCTTTCGAACCCACCTTGCGTCCTTTGCCGCCAAAGGCACGGATATACCATTCACCGTCCCAGCAATTATCGTCCACCGCTTTTATCAGCGAATCGCGAACCGACGAAACTTCGGATATATCTTTTTCCAAATACTCCAACAATTCAATGAACAGGTTGAGCATAGCCGCGTAGAACATTCCGCCCCAGACGCTTTCGCCGCCTTCATCGCCCCCTATATAATCAAGCGTATCGTTCCAGTCGCCGCGGCCGAAAATCGGAAGACCGTGGATGCCGAGATTGTTTTTAGCATAATTAACCACGGCAAGCAAATGTTCCAATACCGTGCCTTCTTTTCCATCATCAATAAAACGCTGCTTATTGTTCAACAGGTCGAAGTCGCCGGTTTCTTTCAGATATTCCGAAACTGCCAGCATATACCACAAGGGGTCGTCGCAATGATGTGTAAACTCGCCGTCGCCGTCGCCGTGAAAATGGTGATACACCTTGCCATCGGTTCGCATCTGGCGCGAAAGCAACAAGACGCGCTCCTTCGCTTTTTCGGGATTCGAAATTGTTACGGCAATGGTATCCTGAGCCGTGTCCCTAAAGCCGAATCCCCGTCCGATGCCCCAGTAATAAAAACTGGCAACACGCCCCACATCAAAAGCTACTTTGGCCTGATAGGGTATCCAGTATTTCATAAACACGTTCACGTCTTCATCGGGCGTCTCAACCGAAGTATGGGCGAAATAATCATCCCATGCCTTGTTGAGCTTTGCAAATGCAGCATCCACTTCGGCAACATTTTTATATTTCTCAACGCGCGCCGCTTTCAGTTCATCGAAGCGCAGCTTTTCTATCACACCCAAAGTAAAAACAAGTTCTTTCGTTTCGCCGGGTTGCAGTTCTATATCAATCTTTAAAGCATTCACCACATTGCCAAAGTCGGTATCCCGACACGACAGATTTTCTTTCTCCAAACTTTCCGGATTATTTTCATTGCGATACAACCCGATAAAACGTTCGCGCAGCGTTTCATATCCTGTGGCAGGATAATTGGCCGTGAAGAAAGTCCATTGGTCCCATTCCTTATTTTCCTGTTGCTGGGTTCCTTTGGTTTGAGTAACCCAATAGGTCTTGGTCGAAAAGATGGCATTCAAATCTTTTTCGAAATGCGAACGGTTGAAATGCTGGTCGTCGCATTGGTTAATCAAATCTACCAAAGCATGTCCCAACGCCAGCTCCGAATATCCGTAAACCGACAATTTGCGTGGCTTATCTGTGATGTTCTTTAAGGTAGCTTTCCACAATTCCTGATCATCGTCCGCAGGAACAAAGAACAACACCGAACTGTCGATGCCGTTGATAATAGCTTCCGAACGGGTATACCCGAAACCGTGGGCCAGGCGGTAAGCTTCCAGATGTTTGCCAACGGGCTGCCAGGTTAAACTCCACACTTCGCCGGTTTCCTTATCTTTCACGTAGATATACTTGCCCGGGCGGTCGTGGGGCACTTCGTTGATGCGATAGCGGGTAACTCTTCCATGGAGCGGACTTTTAAAATAACTCATTCCGCCGCCGTTGTTCGATATGCTTGTAAAATAGCGGCCGTTATACAAATAGTTGATCCAGGGACTGGGGGTATTCATTTTGGTGATAAGGTATTCTTTTCCGTTGGTTGAGAAGCGCCCGTATTGCATTTTTTCGAAAATTAATTGAATTTTAAGAGTAGCAAATGTAAGAATTTTTATGAATTGCATCTTGCCACACGAAATTTCGTGTCCTTATTAATAATTTAAAAATTGCAATTGATGATTCTCCGATTTTGCCGTTAAACTTGTCATAAGCCATAATTTGGATGTTACTAGGCATAATTTGAATGTTGCCTGCATAATTTGAATGTTGTTTGCCATAATTTGGATGTTGCCTGTCATAATTTGAATGTTACTTGCCATAATTTGAATGTTGCTTGCCATAATTTGAATGTTACTTGCCATAATTTGAATATTGCCTGCCATAATTTAAATGTTGCCTGTCATAATTTAAATGTTGCCTGTCATAATTTGAATGTTGCCTGTCATAATTTGAATGTTGCTTGCCATAATTTGAATGTTATGATGCAAAATGCTGATAAATAGATGTATAAATACATTTCTATATAGCTATAGAAAGGTTCCAACCACGCAAAAAATATTTTAATAAGTTTTTTTTTGATTATTTATTATTTATTCAATTTTTATTTGTACCTTTAGCAAGTTTTTTTACGATTTGATTTTTTTGTAATTTATTAATTTAAACCCTAAGAGTCATGACAAACAGAGAACAAGCCCAAAGAACAATGTTTGCAGCATTGGACAAAGAATTAACCGACGACAGCGCTTCCTACACATCCAATCCCGATTATGTCGACGAAGTAGATACCTTCCGTGATGCTTATACAGCCAACACAAAAGCCGCTACAGCCGCACATGCCGATAACAGCGGTTTCAGCAAAGAAAAACTCGACGAAAAAATCGTGCTGAGCAATCTTGCATCCAATCTCTCTGGAAAAGCCTATGTTAAACTCATCAATAAAGGCAAACCAAGCATTGCCGAACAATTAAATACCGAACCCACAGATTACAGGCAGGTTGCCGACAGTCAATGTGCTATTTTGGCCCAGGCTGCCCACGACCTTATGAACGCCAACCTGGCTGATTTAAGCCCCAGCACCATCACGGCTCCCATGCTGGTCAGTTTACAAAAAGAAATAGATAAATTCACCAACTTACAAGGAACTAGCGAAACCGTTCACGAAGTTTCGCCCGCGCTCACCAAATTATTTAAGGATAGTTTCAAACCCGTCATGGTAACCGTCACCCATTTAAAACTATTAACCCGCGATTATCAAACAACCGACCTTCCTTTCTATCAACGCCTCATGGCAAGCACCATTATACCTACCGTTAACGTTCATCATACCTATGTCGAAGTTCATGCCGTCAGTAAAACCACGGGCAAACCCCTCGAAGGCTTAATATTCACCCTAAGCAACACCAAAAAAACAGCCGTCACCGACGAAAACGGTATGGCCACTTTCGAAGAAGTAAAAGGAGGTAAAGCACTAATGGGTAATGATTTAGCCGGTAAAGTTAGGTGTCATCAAAACATAGTAATCAAAAGTGGAAGATTAAATCATTACGAAGTAATTATCGACGACGAAATAAGTTAATACACAGAAGGGGCGTATGGCATACGCCATTTCTTAATTATAGACGAATATAGGGGCGTTTTGCAAACGCCCTTTTCTTTATAAAATAAAAGTGGAGACCAGAAACCACTATAAAAAACGGATTTTAGAGTTAATTTTAAAATCAATAAAAATGAAAATTAAAACTGCAGCAATTATTTTGATGATAGGTTCAATAATTTGGATCATAACTTCCCTTTATAAAATCATAGGTCTGTGGACTTCTTATAAAACTTTAGGTTCATGGGCTTTTCCATCGTATGACAAAATGTGGTTATTTATACTTGTTGATATATTTACCATACTAGTACCGATTTCGTTATTGATTTTTTCAATTGCAATGATCAAAAACAAAAAATCATGAAAAATACCCCGTTCGGTGGCAGGCTATGCCTCCGTCGAAATATTAAATGAGCCTCCGTCTCCTTTAAACAACCTCATTGCGTCACTACCCCTTCATCGCTGATGTTTATTTTTACTTCGGGGAAATCTTCTTTGGTTAATTTCTGAATTACTTTCAAAACCTTTTTATCGGGGTCGATAAGCGGTGGCTGGAATTTAAGTTGACAGGTGGAAATGATTTGAGTCTTCAAAAACTTCCCTTTTTTATCGGTATAAACCTGCATAATGGGAGCCAGGCCGCACACACCCGCGATGCTAACACGGCTATAGGTATTAAAATTACCCATGCTGTAGGCAATAAAGCGGTCCTTGTATACTTCAACGGCTCTGGTTACGTGGGGTCCGTGACCAAAAACGATATCGGCGCCCGCATCTATCATCAGATGGGCAAATTCATAAACATTGCCGCGGTCGTAGCCCATAAACATTTCGTCTTTGCGCGTCACGTGCTGGTGGTCGGCACCTTCGGCACCGCTGTGGAACGAAACTATAACCACGTCGCAAACGGAATCGAGATGACGAACTATCCTTTGTGCTTCGGCATAGTTCCTGATATCGCAATTTCCCGATTCGGGCGAAAAAGCACAGAACCCATACTTGATACTGTCCTTAACAAAAATGGTATAGGGTTTCGAAAGCCATCCTGCATAATGCAATCCGGCAGCATCGAGGGTTTTGGCGGTGCTTTGTTTGCCTGCTTCGCCAAAATCCTTGCAATGATTGTTGGCGTTGCTGATGAAATCGAAGCCTGCATCTACCAAACAATTCACAAATTTGGTGGGCATGCCGAAAGTCCAGCAATTATTGTTATTACAGGGTTTATGACCGTTGGGAGTATCGGTAAAAACGCCTTCGAGATTACAAAAAGCCACATCGGCCGACTGGATGATCTGTTTCACATTGGTAAATTCTTTAGAACAATCTTCGCCGGCAGGCAAAAACTCCCGGGAAGGAATGATGGTTCCCATCATCACATCGCCCACACCCACGATAACGAGCGTGTCGCGCCCGGGTTTTTTAATGCTATCGGTTTGAGCGCTAACATTTATAATATTTGCGCAAAAGCTAAATGAAAACAATACAATAAAGAAGAAATATTTTCGCATGACAATGTTTTTTGCAAAGGTACATTTTTAAGATGAATGCATGATTGCCATGATCTATGCGTGAGTATCCGAACAAAAAATTTAGCTGAAATTACCCGGATGATAATTTTTGTCTATATTTGGTTTGTGAAAACCGAACAATTCCCCATCCCTAAAAGATTTATCAAACCTGCACTAATTGGCATGTTCGTGTTTGCTTGTTTTGGTTTTACGAATCAGGTTCTTGCTATAAATACAGTGGATAGTTTGAATAAAGAACTGGTGAAAGCCACCGGGGTGAAGAAAGCAGAACTTTTAAACGAACTTACCAAACAACTGTGGAATACCGATCCCGAAAAAGCTTTGAAATATTCGTTGCAGGCCTATGATCTGGCAGTAACTCTTAACGACTCTTCACAGATGGCTCTGGCGTTGAAAAATACGGGCATCGTTCATTATTTTATGGGTGAAAATGACGAAGCTATTGATCATTATCAACGTTCGCTGGCTATTTATACGAAACTCAAAGACAAAAAAGGGATATCAAGCTGCGTGAATAATCTGGGACTTATATATAACGACCTCGGAAACTATAAAACAGCCCTGCAATACTATCAACAGAGCCTCGAAATTGATAAACAGATGAACGATGAAGAAGGTGAGGCCAGCACCCTGAACAATATAGGTGAGGTGTATCACTTGCAGGGAAGCTATTCTAAAGCAGTGGACTATTACCGGCAATCGTTGGTGATGGAATACAAATTTAAAGATTACGACGGTGTTGCCGAATGTTTGTTGAACATTGGAGCGGCTTATCAGGAAACGGAAAACTATGCCGAAGGCCTTAAAAATTATCGCTTTGCCCTGATGATCTTTGTTAAGACCGGAAACCAGAACCGAATTGCCCTTACCCTGCACGATTTAGCACGGCTGTATTTATCGATAGACGATTATTCTAATGCCTTGTATTTTGGAAAGAATGCTTTGTTGATACGCAGGAAACTGGATGATAAGCAAGGTATTGCATCCACAAGTTTTTTGATGTCGGATATCATGGAATTTTATGGTGATACGGTTCAGGCTGATAATTATTTTTTTAAAGCCATCAATCTGGAGATAGGGCTTGGCAACACCCTAAAGGTGGCGGATATCTTATACGATAAAGGTGATGATCTGGAGAAAAAAGGGGAATATGAAAAAGCGATACCGTATTTTTTGAACAGCATGGAATTTGCAGAAGAGGTGAATGCACGCCCGCTTTTGGCGCATTGTTATCAAAGCCTTGCCAATGATTATAACAAACTGAATGATGTAAAAAATTCGCTTATATATAGTAAAAAACATTCGTTGCTGGTCGATTCGCTGATGAAAGAATCGGAAGGATTAACCCCCGAAGGCAGTACCACCGATTCGTTGATAAATGCTGCCAAGGTGGATCCTGATCTGCTGGAATCACAAGCAGTTAAAACTGCCACAAGCGATAATTCGTATTTTTACCTTGTTATTATCGGCTGGGGAATTACATTTGTAGTGTTGTTAGTCATCACTTATTTGTTGCTAAAACATCGAACCACAAGATCAAAAATACTGCAAGAACTGAATAGAATTAAAAACCAGAAATAAATTAAAAAGGAGGACACATGTCGGAACAAGAACAAGAAATAAAAAATTTACCGGAAAACGCGTATCGCGAATTGAAACCAGGCGAAGAGTATATCCCTGTGATGCCTGCAAACAAAATTTTTCCTGAAGTAACCACCTGGTCGTTGGTGATGGGTTTGCTGATGGCAGTGATATTTTCTGCTGCTGCAGCCTATTCGGGATTGAAAATAGGACAGGTGTTCGAAGCTGCTATTCCTATTTCAATTATTGCTGTGGGAGCTTCGGCTGCCGTCCGCAAAAAGAATGCGCTGGGACAGAATGTAATTATCCAATCCATAGGAGCCAGCTCGGGAGTTATCGTGGCAGGAGCAGTTTTCACGATTCCCGGATTATACATCCTGCAGTTTAAATATCCCGAAATTCAGGTGAATTTCTGGCAGATATTTTTCTCGTCCTTATTGGGAGGTTTCTTAGGCATCTTGTTCCTGATACCGTTCCGTAAGTATTTTGTGAAAGATATGCACGGCAAATTACCCTTCCCTGAAGCAACTGCAACAACCGAGATCCTGATGACAGGTGAAAAAGGCGGCACACAGGCACGTTTATTAGTAATCAGTGGTTTGATAGGCGGGTTGTTCGATTTTGCTTTCACGTATTTGAAACTCTGGGGCGAAGAATTTTCTTCAAGAGTGTTACCTTATGGAACTGCCCTTGCCGATAAAGTAAAAATGGTGTTCAAGTTCAATGTAAGTTCTCTGATATTCAGTTTTGGTTATCTGGTGGGATTGCGCTATTCGCTCATCATTGCAGTGGGTTCGTTGCTGTCGTGGTTCGTGTTCGTTCCTTTGGTGAACGAAATCGGAAACATTGTTGCAGCCAACGGAGGTGTGAATCCTTTTATCGACCTGACTCCTGAAATGATCTTTAAATTATATGTCCGTCCGATCGGTATCGGTGCTATTGCTATGGCAGGCATCATCGGCATCATCAAGTCGTCGGGTGTTATTGCAAGTGCTTTTAAACTCGCTGTTGGTGTAGGCAATAAAGCTCAGGCAGGCGTGAAAGTGGAAAGAACACAAAAAGACATTAAAATGTCGTTCGTGATGCTTTTCATACTGTTAACTTTGGCTGCAGTATTTATTTTCCTGATCTTCGGCGTTCACATCACTTTGGTTCAGGCATTGGTGGCTTTGGTTACCATTTTGATCATCGCATTTTTATTTACGACTGTTGCAGCTAATGCTATCGCCATTGTGGGTTCGAACCCCGTATCCGGAATGACCCTTATGACCTTGATCCTTTCTTCAGTTGTATTGGTTGCTGTTGGTTTGAAAGGCTGGCAGGGAATGGTTAGTTCATTGATAATTGGAGGTGTTGTTTGTACGGCTCTTTCGATGGCGGGCGGTTTTATCACCGACTTAAAAGTAGGCTACTGGCTTGGTTCAACTCCTGCCAAACAGGAGTCGTTTAAATTTCTGGGAACCATAGTATCGGCGGCTACCGTGGGTATTGTTATTTATGTGCTGAACCAGGTGTTTGGTTTTGTTCAAACTCCGGGTCATCCCAATCCTATGACGGCTCCACAGGCAAATGCTATGGCTGCCATCATCGAACCGTTGATGTCGGGAAGCGGCGTTAGCTGGGTATTGCTTTCGGTGGGTGCTGTTATTTCTATTTTGCTAAACTGGTTGAAAATATCTCCGCTTGCATTTGCTTTGGGGATGTTCATTCCTCTACCTCTCAACACTCCGCTGGTAGTTGGTGGTTTGCTCAATCATTGGTTCAACAAGAGCACCAAGAACGAAAAACTCAATATAGCCCGTTCGAACCGGGGTATTTTAATTGCTTCGGGTTTCATTGCGGGTGCTGCTTTGTTTGGTGTGTTCGGAGCCATAGTGTTGTTCTTCACAGGCAACGAAAACTCTATGACCTTGGTTCATTGGGATAAAATTGCAAACGGAACTGCAATAGCCGAAATACTTGCATTTGTTGCCTTCATCGGATTGATAGCCTATTTTATCTGGGAATCGTTCCGCGCAAAAGAAAATGATTAACATTTAACAGGGAAGGGGTAAGCAATTATTCCTTTCCTTTTTTATTATAAACATTGGAGATCGATTAATATAACAGATTTTATGAATAACGAGATTATCAGGTTGTTTATAATGTCGCCCCTACGGGGCTTGTTTATGTATTTATCGATATTTCTACCAAAATGTCGCCTCTAACGAGGCTGATATAAGTATCGTAGGTACGAAATTATGGTAGTAATAAATCAGAATAAGAATAAAAAAGTGCCGTAGGCACGACATTATATTAAATAATATTTGAATGGAAATAAAAAAAACAATAGAAATATGAAAGAAAAAGTTTTAGAACGTTTTTTACGTTACATAAAAATTGACACTCAATCGGACGAAAACTCCGAAACAACTCCCAGCACCGAAAAACAATTCAACCTGGCCAAAGTGCTGAAACAGGAACTGGAATCACTCGGACTGAAAGACATTTCGCTGGATGATAAATGCTATTTGATGGCAACACTGCCTGCAAATACCGACAAAAAGATCCCTACCATTGGCTTTATCGCTCATATGGATACAAGTCCCGATATGCCCGGCGCCGTTGAAAATCCTAATTTCGTCCGTGACTATTATGGCGACGATATCGTGATAAACAAAGAGAAGAATCTGGTGCTCACCACCACCGAATTTCCCGAACTGAAAGAATATATCGGCAACACGCTGATCACCACTGACGGAAACACCCTTTTGGGAGCCGACGATAAGGCAGGTATCGCCGAAATTATGACTGCCATGGAATATCTGGTGCATCATCCCGAAGTAAAACATGGAACCATTAAAGTTGGTTTCACTCCCGATGAAGAAATAGGCCGCGGAGTCGACTTTTTTGATGTAAAGAAATTCGATGCCGAGTTTGCTTATACCCTCGACGGCGGCGGAATAGGGGAACTGGAATATGAAAACTTTAACGCTGCCGGAGCCAAGATATTTGTTCAGGGCCGCAACATACATCCCGGTTATGCCAAAGATAAAATGCTCAACGCTATGCTGATCGCCATGGAAATGAATGCTATGTTACCCGTGCATCAACGTCCCGAACATACCGAAGGCTACGAAGGTTTCTATCATCTGGTGAAAATGGAAGGAACGGTTGAAAATGCTATGCTGCAATACATCATCCGCGACCACGACAAAGAAAAGTTCGAACACAAGAAAAAATTCATCACCCATGTTGTGGAGTATATGAACAAACGTTATGGCGAAGATGTGCTGAAACTCGAACTGAAAGACCAGTATTTTAATATGAAACAACAGGTATTGCCCGTGTTCCATGTGGTTGAAACAGCCAAACAGGCTATGGAAGAACTGGGTATTGCACCCGTGGTGGTTCCGATAAGAGGCGGCACCGATGGCGCACGTTTGTCGTATATGGGTTTGCCATGTCCGAACATCTTTGCAGGCGGACATAATTTCCACGGCAAGTTCGAATACGTGCCCGTTGAATCGATGGAAAGAGCCACTGCAGTTATTTTGAAGATCATTGAGTTGTATTCAACCAAATAAGTTTGAAGTGCCTAAAGTAAGCTAAAGTTGCCACCGATTCTCAGTTCAGGTATTCTGTGAATTCGTGGCAATTTTTTTAGAATCAAAGAATAAATGAGAATCTGGTCGTTGCATCCGAAATATCTTGATACAAAAGGCTTGCTTGCCGTGTGGCGCGAAACGCTGCTGGCTAAAAAGGTTTTGGAAGGCAACACCAAAGGCTATAAAGAGCATCCGCAACTGCTGCGGTTTAAACAATGTGAACGACCGCCCGATGCTGTTAATCAATATCTGATGGAACTATGGAATGAAGCATCTGCCCGAAATTATCATTTCGATAAAACAAAGATAGGGCAGGAGTTTAAACCGAATCGCCTAAGCGTAACCAAAGGACAAATGAAGTATGAGGCACAACATCTGCTGCAGAAACTAAAAACCCGCGATGCGAAACGGTATGACGATCTGAAAACCCTGAAGGATTTTGATAGTCATACGCTTTTTGAAGTTATTGAAGGCGCAGTTGAGAAATGGGAAGTGATGAACCCCAACTCAACAACAAACATCAAACGACTCAACAAAAACAACAAACGACAAACAACAAATAAATCAACGATGAAAAAAACATTCATAATTTCAACTTTAATGCTGCTGCTGGCAGCAAATGCTATGGCACAAAAGCCAATTGACCTTCAGGGTGTGCGGCAGATATCGAAGCAATATGCCACAACAGGCGAAAAGGATGAGCTGATAAAACAGATGCACGATATGGTTCTTTCGGTAAATATTATCGTGGCGCTCAGGCAGAAATATGCTGACGACTTTACGAAAAACCCGAACGACAGTCTGGCAAACGAACTCACGAATGCCGAAAGTCGTATCAAAGATGTGTTGAACTTCCTCGGTTCGAAGTTTCCGGTAAATCAGATATCTTCTATGGCCGATGCAGATATAAACGACGCTCTGACCGATGCCAAAAAAGCAAAGAAACTGAAAGAAAACCCCGACACTATTGCTTCGCCAAACTGGGCTGCAGCGAATAACAAACTCACCGATGCCCGGGTTGCCCTCGGCATGATGAAAATGATGAAAGGCGAAAACGATACAGCTGTCGGTAGGATAATGAACCATATTGACGTTTGCAAAGCAAGCCTGCGAAACCTGAAAAACGAAACCCGTGCCCTTTTGCCTGCGCTGAAGCCATTTAAACCCCTGCCCGACATTTATAAAGGCGCCGACAAAGATACCCTGGAGGCAAAAGTAAAAAGCCTGTTTGAAAAAGAATGCAAAAAATATAGTGTCAGCAAGGTGTTTCTGGTGAGCGAAGACTGGGCACACAACAGCCCGGTTGAATGGGACGAAACATCGAAATCGTATATAAAGGCCGACCGTTCGTCGCTGGAAGTGAATATCGTATGCGTGAAAAATGACGAACCCGATGCTGCCAAAGCTTTTCTGGTTTCGTTTTGGCTGGTAAAAGATACCAAAAGCGGCAAATTATCCGATACGCTTTTATGCGATGATGTGGAGGAAAAGCCGATAGTTAATCAATGAAGTGCCTAAAGTAATTAGTTGAAAGTCTGTCGGACGTGCAGGTTTATAAAGTTTTTTATTTTCTTTTAATTTTTTAATTTGTAATAATATTAATTGTACTTTAGTAGTGTGATTTTTTAAAAATTAAAATTATGAAAAAGAAAAACAGACCATTTATTTATGCACTCATGATAATGGGGTTGGCATTGATAGTTACAAACAGTTGTAAGAAAAAAGATAAGGTGCCGACCGTAGAAACAGTTGCTGTATCGGGTATCACATATACCCAGGCTGCAAGTGGCGGAACAATAGCAAGCGATGGAGGTTCGGCAATAACTGCAAAAGGAGTTTGCTGGAGCACGGGCGCCACTCCAACCATAGCCGACAGCAAAACAACAGACGGAAGCGGTGCAGATAATTTTACGAGCGCCATTACAGGGTTAAATGCCACTACCACATATTATATCAGGGCTTATGCAACCAATAGTAACGGTACAGGATACGGTAGTACCCTATCGTTTACAACTGCTACAGCAATAATTGGTGATAATTATCAGGGAGGCACGATATATTACCTGTATCAAACAGGCGATCCAATGTATATACCGGGGGAAACACACGGATTGATAGCTGCACCCGCTGATCAAAGTACGGGGATACAGTGGTATAATGGCAGCTATATGGTTATACCGGGAGCTTACAACCAAATATTTGGTACAGGAAATATAAATACAGACTCAATAGTTTACGCTCAGGGAGCAGGAAATTATGCAGCAAAATTATGTTATGATTTGGTTTCAGGAGGATATAGCGATTGGTATTTACCAGATTATAATGAAATATTAGAATTATACCTTCATAAATCTGTGCTTAGTGGTATTGCTAATGATTACTATTGGTCATCAACTGAAATCAGTAGTAATACCGCATATCGTATTGACCTAACCAGTAGTGTAATTGGACCGTCGGATAAAAGCGTGTTATCACACGTTCGAGCCATCCGTAAGTTTTAAAGCATATTAAGTTTCTAACACATTTTGAATGCGTATAATATATAAGGCCAGCTATGAAATAGCAGGCCTTTTTTTATTTTCAGAATTCAGATTGTTATATTCCTCAAAGCGTTTTCAGCGCCATCACCACGGGGTAGATCAATCCGGCTATCAAAAACAACGTGAGAAAAGGCCGGTTGATGTTTTGCCATTTGTAGTTCTTGTTTTTGATGGCGTCGGCGGCATGGTTAACAGCCGAAAACGTAAAAAAGAACATAAATACGAATAAAATGGTAAGCTCGGCTTTGAGGCCCCAATCGATAAAATAAACAAAAACCGCCACCACTGCATACGACAACAACGCAATGGCCGACTGCCGCTGATAGTTGCTTCCGCTTTCGAAACCTTTGGCCGCGGCCGTTTGGTCGGCGAACAATAGTCCCTCCAAACCCGATATTCCGGCAACAGCCTCTATAATAACGGGTATCATAAAATGCAATTGCGCGATGGGGTCGAAACCGTGGCGGAAACCTATGCTATAGCCAAAATAAAACGCCACGCACACGACGATGATGCGGATATTGTCGAAGATCTTTATCATCAGATATTATTTGCTGATCTCCGCCTTAAAGAAATCGCCTAAAATAACAACATCGCCCGTTGCGGCTTCTTTAAAAAGGAATATCAAATCGTAAGCAGTCTTTGGTTTGATGGTGACGCGATAGCTTTTGGTGCGGAACTTGCTGATCATGAAACTTATTTTATCCACCTCATCTTCTGTTTTCGGATCCATTTCATAGTTGTGCCACAATATGGCATAAGGATGCACTGTTTTTCCACTTTTTGTTATCAGGCTTATGTTCTTAAAATGGCTGGTCAATTCGAAAGTGGTATCCGACATGGTTTTAAACACCACATGCACTCCCGTGAAGCTTCCTTTTTTGGCTATATCTTCACACATTACGGTGTTCCAGTAGCAATCGCGGCAAAAAACCTGGCAGGGTATGCTCCAACCGGACGAAAAGTCGCAATAGCTGTTTGGTTTCCAGATCATGCCTCTGGCTTGTGCTTTTGCTTGGCCAAATGTTGCTATCGATACACATAACAGGGCCAGAATCAGAATAAGTTTTTTCATTGGTTTTGTTTTTCTTTCAAATTCACAAAATTTAGAAAGCCAAAAGAGAATTCAGAAGTAAGAAGTCAAAATTTATTTTTCGTCCAACAGTTTATCAACTGCGGCTAACACTTTTTCGAGTCTCGCGGTATTGAGCGTATACATGCTTTTTTTGCCGACTCTTTTTTTGATCACGATACCGTGGCCAAGCATGAGTATTAAATAATACGAAGTTTCGGGTTGCAGTAAACCAGCTTTTTCGACTATGGGTAACACACTTAATGTTCCGTTTTCCAGAAGAACTTTAATGATTTTGTTACATTTGGTGTTTGCAAAAACATGAAGCATTTCAACTGCTCTTTTTGCTTCTGCTTCGGTATTTCCTTTTAACAGGCTCATGGGTTTTGTTTTTTTATTGTTTCGAAAATCTTTGGTTATCAGATGTAAAAATAGCAATTATTTGGTTTCGGAAATAAAACCTGAGCAATTTTTTTTGATGTGATGTTTATCCAACGATGATGGATATAGGTTCGCGCCATGCCGTCATACCTTCGTGTGATACGCCGCAACAGCGCACCCACACTTTGTCGCCTTCCGAAAAGTTATCTATGGTTGTTTTGATCTGTGTGGTAGCGTTGGCCAAAATCCACAATTTTCCATCTTCCGGAGGCATCTGACCAATAAAATATTGCCACAAATAAGCTTTAGATTTGGGAATTCTGGCACATCCAGCCTTTATTTCACCGTACTGTCCGCTTCGCTTCACCCAAAAGTTTCTGCGGATACGCGGATTATGATCTTTTGTTAAAGGAAATCCACTGCTAACCATCATATTTTCATCTCCTTCCGAAGTTCTGTCAACATACAATCCCAGACTGCGGATTTTTAATTCAAGCAGTTTACGTGCGGTTTGCATCAGCGATTTTGCAAGTCTTCCTCCGTCTTTTGCTTCTATATCTTTTTGTTCCAGATCATCGGTCAGCATAATGATCTCTGCTAAAGTGGGGTTGGGATCCGGAAAATAGAGATTAGTAGTCATTTTCTGGATTATAACACGGCAAGTCAGAATGAATTCTTCGACTGATATGCGCGAATAATTGATAATCGGACGTTTATTTCTCATAATGGTATCATTTATGAAGGTTTATTACTAAAAACAATTAAAATATTACAAATGCAATCAAACATCGGACAAATGTTTTAATACAATAGAACAACGAACAGCAACAATGTATTATTGTAATAATACAATAGAATAAAGAATAAATACAAAAGACAAAAGAAATAACACAATAAATAAAAGAATGAACAAAAAGAATAAATGAAACAAAACAAAGGAACAATGTAACAACAAAAAGAAACAATGTAACAACAAAGAGAAACAAAGTAACGATACAATGAACAAGAATTAGATTGCAAATTGTGAAAAACTAAAGAAAAGGGGCAATAAATAATAGGTAACAGGTAAGAAGTAACAGCTAATAATTTAAAATTAGTAAGAGTTTTTTTGTTGAGAATAAATAATTTGTATTTTTGAAGGGAGTAACAAAACACTTTACACAGTTTTTATAACATACAGATATGAGAATTAAACCGGCAAAAGTACTCCTGATCATTTTTGGTGGAATTATAGTTATTTCACCATTGTTTTTTCTTTTTCAGATAGGTTTATTATTCAATTTGGTAAAAATGCCTGCAAATGATCTTTTCAGAATTTTCATGCCGTTTTATATGCTGTTAGGTTGTTGCTTTATTGCATTGGGTATATTTTTACAAAAGATAAAATGGAAACTCATCGTGCATTTAGCATTGAGTTTTGCATTACTCGTTGTTTTTATTTTACATCAGTACCTGTGCCTTACTATTATCGTTCTGCCTGATGCGTCGCTGTATTCCGACGAACGCGTATTGTTTCTTTTTTTCGATACTGCTATCATTTCGGCCCTCGCGATCTTTTATCTTATTTTTATTTTAATTATCGGCATTCGGCTTTTCCGATTGCAAAAACCCCGGATTATTGGCATCAAAAAACCGCGACCGCGTATTTTCCGAAACGTTTGGTTTTGGATAGCAACAGGGGTTATAGCATTTGTTGGTTTGAGCGGGATTGGAGGTATCTTTTCAAAAATAATGATCGACCGGCAGGAAAACAAATTGAAAAATGCAGAAATCGGCTATTGCAGAGATTTCCGAACCCATAAGTTTCATGATGTAATTGGAATAAAAGATCTGAAATTTGCCAAAAAATTAATACAGGATCTGGACGATACCACCGAAAGTTTTTATTGGGATAATTATTTTCCGATACAGGACGGACATAAGATCTATATTTTGGGATATAATCAGGACAGCACTTTTGTTATAGCCGGTATAGAACCCGAGGATAATCGCTATGATGGACATTCATATAGGGAACTGTGGGTTTATAAAAAATTTATTTCGAAGAAATAGTTGAATGATACGGCCTTCTCACCGTCATGTTAATCCAATATCGCTTTTTCTGCGCAAATCTGCGCTATTTGCGGGAACTATTTTTTTGGTTGAGAATAAATTATTTGTAATTTTGAAAGGGAAACTGAAAAACTTATGAGCGTTCCTCCATTTGTTGTGAGGAATAAAAGAAAAGCAAAACATTAATAACCATCAATAAATATATGAAACACCGTATCTGTCTGAGTTTAATACTATTTTTTTGTTGCAATTTGCACCTGATGTCGCAAACCAATCAAAACACTCAGAACAAACAAACATCGAATGCCGATGTTGCTTTAAAATTTATGAATGCCTACATAAATTTCATTAATACCCGTCCGGAACTAAAAGCAACATATAAATGGTTAAAAACGAATCCGGTTTTAACCGAAAAATTTAAAGCAACCTATAAAAAGATCGAAGATGATGCTTATAAAGCTGACCCGATTTTAGGACTGGATTTCGACCCTATACTTAACGCACAGGATTACCCGGATAAAGGTTTTGAAATTAGCACCTACGATGAAGCCTCGGGATATGTAACGCTTGTTGGTATCGATCTGGAAAAGTTTAAGGTGACCGTTAAGATCGTATTTCAAAATAATAAATGGATGGTTGATGGAGCAGGCATTATAAATATACCGGAAGATAAGCAAGCCAAATCATGATCGCGACAAAACAATTTACCTGAAAAAGAAGAAATAAATGGAACTACCCTGAAAAACTCCCTCCACGATAAAATGTTGAGGGAGTTTTTTTTGTTAATTATTTTCATTTATATATAAAATTAATTATTTTTGAAGTAAAATTGTTTGAAATTCAGAACTTGAAGTCTTGAATTAAGTATAAATTTAATGAATGTTAAAACTAATTCCCATGAAAAAACAAATGAATTTAAAAAGCATTCTCGTGCTTATGTTTTGCGCACTTCTGTTACATGAAACAGGTCAATGTCAAAACTCAGATCAAACTCTGGTTCCCTTAAAGAGCGGCATGGCACGCGTTTATTTTCACCGCAAAAGCAGTATGGTTGGCGCTATCGTAAAACATGCTGTGATTGACTGCGGCGACAGTTCGAATTTTAATTTAATGCTGGTTCAAAAAGCAAGTTTTCCGCTCGAAAAATGCAATTTTGCTAAAGCTGCTAATGTAAAACAAATATACGTAAAACTCGATCAGCAGGACTCGAGGTTAATCATTGGCAAACCCTTGGATGGCGACAAAACCGTTAAACATCCTTTTGATATTACTGCATATCCCGACTTGAACAAAATTTCGGGTCCTGTTAAATCATTTTTAAGCACCGATCCTGTTTTTGATGTACATACAGGAGCACTTAAATTTAATGCCCGTTTGGTTATGGTAGTCGGTTCAAATGATACGTATTATTACGACAGACCTGCAGGCGTTATGATTCTTCAGGATATCTGCCCCAGCGGCGACCAGGCTTTTGGCCCTGTATTTAAAGTGGAAGCCGGCAAAACCTACATGGTTGAATTCAATTACATGAAAGGCAGTTTCGACATTACGGAAAAGAAATAAAAATTACTCTTCCGATAAATGTAATTAGGAGTTTGCATGTGAGATGCGAAAGAGAATTGATTAATAGGATTGAATAAAAACAAACCCACCGAAAAAACTCCCTCCGCGATACAATGTTGAGGGAGTTTTTTTTTTATTATATTTGTATTGGTTTTTTGATTGTAAACGAAAATCTTAATCATGAAAAGACTCATTTTTATTTTCACATTGGCATTGTTAGTTTCTCCGATCTTTATGGATTGTAAAAATACGGACGATAATACTTGCATTTCGAAAGATAAAAATGATTTGGTATTTACCGCTGCCGAGATAAATAGTATTGTGCCTTATGATAATATTGCAAAATATACTTTTAAAGATTCTTTAGGGGATTCTGTTAGTTATTCACCCATTCATCCACATCAATCGATAATATGGTCCAATATCCGCAATGAAGTCTGTGATAATAAAACTCATTCTGAACATGAGGTCGACATTGCATCAAGATGCAACGAGGATACAACTTTTTTTATTACGTTAAGGTTAGTTTATTATTATAACACTGAAGATGTTCCTACAAAATCTTTTGGTTTGTTTTTTTATAATAATTATTCATCAGTTGATTCAACAATATTTCAGTTTAGTAATGGCTATTTATTTGAAGGTACTACAATATATTTGTATCCTAATAATGCATCTATTTACCTTTCAGCCTGTCACCCAACATTCATTATTCTGAGTCATACGTATAATTCTGTTTATGAAATGAACAACCCTTCAGATTCTATAACAACGGTTTATTATTCAGCCGCACAAGGAATAGTTGGGTATAAAGAAGCATCGGGCAAGTTGTGGTATTTGGATAAAATAAATTAGTGCGGTAACGAAAAAACTTAACAAACCCATTCTGAATTCTTACTTCTGAATTCTGGATTCTTCCTCCCTACATCATTTTCTCTCTCTTAATAAGATACGCCAGCAGCACCTGATAAAAACCTTCGTTGATATCGGCTTCTATCAGGTCGATGTGGTATTGTCCGCAGCGTAGTTTCAGTTGATTGTGGAATTTCTGAACGGCTTCCGTGTAGGCTTCTTTCACCTGCGTGGGGTTGAGTTTTATTTCCTGCCCGTTTTCCATATCCACGAACTTATAGGGGCGGTTCTCGAAATTAAAATCGAGTTCTTTGCCTTTGTCCGAAACATGAAAAAGTATCACCTCGTGTTTGTTGTATTTCAGATGCTGCAAAGCCGAAAAAAGTTCGTCGGTGTTGGCGTTGCTTTCCATCATATCGCTGAAAATAACCACCAGCGAGCGTTTGTGAATATTTTCGGCTATCAGGTGCAGGGCTTCTGCCGCAGAAGTTTTTTTGGGTGCCGATTCGTCGTATGCGGCTAGCATCTTTTCGAGATGATAGTAAAGCATTTTTTGATGCGACGAGTTGGAGCGGGCAGGGGTTTGCAGTTCGATGGTGTCCGAAAAGATGTTCAGGCCCACGGCGTCGCGTTGCTGCCGCAACAGATAGATGAGCGAAGCGGCGGCATAAACCGAAAAGGTGATCTTGTTGGGATGTTCAATATCCAGCAGTTTGTTCACCGGATAATACATCGACGACGAATTGTCGATAATGATCTGGCAGCGCAGGTTGGTTTCTTCCTCAAAGCGTTTTACGAACAGCTTATCGGTGCGGCCATATAGTTTCCAGTCGACATGTCGTGTCGATTCGCCTGTATTGTATTGCCTGTGTTCCGAAAATTCGACCGAAAAGCCGTGAAACGGACTTTTATGCAAACCCGTGATAAAACCTTCCACCACTTGTTTGGCAATAAGTTCGAGATTGCCAAAAGGCTGTATCAGCTTTTGATCAATAGTATCGGTCATGAAATCGTGTGCTTGCTGTGCTTACAGCAGGCCATTGAGTTTGGCAACCAAACCTGCTTTGGGTGTGGCACCAACCACTTTGTCGACCACCGTTCCGTTTTTGATGAACAATATGGTTGGTATGTTGCGTATGCCGTGTTTGGATGTAATACCGGGACTGTCGTCAACATTTACTTTGCCTATCACTGCTTTGCCTTCGAATTCGTGAGTCATTTCTTCCACGATAGGAGTGAGCATTCTGCAGGGTCCGCACCATTCTGCCCAAAAGTCGAGCATTACTATTTTATCTGATTTTTCAACCAATTCTGCATAATTTCCGTCGTTTACATCTAGTGCCATATTGTTTTATTTTAATGTTTATACTCAACTACAAATTTAAATAATTCTGCAAAGCAAATCAGGATTATTTTATTTTTAATTATTCACAGCCCATTGTTCTTTAAACTTTGAACTTTCAACTTTGAACTTTAAACTTTCAACTAATTAATCCTGAACTTCACCCCCTCCAGGCTTTCGATTTCTTTCAAAAATCCTTCGCAGCTTATTTTATTGCGTCGCAAATTCATGTCGATGGTATAATCGTCTTCCATATCGAACACCCTCAGTTTCAGATCTGCTTTACCGGGGTTTTTGCGTATCATACTGTCGAGCCGGCTAACGGTATCCGTATTGATACGGTCGAGCGGCAGCAATAGTGTGATGCTTTTGGCTCTGCGTTCCATCAGGTCGTAGAGCGGTTCGATGTTGTTGATCCTGATCTCGTATTCTATCACCGCGTTGGGGTCGTTCTCTTTTTCTTTATCCCAAAACCTACGTTCTATCTTTCCCGAAATAAAGATGCATTTCCCGATCTCCATCAGATGTTTGAATTTATCGTAGTTCTCCGACCAGAGATTCAAACGTACCGAGCCCACATAATCTTCAATTTCGAAATATCCGAAAGGTTTGTTGTTCTTGTTTATCTTGTGTCCGGCCGAAGTGATCATGCCTCCGAAGCGGATGTCGTGACCGGCAAATTGTTTCAGATTATCGGTTTTGTCGAGTGTAAAGTTTCCGAAATTCGTGAGTTCGGCTTTATAGTCGTCAAGCGGATGTCCCGACATGTAAAACCCGATAACGGCCTTTTCGTGGTTGAGTTGTTCTATTTTGCTCCAGGGTTCGCAAACGGGCAGTTCGGGATCGGAAACAGTCATCTCGTCGGTTTCGCCGAACAAAGATTGCTGCATGGCATTTTGTTTGCTTTGCACCAGGCCGATGTGTCGTATCAGTTTTTCCAGAAAGGTAATCTCTTCGTTGGGCAGTTTATAAAAGAACTGTGCCCGGTGTATGCCCATGCTTTCGAAAGCGCCGGCCATGGCAAGAGCTTCGATGCTTTTTTTGTTCGAGGTGCGCAGGTTAACGCGGTTCAGAAAATCGAAAATGTTCTTGTAGTTGCCGTTCTTGTCGCGTTCCGAAATAACAGAATCAACAGCAGCATTCCCCAGACCTTTAATAGCTATCATTCCGAAGCGTATCTCGCCTTTGGCATTCACCGTGAACCGTACCTGACTTTCGTTGATGTCGGGTCCCAAAACCGGTATGTTGAGTTTTTTACACTCATCTATCAAAAAGGTGATCTCATCAATATCGGAGAAGTTGCGGCTCAACACGGCAGCCATGAATTCGTTCTGGTAATGCGCTTTCAGGTAAGCCATCCGGTAAGCCGTGATGGCATAACAGGCCGCGTGCGATTTGTTGAAAGCATATTCGGCAAACGATTCCCAGTCGGACCAAACCTTTTTGGCGACGGCTTCCGTAATTTCGTTTGCAAGGCATCCCGTAATAAATTTTTCTTTCAGCTTGTGCATCAATTCGCGGTTCTTCTTTCCCATGGCTTTTCTCAACGAGTCGGCTTCACCGCGTGTGAACCCTGCCATGATCACCGAAAGCTGCATAACATGTTCCTGATAGACCGTGATCCCATAGGTGTCTTTCAGTTTTTCCTCCATCGAGGGATGGTCGTAAGTTATCTTTTCTTTTCCGTGTTTACGGCGTATAAAGCTGGGGATATATTCCATGGGTCCCGGACGGTACAAGGCGTTCATGGCTATCAGATCCTCGAAACGGTTGGGTTTTAGTTCGCGCAAATGTTTTTTCATTCCGTCCGACTCGAACTGAAAAATAGCAGTAGTGTTTCCTTTGCTGAACAGTTCGTAGGTTTCGGTATCGTCGAGCGGAATGGTATCCAGATCAATTTCGATACCTTTCGAGAACTTGATATTTTCAATAGCGTCTTTAATGATAGAAAGGGTTTTCAAACCCAGGAAATCCATTTTCAGCAAACCTACCGATTCAACATGTGAACCTTCGAACTGGGTAACCTGCAGGTCCGAGTCTTTCAGCATGCATAAGGGGATGTGGTCTATCAGGTCGTCTCTCCCGATGATGATACCGCAGGCATGAGTTCCTGTGTGGCGAATAGAACCTTCCAGTTCTTCGGCATATTTTATGGTTTGCGAAACCAAGGGGTTCAGAGAGTTTTTTGCATCTTTTAATTCGGGAACCATCTCAATGGCTTCCTTCAGATTCTTTGCTCTCATGGGAACCAGTTTCGACAAACGGTCGGCATCATGAAGCGGAAGATTTTCAACACGGGCCACATCACGAATGGCCATTTTCATCGCCATGGTTCCGAACGTAACAATTTGTGCAACGCGTTCCTGTCCGTATTTTTCCACCACATATTTGATCACCTTATCGCGTCCGTCTTCATCAAAGTCAATATCCATATCGGGCATCGAAATACGGTCGGGATTCAAAAAACGTTCGAACAGCAAACCATATTTCAAAGGATCCAGATCGGTGATGCGCAAACAATATGCAACTACCGAACCGGCAGCCGAACCACGTCCCGGTCCAACCCAAACACCCATATCGCGGGCTGCTTTGATAAAATCATATACAATAAGAAAATAACCCGGGAACCCCATCTTTTTAATTACCGAGAGTTCGAAATCAATGCGTTCTTTGATCTCGTCGGTGATATCGGGATAGCGTTTTTTGGCGCCTTCATTAGTGAGGTGTTCGAGATATTTATTGGAGTCGGTAAAACCTTCGGGCAACGGAAAATTTGGTAGTATGGGTTTTTTGTTCAGATCGAATTCTTCCACCTTATCAGCAATTTCGTTCGTGTTTTCGAGGGCTTCGGGCACATCGGCAAACAACTCTGCCATTTCTTCCGGTGTCTTTAAAAACTCTTTGGTGGTATATTTCATCCGGCCAATATCCTGAACAAGTTTGCCGGTGTTAATACACAGCAAACGGTCGTGGGCTTCGGCATCGGTAGCTTCAATAAAATGGACATCGTTGGTGGCGATGAGTTTAATGCCAAGTTTAGCAGAGAAACCTATCAGAGCCTGATTCACTTTTTCCTGATGAACATACACATCAGCATCAATTTTCGGGTCGTCGGTTTTGTGCCGCATCAGTTCCAGGTAAAAGTCATCGCCGAAAAGTTCCAAAAAGTCCTGTATCTTCTCAACGGCCTTATCTGTTTCGTTGTTTTGGATCGCTGCAGGTATTTCACCGGCCAAACAAGCAGTAGAAGCTATCAGTCCTTCATGATGTTTTCGCAACAGTTCCCAATCGATGCGCGGTTTGTAGTAAAAACCTTCTTTCCAGGCAAGGCTCACGAGTCTGCAAAGATTCTTATACCCGGTTTCGTTCTTGGCGATCAATATCAAATGGTATCCCGAACGGTCTTCCGACTCGGCTTTATCAAAACGGCTTTTCGAAGCCACATACATTTCGCAGCCTATCAGTGGTTTGATGCCATGTTTGCGCGTTTCATTATGAAATTCCTTCACCCCGAACATATTCCCGTGATCGGTAATAGCGATAGACGTCATACCGCATAATTTCACTTTGGCGATCAGTTTTTTAATATCGGATGCGCCGTCGAGAATAGAATATTGAGTATGTACGTGTAAATGAGTAAAATTGCTCATAATGGTTGACTGACAAGGGTTTTGGAATGCGTTTTTGCAGCTGTAAAAGTACAGAAAAAATCAGCTTGGTTCGAGGGGTGTTGATAACTATTTAGAATTAATTTTTCGGGATAAGAGCATGCGCAAATTCGGCTTAATAAGATTCTAAAAGTTTTATATCTTATAAATTCCTGCCCAAAAGTCTTTGTAATTTAAATTTGATTATTTTTGCACAAATTTTTTGAGTGACTAATATTATTTTATGGCTACTACTGCAGATATAAGGAATGGATTGTGTATCGAGTTTAACAACGATTTGTTTGTTATTGTTGATTTTCAACATGTGAAACCCGGTAAAGGCGGCGCTTTTATTCGTACCAAATTAAAAAGTTTGACTACTGGCAAGGTAATTTCCAATACTTTTAATTCGGGGGTCAAGATCGATATAACGCGTGTTGAACGTCGTCCCTATCAGTATCTCTACAAAGACGATAACGGTTATAATTTTATGCACATCGAAACATTCGAACAGGTTTCTATTATGCAGGAATTGATCGAATCTTATGATCTGATGAAGGAAGGTCAGAATGTTGAAATTATGTTTCATGCCGATACCGAACGCCCGCTTTCGTGCGAGTTGCCGGCTTTTATTGAATTGGAAGTTACCTATACCGAACCGGGACTGAAAGGTGATACTGCTACGAACACTCTGAAACACGCTACCGTTGAAACAGGTGCCAATGTGGATGTTCCTTTGTTTATTAAGGTTGGCGAGAAGATCAGAGTGGATACCCGCAGCCACTCATACTACGAACGGGTTAAAGGATGATTTTACTTTTTTACTTTTACTATTATGAAATTTGATCGTACCTATACGTTAAAAGAAATCGCTGAATTTGTCAACGGAAAATATATCGGAAGTGACACGCACGAAATAACCGGCATCAACGAAATACATGTTGTGGAACCCGGTGATATCACCTTTGTTGATTTTCATAAATATTACGATAAAGCCCTCAATTCAAAAGCTACAACCATCATTATTAATAAAGACGTTGAACCACCTCAGGGGAAAGCTCTTATTATCTCCGACGATCCGTTTCGCGATTACGTTAAAATAGTTACCCGTTTCCGCAAATTTGAACCGGCAACAAAATTTATAAGCGATACTGCAGAAATTGGCGAAGGCACTATGATACAACCCGGTGCATTTGTGGGCAACCATGTTAAGATCGGGAAAAACTGTATCATTCATTCAAATGTAAGTATTTACGATCATTCCATAATCGGCGATAATGTGATCATTCAGTCGAATACGGTTATCGGGGGTGATGCATTTTATTTCAAACGTCGTCCCGATGGTTATGATAAAATGGAATCATGCGGACGTACCATAATTGAAGATAATGTTGAAATTGGTGCGCTCTGTGCCATCGACAAAGGTGTTTCTGGCGATACCATAATAGGGAAAGGTACCAAAATGGATAACTTTGTTCAGATTGGCCACGATACGCGTGTGGGTAAAAACTGCCTGATCGGTTCGCATTCTGCAATTGCCGGAGTCACGGTTATCGAAGATGAAGTATTGATATGGGCAAAAGTTATTATCAATAAAGATGTTGTGATCGGTAAAGGAGCTGTATTGCTCGCAACATCAGGAACAGATAAATCGCTTCCCGGCGGAAAAGTGTATTTCGGTATTCCTGCTATTGAAGCACGTCAAAAATGGCGCGAAATTATTGCTCTCCGCAAACTTGGTGAAGAGCATAACTAATAATTGATCCATCTGTTATCAGATGAATTTTTTTGCACACTGATATGAACCTTAATTCCTAACGTATGGAAGAAAAAAAATACACTAAGTATTCCAACATTCGTATCAATTATAAATTGTGGATGTCTTCCGAAACTGGCGATGCCATCATCGATGATGATAAATGGCAATTACTTATCGCCATTCAAAAGCATGGTTCCTTAAAAGCGGGTTCTGATATCATGGAAATTAGTTACCGCAAAGCATGGGGCGATCTGAAAAAGATAGAAGAAATTCTTGGCTTTAATATCATTGAAAAACACAGGGGCGGAAAAGCCGGGGGAGTTACATATCTTACTGAAGATGGCAACAAACTCATTCAAAACTATATCGAATTCCGTGCTGAGTTTCAGGATGCAGTGGATTTGATAATCAGGAAATTTAAAAAAAGACTAAAAGATTAAATGAAGATCTTTATTGCCATTGATGATACCGATAATCTTGAAAGCAAGGGTACCGGTTTTCGTGCCCGCGAACTGGCAGCATTATTACAAATGAATCATTGCGGACAGATAATTGGAGTTACGCGCCATCAATTGTTCTTTAACGAACAGATTCCATACACCTCGCATAATAGTTCAGCTTGTATTTCTTTGGAATCTTCAATGGATAAATACCAACAGATCATTGAACTATCTGCTGCTTATCTTATTAAAAATGCTGCCGATGGTTCGGATGCAGGATTATGTGTTTGCCCTCAGGATAAAGTGAATGAAGAGTTGATACGATATTCAGTAAGTGCAAAAAGCGAAGTGCTGACCATGCAAATGGCATGGGACCTTGCCGCAAAATTTGGTATATTTTTAGAAGGTTATACCGGAACACGTCAGGGGATCATCGGTTCATTGGCTGCTGTCGGATTGCGTGCCGCAGGAAATGATGGTCGGTTTTTGCTGACAAAAGGCATGCGCGAAATATTTGGAAACTACACTGCTGAAGAAATATTAAAGAATACGGGTGTTGAAGAAATTAAAACTTTGGATTACCAAAATTTCTTTAATTTTGAAAAGATTTTGCTTACGGAATGGTGGAGACCAGTGCTGAAAAATTCAAAAGCCGTTCTATATGTTGAACCAGTTAATAACGAAGAATATGAATACAGAGTTATCTCAAAAGAGCTTATCAAGAACATATCCAACTAAACTAACTCTCAGTATATTAGAGATCATTGCACTGATGAGTATCGGAGCTGTGGGTGTTTTGCTTCATGCTAAATTCCGTGTTCCCCTTCATCTTCCTGGACATTGGGGCGTAGTGTTCATGGCCATGTTATTTTCTGGCAGATTATTTTCTCAAAGAAAATATGCAGCAAGTCTTTCAAGCATCGGAGCGGCTTTTATGTTGGTGATGCCTTTGGGATTCAAAGATCCTTTCATGCCTGTTATGTATATGCTGCCGGGTTTATTGCTCGATGTTTTTTACAGTCTTTTCAGGTCAAAGAATCATAATATTATTTTCGTAGCATTGCTTTCTGGTGTTGCCTATTTCACCATCCCGCTCATCAGAATGATAATTACCCTAGCAACCGGTTTCTTTTACGGTTCGTTTATCGGTGGGTTTGTATACCCGATAATCATGCATTTTGTTTTTGGTGCAATTGGCGGAATGATTGCACTGGGCGCCTTCTCTCTGATAAAAAAGAAAAACTGATTTCTTTCTGTTCGTTATGAATATCCATTTACAAAGTTTTGTTCAACGTTATGAAAGCTTATGCATAACCTTAGTAAGGGTTCTGTTATTGTGTTCATTTGCTTTGTTTGGTTTTCAGGGATGTAAAAAGAACATTATTAATTCACCTTATATATCTTTATCTTCTGATTCAGGATATGTTCACAAGGATTCGGTGATGGGAATCGGTGATAATTTCAAGGTAAGATTATATGCAAATTTCGGCGGTGACGCTAACATCACGAATATCGTTATCAGGAACGAACACGATGGAATAGTTACAGATTATTTTGATACAGGGGTCAATAACGAAGCCATCAATATTTCGAAGATCCTTACAAAAGGAATTTACGATAAGGAAACCTGGACATTTATGGCCATCGATAAAAACGGAGGAAACGCTTCTGTTTCATTCACTTTAACCAAAGATCCCAATTCTACATTTGGAAATATTAAACACATCAACGCTACAATGGGGGCACAAGCCTCAACTTTGTACGGGAGTTTTTTAAGTTTGAATTCAGGAATAGCTTTTTTTCAGGATGCTGCATACTTAATTCAGGATACTATTGAGATGCTCTATTATTACGATGGGGTTAGCGGCGAAGCCAATACCATTGCATCACCTAATGCAAATATCGGGACTACGATTTATACCGGAACAACCAGCCCGTTGAATTGGTCCGTAAAGAACGAAACCCGATATTATAAAACTACACTCTCACAGGCCGATTTTAATAAAGCAAGTAACGATAGTTTGCTCTTGGTGTCGTATTCCGATATCAATGCCAAGCGCAAAGCCAAAAATTTGGTTGATGGAGATATTTATTCGTTTAAAACCACTCATAATAAATACGGTTTGTTTTATGTCGAACATGTTGAGGGTATGGATACAGGTTATGTGAACGTTAACATCTTGATACAGCCATGATGAAAAAAGGTCTTGTAACATTTGTTTTCATAGTGTTGAGCTGTATGGTGTTTTCACAAAGCAAGATAAATGGTATTGTAATCGACGCACTAAGCGGCGATTTGATGAAAGGCGCATCGGTTGCTATTGCCGAAAACCACCAGTCTGCTTCAACAAACAATGAGGGTGTATTTGTATTTAAAAGCTTACCCGAAGGAAAATATCATCTTTGTCTCAGCTATGTGGGTTATAAAAGCGATACTACAATTATTATTCTGGGTAAAAAAGCTGACAGATATCTTGAAATCAGGATGCAACCGGCTGTTGTGGATATCTCTTCGGTTACGATTTCGGCTTCCCGTAGCCTGAAAGGGGATAAGGTTCCTGCAAGTATTGATGTGGTTACAAAACAAAACATTGAGGAAATGCCTGTTGTGACCATCGACGATGCTTTGCTTCTGGTTCCGGGATTGAATGCTTCCAGGGCTTACGGTATTTTTAATAAAACCGGCGATCTTACAATGCGCGGCCTCGACCGCAATGTTCAAACACTTATACTCCTGGATGGTATTCCATACAGCTTATTTGATGGCAGCGCCAATATCTGGAACAAAGTGAATGTCGATGGTGTGGATAACGTAGAAGTTTTGAAAGGTCCGAATTCTTCGCTTTATGGCGCTAATGCTATGTCAGGCGTTATCAATATCAACACCCAAAAGCCGCAAAAGCCTCTTGAAATTAAAGCCAGAGTCTTTTACGGAACATATAACACTCAGGGTGGAGCGCTTAATTTTAAAGGATTTGAGGGCAAGAATAATAAAGGTTTTTATTGGGGCGCCAACGGATTCTTCAGAAAAAGCAACGGCTATATTATGACACCCGATTCTTTGCGCGATTCAACCGATGTGAGAACCTATTTTATGGAGTATAATACCGACTTAAAGGCAGGATACATGTTCGGGAAAAATAACTACATTGAAGGTGCTTACGAATATGCATCTGACAAAAGAGGAACAGGCAGCAAGTTTTATGAAGAGGAGGGTAGTTTTAATCAATATCATTCCCATTTTGCCCGATTAAGTTATAACCGCACCATGTCCCGATCAGAGATACATGCGAATGTGTTTTTTAAAAAGGAGTATTATCTCAAACAGAACGAATCGGTGAAAAGCAATGGAAATTATACCTTTTATAATACCAATACCGAAACTCAGGATGAGGGGGTTTGGATTAGCTATTCGATAAAACTGGGGAAACAAAACTATCTGACTTTGGGTGCAGACTTCAAATCGGGAAGCATGTTCTCCAAAGATATTTATCATACTTCTACCGATACTATCGAAAACAACGGTGCAATGAATTTTGCAGGAGTTTTTGTTCAGGATGAACTTTCGTTGATTAAAAATAAATTCATTGTTTTAGGCTCGCTGCGCTTTGATTGGGTCCGTTTTAACAGTGGTTCTTTTCTCATCAATTCGCCCACGCTTGCCACATCTTTTTTGGCGGATTATCAGGGCGATTTTTCTCAGAAGAACTGGTTTGCTCGGAGTCCGAAATTAGGTGCAAAATATATTTTCAATACTAATTACAATATTTATTTATTGTATTCGTCTGGATTTCGCCCGTCAAATCTTGTCGATCTGAGCCGGACTGGTGATGTAACCAAAGGATTCAAGCTGGCCAACCCCGAGCTGAAACCCGAACGCATTAAAACCCTCGAACTGGGCGCTGCGTTGCGACTCCTGAAATGGTTGGTAATGGAGCCCTGTGTGTTTTATTCCATTGGAACCGATTTTCAGTATTTTGTGGCAACAGGCGATTCGGTATATACTTCGGGTACCACGAAGAAACCTGTGATAAAAAGACAAAATGTAGGCAAGGTTGATATCGCCGGCATTGAATATAAGTTTACTGTCAATTTGCGGAAAAACATACGTTTGGTGGGATGCTATACTTTCAACAGTTCGAAAATTGCAAAGTTTACCGTGACAGATACTGGAACCACCAAAGATATTACCGGAAATTATCTGGTCAATGTTCCTAAAAACATCATTACGGGCGCTTTTATATGGAACAACCGCATTGTGAATATTGCTTTGACCGCTAAGTTTGTTGATAAGCAATGGATAGATGATGAAAATACCCAGCAGTTGAATTCATATTTCGATTTCGATATAAAACTGCAACATACCTTCTATAATAAGATAGGATGTGCTCTGACAGTTCAGGATATTCTGAACAAACGCACTCTCGATTCCAAAGGTCTGTTATCGCCAGGAAGATTTATTTTACTTGAAGTATCATTCAATTGGTAATTTATTTTTTAATTAAAATTAATGTTATGAAAACAAAACTACTATTAATCTTTTTTCTTATTTGTTTTGCAGACATCCATGCTTATGCTCAAGATACTATTGCAGGATGGACATTCCCATCGGGTATATCAACCGATGTAACCCCCGATTTTCATAATGCCAATAATGCTGCTGATAGCATAACTGCTCTGGGAGGAACAAGTGCAATTAACTGGAAATATGGCGTGACAACCTATGCCGCCCAAGCTACAGGCTGGGATGGAGGTGCGAATCTGAAGTATTGGCAAATTGAGATCAACACAACAGGATATGAAAACCTATTGCTTTATTCCATACAAACCGGTGGAAATGCAAATCCCGGGCCTCGCGACTGGAAAGCACAATATAGCATCGGTACTTCGGGCATCTGGATCGATATTCCGAACACCGTAAGGATAAATACAACCGATTGGGAATCGGCAAAAGATTCGAATATCAGCATCCCTTCTGCATGCAACGATCAGCCTTCAATTCTCATACGCTGGATCATGACTTCCGATACCTCTGTAGCTCCGCATGCATTAGTAGCTTCAACAGGAACAACAAAAATTGACGATATTTTTATTCTCGGAACGTATCCATCATTTGTTCAGGAAAATAGCCTGAGTAATTCTTCCGTTTATCCAAACCCCACTACAGGTATATTCACAATCGCAGCTTCCCAACCTGTTACCGATGTTGAGGTTTTTAATTTGTTGGGCAAACTCGTTTATTCAAACCATTCTCAAGTTCCAAATCCAGGCATCGATCTGTCGGGTTTTGAAAAAGGAGTTTATTTTATCAGATACAAAATAAACGGTAGTGATAAAACCGAAATAGAGAAGATAATGATCCAATGATTGGTGTTGTTAAGAAATTAAAGTGCCTTTTCTTATATAAAAACGGACTAGTTTAAAAATAATTTAGTATTTATTTTTGTCCTTGAATCGATATGTTTACTTTTGCATGTCAAATTTTAGAAAAATATTCTTTTATGAAAAAACTTCTTTTTTACGTTTCCAGTACTTTATTGATAAACATTTCCGCTTTTGGTCAAATAACCGGAACGAAAAATATTCCGGGAGATTATGCATCAATATCTGCCGCTTTTACTGCCCTGAACTTACCTGGTGGAGTTGGTTTAGGTGGAGTAACCTTTAATGTTGCTGCCGGATATACTGAATCTGTGGTAGGAATTTCGTTGACCACCTTAACTACAACCGATGCCAATCATTTTATTACTTTTAAGAAATCGGGAAGCGGGGCTAACCCGAAAATAACTGCTTCGGGTGGTGCAGGAGCGGCTGATGCGGCTATTTCAATCATAGGATCGAGTTATGTTAAATTTGATGGGATTGATATTGCCGTGAGTACAAATAAAGTTGAATATGGCTATTATATTCAAAATAATTCAGCTACAGTAGGTTCTCATAACGACTCCATAAAAAATTGCCAGATCACACTTGATAAAACTAATACCAATGCTACTTATGGTATCTATCAAAATTCTTCCATTGCGCCAACTTCTGCTGCCGGAGCCAATTCTAATAATGTTTTTTATAAGGTAAATATTGATAACTCCTTCTCTGGGATGTTCATTGTCTCTCAGACTTCAAATCCAGCTCTCAACGTAGATATTGATTCGTGCAGGATCGGAACATATGCAGGCAGTTTAGGAGGAAGTTCAGGTAATGGGGCTTCGTGGGGTATAAGATGTAATCTGGCCAGCGGAATTAATATTTTTGGTTGTGAAGTGGCTTATATTAACATGAGTGGAACTAAAAATATTGGAGGCATATTCTTAAGTGGCTGCAATGGGTCCAGTAATGTATATAATAATAAAGTACATGACCTTAACGTCCCATCCGGTTCTAGATCCGCAACACCTATTGGTATAAGGGTTGATGAAAATAACCTTAACACTGCAAATGTTTATAATAATATGCTATGGGGATTTGCTCATAGTTTTGCAACTGATACAATTGGTATTCTTTGTCAGGCAATTGCGGTAAATGTTCAGCTTGCTTATACCGGAACCGTGAATGTTTATGATAATACTGCAGTATTATCATTGTTAAATGCACACCCTTCATGTACTGTTTTTAGTGTTGCATACGGACATGCAAATGTAAAGAACAATATCTTTTACAATACATCGGCATATACTTCTGGTTCTAACAGATATTGCATTTATGCAACCAGTGGAACTCTTACTTCTTCTGATAATAACGATTTATATATGCTTTCGGGCACAAATAGTTTTATAGGAAATTATAGCGGTAACAAAACTGCTTTAAGCGACTGGCAAACCGCAACCGGCAAGGATGCTAATTCAATCAGTTCAACAGTTACATTTGTTTCACCATTTGTAGACCTACACTTAGACCCGTATTCAAATTGTGCTATTGATGGAAAAGGCACCCCAGTTTCCGTTACGACTGATATTGATAATGATACACGTAATGCTTCTACCCCCGATATTGGGGCTGATGAATTTTCAAGTCCTGCTGCAACTATCAGCTATCCGGGTTCGCCTTTTTATACCTCTGTTAGTACCCCTCAAGCCGTTACCTTGACAGGCACCACAGGTGGCACTTATTCCGCTTCACCTTCAGGATTATCTATAGGTTTTTTTAATGGTAGTATAACTCCGAGTTCAAGCACACCTAATACGTATACGGTTACATATACAATTCCGGCATCTGGCACATGTTCAACTATAACTTCAACAGCAACGGTTTCAATTACAGCAGCACCAACAATATCAACTTTCAGCGGGACCGGTAACTGGAATGTAGGTTCGTACTGGGATCATGGTGTGCCGGTTTCTACCACACAAGCCTTCATTAACGGTAATTGTACAGTAACTGCAGCAGCTACCTGCAACAATCTAACTATTAATCCTACAGCTTATCTGACCGTTAATTCAGGTCAAACACTTAGCATTACTGGGCAATTTACTATTAAATCTACAGCCGGCGGCACAGGTTCATATATAAACAATGGTACGGTTACGTATGCTTCTACACCAAAGGTGGAACGTAATATTTCGCAAAATGCATGGCATTATATTACGTCTCCGGTTCAGGGAGCCGTTTCGGGTTTGTGGGTTAGCTTATATTTGAAAGACTATAACGAAAGTACCAACGCATTTAATGCATTAATTACCTCTCTCACCACTCCGCTCACTGTTGGAAAAGGATTTGCATTATGGTCGGGCACAACAACCGGTAATGTAACCAGAACTTATACCGGAAACCTGAACGAAGGAAATCTTGTAATTCCATTGCAATGGAGCGGCTCAACACGCGGAAATAATCTGATAGGCAACATTTTTACTTCAGCTATTTCGGCAGATATACAAAACTGGACCAAAACCAATGTTGCTAACTCATTGTGGGTTTGGGACCAAACTGCAGGAAATTATTTGACATGGAACGGTACGGGTGGTTCCCTTACAACAGGAATCATACCCGCCAGCCAAAGTTTTTTGGTTAAAGCTACGGCTGCAAGTGCAAATATCACTATCATGCAAAGCAAACGGGTTCATAGTGCTGTGGCCTATCATAAAGCTGAAGCAACCAACACCCTTAAAATCCGTGTATCAGGCAATTCTTATTCCGACCAACTGGATGTGGTGTTCAATAATGCTGCTACAAATAACTACGATGCAGCTTACGACATAATAAAAATGTATGGACTGGCCGATGCACCTCAAATTGCTACAATATGGTATGGTGACACTCTTTCCGAAAATGTGATACCTGAAATTACAACTTATACTATTATGCCAATGCTATTTGAATGTTCAGTAGCAGACACCTTCACTCTAGCAGCAAGCGGAGCTTCTACATTCAATGCCAGCCTTCCTATACGTATACAGGATTTATACACCAGTACCATTACAGATCTCCGACTGGATACCGTTTATCAGTTTACACATAATCCTGCAATAACAACTCCCCGTTTCAATTTGTTGTTCGGAACCGAAAGTGCCGGCATTGCCGAACATAATAATAGCTCGATAAGCATCTTTGCTTACGACAGAAAAATATTTATTAATGATCCAAACTTGATCGGTATTACTCAAATTGCTATATATAATATTGTGGGGCAATTGGTTAAATTAATTACTTCGCTTGCTACTGCAACCAGAACCGAAATAAATGCCGACTTTGCTGTTGGAGCATACATTGTTAAAACCATAGCTGCGAACGGCAACACTGTTATTAAAAAAATAATTATTAATTAAATCAGAAATTCAATTTTGCTATGCTTAATAGAATCAAAAAAAATACGATGCAGAATATTTCAGAACGCTGTAAATATTTATATACACTGGCAATACTTTTTACAATTTCAATAGGCACAGTATTAGCCGACGACCCAACCGATCCGGGGGGGGGACCAACAGGTAGTCCTGTAGGAGGAGATGTTCCTCTTGATAATGGGGATATTGTTTTTTTAGTTTTAGCAGTTTTGGTAGGTGCAACGATGCTTATTTTCCTTAACAAGAAACTAAATAAGGTTAATAATTGATCAGCAGAAAACTAATTCGCGTAATTATTTTTTCTGCTGAACAGTTTTTATGAAAGGGATAATTAAAAAGTGCAGGATCTTTGTTGCTGAGAACCGACAAGTTGTTGTTTTTATCCTTAAAGTCGCTGTTATTTATGCTGCCTGGAAACTGTTAAGTTGGTTTTTGGGAGAAGAAAAGATCCCAATACCTGAGCGTCACTGGCCTTGGCTTTCTGCTTTATGGGAGCACTTTAATGATGGCGTTAGAATATGCCTGCTTAATTCCGCAAAATTCGTTTTTACTATTTTGGGATATTCCGGTCAAATTATTTCAGATAATAAATTATTGGTTCCTGATTTGGCCTGGGTGGGTATTGGAGATTATTGCCTGGGAATCCAACTGTGGATATTTTTTGTTGCACTGATATGTTCCTATCCGGGAAAATGGAAACACAAACTTTTATACGCTCTGTTGGGAGTTATTGCCATTAATAGTATTAATATTTTGCGATTGGTATTACTCATCTTTGCTTTTCATGCCTGGCCTAAACAAATGCAATTTAACCACGACTATATTTTTAATGTGGTTGTTTATATTTTTACCTTTGGTATGTGGGTTTTCATAGTAAAAAAAGGAACAAGAAAATAAACGATACCGGAATGAAAATGTGAACGACCAAAATGAAAGTGTGAATGACCAAAATGAAAGTGTTAACGACTGGAATGAAAATGTGAATGACCAAAATGAAAGTGTGAACGACCAAAATGGAAGTGTTAACGACCAAAATGAAAGTGTTAACGACCAAAATGAAAGTGTTAACGACCGGAATGAAAGTGTGAACGACCAAAATGAAAGTGTGAATAAAGGTTCGGGTGAAACTAAACAACATCAAATAAAATGAGTATGAACTATAATTATTAATTTTTTTGTCGTTTCAACAGTTTTTTTAGTGATCGTAAATAATCAAATAATCATAACTTTGCCAAAAACCTTTTCAAATGAAATTAGTTTCATGGTTGCTTAAACTTCTGTGGTTCTTTCTGAAAATCATCTTCGGCATTCTGATATTGTGGGCCGCGTTCCAATATTTGTGCGCACCGGTTTACGATTTTCCTCAAAAAAAGAAATTTGCAGGAGATAAAATATATAATCCTTACGGGAAATGCGACAGTTTAGCATGGAAGAAAGCTGTTTTTCACATTCACAGCATAAGTTGGGGTGGTGTAACCAATGGGGCAAGTTCGGAGCAGCAGATTTTTGACCGCTATAAATACTTGGGCTACGACATTGTAGCCTTGTCCGATTACCAGAAGATAAACACTGCAAAATATCCCTTACAGCAAGAGTTAATCGCCAACTATGAGCACGGTTTCGGGATGAAAAAGAATCATCATATCAATATAGGCGCTAAGTCGGTCTTGCCTTTCGATTTTATGTTTCCACAAACCCTCAGCAACAAACAATTTATCATAAACCTGCTGCGCTCGCGCACCGAATTGCTTGCATTGGCACACCCCGACTGGAATAGTGCCGTGTTGCCCGCCGATGTGAAACAACTTTGCAACTACGATTTTATCGAGGCATTAAACAACAACCATAATTCAATAAATTTATGGGACACGGCCCTTTCGGCCGGAGCTCCTGTTTTTCTTATTTCCGACGACGACGGGCACGATATCAACAACCCGAATGTCGTGGGGCGTTGCCTGACGCTAGTGAATACCCTTTTGACCAATAAAGAATCGGTCATCAGTGCATTAAAGGCCGGCAAATCCATTGGAGTGGCGGTTGCATCAAAAGAAAACGAATCATTTGAAGCTAAAAAAGCAATTATCAGTAAACTTCCTGTTTTGAGATATCTGAAACTTTCTGGCGATACAATACAAATTGCAGTATCCGACACGTCTGCAAAAATTCAGTTCATTGGGCAGAATGGCCTCGTGGTGGGTTCGAAGCAAAAGACATTGCAGGCAGCATATTTGTTCAAGAAAAACGACACGTATATTCGTACGGTAATCACCTTTCAGAACGGCACTGTATATTATCTCAATCCTTTTATTCGCTTCAACGGGTTAGCCTTTACAGAATATCATCCCTCGGTAAACATGCTTTGGACAGGATTGAAAAACGGTTTATTCCTGATAATTATTATTGCGTTCGGCTCTGCATATATACGCCGTCGCAGAAGAAAATAACACAATAGTATTTAATAAACCTTACTTTAATTTCAGGCGGCCATTCAACCTGATAAACCAATTAACTATTTAACCATTCAACAAATTAACTAAATTTGCACTTTGCTTTAAAACTATCATCAGATGAATTACGATATTATCATTTTAGGTTCAGGTCCGGGCGGATATGTTGCTGCCATAAGGGCATCTCAATTGGGTTTTACTGTTGCGGTTGTTGAAAAAGCCGAAACAGGTGGCATTTGTTTAAACTGGGGCTGCATACCCACCAAAGCGCTGTTAAAATCTGCTCAGGTATTTCACTATGCCAAACATGCTGCCGACTATGGAATCAATATAAACGGTGAGATTATTCCCGATTTCGAAGCTATTGTTCGCCGGAGTCGTGGTGTGGCCGAGGGTATGAGTAAGGGCATACAGTTTTTATTCAAAAAGAATAATATTACGATAATTAATAGCTTTGGTAAAGTGATGCCGGGCAAAAAAGTTGAAGTAACCGATGCTGAAGACAATAAAACTGTTTATGAAGCAAATCATATAATAATAGCTACCGGAGCCCGTTCGCGAGAGCTTCCGCATTTGAAGATCGATGGTAAGAAAATTATCGGCTATCGCGAAGCCATGACACTGCCCAAGCAACCCCAGAGCATGGTGGTTATCGGTTCGGGGGCAATAGGCTCTGAGTTCGCACATTTTTATAATACTATCGGTACTAAGGTTACTTTGGTTGAAATGTTGCCCGCTGTGGTTCCTATTGAAGATGAAGAAGTTTCAAAGCAACTCGAACGCTCCTTCAAAAAGAACGGAATGAAAGTTCTCACCTTATCCACAGTCGAAAATGTTGACACTTCGGGCGATTTGTGCAAAGTAACCGTCAAGACTCCCAAAGGCGAAGAAATTATTGAAGCTGAAATTGTGTTATCGGCAGTCGGCATTGCTACCAACATTGAAGGTATTGGATTGGAAGAAACGGGTATTGCCACCGAAAGAGGCAAGGTGATTATCGATGATTTTTATTGTACCAGTGTGGAAGGCTATTATGCCATTGGCGATATTGTGAAAGGACCTGCGCTGGCACATGTGGCTTCACGCGAAGGCATAATCTGTGTAGAGAAAATTGCCGGTAAAGAAGTTGAATCCATAAATTACAACAATATTCCGGGATGCACTTATACTTCTCCCGAAATTGCCTCGGTGGGCTATACCGAGAAAGCTGCTTTAGAAGCAGGATACGAAATTAAAGTTGGTAAGTTTCCCTTCACTGCTTCGGGCAAAGCAAGCGCTGCAGGGTTCAGAGATGGCTTTGTGAAAGTCATCTTCGATGCCAAACTTGGCGAATGGCTTGGGGCACATTTTATAGGCGAAAATGTTACCGAAATGATTGCGGAGGTTGTTGTAGCCCGAACCTTAGAAACCACGGCCCACGAAATTCTTGCTTCCGTTCATCCGCACCCCACTATGTCGGAAGCTGTGATGGAAGCAGTGGCTGCTGCCTACGGCGAAGTCATTCACTTATAAGACGACTGACAGATGTGTGGCATATCCGGGGTAGTTGCTTTCAATAAAACCGGAGAAAACTTTCTGAATAAAATCCATGACGCTGTTTCGGCCATGCATAGCCGCGGTCCGGACAGTAATGGAGTCTATGTTTATAATCGAATCGCTTTTGGACATAACAGGCTTTCAATCATCGATGTCTCGGATGCAGCATCGCAGCCTTTCACAGATTGTTCCGGACGTTACACGATTATCTTCAACGGGGAGTTTTATAATTTTAATATTCATCGTCAGCAATTACTCCAACAAGGAGTGAATTTAAGATCTGACAGCGACACGGAAGTTTTGCTCAACTTGTATGTACATGAAGGCCCTTCTTGTCTTGAAAAGGTTAATGGGTTTTTTGCATTTGCCATTTATGATAAAGCTGAGAACTCAGTGTTTATTGCCCGTGATAGAATGGGAATAAAACCTCTGTACATTTATCAGGATGATGATAAATTTCTTTTCGCATCCGAAATGAAAGCTATGTTTGCATTAGGAATCCCGAAAGAGTTGGATACAACTTCCCTTTTCGGCTATTTGCAGATGAATTATATTCCGGCAAATTGTTCCATGATAAAGAATGTCCGGAAGCTTGACCCGGGGAATTATTTATGGATTAAGAATAATGTTGTAGTTCAAAAGGAGTATTATTCTATTCCGTATCACGAAAAAATTGATAATGGTCTGGTCGACAGTTATGAAATTGCCTCTGCAAAAATATATAACTTATTGGAGCAATCTGTTGAAAATCGAATGATAAGTGATGTTCCTCTGGGTGCGTTTTTGAGTGGAGGTGTCGATTCTTCTGTTATTGTGGCTTTAGCATCGAAATTTACAAAACAACTAAACACCTTCTCGATTGGATTTAAAGACGAACCTTTTTTTGATGAGACTCAATATGCTCAACTAGTTGCAAAAAAGTTCAATACCAATCATACTGTTTTTTCGCTTTCGAACGATGACTTGTTCTCAGTATTATTCAATGTGTTGGATTATTTAGACGACCCTTTTGCCGATTCGTCAGCTATTGCAGTTTATATATTAAGTCAGCATACAAGAAGGCATGTTACTGTGGCTCTTTCTGGTGATGGTGCAGATGAACTCTTCGGCGGTTATATGAAACATAGCGGCGAACTGAAAATAAGGAATGCCGGGATATCAGGTAGCCTGCTGAAAAGCTTCAACCCTTTAATAAATATGTTGCCACAGTCTCGGAATACAATGCTGTCAAATAAATTCAGACAACTGGCAAAGTATGTCAATGGGTTATCACTGAATGAACGGGAAAGATATTGGCGATGGTGTTCGTTTATTAATGAATTTCAAGCTAAAGAACTTCTAAAATCGGAATACAATCTTTCTGAATATCAAATACGCAAAGAAAAAGTTCTTGTAAATATTCGTGAAGGTGGCATGAATGATGTTTTTTATTCTGACATGAAACACGTTCTGGTCAATGATATGCTGACCAAGGTTGATTTGATGTCAATGGCAAATTCACTCGAAGTAAGGGTTCCTTTCCTTGATTATGAATTGGTAAATTATGTTTTTTCGTTACCCGATTCGTATAAAGTTCAGGGGAACATAAGAAAAAGGATTTTACAGGATACCTTTAAAACTATTTTGCCATCTGAGATTTATCACAGACCGAAACACGGATTTGAAATTCCGTTGTTAAAATGGTTTCGTAACGATTTATTTTCATTGATAAATGATGATTTACTATCAGATGGTTTTATCGATGCTCAAAACATTTTCAATTTATCTGAAACTAAAAAGATTAAAACTCGTTTACAGTCAAATAACCCGGGTGACATACATGCACAAATATGGGGGTTAATAGTATTTCAATATTGGTGGAAAAAATATTTTGCAACTTAAAAAGTTCAAAACATGCCAAGGGTTCTAAGAATAATTAACCGGTTTAATCTCGGTGGTCCGACTTACAATGCGTCCTATTTGACTAAATATTTGGCTCCGGACTATGAAACTTTGCTTATTGGTGGTCAAAAAGATGATACAGAAGAAAATTCTGAATTTATTGTCAGAAGTCTTGGTTTGGAACCAGTTATTATTCCTGAAATGCGTCGTAAAATAAATTATTTTTATGACCAACAGGCATATCGAAAAATAAAAAAGATAATTCATGATTTTAAGCCGGATATTGTCCATACACATGCTTCAAAAGCAGGTGCATTAGGAAGAAGAGCAGCTTATGATATGAAAGTTCCGGTAATTATTCATACTTTTCACGGCCACGTTTTTGATGCGTATTTCAGTGGGATAAAATCAGCGATTTATCAGCATATTGAAAGGAATTTGGCAAAGAAATCTACAAAAATCATTGCCTTAAGTGAGATTCAGAAAAATGATCTGGTTCATAAATATAAAATTTGTCCTGAAGAAAAAGTTGAAATTATTCCTCTTGGTTTCGATTTGAATCGGTTTCAGGATAGTAAAGACATAAAAAGAAAACAATTCAGAGCAGATTATTTACTTGATGAAGATGAAATTGCAATTGGAATTGTTGGCCGATTAGTGCCAATAAAAAACCATAGTCTGTTTTTGGAAGGAATAAAATTTCTTACTGAAAAATCTCAGAAAAAGATTCGTGCATTTATTGTTGGCGATGGTGAAGATAAGAATAAGCTAATTGAAAAGTGCCAGGAATTGAAACTTGATTATATCAGGTCAACTCTTGAAAGACGTAAAGCAACAGTAACATTTACGTCTTGGATAAAAAATGTTGATTATGTAAATGCTGGTATGGATATTATTGCTCTTACATCTTTAAACGAAGGAACCCCCGTAAGTTTAATTGAAGCACAAGCATCAGGCGTTCCAATAATAACAACAAATGTTGGCGGTATCGAAAATATAGTAATACCAGGGGAAACGGCACTTCTTATAGAAAATAATAATTCAATTGAGTTTAGTAACAGTCTTCTTCTGATGGTTGAAAACGATAATTTACGAAACCAATTATCTGAGAATGGTTGGCTATTTGTCAAAGAAAAATTTCATTACACTAATTTAGTGAATGAAATGAAGAATTTGTATGATAAATTACTAAATGATACTAAAACAATATAATTTATTAATTTTGTAGAAATTATTTGCGAATGAAACGTCTGCATTATTTTGTTTTATTATTAGTTTTTATTTCAGGTTGCAAAGTATTTGTTCCTTATCAAATGCTGAGACAAGGGAAATACCCGATTACAAAATTTCCAGATACGTTAAAGCAGCAGGAATATAAAATTGCGCCTAACGATATGCTTCAATTGAATATTTATACAAATAATGGAGAGAAAATTATAGACCCGATTGCAGGTGCAACTACGAACATTCAGAATGCGAATTCCTCATATTTGGTTGAATTTGATGGACAAATTAAACTTCCTATTCTCGGCAGAACACAAATTAGTAATATGACTCTTCGCGAAGCTGAAAAAATGCTGGAAGATAAGTACATTGTTTATTTTAATAAACCTTTCGTACAATTAAAAGTAACAAACAATAGAGTTACTATCTTTCCCGGTGGGCAGGGGAGTCAGGCTGTAGTTGTCAATCTGGACAATCCAAATACAACGTTATTTGAAGCTTTGGCAAAAGCAGGAGGAATTCAGGATGGGAAAGCTCATAGAGTAAAACTTATTAGGGGCGATTTAAAAAATCCTCAGGTTTATTTGATTGATTTATCTACAATTGAAGGGATGACAAAAGCAAATCTAACCCTTCAGGCAAATGATATAATTTATGTTGAGCCTAGAGATAAAGTGCCTCAAAAAGTTATCGAGGCTATTACTCCTTATTTAACATTATTATCTACATTTTTATTAATTTACGGATTGTTTGTTAAGTGATTTAGATGGCAAAAAAGAAAAAAATATCAGCAATAAACGATGAAATAGACGTAAAACTATTTTATTTCATCTTTAGAAAAAACTATTTTTTTCCAGCAGTTTTTCTATTGATTTCAGTTATGGGTGCATATTTGTATCTACGATACACGCTGCCAGTTTACGAGTCTAAATCTATTATCCAGATTGAAAAAAATGATGAAAAGAGCAAGATTTTATCAACATCAACATCAATAGTGGCAGATGATAATTTTTTAGCAAAAAAAATCGAACTTTTAAAATCTCCTACTTTTTTGCAACGGATTGCCGATAAGCTTCCATTAAATATTTCTTATTATTTAAAAGGGAATATTCTCGATTATGAACAATATAAAAGTTGTCCTTTTAAGGTTACTGTGAACGTTAAAAATCCTGCAATTTATAATAAACCAATTTCAGTTGAATTCATTGATAATACTAAGTATGTCATTAGGTATAAAATTAATAAAAACAGTCCTTATGAACAAAAAATATATATTAGCGAAAAGGCTGTTTTCCCAGATGTTGATGTGGTTATTTCATCACTTGATTATAAGAAAATTGAATCAAAACATGATTTTCTAACTGGTAATAAGTATTATTTCGTAATAAATAATCCTGATAATATAGTTTCAAATATATCATCAAAACTTACTGTTTCTGTGTTGAATCAAGCGGCCAACACAATATTGATTACTTATAAAGATAACAGTGCTGAAAAAGCTACAGAAATTGTAAACACAATTGCAGAAGAATTTCAAAGCTATGATATTGAAAAGCAAGCCGAGAGTGTTGATAGAATTTTAAGCTATATTGATGACAGAATGGCATCAATATATGATACTTTGGTGAAATCCCAGGGCAATATTGCTGATTTTCATAAGCGTTATAATATTGATTCTACAGGAAATAAACCCTTACCGACTTTTACTTCGAGATTGAATGATTATCAGAACCAAATTGTAAACATGGAGTTGGAGGAAAACAATTTGCATGAAATTGATAATAATATCAAATCTTCAAAAAACATTGATATCTATCGGCTGATTGCTTTAACTTCAGGAAGTGAATTTAAAGGTTCTTTGAATGGATTACTTGTTTCGTTACAGGATTTGCTATTGAAAAGAGAAAAACTTCTTTATAATGTTACGGAAAACAGTGGTCAAATAAAAGAGTTGGATTATCAGATTGAAATTCAGAAAAAACTAATTACTGAGAGTCTAAAATACTTGAGAGAAAATATCACAATACGAAAAGATGAAATTGCTGAGAAAATTAAGATGTACGAAGATAAACTCAATTTCAAGAACGAAATGTATAATGCTATTGAGTTATCCAGTTTAGAGCGTATATATGCAATAAATGAAAAATACTACAGTCAACTTATTGAGAAAAAAGCTGAATATTCAATTGATAAAGCAGGTTATGTTTCACAGAATATTATTCTTCAACGTTCAACAGTATCGGCTGAACCTATTTCTCCTAAGAAAAAAGAGATCTATATTTTTGCAGTCATTGCTGCAATTTTATTAGGACTAGGAGTAATTATTATTAAGTACATTTTATTTAATAATATTCTTACTCTAAACGATATTTTTAAATATACTGATGTTCCGGTAATTGGTATTGTTCCTAGATACACAGATGAAATACCGGTTTCACAGCTTATTGTCGATAAACATCCCAAATCCATTATTGCTGAGGCATTACGATCTATTCGAACAAATCTTCAATTTATTAAAAATGACACAGGTCCGAAAGTTATTGCATTAACTTCAACAGTATCAAGCGAAGGGAAAACCTTTGTTGCTATCAATCTTGCAAGAGTTCTGGCATTTTCTAATAAAAAAGTAATTGTTATTGACCTTGATTTACGTAAGCCTAAAATTCATATCGGTTTTGGAGTATCGAATAAGAAAGGCATGAGCACTATTTTGGCCCATCGAGACCAGATAGACGATTGTATCAATCATAGCAACTTACCTAATTTGGATTTTATTACAGCCGGCCCTGTTCCACCTAATCCTTCGGAATTAATTTTCAGTTCTGAAACCGATAATTTTATTAATTATTTAAAGACGAAATACGATTTTATTATTATTGATAATCCACCGGTAGGACTTGTTACTGATGGAACAAAAGCTATTACCATTGCTGATTATCCGATTTATGTTTTTAAGGCGAATTATTCGAAAAAGTTCTATATTCTCGACATGGAACGTATGATTCAGGACAGCAAAGTCCAACATCTTTCAATTGTTTTGAATGCTATTGAACCGGTTAATTCTACTTATGGTTATAAAGGAAGATATGGTCATAGAAAAGGTAAGGGCTACGGGTATGGTTATGGCTACGGTTATGGATATGGTTATGGCTACGGTGACGAAAGTGGTAGTTATTTTGTAGAAGAAAAAAAGGCTAAAAAGAATAGTTTTTTTAATAGGCTTTTCGGCAAAAAAGCATAGTATAGCATGAAAATTATACCTACCTCTATAGTGGATATTGTTGTTTTTGAACCTAAGGTTTTCGCAGATAATCGTGGCTATTTTTTCGAAGCATTTAATAGCAATGAGTTTATTAAGGCTGGAGTGAATCGAAAATTTGTTCAAGATAATCAATCCTTATCTGAGAAAAATGTTCTAAGAGGTTTGCACTTTCAAAGTCCTCCTTTTGATCAGGGAAAACTTGTAAGAGTTATAAAAGGCGCAGTTTTAGATGTGGCTGTGGATATTCGTAAAAGTTCACTTACTTATGGTAAATGGGTTTCTCAAGTTCTTTCCGAAGAGAACAAATTAATGATGTGGATTCCAAGTGGGTTTGCTCATGGTTTTCTGACGCTTGAAAGCAATACAGTATTTTTCTATAAATGTACGGGCTTTTATAACAGCAATGCAGAAGGAATTATTAAATGGAATGACAGTGATGTTAATATTGACTGGAATGTTGAAAATCCTATTATTTCTGAACGTGACAAAACAGGTCAGGAATTCAAAAATTTTGTTACACCTTTTGAGTAATAATTTATTTGTACTTTTGCAAAAAATAGTAATCAATTGAAACAAGAGCTTCTATATTCTTTTATTGCATATTTTTCCTTCTTCGCCGTTTCACTTTTTTTCTCTATATTGATTAACGGTTTGCTGGTAAAGTTTTCAGGAAATCTGGGGACAAGAAGTAATACGGATAATCAGATTCGCTGGAACGTTGATGCTAAACCATCTTTTGGCGGTATCTCATTTTACATCATCTTTTTGCTTTCTATTTCTGCTCTATCATTCTTTTTCGAAAGTAATTCTGTATTTCATAATATTAAAATCTTGGGATTCATCGGGGCAGCTACTCTAGGCTTTTTGATGGGTTTGTTCGATGATGCTTATAATACCAAAGTTATTGTTAAATTAATTTCCCAAATCACGTGCGGAATAATATTGATCGTTACAGGGACAAGTATTTCGTTGTTTCAATCTGAGATTCTTAATTATGTGATAACAATTCTTTGGGTGATCGGCATTATGAACTCCATAAATATGCTCGACAATATGGATGGAATTTCTTCGGTGGTTTCGCTGTTTATTTTCGGCTCTATTCTTACCGAAAATTTCCTGATCACAGGAATAAACAACAATCTCAATATAATTATTCTCGGCATCATCTCGGCTTTGATCGGTTTTTTACTTTATAATTGGCCTCCTGCCAAGATGTATATGGGCGATACGGGTAGTCAGTTTCTGGGAATTCTATTGGCCGCTTTCAGTATCATGTTTATCTGGAACCATAAGGAGTATAATAACGATGAAATTCCTGCCAAGCAAATTTGCGCCGTATTAATTATTTTTGCTTTACCTATTATTGATACTGCAACGGTCTTTTATAAGAGGATAGCCAAAGGAAAATCTCCGTTTATTGGCGGGAGAGACCATACCACTCATCATTTGTCGTATTTAGGCATTTCGGAACGAATGGTTACCGTAATTTTCACGATCATTTCTGCAGCCTCCATGGTTTTGGGTTTGTTATGCCTGAATATTCCGGTGTGGACACACCTGTATACCGTTTTGTTTGCAGGATATTTCCTCATTTTATTTGTCGTGTTGTTCTATATTGCCAATATTAATAAACAAAGAACATGAAATTCGGGTTGAAGAAGGTTGCGTTTGTGGGATTATCTGTTGTGGTGGTTCTGCTTGCTGTGAAATTGTTCATTTTTTCGGATTCGAAAGCAAAAGACGATAAATCGGATGGTAAATATTATGATGCCGGACGAAGGTTTTATAAGATATTTGCCGTGAAGATCCCCGAAAAGGTTGATTTTGCCGGTGAAACAGTGCCCGTTGACAGGTTTTATGTGCGTGAAGGTCTCGACAGGGAGTTGTTGGTGAACTCATACTGGCATTCCAATTCCTTATTGATGTTCAAAAGGGCTTACCGCTATCTGCCTGTTATGGATTCCATTCTGAAGGCTAACAATGTTCCAACCGATTTCAAGTATCTGGCCATGATTGAGAGCAATCTCGAAAATGTTACTTCCCCCGCAGGGGCTGCAGGTTATTGGCAATTTCTTTCGGGCACCGGAAAGCATTATGACCTGGAAATTTCTGCCGAAATTGATGAACGGAACAATCTGGAAAAAGCCACCGTTGCTGCCTGCAAGTATCTGAAAACCTCGTATGCTCATTTCAAGAGCTGGACGCTGGCTGCCGTTTCGTATAATATGGGCACCGACGGTCTGGATGAGGCGATGAAGACTCAAAAAAGCACCAATTATTACGACCTCTATCTGAACAAGGAAACCCAGCGCTACATTTACAGGATATTGGCCGTGAAATTGATCTTTCAGATGCCTGTTGCCTATGGTTTTTATTTGCGAAACATCGATCTTTATCCGGCCATACCTACTTACAGCGTGAATGTTGACTCGGCGGTTGCCAGCTGGCCCGATTTCGCGATAAGCCATAAATCAAATTATCGAATTTTGAAGGAATTGAATCCCTGGATTTTGAAATATACCCTCACCAATAAGGAACGTAAGAAATATACCGTTAAGTTTCCCCGCCCCGGTTTTGAAAATTATTCGGCATTGATAGGTCGTATTCCCGAAACAAACACTTTATTTAACGACACACTACAAATTGACCAGATACGCTAGAACTTACGAACTTTTATGACCGAATTACCCGCTGCAGTTGATATTGTTGATGAATCAGAGTTTAATGAAGAATCGGAATTAAAGGTTTTTGGCGCCCGCGTTCACAATTTGCGGAATATCGACCTCACGATTCCGCGCAACAAACTGGTTGTTATAACCGGTTTGAGCGGCAGCGGCAAATCGTCGCTGGCTTTCGACACCATTTATGCCGAAGGGCAGAGGCGCTATCTGGAAACTTTTTCGAACTACGTGCGTCAGTTTATCGGCAACATCGAACGTCCCGATGTCGACAAGATCACCGGCCTCAGCCCCGTGATTTCTATCGAACAGAAATCGGCCAACAAAAATCCCCGCTCTACCGTTGGCACCATCACCGAGATATACGACTTTCTGCGCTTGCTTTATGCCCGCACCGCCGATGCTTATTCTTACGTCACGGGCGAAAAGATGGTTCGCTACAGCGAGCATCAGATACTCGACCTGATTTTAGATACCTACCAGGGCAAAAATATCATCATTTTGGCTCCGAAAGTAAAGGGACGCAAGGGCCACTACCGCGATTTGTTCGAACAGGTTCGCAAACTGGGTTTCCTGAAGATCAGAGTTGACGGCGCGCTCCGTGAAATTACCTACGGTATGCAGGTTGACCGCTATAAACAGCACGACATCGAGGTGGTGATCGACAAAATTACCATCCACAACGACAACAAGACCCGCCTGAGCCAAACCATACAAACCGCGCTGAAACACGGCCGCAATTCGCTGATGGTTTTGGATGCCGACAGCAACAAAATTCAGCATTTCAGCCGCCTGCTGATGTGCCCCACCAGCGGAATATCGTACGACGAGCCCGAACCCAACACCTTTTCGTTCAATTCGCCCTACGGAGCCTGCCCCAAATGCGCCGGGCTGGGCGAAATTTCGGAAGTGGACATTCACAAAATAATTCCCGATTTCAAACAAAGCATCCGCAACGGCGCCATTTCGCCAATAGGGGTTTACAGAAGTTCGTGGATCTTCCACCAACTCGAAGCCATCGGCAAAAAGTATGATTTCACGCTCGACACGCCTCTGAAAGATTTCGGCGAAGAGGCCGTCAACATTTTATTGTACGGGTCCGACGAGATGTTTGCCGTGCGCAACGAGTATCTGGGCGTTACATCGCCCTACAAGATGCATTTCGAGGGCATCGTAAATTTTATCATCAACCAAAACAACGAGGCCACTTCGCCCGGCATCAAAAAATGGGCCGCGGGCTTCATGAACAAGATAGTTTGCCCCGAATGCAAGGGCGCGAGGCTCAAAAAAGAGTCGCTTTTCTTCAAAATTAACGAAAAAACCATAGCCGACCTGGCTCACATGGATCTGCGGAAGCTCTATGCCTGGTTCGACGATGCCGAAACGTTCTACGATGCCCAGAAATACAAGATTGCTTACGAAATTGTGCGCGAAATCCGCAACCGCATCGGCTTTTTGCTCGAGGTGGGCTTGGATTATCTCGGCTTGAACCGCCCCGCGGCCACCCTCAGCGGGGGCGAATCGCAGCGCATCAGGCTGGCAACTCAAATCAGTTCGCAATTGGTCAACGTGCTGTATATTCTCGACGAGCCCAGCATCGGCCTGCATCAGCGCGACAACCGCCGCCTCATCACCGCCCTGCAGGAGCTGCGCGACATCGGCAACTCGGTTATCGTGGTTGAACACGACAAAGACACCATACTATCGGCCGACCACATCGTCGACATTGGCCCCGGCGGCGGCGTAAACGGCGGCTACATCGTGGCTCAGGGAACTCCCGCCGACATCATGCGCTCCGACAGCCTCACCTCGCTCTACCTTAACGGGAAAAAAGAGATCGCCATCCCTGCCAAACGCCGCCCGTCGAACGGAACCGAGCTGGTGCTTATCGGCGCCAGCGGCAACAATTTGAAAGACGTAACCGCCCGTTTCCCGCTCGGAACCCTGATTTGCGTGACGGGAGTTTCGGGAAGCGGCAAATCCACCCTCATCAACAACACTTTGTATCCCATCCTGAGTCAGTATTTCTATCGTTCCGACAAAAAGCCCCTGCCGTTCAAAAAAATCGAGGGCATGAAGCATATCGACAAGGTGATAGAAATCGACCAGCTGCCCATAGGGCGCACCCCGCGCTCCAACCCGGCCACTTACACCGCCGTGTTCGACGACATCCGCAAACTTTTTGTGCAGTTGCCCGAATCGAAAATACGCGGCTATTTGCCCGGCAGGTTTTCGTTCAATGTGAAAGGTGGCCGCTGCGAAACCTGCGGCGGTGCCGGCGTGCGCATCATCGAAATGAACTTCCTGCCCGACGTTTACGTGCCTTGCGAAACCTGCAACGGCAAACGCTACAACCGCGAAACCCTCGAAGTGAAGTTCAAGGGCAAATCCATCAGCGATGTGCTCGACATGAACATCGACGAGGCCGTTAATTATTTTGCCAACATCCCCAACATCATTCAAAAAATCCGCACCCTGCAGGATGTGGGCCTGGGTTACATAAAACTGGGGCAGCAAAGCACCACCCTTTCGGGAGGCGAGGCCCAGCGCGTGAAACTGGCCACCGAACTCTCTAAAAAAGACACGGGCCGCACCTTATATATATTGGACGAACCTACCACCGGACTGCATTTCGAAGACGTGAACGTGCTGCTCGGCGTGCTGCAGAAGCTGGTCGACAAGGGAAACACGGTGATTGTTATAGAACACAACATGGATGTGATAAAAGTTGCCGACCATATCATCGATTTGGGTCCCGAAGGCGGCGAACGCGGCGGCGAGATCGTGTGCGAAGGCACCCCCGAAGCCATAGTGAACATCAAAAGGAGCTACACCGCTCATTTTTTGAAGGAAGCGCTGGATTAGTATCAGGTTTATCAAGTTTATAAGGTTAAAGGTTGTGAATTCAGAAGTAAAAAGTATGAATTCAGAATGGCAATTTGTGTAATTTGCGACGTAACTATAGTTTCTTTTAGCAAAAACATCGATTGCGGCACCAAAAATACCAAAGTTGCTACCAAAAACATCGGAATTTGCACCGAAAATACTAACATTACTAGCAATTATGCCAAAGTTAATACCAACTATGCCAAAGTTAGTAGCAATTATGCCAAAGATAGTAGCAACTATGCCAAAGTTAATACCAATTATGCCAAAGTTAGTAGCAATTATGCCAAAGTTGGTAGCATTTATGCCAAGGTTAGTAGCAACTATGCCAAAGTTAATACCAATTATGCCAAAGTTAGTAGCAATTATGCCAAAGTTGGTAGCATTTATGCCAAAGTTGGTAGCAATTATACCAAAATTGGTAGCAATTATACCAAAATTGGTAGCAAAAACACCAAAATCAGCAAAAAAAATATTCTTAATGGCAATTTGAATGTTATTACCCTAAACATTCACGAAAAATTCCGTAGTAATTTGAAAATATTTTTTATAAAACTTGCAAAATAAAATAATTTATTTCTTAAATTTGTAACAGTAATTTTAAAAAATAGTGCTATGAAAAAGAAACCTATCAATGCTGTGAATATTGTTATTCCAAAAAGCCCGAAGGAAATACTGGATCTGGCCGATCTGGTTAACAAAAAACATGTTGATTTGGGAGTTGATTCTCCTTTGAACCCGCTAACATGGGATGTTCAGGCTCCAAACATTCCTCTTGCCCGTAAATTTCATGATCAGGCAGAGGATTTAAAACGTCAGGCCGAAGAAATGTACGAACAACGCGATTTGCTTTTAGGCCCCATCGATGACCTGGTGAAGCAAAGCCGCGATTTGCTGAAATCTGTTTACCGCAACGAACCCCGCAAAATCGGTGAGTTCGGATACACGGTTAACGACACAAAATTTCATCCAGGTAGCGATTTAGCCGGTAAGCCGAAATAACAATCGGTTAAACCTTTTGCCGGCAGGGCTGCAAAGTATCATGCCGCCGGCAACTCAAAAACTTCCTCAGCAAGCGGACTGCGGAAGTTTTTTTTTAATATCCAATTATTTCTTACTAAATTTGTTTTATAGAATTCCCCAGCCATGAAGAAAATAATTCTCTTGTGTTTTGCGTTTGTTGCGATAGTTAGTGCTTGCAGAAAGACACATGTTTCAAACGATATTTGTGATTGTGCAAATTCCCAATCCACTTTTTATATTGGTTCCGATACTTTGATTGTTCCAAATCTATTCACTCCTAACGGTGATGGTCAAAACGATGAATGGTTTATTACCAATCTCGATAAATTTCCGGGTATCAAAATTAAAGTTAGCCGTCCCGGGCTTCTTGGAGGATCTGTTTATGATTATACTAGTGATAATCCATATTGGAATGGAGATAAAGGTAAAAATAGCCTTTACAAAGAAGGTAAGTACAAGTATGAAATAACCGTTAATGGTCAAACTTTGACTGGTTATGTTTGTATATATCGCGGTAAGGTCAATATCGATAATCACGATTGTTTGAAATCATGCACAGTGACCAATCAAAACGATCCTGTAATAAATTAAAAGATTTGTAAAGTTCTTAAATTTCATACCCAATCCCCAACACACTATCCCAAATAAATTCCTACCTTTGTAAAAAATATCATTCAAATGCACAACTTAGACGAACAACAGGAAGAACGCCTGAAAGAAGCCATAAAATCAAAAGACTGGCAGGAAATAAAGATCAACGATTCGTGGCAAATATTTAAAATAATGGCCGAATTTGTCGATGGATTCGAAAAACTGGCAAAAATTGGTCCTTGTGTCACCATTTTTGGTTCGGCGCGCACTTCCCCCTCGCATAAATACTACAAACTGGCCGAAGAAATTGCCTACAAACTGGCCAAACTGGGTTTCGGTGTCATATCGGGCGGTGGTCCGGGCATCATGGAAGCCGCCAACAAAGGCGCGCATTTTGCCGGCGGCAAATCGGTAGGTTTAAACATCGAACTGCCTTTCGAGCAATCGCCCAACGTCTTCATCGACCCCGACAAATATCTCTCCTTCGACTATTTCTACGTTCGCAAGGTTATGTTCACCAAATATTCGCAGGGTTTCATCGTCATGCCCGGCGGTTTCGGCACTCTCGACGAGTTCTTCGAAGCCATCACGCTTATACAAACCCAAAAACTCGTCAACTTCCCCATCGTTTTGGTGGTGAAAGATTATTGGAAAGGCCTTGTTGATTGGATAAAAGAAAGGCTGGTTGAAGAAAAAAACATCAAAGAAAGCGATCTGGAACTTTTTGAAGTGGCCGACACCGCCGAAGAAGCCATTTTGTATATCGAAAACTTCTATGAGAAGTACGCGTTGAAACCGAATTTCTAGAAAGGAAAAGGTATCGGTATTTGGTATCCGGTATTTGGTAGCTTTTAACTTTATTTCAGAACAACAAACTTCTTGGTGCCGATAAAATTCCATTTCTGATTGGCATCAAGCCCCAGCAGGCGACAGATATAAAAGCCGTTTTTAAGCGCCGAAACATCCGCTTCGGTGTTGGTTCCCGGGGCGAAATTCTTTTCCGATATTTTATTCCCGACGATATCATAAATTTCGAAGCGCAATTGCGTTGAATGGTCTCCGTCGATATCGAGAAACAACTTATCGTTGGCCGGATTCGGATAAATCGTGAAACTCATCTTCGATATTCTATCATAGTCGGCAACCGAATTAAAAACATGAGGCGCCGCGCCGCGATAAAAGGTCAATCCGCCCGAAAAATTCCCCACCACCACATCTTTATACCCGTCGTTATCGAAATCATAAACTGCCACCCCGCTGCGAACGCCGTCTTTAATAAACAGGGTGGTTGAATCGCGGTCGGTAAAGATCAAAACAGAATCGGAAGCAGTGAATTTCCCCGAAAGGTTGCCGTCGATATTTTTATAATAAAAAACACGACCATTGTCGGAACCAACAAAAAGCTTGGTCTTGTTCGAATCGGTGAAAAAACAAGGCGTGCTGAAGCCCGTGTAAGACACCGACGGATCGACCGTGAATACTTTACCGAGCGAGTCGGTAACTTTATGAAAAACCGGATTGCTGAGCGTGCCTGTGTTTTGGTAATATGAAATATATCCGTTCTGTTTACCAACAGCCAGATCAAGCAGGCCGTCTTTATTCAGATCGAAAAGCTGCGGAGCGCTGAAATCGCCTACATTAATACCCTGATAGTTGAAAACGGGCGTATTGTAAACAGGCATATTTCCTGCCCCGGCAATGTTTTCGAAATAGATCAGCGAACCGTCCGATTGTCCGCAAATCATGTCGATGTCTCCGTCATGATCGATGTCGCCGAAAGTGGGATACAGGCCTAAAAGGTTTAATTGCGAAAGGTTTGCATAATCGCGTGTAACGATATGAAACGAGGGATTGGTCAATGTTCCGGTATTTTGCAGCACAGCGATCTGCGACCTGAAATTTGATTTCAAATAACCGAAATCATAATAAGCCGAATCAACATAACCATAATTTCCTACCACGATATCGGGCAAACCGTCGCCGTTGAAATCGTACACCACGGGATAAGCGCCTGTTCCGAAATCGATCATTTCGTCCTGCAGGAAATCGGGCTTCACAAATTCAAAGTTCGGTGTCACCGAATCGCCGGTATTCTTATAATACCAAATGCTTTTGTGGCTTTCGGCCAGAGTCATATTCGACGAAAAAGGCGAAACCAGCAGGTCTTTTAAATTATCATTGTTCACATCAATATAAGTCGGAACGGGAAACGAATTAAAATGGACGGGATTGGTGTTCGAAGGGAACAAGGTGTCCATCGCTATCATGTGAACCGAATCATTGGTATTGCCGTTGGTAAGTTTGATGAGACCATAATAATCGATGTCGCCTACAACAAGGTCGGTCAAATGGTCGCCGTTGAAATCACCGGCGAGCAAAGTAGAACCGGTGTGGCGGGTTGCCTTTATGGCTTTCACACTGTCGCAACGGAAGGGACAGGTGATATTCAGCGTCAGTTGATTGCTTCCTGCATTTTCCGAAAAATCGCCCCAACAATGTCGGGTAAGTTTTAGCAGTAAAGTGTCGGAATTACCGTAGGTTTCCTCCGATAAATTCTTATATTCTTCAATATATTGTCCTAAACCGAAAAAAGCCAGCACATCGATGTCGCCGTCATAATCGATATCGTAAAAAACGGGGTAATCGTCGGGCGTTACGGCGATATTCGAAATGCTGCTACCCATATCTGCATTAAGAATAGGATAAAGTAACTGAAATTTGAGAACGGTATCCGAAACGTTCTTATAAACTTTAATTCCTGCATTGGTATATGTAAAAATGTCGTACTTATTATCCCGATTATAATCGATCAGGTTAACCCAACTAACGAAATTGGGGAAATATTTCTGGTAATAATAATCATAAGTATAGTCAACACTATCGTGAATTCCGTTGTTGATAAAGGTTAACGATTTGTTTCCGGTTTTGTCGAACACAAAAAGATCTTTAATCCCGTCAAAATTCAGATCAATTTCAGAGAATTGACATTCATTCAAGCCTCCAACCCAGGCATATTTTAAAATTTTTCCGGATGAATCGCTCACCGGAATGTTGAGACTTTTTTTGAATCCATAATCATAAACGGTTTGCGAAAATGAATTTTGAATATAAAAAGCGAATAAAAAAAGTATAATGTAAAAGCTTTTAATTTTCATGATGAATTTTAGTGAGAAATATAATGAAAACCATTAGTTTCACAAAGGTAGTAAAATATAAGGAGTAATAAATTCTATGCGGACTAACTTTATTTTTTTCGAGAAAGTGTAAATTATATATTGGTTATTTACAAAGGAAATTCTATCTTTGCACGTTCAAAAAAAAGAGTATTAAAAAAACGTTGTAAGATATGCAAAATAAAGGAGTTTTCAAATTTTTAGCTATTCTGATTGCATTGGTATGTATGTTTCAGCTGTCTTTTACATTATGTACGAGAAAGGTGAAAAAAGATGCAAAAGAATATGCTTTGAACAGTGGTGCAGATGTTGTTGCAAAAAAGCTTTCAAAAGGTAATCCGGATACAGAAGGATATTTTCTGGATTCTATAATAAACAGCAAAGAACAATTCTATCTTGATTCGATGTCCAACGAAGTGATCTATAACTTTGCATGGATTCGTAAATACACATATAAGGAATGCTGCGAACGTGAAATCAATCTTGGTCTTGACCTTAAAGGCGGGATGAACGTTACGATGGAAGTTTCCGTTCCGGATATTATTAAAGCTTTGGCTCAAAACACTAAGGACCCATTTTTTAATAAAGTCCTTGATGATGCAAAAAAAATGCATGAAACCAGTAATCAGGATTTTGTTGCGCTTTTCGGCGAATCATTCAAAACCAATAATAAATCCAATGCAAAGCTGGCATCATTTTTTATTGTAGGACTGAAAGATAAGGTTAATTTTAATTCCACCGATGATGAAGTGCTTGCTGCAATTAAAAAAGAAACCGATGATGCAGTTGACAGAACTTTTAATATTCTTCGTACCCGTATTGACCGTTTCGGTGTTACACAACCAAACATTCAAAAATTTGGAAGCAGCGGAAGAATTTTAATTGAATTGCCCGGTGTTAAAGATCCTGAACGTGTCAGGAAACTTATTCAGGGTACAGCAAAGCTGGAATTTTGGGAAACATATGAATACAAAGATGTTTATTCCTATATTGAAGAAGCTGATAAAAAGATAAAAGCATTGGTATCAAATAATGATACTATTAAAAAAGCAGATTCAACAAATGCGAAAACAAAAATCGCTGAGGATAAAACTGTAAAACAAGATTCCAGTAAAAAGGAATCATTAGTTGATAAAGCAAGTTCAAAAGATACTTCTAAAAATGGCAAGGATAAAACTAAAAATTCCAAACAATCATTTGAAGAATATTCAAAAGATCATCCTTTATTAGCGTATCTTCAACCTGCATTAAGTCAGGATGATAAAGGAAATTATTATCCTAATAAAGGTGCTGTTGTTGGGTATAGCCAGATCATTGATACTGCTAAAGTTGGCATGATGCTTCGTAATCCTTTAGTTCAAATTATTTTCCCCCGTGAATTGCATTTTATGTGGGATGTAAAAGCTTTTGATGAAAAAGGAACAACATTACGTTTATATGCACTGAAAGCAACTCGTGATGGTACATCATCATTAAGTGGTGATGTAATTGTTGATGCCCGTCAGGATATTGCCCAAAATCAGGGTAATGAAATCTCAATGAGTATGAACTCTGAAGGTGCCAGCATATGGAAAAACCTGACAGCAAGTAATATTGGGAAATCAGTTGCTATTGTTCTGGATGACTATGTTTATTCAGCACCTACAGTTCAAAGCGAAATTCCGAATGGCCGTTCATCAATCACCGGAAATTTCACACTTGAAGAAGCAAAAGATTTGGCTAATATTTTAAAAGCGGGGAAACTTCCTGCTCCGGCACGTATTGTTGAAGAAGCAGTTGTTGGACCTACTCTTGGGAAAGAAGCTATTAATGCAGGTTTGTGGTCAATGATAATTGCCTTCATTGTTACCTTACTTTATATGATCTTCTATTACAACAGAGCTGGTTTGGTAGCTGATGTGGCCTTGTTTACGAATATGTTCTTTGTGTTTGGAATTTTAGCGTCACTTGGTGCCGTGCTAACTTTACCGGGCATTGCAGGTATCGTATTGACTATCGGGATGGATGTTGATAAGAATGTTATTATTTATGAGCGTATCCGAGAAGAAATACGAACCGGGAAAGGCATACGTCTTGCCATACACGATGGGTATCATCATGCCTATTCGGCTATTATCGACAGTAATGTTACGACTCTTTTGACTGGGGTAGTTTTATATATTTTTGGGTCTGGTCCTGTTCAAGGATTTGCTACAACATTAATTATCGGTATCATCAGTTCATTATTCTGTTCAATATTTATCACACGTTTGATTTTTGTTTGGATGATGGATAAAAATATCACAATCAATGTTTGGAACAAATTCACGAAAAGCTTTTTAACTAAGGTAAATATAAATTTTATAGGGGTCAGAAAATATTATTACATCCTTTCTTTAGCTTTATTTCTTGCAGGTATTGTTTCTCTGTCAGTAAGAGGATTAAGTTATGGTATTGATTTCACCGGTGGGAGAAGTTATGTAGTTCGTTTCGATCAGGATGTAAAAACAGAAGATATCCGAATGTCGCTGGCTACTGCTTTTGATGGTCAAAAACCCGAAGTGAAAACTTTTGGACCGAATGATCAGGTAAAAATCACTACCTCTTATATGCTAAAGGATAAAACAGCTAAAGCTGATTCTTTGGTTGAATTAAGGTTGTATCAGGGGCTGAATAAGTTTTATAAAAATAAGTTATCACTTGGAGACTTTATGTCTCATGCAGATAAAAAAGCATTAGGTCGTTTAAGTTCTCAGAAGGTGGAACCTACTATTGCTTATAGCTTATTAATTAAAGCTTATTATGCCGTATTCTTTTCATTGTTGATAATTTTCATATACATTGCCGTTCGATTTAAAAAATGGCAATGGGGAATAGGGGCTGTGGGATCACTGATTCATGATACATTCATTACTATTTCTATTTTCTCCCTTTTATATGGAATATTACCTTTTAGTCTCGACATCGACCAGCATTTTATTGCGGCAATTTTAACTATTATTGGTTATTCAATTATGGACTCGGTTATTATCTTCGACAGAATTCGTGAATATATGAGTCTTTATCCTAAACGTGATATGAAAACCAATATGAATGCTGCTATTAACAGTACTTTGGGAAGAACATTGAATACGTCAGGTATTACATTTTTAGTTTTGTTATCGATGTTTTTGTTTGGAGGTGAAGTTATTCGTGGGTTTGCTTTTGCTTTATTGTTTGGAGTAGTGATTGGAACATACTCTTCAATTTTGAATGCTACTCCAATTGCATATGATTTATTATTATGGCAGCAAAAAAGAAAAGAAAAGGCTTTGCAACTTCAAGCAAAAAAATAGCGTATAAATGCCTTGAAAAAGGCATTTTTTTATAATTATTAAAAAGTTTTTACATTATTTCTGATTATTTTTTTCATATTTCATTTTTTTGTTAAATTATTACAGGATAAGTAAATAAAAATAAAATTGTTGAAAAAATTGAAACAAAATTAAAAATTATAAAATTGTTCTTTTATTTGTAATGAATAATTAATTAAATTAGCGCACTATTATATTAGGGTTTAATATTTTTTTTATGAAGCAGAAAATATACAAATTAGGAATTGCAGTTTTTTTAGTGTTTCTGGTGCTTCAAACCGGAAAAGTTCTTGCTCAACACAATGCTGGTTCTGATGCAGATAAAGCATTTGAAACGGAGCAATATACTGTTGCAATTGACTTGTACAAAAAAGCATACAACAAGATTAAGAAGAATAAAGCTGAAAAGTCCAGAGTCTTATTTCGCTTGGCGGAATGTTACCGGATGACAAATGATGAAAAGCAAGCTATTAATTGGTATTCCAGGGTAGTAAAATCAAATTATCCGGATCCTATTGCTCATCTTTATCTTGCAGATGCTCTGAAAGCTGATGAACAATATGCTGAAGCTGTTGTAGAATATAATGAATATAAAAAACTGGTTCCGACCGATTCTCGTGGTGGGTTAGGAGCTGAAGCTTGTCAATTAGCTATTAAATGGAAACAAGATCCAACAAGGTATGTTATAGAGAATTCTAAAAAATTTAATAGTCGTCAATCTGATTTCTCACCCTATTGGGCTGATAAAAATTATAAAGCTATCATTTTTACTTCAACCCGTGATGGTTCCATCGGACATGGTACAGACGGATGGACAGGTCAAAATTTTTCAGATTTATATATTTCCACATTAGATAAAAAAGGAGCATGGAGTGAACCACTTCCTTTAGACGAAAATTTGAATACCGAAGTAAACGAAGGGTCTCCGTGGGTTAATAAAAAGGCCAATGTAATTTATTTTGCCCGTTGTCCGATTGTTAAAAAATCAAAACTCGGTTGCCAGATATACTATTCAAAAAAACAAGGACATGGTTGGGATAAACCCGATACACTGAAATTGAGCAACGATATGAGTATTGCTATCGGGCATCCTACTCTTGATGATGAAGAATTGACAATTTATTTCTCATCAGATATGACAGGTGGTTATGGTGGAAAAGATATCTGGATGGCGAAACGTACTAAAAAAACAAAACCCTTTGATAAACCTGTAAATTTAGGGCCAACTATCAACACATCAGGTAATGAAATGTTTCCATATCTTCGTGACGATGGTGTCTTGTTTTTTTCTTCCGATGGTGCTGAACACTTAGGAATGGGAGGTTTGGATATTTATAAGACTACTTTTGAAAACGGAAAATGGGTTACCCCCGAAAATTTAAAATATCCCTTGAATTCTGCAGGTGATGATTTCGGTATTATATTTAAAGGGAATAAAGAGGAGGGATATCTTTCATCTAACCGTAAAGGCGGAAAAGGTGTTGATGATATTTACTATTTTTATTTACCACCTTTGGTGTTTACATTACAAGGCGTTATCAGAGATGATAGCACAAAACAGGTAATACGCGGCGCAAGTGTTAAATTGGTTGGATCTGATGGTACAGTTTTAGATGTTAACTCAGATACAACAGGATTATATCAATTTGGTAAAACACAAATTTTAGAGAACACCTCTTACGAATTAACCGTTTCCAAACCAAAATATTTTGCTAAAGAAGGTCGCGAAACAACTGTTGGATTAACGCATAGTAAAGATTTAGTTCATGACTTTAATCTGGTTCCTGTTCCTGTTTTACCGGTTGTATTACCAGATGTTTTATATGATTTGGGTAAATGGTATTTAACACCACAGGCAAAAGATTCTTTGGACTGGCTTGTAAATATTTTAAGACTTAACCCAAGATGGGTAATTGAATTATCATCACATACAGATAGTCGTCCAATACCGATGACAAACGATTCGTTGTCACAACGCAGAGCAAGATCTGCTGTAGAATATGTTATCGATTCTGGTAAAATTGATCCGGGACGTCTTGTTGCTAAAGGTTATGGTGCTAACCGTCCGCGTATTCTTGACCGCGATAAAAATGTAGTTCTCGATCCGGGAAAATACGCGCAGTGTAAAGACAAATCATTCTTCTTTGCAAAAGGAACTCAGATGACAGATGATTATATCAAAACGCTGAAAACTACCTGCGAGAAAGAAGCTGCTCATCAGTTGAACCGTAGAACAGAATTTACAATTTTGCGTGAAGATTTTGTTCCGCCAACTACTATTGATTCTAATGCTAAGAGCTTTGTTATTGAGATTAACCCGATGGATAATATTCTAACCATTTTACCAAGTGGTAGCGGAACTTTCGAAGGGCGTATGGTTATCAATGGCATCTCAACAGATTTTAAATACGATGCTGCCGAAGATACTATGAAAATTTCTGAAACATTTGCCATGAAACTTTTAAAAGAATATCGTATCACTGTTTCTGATTTTAAAGATAAATCGAAAGCGTTTAACGATGATGGTTCGATCAAAAAGAATGCTGCAGTTAATCTTAAGAAACTGAATATTGCAAAGAAATTCCAAAGTAATATTGAAGCTGTTGTTGTTAAAGGTTTATCACCCGATGTGGTTTTAGGTTCCAAGACTTTATCGAAATTTGGTGAATTTAATGTGGACGACGAAAAGAAACAACTTATTTTCGATAGTCCTGCAGTACCGAAAAGTGATAAAAAATAGACTTTGAAATGAAAGTATTATAAGAGCGTCCCGATACATTTGTGTCGGGATGCTTTTTTTATTCAATCAATGAGCAATTCGGAAAAATATAATCAGCGCGGAGTGTCGGCATCTAAAGAAGATGTTCACAATTCAATTAAGAATATCGACAAAGGTATTTTTCCGAAAGCTTTTTGTAAAGTTATTCCTGATGTTTATGGCAACGACCCTCAGTATTGTTCGTTGATGCATGCCGATGGTGCAGGCACTAAATCGTCGCTTGCATATATCTATTGGAAAGAAACAGGGGATATTTCGGTATGGAAAGGCATAGCTCAGGATGCAATTGTGATGAATACCGATGACCTTTTATGTATTGGCGCTGCTCAAAATATTATATTATCATCGCTGATCGGTCGCAATAAGTTTTTGATACCGGGCGAGGTTATCTCTGAGATCATCAACGGAACGGAGGAGTTTTTGGAATTATTGCGCAGCTATGGTATGTCTATTTATGCTTCAGGGGGCGAAACGGCTGACGTGGGCGATCTGGTGCGGACCGTAGTGGTTGATTCGGTGGTTTCGTGCCGCATGAAACGCGATGAGGTGATCACCAATGAGAAAATTACGGATAATGATGTTATCATTGGTTTTGCTTCGTTCGGTAAAGCCTCGTACGAAAAGGAATATAATTCGGGAATGGGAAGCAACGGGCTGACCTCTGCCCGACACGAAGTTTTTAGTTCGGTTTATAAAACCAAATATCCCGAGAGTTTCGACAAGTCGATTCCCGACGATCTGGTGTATTCGGGTAAATATCTGCTCACAGATACTGTTCCCGATATGCCTGTCAATATCGGAAAGGCTGTTCTGTCGCCCACGCGAACTTATGCTCCTTTGATGCTGGCCATTCTGAAAGAATTTCGTTCGCAGATCCACGGGGTGATACATTGCACTGGTGGGGCACAAACCAAGGTGCTGAATTTTGTTTCCGATCTGCACATTATTAAAGATAACCTGTTTGAAATACCACCTTTGTTTAAGTTGATCCACGATCAGGCCGGCTACGACTGGAAAGAAATGTATAAGGTTTTCAATATGGGCCACCGCCTCGAAATTTATGTTCCCGAAAGTATTGCTCAGGAAATAATGCTTATCGCTAAACAATTCAATATCGATGCCCGGATCATCGGAAGATGCGAAAAGGCTGAAAAAGCATCGCTCACCATCAAAACCGAATTTGGGCATTATTCCTATTAGCTCTCTTTTTTGTATTAACTTTGTAAAAAAATTTGTATGCTTGACAAACTCAAGGCTATCCATTCTCGTTGGGAAGAAATCGGTCGGTTGATGAACGAACCGGAAGCCATTAACGATGTGAAACGATTTATTAAACTGAATAAGGATTATAAAGAGCTTTCGCCGGTGGTGGAAGCCTATAATAAATATGATACCATCCTGAAACATATTACTTCGGCAAAGGATGTGATGTATAACGAGAAGGACGAGGAAATGCGTTCGTATGCCAAGGAAGAGCTCGACCATCTGAATCAGGAAAAAGATAAGCTGGAGGAAGATATCCGACTGATGTTGATACCCGCCGACCCCGAAGACGGAAAGAATGCCATAGTTGAAATTCGTGCCGGAGCAGGAGGCGACGAAGCCAGCATTTTTGCCGGCGATCTGTATCGCATGTATAGCCGCTACGCCGAAATTAAAGGTTGGAAAATAGAGCTGGTGGATATGACCGAGGGAACTGTGGGCGGATATAAGGAAATTATTATCAACGTGAGCGGCGAAAATGTGTATGGTTTGCTGAAATACGAGTCGGGAGTGCATCGTGTGCAACGGGTTCCGAAAACGGAAGCTCAGGGCAGGGTTCATACTTCGGCTGCCTCGGTGGTGGTGCTGCCCGAAGCCGACGAGTTTGATGTGGATGTGAAGGAATCGGATATACGCCGCGATACGTTTTGTTCGTCGGGGCCGGGAGGACAATCGGTGAATACCACCTATTCGGCCGTAAGGCTTACGCATATCCCTACAGGAATCGTGGTGATATGTCAGGACCAGAAATCGCAGGTGAAGAACCTGGAGAAAGCTATGACGGTTTTGCGCAGCCGCATCTACGAGGTGGAACATCAGAAGTATCTGGACGAAGTTTCGTCGAAACGTAAAACTATGGTTTCGACCGGCGACCGCTCGGCCAAAATACGCACGTATAATTATCCGCAAAGCAGGGTGACGGATCACAGAATTCATTTAACTTTGTATAATCTTCAAACGGTTATCGACGGCGGCGGGGTTCAGGAACTGATAGAAGCCCTGCAGCTTGCCGAAAACGCCGAACGCCTGAAAGCCGCCGGCGAAGAAATTTAATTAAAATCTAAAAGTATGACACGGAAAGAATTGGTCGCTAATATCAGGAGAAAGAAATCTTTTCTTTGTGTGGGTTTGGATACCGAACTGTCGAAAATTCCAAAACATTTGCTGGCTTCGGACGACCCCGTTTTTGAATTTAATAAAAAGATCATCGACGCTACTATCGATTATGCGGTGGCGTATAAACCCAATATTGCTTTTTACGAGGCGATGGGTGTGGCAGGCTGGACCAGCCTGCAAAAAACGGTGAACTATCTGGAGCATTACCGCTCGGAGGTTTTTTTGATTGCCGATGCCAAACGCGGCGATATTGGCAACACCTCGTCGCAATATGCGAAGACGTTTTATGATAAAACCTATTCGGGTTTTGATTTTAATGCCGTTACGGTGGCTCCGTATATGGGCGAAGATTCGGTGACGCCTTTTTTGGCGCATAAGGATAAGTGGGTGATTTTGCTCGCCCTCACTTCGAACAAGGGCGCCTGCAATTTTCAGTTTCAAAAGGTGATGACGCCCGAAGGCGAACGGTATTTGTTCGAGCTGGTGTTGGAAACTTCGAAGAAATGGGGCACACCCAATAATATGATGTTCGTGGTGGGCGCCACTCAGGCCGAGATGCTGCAAAGCATACGCAAGATAGTTCCCGAGCATTTTTTGCTGGTGCCGGGCGTGGGAGCGCAGGGAGGCAGTTTGCAGGATGTGGTGAAATACGGCATCAACACGCAATGCGGTTTGCTGGTGAATGCGTCGCGCAGCATTTTGTATGCTTCGGCGGAGAAGGATTTTGGCGAGATGGCACGCGCCGAAGCTAAGAAATTGAAACTGGAAATGGAAGCGGAACTGAAGCTATACGGGATTATATAGGGGTTTAGGTGTTTAGCTGTTTAGGGGTTTAGGGAAAAGGGGAAGGTGATAGGGACGGAGAGGGTGTTTTTGTGTTCGGGGAGGCAGGGTTTGGTTTTGGGGGAGGGGGAATAGTTTGTGAAGTTTAGGGTATTGTTGACAGATTGCAGGCAATTGCAGGCAGGTTGCAGGGCATTGTATTTAACCTTCATGGCATTGTGTTGAGCGACCGTACGAATGTGTTCAACAACCGTGTTATTGTGTTGAACAACCGTGCAACTGTATTAAGCGACCGTGACATTGTGTTTAGCAACCGTGCAAGTGTGTTCAACTACCATGACATTGTGTATGGCGACCGTATAAGTGTGTTGAAATACCGTATTATTGTGTTCAGCGACCGTGCAAATGTGTTCGGCGACCGTGGCATTGTGCACAGTTTTCCAGATTATGCAAAGGAATTGTTAATAAAAATTGGAATGGTGGAGGGGTATTTTGTAAAATATGGAGCTATTTTTTCTTTGTTGGACGACGAAATTCAAGACCGGATATCTGTTTGTAATCTTCGGGGGTGATGGATTGTACCGAGTGGACGTATTTTTTGACTGCAAGGGCACGATCGACAAGGCCGGTTACGGGTGCATAGAATATATTGTCGCGGGCGGAAAGCGCGTTGAGCCAAGGAATGTTTGCCTGGTAGGCGGCATCGTTGGCAGCCCGAAGGTCGGATTCGAATGCCCGGAGAGCGGTTTCTTGCAGTTCGGGTTCGTTGGGAGTGTAGGTGGGATGGATAAGGATGTAGGAAATGAGTTTGTCGAAAAATTCGACCTGATTGACGAAGGAACGCTGGGAGGCGGAGATCTGTTTGGGATCGTCGGCGGTTGGGTTGAGGATTTTTTTGCTTTTGCGCTCTCCATGTATTTTGCGACCCCAGATTCGGGCATCGTCGACGGAGCGTTTATCGATGTCCTGACTGGCTGCAAAGGCCAGTATGATGCGGGTGACGTAGTTGGGCAGTTTTTGAAAGAGGGCCTGCCGGGAGTTGATGATGGTTTTGCGCGGGGCATCCTGAGTGTTGATGTTGAGCAGGGATTGCTGGGCATCGGTGGAGACCGTTTGCAAGGCAGGGATCTTGATTAATGGGTTTGAAGGGTTGTAGCGGGTGGAATATCCGATACAAGCGTTAATTTCGATTTGAAATTTTTCGAGGTTGGGGGCGTGGCCGGTTTCTGACATAGGGGTTTCGGGGTTTAGGTTGTTGTTTGTGTGTTTTTTACCACGGAGGCACGGAGAACACGGAGATACACGGAGTTTTTTTTATTGTTATTAATTGTCATTTTTTTGCCAAGAGCCATGAGCCAAGAGCCATGGTTTTTGGATTTTTTTTATTTTCTATTCTTTTGTGATTTATTGTCATTTTTTGTAATTAGTTGTTATTTGTATCTTTTTTACCACGGAGGCACGGAGAACACAGAGATACACGGAGTTTTTTTTTGTTGTTTTTAGTTCTCTTTTCTAATAAAAATAAATTCATTAATTTTTAATTTTTCTCCGTCACAAAAGCCGTTGGAATCTCTTCCAAAATGTTGAGAATCTATTAATCCATAAGGTTCCTGAGATGAGTTTAAGAAGTATTTTATTATTTCGTATTTTTCAAAGCCATCTGTTGATTTTTCATATTCTAAGAGATAAAAGTCATTGCCGATATCCGTGATTAGAATTTCTTCATCGGGATTTTTTTGAGTTTATCCAAGTTCCAAGTATTCCAAGATTTTCCATTTTATTGGTTTAATTGTAATGATTTTTTGAAAGAACGACCGAGGCGAGGCACGCGTTGGAAACGGGGGCCAGCTTAGGATATGACTTGTTATGGCACGTTTTAGACTTGTAATATTTGTAGAGTTTCTAAGTTTATTGGACTTAATGATGCTTTGATAATGTAATTAACATATGCATTTCGAGGCCTAGTTTCGGATGAAACGCCTGCATTATAGACCGCCGAATTAGAAGTGCCAGTCTTGCCGCCACTCCAATATGCTGAATAATTTGCATCATTGGGACCCGGATCATATTTTGCTATTATTGTATGATTATGGGATTTAAATTCATCAGTTTGATAAGAACCAACCATATTTCCATATCCGCTAATTTCATCATGGGTATTTAATTTTACTCGTTGATTAGATTCAGGGTCATGATTACTTTTATTTGAAACAGCTCTTAAAAATAAGCCTTCTAATGCAGGTATGCGAAAATAATCAATGGGAGAATTTGATCCTGAACCACCCCAACATTTTCCAATAATATTGTACAAATCTTTAAGTAGTGGGTTATGCGGACTAAATGCCAAGCCATTGCATAATAAAAATCCTTGCTGTGCAAGAATTTTTCCATTCTCCATGCCAAATCCAAAAATAGTTTCGGTGTATGGTTCCAATGGATTGCTGTAGTCTTCAATTTTTTGATATTGATAAAAAACAGGACCAGCAAATGTTAAAATTGTTCCAAGTGTTGAATTTTCCATAATGTTAATATTTTAGTAATTGTTAAATGGCTCTTGGGCTAGGCACGCGTTGGAAACGCGCGCCAGCCGGGGCTATTGTTGTATTGTGCTTTTCTTTTTTGTTATTGTTTGATAAGTTTTTTGATGGCGTAGGTTTGTCCGTTTTCAAGTTTTATTATATAGAAACCAGAAGGAAAGTTGTTAGTAGAGACGATGGTTTTGTTTACAATATTTCCCTGATAAACAGTTTGCCCCATTGAGTTAAGGATTTCGAAGTTTGATTTTTTGGTGTTGCCATCGAGTTCAATTGTTAAGAGGTTTGATACGGGATTTGGGTATATTTTACACTGCAGCGCGTAGTTATTGTTGGTTTGATTGTTGTGAATTCCGAGGGCAATGTCGTTTCCGTTATTGTTATAAGTTGAATCGAAATAGTTTTGAAAATCGGCAACAACGCCAAGCATGTTATCAATGTTAGGAAATGAAGTGCTTTTGGAAAATCCACTGTCGACGGTGATGAAAACGAGATCGAATGATATGTAGTCGCCCGGAGCGAGAGTGTATGGGCCAGATACTCCCAATCCACGACGATCGGAAGGGGCATCTCCTGCATTGACTTCGTTCCACTGAAGGGAATCGTTGGGATAGCCAGGGAACATATAATTGGTGAGAATGGTATCTTCGGGGGCATTTGGATATCCGTTTCCTCCATAGATGAAATGTTTGCCATCTTTCCAGAATCCTTTCATGTAGCTATAGTATTCTTTAGCATTGCTAGGGTCGGTCATTGCAGCAGTCCAACCCGGCATAGCGTTGTTAAAGTAAACGAATGATGTCATGGGTTTTCCGAGCATAGTGATGGTTTGAACGGGAGGATTGCTTCCGTATTGAGCATCGGTTAGTTGTCCGTTATAAACATAAAAAGTGCTGAGGGAAGAATCGCATCCGACAAAGTCGTCGCAACAGTATCCTAAGTCGACATCGGTGAAGTTGCCAATGTATAGTGAATCGTAGGTTCGGTTTGACCTGTTGTAGAAAAGATAGTTGACGAATACGGCTTTTTGAAGTTCGGGGTTGGAATTGTAGGCGTAGGCCATTCCATGAACTTCGACCCCCATGCATTTGCCGCCGCTATCGAAATGTCCGCGAGCTGAATCGTTGAAGATAAAATATATTGCCTGATCGCCACGTATGAGAGGGTAATCACCAGCAGCAGGATTGTAGAAAAAGTCGCTGTCGACATCCTGAAAAGGTGCCTGAAAATAGTTCATGCCATGGGCAGTGTTACCCATTGCGGGCCAGTTAGCGATAGAAGCAGGGACGGTGTAGCCACCATCGCTCCAATGTGCGATATGGTAATCGATGTCGGCTTTGTTGATCTTCCAAACTTTGTTCCAGTTTGGTAGTTCGGCAGTATAGAAATTTGTATCCATGACAGGACCGGGGTTGTAATCGCGACCATTTTGGCGATATCTTTCTGCAGCAAGGTAGAGTGAATCGTTTGATTTTCCGCCAATCCAGAGGGTTGAGGAGAAAATTGTGGTGTGGCCACTGCTTGCAGGATATTCGTAGGCTGCAGTGTATGCAGGTAATTTGCAAAAGTTCATACCACCAGAACCAATAAGGGCTTTTACTTGATTGATATCGAGGTATGCAGTGCTGTCGGTTATTACTTGTGCAGGCAAATGTCCGACAACGAACAAAATTGTTAGGGTGAGTAAAATTTTTTTCATAGGTTTCGTTTTTGTTTGAATTATTTATTTAGGTTTTTTTCTGATTTAATGGTTATGATAGTTTGTAAAATAGTCGTAGTACGACTTGGAGTCGTGCTACGACGAAATACTGTTATTTTCGAGGGCGGGTGAATTTGAGTTTGGCAACCTGATGGTATTCGCGGCTGTCGCCACCGAAGACGCTGCGTATGTATTTTTTAACTTTGCCAGCGAGGTCAAGTCCTACGGGGTATTTTTTGTAGAGGAGTTCGTCGCGGGCTATGCGGGCGTTGTCGAGCGCGGGAAATGCATCGATGACGTCTTGATTGGCGGATTTTATTGCGGTTAACAGGGTTAGCAAGGCTGTGGTGGTGATGTCGGTTTCGGAGGGTGCATAGCCGGGTTCGAGGAGCAATACCTGAATGAGTCCATCGAGATGATCGATGACATGGTCGATGCCGGTTTGTGAGGCCGAGATCTGGTTGATGGTTTTGTCAGTTGGAGTGCCCTGCTGATCGACTACAATTTTTATTTTGGGAGAGATGCGAATGCCCTTGAGTTTTTTGATACGGTTGCGAACATCGTCGATAAATTTAACTGATACCTGACTGGAAGCTGCTGCATTATAGACTTTGGTGAGCAGTTTGTCGAGCGGAAGCAGGATTAAATAGCGATTGTTTACTACCACAAGATAGGCAGCGGCAAAGAGGTTGACCTGAGCGAGGGATTTGTCCCACAGTATGGATGTGGCTTTGAGGGCAGGGACAGTAATTTCGGGATTGCTTGGATTGTAAGAAGTTCCAATACCTTCGGCGAATGAAATGGTTTTGTGGAGGTTGCCAGCATTGATGGCGTGTCCGGTTTCGGGTGTTAATGTCATGATGTGTGGTTTTTTTTGTTAATAAAATTTATAAATTATTACCAGCCTGTTTTTGCAGACAGATAGATTTTTTATTTTATTCCACATACCTACCATATTGGCAGGGAGACATTGACAGTTTTAGTACTAGTAGAAAGACCTTAGTTATGATATAGTAGGTATGCTTTCTTTATTTTGTTTATTTAATTATAGGTTGTTATTTTTTTATGACAACAAATATAGTTAAAATATTTTGAAATACAAATTTATTTTTAAAAAAATTTTGTTTTATTGTGTTAGTGATGTTAAGAGGAAGAGCCTAGAGTGGTTTGAGTGACTAGAGTGACTAGAGTGACTTGAGTTCAAAGGGCTGAGGGAGTTTTTTATTGTTCATTTCTTTTTCTTGTTAAAAAGAAACGAACCAAAGAAAAGAACAGTCCAAACGAAGCTTCAACGCGCTCTGAAAAAAACAAGAATATCCAAAAAAGTAGTCCGCCTATCGGCGGAAACGTAAACGCCTTTTTTGATATTCTAAGTTTTTTTCATTCACAGCCAAAGCTGGCCCGCCGTTTGGACATGCCTTCGCTTCCGCCAGCCGGATTTCTTCGAAACAATGAAAAGGTTAGAAAGGGGGAGGGATTTAATCCTCCAAAAGGCGGTCAAGTTTTGATTTGGCGGGAATTTGGAAAAATGGAATTGGGAAGTGACTATAGTGAATAGAGTTGGGAATTCGGAGAATAAAGAAGGACACGATGTTTTGTGTCGTAAATCAGGGATTCTATATTAAAAAAAAAGGACACGAAATTTCGTGTCCCTACAATTAATTTTTACCTGTTATTATTGTTTATCGCTAACCACTTCCAGCACTTCGGGCAGATCCATGCCGATGGCTTTTAGGCGTTCGATGGTAGGCACACCGTTGGGTGTCCATCCGCGGCGGAAATAAACGGCATCCAATAGTTTTTCGTATTGTTCTTCGCGAAACTTGCGGGTGATGGCCACTTTTTCGGCCGACGATTTACCGGCGGGGTCGATGCCTATTTTTTCCATCATCTGTTTGTCGTAGCGTTCGTGGCGCGATTCGTATTCTTCAACCGTAACCGGGCCGGCAGCGCGGTAGGGTTGAGCGTCGTTTACGCGCAAACCGTAGCCGCGGCGTATGTTGAAAGTGCGTTGAAACTGATACACGCGTTCAGATTGCACTATCATCGAATCTTTATCGAGTTCGAGGCCGGTAACGGCTTTATAGATGGTTATATAATTATCAACATGTTCGGGCACTTTGCCGGGTTCGGCCTGCAGGTGGTTGTCGGCAGGTTCCACGTCGTTCCACGGCAGTTTGCACAAACCCTGCAAACCAAACCAGGTGCGGAACATCGGGAAATAATACAGCGCTTCGGCTTTTTTCTCGAAGGTGGGTATCTGGTTGTTCACCATATCCATAAAAATCAGCCAGGCTTCGTCGTGTTGCGGGCCTTTATTGGTCATGGCGTAGCCGCCTTGTTGTGCCAGCGATTCTTTCGACACGTATTGCGAATATTCCAGACCTTTGTTTTCCATGCCGATGTCCTGCAAAAATTGTGCATCGCCCCAGCCTTTGCCTGCAAAGAGTTTTTTCATTTGGTGCACACCCAGTCCGGCGATAATGCCGAAACCTTCGCCGCGTGCCAGTTGGTGGAGAATTTCCATGGCTCCGTCGGAGTTGCCGAAGTTGAGTTTCACGCCGCCGGTGCGGTCGTCGTTCAGGATGCCGTTTTCGTAACATTCCATCACGAAGCCCAGTATGGTGCCCCACGAAATGGTGCAAATGCCGTAGGTGTCGCAATAAAAGTTGGCTTCGATGGTGAAATCGGGGTCGAAAATTCCGGCACACGAACCCAGCGAAGCCGCGGTTTCGTATTCCGGTCCGTCGACGATTACCTTAGAACCTTTATAGGGGCCGGTTCGCAGCTCGTAGTTGTCGACACCCTTGGCGCACGACATGTTGCAGCCTATCCAGCATCCGTCGGGCACGTTCTGCGTGAAACGTTCTTTATACACGTTGGCATGAACTTTAATGGCATCGGGCGAGCTTCCGAACTTGAAATTGTTGGTCGGAAACAGGTCGTAGTCGTTCATGATATGCGTCAGGTGGGCGGTGCCTATCTTGCGCATCTGGCATTGCGAATCGTCGAGTTCGCGCATTTCTTTGTTGAAACGTTTGCCGCGTTCCATAATGGGTTCCAGATCCACCACGTTGTTCAGGTTTCCTTTCACCCCGGGCACTTTGGCCACCACGGCCAGTATTTTTTTGTCGCGCAACACGGTTCCCAGTCCGCCGCGTCCGGCTTGTTTCAGGCGCACCACCTTGCGTTTCATATCGTAGAAGGTGAAGTTCAGCATGCCTATCAGCGAGTGGTCGGCAGCGGTTCCGGCGGCCACCACCGAAACATTCATTTTATCTTTATCGTCGTTGGCAAAAATGGTGTGCAGTTCTTCGCCAAGCACGTGGCTGTCGATGGGCAGGTTTTTCCCGTCGAAAATTTCAACTTTACCGTTCACCCCGTCTATATAAACTATCACTTCGTCGGTGGCTTTGCCTTGCAGTTCCATCGAGTCGAAACCCGAAAATTTCATGAACGGACCAAAATATCCGCCCACATTGCTGTCGATCGGAATATCGGTTTGCGGCGAAATAGCCACCACCAGCGATTTTCCCGTACCGGAATATTGCGTGATGCCGCAAATGGGGCCGGTGTTTATCACGATCTCGTTGTCGGGGTCGTTCCATTTGGTGTCGGGTTTGGTGGCATCCCACAGCAGTTTCAGCCCGAAACCTTTTCCACCCACAAATTTATCTTTCATCAGTTGCGAAACGGGTTTTTCTTTGATGGTCAGATCGCCCACGTTCACATAAAGCGTACGCATGTTATACCCTTTCACGATGGGTTTCAACTCGTACGACCATTCTTTCAGCAGTTTGTGTTTCGATTTAAATTCTTCGAGGTTCATATAAATGGTTTTAGTTTTTTCTGAATGCAAAAGTAAGAATAATCTAAAACCTTTCACTAAACGAATGAAAAAAAACATGATATGAAGCTCGCTGCATAACGTTTCCATCCAGAAAGGCGAAACCTTGCAGATCGATTTTCTCTATTTAATTATGATTTCTTAGGACGATTTTTTTTACTTTTGCTCCAACATTTAGGTTATGACCTTTAACGAGATAAAAACGAAACTGAAAGATAAAACCGTCGGCATTGCCGGATGCGGAGGTCTGGGCTCGAACTGTGCCGTTGCTTTGGCGCGGGTAGGAGTGGGCACGCTTATCATCTGCGATTTCGATACCATTGTTGAAAGCAACCTCAACCGCCAGTATTATTTCTTCGACCAGATCGGAATGAAAAAAGCCGCCACTCTCAAAGAAAATATCAGGCGCATCAATCCTTCTATTGAGGTGATTGCACACGACATAAAACTCGATGCAGCAAATATTGTTGATGTGTTCGGCAATTGCGATGTTATTGTTGAAGCCTTCGACCGTGCCGACATGAAAAAAATGATCCTCGAAACCGTGCTTGCCGAAATGCCCGACAAATTTCTGGTTGCCGGAATAGGCATGGCAGGATGGGGACACAGCAATAGCATGCACGTGAAACAACACGACCGGCTTTATGTATGCGGCGACGGTGTCACGGAAGTTTCGGACGACCAACCTCCTTTGGCGCCACGGGTAGGGATAGCCGCCAGCATGCAGGCAAACACCGTCATCGAACTCTTACTTAAAATTTTAAACTAATATGAACATCATACTGAACAACAATCACGAAACATTTGATGTCGGCCAATTGACCGTAGCCGAATTGCTGCAGCTCAAAAAGTTCACCTTCAAAATGCTCATCATAAAGATAAACGGAACCGTGGTGAAGCACGAAGACTATGCTTCGGCCATTATTACCGAAGGCGATGATGTGATGGTACTTCACCTGATAAGCGGCGGATGAAAAATTTTATAAAAGCACTACTTCAAAAACTGTTGGGTTTCCACACCTATCTTTATCTTTTTTCCTTATACATCATAAAAACGCTGAAACGTAACAAGAACGAGGGCGATTTTATTTATTTCAGGGATATAATACCCGATGGCGGCGTGATACTGGATATCGGTGCCAACATCGGGGTTATGACGGTGCATTTGGCACGCAGCCATAAAAACTCCCGCGTTTATGCTTTCGAGCCCATACCGCATAACATCAAAACCCTCGAAAGGGTTATCAGGCATTACAAACTCAACAACGTGGAAGTAATTAAAACGGCATTGGGAAATTCGATCGGCGAAATTGAAATGGTGATGCCTGTTCAAAAGTCGGCACGTCTGCAAGGCTTGAGCCATGTAATACACGACAGCATCACCGAGTTGAACGAAGGCGAAAAATTTACCACACAACTTACCACGCTCGATACTTTTATTAAACAGCACCAGATAACCTCAAAGATATCGGCTATCAAACTCGATGTCGAAAACTTCGAATTCTACGTGCTCGACGGTGGCCGCGAAACAATTGCTGCCAATCGCCCCATAGTGTATTGCGAATTATGGGAAAACGACAACCGCGATAAATGTTTTGAATTGATGCAGGAGTTCAGTTACGAAATTAAGGTACTTCAATCCGAAAAACTGTGTAAATTTGAGCCGGAGATTCATAAAACTCAAAATTTCTTCTTTGTTCCTGCATCATGAATCCACAAACAGGCGCCAACCGTAAGTTCATTACCAATCTGCTGATACTTTTATGCCTGAATCTGCTGATAAAGCCTTTCTGGATACTAGGTATTGACCGAACAATTCAAAATACGGTAGGCACCGAAAGTTATGGTTTTTATTTTGCCATTTTCAACCTCACATTCTTGTTCAATATATTGCTCGATTTTGGTATCACCAATTTCAACAATAAAAATATTGCGCAGAACAACCACCTGCTGAACAAACATTTTTCGAGCATCCTCATCCTGAAATTTCTGTTGGCGGTTATATATTTTGTTATAACCATTTCGGCCGGATTGATCATAGGATACAGCACTCAGCAAATGATGATGCTGGGAGTTTTATGTTTCAATCAGTTTCTCATCTCGTTTATTCTTTATTTGCGTTCGAACATATCGGGGCTGCATTTTTTCAAGACCGATAGTGTGATTTCCGTCCTCGACCGTGTGCTGATGATCATCATTTGCGGTGTGCTGCTTTGGGGAAATGTAACCAAACAAGCTTTCCGCATGGAATGGTTTATATTCGCCCAAACGGCTTCGTATATTCTGACGGCGCTTTTCGCTTTGTTTATTGTGATAAAAAAAGCAAAGTTCAACCGCCTGAAATGGAACCGGCCTTTTTTCTTCATGATCATCAAACAAAGTTTTCCGTTCGCGATACTGGTATTGCTAATGGCTTTTTACAATCGTATCGATTCGGTAATGATTGAACGTTTGCTACCCGACAAGACGGGCAACCAACAAGCCGGATTATATGCCTCTGCCTATCGTTTGCTCGACGCTGTGAACATGATAGCCTATCTGTTTTCGGTAATATTATTGCCCATGTTTGCCCGTATGATAAAATTTAAGACCGATGTGGAAAAACTTGCCCGGCTCTCGTTCACATTATTATTTATTCTTACTGTCACAGTTTCGTTGGGCTCATTTTTTTACCGTACCGAGATAATGACAATGCTTTATCCGCAGCGTTTACAGGAAGCTTTTCAATTATATACTTCCCGAATTCAGGAAACGTCGACCATATTCGGAATATTGATGGGCGGTTTTATTCCTATTGCAACAACCTATATTTTCGGAACATTGCTTACGGCCAATGGTAATTTGAAACAACTGAACATTGTTGCCGCCAGCGGAATGGTTTTGAATCTGAGTTTAAATTTTATTCTGATACCCCATTATATGGCAATTGGTTCGGCTTATGCAAGTTTGACCACACAATTGATAACGGCTTTAATACAAGTGTTCTTAGTCATTAAAATTTTTAAATTTAAGCTCAACATTCCGTACTTGATACGTTTAGCTATTTTTGTAGTTTCGGTAATTATTTTCAATATCTTATCGCGAAAACTCGGATTCGACTGGAAAATTAATTTCCTTTTAATGGGTATTTTTACCGTGTTAACCGCAGCTTTGACAAAACTTCTAAATATCAGGGCATTTATTGCGATATTAAGAAAAGAGTAAGCATCGGGCAAACAAGTTTTTGTTCATCATTTAATAAAAAAATTAGTTGTTTTAAACAAAAAAATTTACTTTTGTTGCAAAATATATAAAGGCGTTTATAGGTAATGGCGAACATCGACGAGAAACAAGCGAACTTTAATACGACGAATTTTTTGTTTTTTCTATATAAATGGAGAAAACCATTAATTATTATTGCACTAATTGCAGCCGTTGTTTCAGGCGGTTTGTCATTTTTAATCACACCAAAATATAAATCAGCCGTAGTTCTATTTCCTACCTCAAGTAATGCTATTTCCAAGGCATTATTGGCTGATAATTTCGGAGGTAAGGCTGATATTATGGAATTTGGGGAAGAAGCTCAAACCGAACAATTACTTCAGATATTAAATTCGAACGAAATTCGGTCCCGTGTTATCAAGAAATTTGATCTGATGCATCACTATGATATTGATCCTGAATCCAGGTACAAGATGACAAAGATGTATGATGAATACAGTAACAATATTACCTACAAACGAACTGAATTTATGGCTGTTGAGATCACAGTTCTCGACAAAGAACCTCAAATGGCTGCAGATATTGCAAATTACATTTCAGACCAGCTTGATTCGGTTAAAAATAAAATGCAAAAAGAACGTGCTTTCAAAGCATTTAAAATTGTTGAAACAGAGTATAAAAAACTTGTAACTGATATCAGAACAATGGAAGATTCTCTTACTGTCTTACGAAAACTGGGAATCAATGATTATGAAACACAGTCCGAAGCATACAATACTCAATTAGCATTGGAATTATCAAAAAATAACAAACCTGCCATTCAAGCGATAGAAGAAAAATTAAAATTATTAGGAGAATATGGTAGTGCTTATGTTTCTCTTCGTGATGAATTAGAGCTGGAAAAGAAACAATTATCGGTTATTAAAGCCAAATACGATGAAGCAAAAGTAGATGCTCAGGAAGAGTTGCCTGCAAAATTTGTAGTCGATAAGGCATATAAAGCTGAGCGGAAATCATATCCTGTTCGATGGATTATTGTTGTTGTTTCTGTATTATCGGCATTTTTACTATCAATACTGACATTGATAATAATTGAGAATTTTTCAAAAAAAAAATTCATGACGCTCAACAAACAGAATATGAAAGAATCAAGCTAACACTTGATCTAAGTAATATTAAAAGTAACAAGCAAAGAACCAGTAATTTTGAAATTAGTCAACAAAAAAACACCAATCATAACCAATTAAATCAAAATTTAGAATTTGATAACAAGCAATATCCACTGTTAGATTATTTAGAAGACACTATGGACAATTTCTTCAAAAGTACAAATATCATTAAATTGCTTTTAAATTGGAAATGGCATTTGTTGATCATTATCAGTTCTGCAATAGTATTATCTATTGTATTCTCTGGACCCTATTTTATTAAGCCAAAATACAAATCCTACGCAGTAATTTATCCTTCAAACATCGCTCCCTATTCTACAGAAAACAATACTGAGCAAATGTTGCAATTATTAAAATCAGAAGACTTGTTATTTAATATTGCTCGTAAATTTAATCTGAACGTTGAGTACAAAATTGATTCCACTGATAAATATTATCATTCTGAAATAATCCAGCGACTTGGAGATAATATTTCTATCAAAAAAACAGAATACGAATCTGTTCTTATCGAGGTTTATGATAACAATCCTGTTCAGGCATGTAATATGGTTAAGGAATTTATCAATGAGATGAATTTAGAAGCCCGTAAATTGCAAAGAGATAAAACTGCCGAAGTGGTAAAAATCGAATTTAATCAAATGATTTCCAAGAAAAGGCAAATTGATAGTATCGAAAATCGAATGCAATATCTTCGCAAAGAGTATAATATTCTTGATTACAATATTCAGGTTAAAGAATATAGTAAAGGATTCGTAAAATTAGGTGGTCATGAAAGTTCAAGTAGTCCGATATCACTCACTCTTGATAATTTAAAGCAATACGGAGGGGAGTATCGTATGCTTAATCTGTTTATCGAAGATTTGATTAAATCATTTAATACCATAAAAGCTGATTACGATAAATCTATCAGTGACATGAATAAAGAACTTACTTATGCAAGTATTGTTACAAATCCTATACCGGCTGATGAAAAAGCCTATCCTATTCGATGGCTGATTGTTACAGTTACTACTTTATCAGCCTTTTTGCTTTCAATTATGTTATTTTTGCTCATTGGAATGAGGAAAAATAAATCGGAACAGAAAATTCAATAATAAATAAATTGACCGATAAAAAGAAACTAATATGGGTTTATGTTATTAGTGTAATATTTATTGCATTAAATATTTTTCTCATTATAAAAGAATTTTATTGGCTTTCATTATTGCCTATTGTTCTGATTATAGTCCTTCTTTTCTTTTTTTCGTTAGATAAGGTAATTTACTTTATTGCTTTTGCAACTCCACTGGCTTTCACTCTAAGAGATTATGATGCCAGAATTTCATTATCGCTTCCTACCGAACCTTTATTATTTGCAGTTCTTTTGCTTTTTATTCTCAAATTGATTTTTGAGAGGAAATATGATATGAAAGTTCTTAAGCATCCCGTAACCATTTCTATTTTATTTTATTTGGTTTGGATAGTCATTACTTCAATCACAAGTGAAATACCTTTAGTTTCTTTTAAATTCTTCATGGCTCGTTTGTGGTTTATTATTCCTTTTTATTTTGTTGCTATAATCTTATTTAAAAAAATAAATTCAATAAGAATAGTAAGTTGGCTTTATGTTATTCCACTTTGTATCGTTATTTTTTATGCAACCTATCGTCTTTATTTATGGGCATTTGACGAACAGGCTGCTCACTGGGTTATGGACCCGTTTTATAATGACCATACAGCTTATGGTGCGGCAATTGCGCTTTTTGTTCCTGTTTTCTTCGGATTTGTTATTGATAAACATTACAATCGAACTCAAAATCTTTTTGCCGGAATATTATTAGTCATATTATTGGGAGGATTGTATTTTTCCTATAGCAGGGCTGCATGGGTAAGTGTTGTAGTAGCTGTTCTAGTCGGTTTTCTTATGTATTTTAGAGTTAAGTTTCGGTGGATTTTTCTTTTGATTACTGCAATGGTAATTGCATTTTTTTATTTTCAGAATGAAATATTATGGAAGCTTGAAAAAAACAAACAGGATTCGTCTGCCGATTTTGTTAAGCATGTTGAATCTATTTCAAATATTTCTTCGGATGCGTCAAATCTCGAGCGTTTGAACCGTTGGCAATCGGCACTCAGAATGTTTCATCAGCGACCTTTTTGGGGATGGGGTCCCGGTACATACCAGTTTATTTACGCACCCTTTCAACAATCGAAAGATAAAACAATTATTAGTACAAATGCAGGAGATAAAGGTACTGCTCATAGCGAATATATCGGCCCTTTAGCCGAATCCGGTATTATTGGTATGTTTAGTGTTTTTGCTATTGTTATTGCAATAAGCTATACTGCTATTAAATTATACAGAAAAGCGAAAAATCCCGAAGTTAAACTTCTAAGTTTAATTTACTTTCTAGGTTTGGTTACCTACTTTGTTCACGGTGCCATGAATAATTTTTTGGATACCGATAAAGCCTCGGTCCCTTTCTGGGCTTTTGCTGCCTCTATTGTTGCTCTTGACATTTATCACAACAAACCGGTAATTGAGGCGCCCGATGAAAAAGGTGATAAATAACCTATAAGGCAAGTAAATAATTTTTCACATCCTGAATTAACCAAAGTGGCGTGGATGTCGCTCCGCAAATTCCAACCCTCTCATTGAGCCGAAACCATACCGGTTTAATTTCATTAACAGTACTGACAAAATTTGTGTCAGGATTTTCCTGACGACAAATTTCATATAATTGTTTCCCATTAGAAGAATTTGTTCCGGCAACAAACACTATTGTGTCAAACCTTCTGCAGAACTCCCGAAGATCTTGTTCCCTGTTGGATACCTGACGACAAATTGAATCCACGATTTTTACAGTAATATCATGTTCTCTAAGTTCTTTTATGATTGCATAAAATTGTTTCAAACTTTTAGTGGTTTGACTATAGAGTGTAATTTTTTTTGGCAGTTTATTTAGATCAAGGTCTTCATATTTTTCAAAAACAACTGCCGAATTATTTATTTTCCCGTTCAGCCCGATAATCTCCGGATGATTTGGAACACCGAAAATGTATATATTCTCATGTTGTAGGAAGGAACGGGAAATCTTTTCCTGAAGTTTTAATATAATCGGGCATGATGCATCAATAACAGTAACATGATTGTTTTTGGCTATCTTATAGCTTTCAGGTGGTTCGCCGTGTGCTCTGAATAATATTGTCTTGTTCTGGAGTTTCTCGAATTCGGCATAACTTATAGTCTTCATTCCTTTTTCTTCCAGTCGTTTTATTTCCTGGTCGTTGTGGACAATTTCACCAAGACTGTACAATTCTTCGCCCAAATTCAATATCTCTTCGGCCTTTTTGATAGCATTTTTTACACCAAAACAAAAACCAGAGTTAGGTTCAATTTCAACAACAAGATTCAGCATTATTTTCCGAATATGAAAGTGTAAAATTAAAGAAACTTAACGATACCTATTTATTATTTGTAGCAAAGTCGAAATAAACAGTATTAATTTTTTCTTTTTTTATAAAAACATTTAAGTTACTTTTGCATAAAATTAAAAATATCGAAAATGGACGATGGACCTGCGAGTTTTTTGTCATTAGTAAAAACCCGATACATTAGGACGGTTCGTTAATTTTAACAGCCTCCTACTGTGAATCAGTAAAGAAAGGAGGCTCTCTGTGACTTCTCAAATTACCTTTTATTTAAGCCAGGTTATCGGCAATAAGATTTATAATGCCAATGGCGAACGTATTGGTCGTATTAAAGACCTGTTGGTTGATATGGCATATAACTCATTAATGCCTGCAGAACCGGGACGGCCACATGTTGTGGCTCTGAAAACCAAAATTAGCGGCAAAACCCAATACCTCGATTTTTCGAACATCGAGATAAGCCGCATCGAACGAAAAATTATTTTTTCATGTAAAAAAGTCGTCATTATCGATGAGAAGAATATTGAGAATTTGATGCCCTTGGCCAAAAAAGTTATCGATAAGCAACTTGTGGATATGAACGGACGAAAACTGGTTCGCGTGAACGATATCAGGCTGGCAATTGTTCCGTCGGGTACTTATGCCATTGCTGTTGACATCGGTACTGAAGGCTTGTTGCGACGGATTGGAATTTCGGGGCCGGTTAAATTATTGCTTAAGCTAACGGGTTCGAGCATACCGTCGAATTTTATTTTATGGGACGATGTGGAAACAATCGATGATTCCAGTTCAAATTATAACATCAAAATATCGCGTCCGTTGACCAAGTTGCACACGCTGCATCCTTCCGATCTGGCCGATATCATAGAAGAAATGGGAAAATCGACCCGGACGCAGGTGTTTGCGTCGCTCGATAATGAAAAAGCAGCCGATGTGCTCGAAGAACTTGAACCTTATGCCCAGGCCCATATCATCGAAAGTCTTTCAATCGAAAAAGCTGCCGATGTGCTGGAAAAAATGCCTGCCGACGAAGTGGCCGACCTTATGGATGTTTTGGAAGAAGACAAAGCTGAATTGTTGCTGAACGAAATGGAAAAAACATCTTCGGAAGAAGTAAGGGAACTATTGGAATATTCAGGAAATGAAGTGGGCAGTTTGATGACAACCGATTTTTTGTCGTTTAAAGAAAATATGACCATAGACGAGACACTTGCCGAACTTCGCCGTCAAAAACCCGAACCTGACACCATATATTCTTTATTTATTACCGACAAGGACGACAAATTTATTGCAACGGTTTCGCTACGCGACCTGGTGGTTACAGATTCCGATAAAACTCTTGCCCACATTATGAACGAAGACACTATCAGCGTTTTCGATGACGATAAGATTGATTCGCTGGCCGAAATCATTTCGAAATACAATTTATTGGCAATACCCGTCACCAACAAGGAAATGAAAATGGAAGGCATGGTGGTTATCGATGATATTATTGAAGATTTGCTCAACAAACGTAAAACAAAATAATTCGGGGAGGATAGTGTTATGTTGAGTTATAAAAATTTTAACCGACGCAGGAAATATATCTTCAGGAATATATTACTGTTTCTGGCCATTTTGGGGCCGGGTATTATTACGGGCAGCGTTGATAACGATGCCGGTGGAATCACCACGTATTCGGTAGCAGGAGCTTTATACGGATACAAAATCCTGTGGACCATGATACCGGCTTTTATTGTTCTTTTCGTGGTGCAGGAAATGAATGCCCGCATGGGTATTGTAACCGGCAAAGGTCTCGCCGACCTGATTCGCGAAAATGCCGGTGTGAAAGTTACTTTCTTTATTTTTATCGGTTTGCTTATAGCAGATATCGGAAATACTACAACCGAATTTGCAGGTGTAGCAGGCAGTATGCAAATTTTTTCTATCAGCAAATATATTTCGGTGCCCATTGCCGCCATATTGGTGTGGGTGCTGGTTGTGAAGGGCACCTATAAGTTCTCCGAAAGGATATTTTTAATTTTCAGCGCTTTTTTGTTGGTCTATGTGGTGTCGGCGCTGATGGGACATCCTCAGTGGGGCGAAATCGGCAGTGCCATCGTCCACCCGCAGATGGAATTCAACACCACCTACCTCACGGTGGTGATCGGCATCATCGGCACTACCATTGCACCCTGGATGCAGTTCTATATGCAATCGGCCGTCATCGAAAAAGGGATCAAGATCGAAGAGTATAAATTCACGCTGTGGGATGTCGGTATCGGAAGTGTGATTACGGTGGTGGTGGCGTTTTTTATCATCATTGCTTGTGCTTCCACGCTTTTTGTGAAGGGTATCCACATCGAAGAAGCCAAAGATGCCGCTATGGCCCTGAAACCATTGGCAGGTAGCCTGGCATCGGCCACTTTTGCTTTCGGATTGTTTATTGCTTCTATTTTTTCGGCTACCATTCTGCCTGTGGCAACCGCTTTCTATGTGTGCGAAGCTTTCGGTTTCGAAGCGGGCATCGACAAAAAATGGGAAGAAGCCCCGCAGTTTTATTGGCTGTTCACCATCATCATCATTGTAGGTGCAGGCATCATCATGTTTCCGAATGCACCGCTTATACTCATCACTTTGTGGTCGCAGGTGGCCAATGGCGTGTTGCTGCCCGTGGTGTTGGTTTGCATGATGCTTATCGTGAACAACAAAGAGGTGATGGGCAAATATGTGAACAAACCCCTCAACAACATCATCGGGTGGACCACCGTTGTTATTCTCATCGCTTTGTCGTTCACACTGCTGATAACTTCGTTTATTTAGGCGTTTAGGTTGTAGACTTTTAGGCTGAACGCAGTCGGAGTACGACTTCAAGTCGTGCCCCGACTAAAACATACTTCTATCGGACTTCCGGCTTCCAACTTTTTTTAACCACAGTGATTACAGAGGAAAAACACGGAGGTTCACAGAAAAATTCTTCCATCTTTCCATTATATCATTGTATAATTGTATCATTTTCAAATTAACTTTCCATCTTTCCTTTCCTCCTTTTATTCTATTTTTTAAAAAAATAACAAAATAAATTTGGTGGATAAAAAATAAGTAGTAATTTAGGAGCCTCAATTTTGAAATATGTTATCACGGATTCAAAATAATATTGGGTTGAACGCTGAAACACCTATTTATGTAGAGAGAGAGAGAGAGAGAGAGAGAGAGAGAGAGAGAGAGAGAGAGAGATAAACTCTCACAGCAAAATTATTTCCGTACTACTATTTTTTCATCCTTTTATAGCTTTTCGCCATTCAGAAAGCTTTTTAAATCAAAAAGAATCCTTTTTAATTCACCAAGGAACCTTTTTAATTCACCAAGAACCCTTTTTGATTCACCAAGAACCCTTTATGATTCATCAAGGAACCTTTATGATTCACCAAGGAAACTTTTTGATTCACCAAGGAACCTTTATGATTCACCAAGGAACCTTTTTAATTCACAATATACGTGCAAGCAATTTTCAATTAAGCATAATTATTAATAACCCAAAAAAATTAAACTTATGAAAAAGCCACTTATCGATTTTTCCGCTTATTATGTTGCAGCCTTAATTATTAAAGCACGCAATATTGTTACTAAAATGACTGGTAACCCCGATTTTCCAACACCCGATCCGGCTCTGGCCGATATAACAACCCTGATCGACGCTTTGGAAAAATTGGTGATTTTGGCAGCCGATGGCTCGCATTCGGCTCACGATGCTATGATAGCCAAACGCAAAGAACTTGAATTAATGTTGCGCAGTTTGGGTTTATATGTGGATAAAATTGCGCAGGGAAATATCCTTATAATCGACCGAAGTGGGTTTGAAGTATCGAGGGATTTCATTCGCGGAAATAAAGCCGATTTTTGGGTCGATCGCGGAGGTTTTCCGGGCGAAATTGAATGTGGTTGTGCCCGCATAAAACGTTCTCATTCGTATGTTTGGCAGTTTATTATTAGTGAAACAGCGCCAACCGATGCTTCGGTTTGGGTTTTGGCAGGAGTTTCAACTCAAACAAAAATGACCATAAGCGACCTCGATTCGGGCAAAAAAGTATGGATACGCTATTGCGGTGTTTTGCCCGAAGGCATGACACCCTGGAGCAAAGCTCTTGATATTATTGTAGGATAAAAAACCAAACGAGTGATAGTTTCACTTTGAGTGAAGCTATCACTTTATTAAATAAAAGTGGAGACCAGAGACCACTATAAAAAACGGGCTTGTCTCACTCAAGTTTTATTTTAGTGGGGGCGGAACTGAAAAGCCAGATGAGTAGGGTAAAAAATAATCATAAAATATGGACGCAGAACCAAGCATTTTAATTATTTTATCAGTAATCACTTTAGTAGTGTTCTTTATAATGTCTTCTAATATTAACGCTTTAAAAAAATCTTTAGAATATTTTAAACGATCAAAGATTGCAGAAGTTATGAACAATGAAAATAAGGAAACAGTTTCTTGTAGTAATTGCAAAGCTAAATATTATGCAATTACACCTGGAAATTCAGTTTGTCCGGGTTGTAATTCTATAAATTATTCCAATAAAGTAAAAGAACATGTTAAAGAATAAAGCAGTATAAAACGATTTTGAACGATCTAATAAACATTAATTTATGGATATAGGAACGATTATATGCGGTATTATTTCGCTAGTTTCACTCATTGTTTTTTTTGTTATGGCATGGAACGTAGGCAAAGTTCATTCTGAACTGAAAGATATCAAATTAATTTTTATGGCAGTTGCAGAAGATAAAGACTTAGTTTCAAATTTAGAATGTCCAAATTGCAATAAAGTTATTAAAACCGTTCAAACTGAAGGACAAATAATTTGCCCAAAATGCAATACTAGTTTAAACGTTTTGGATTTTGAAGATAATGAAGAAGAAAAGGAAAAATAAGTTAATAAAATAAAAAAGAGGAGACCAGAGACCACTTAAAAACGGGGCGGAACTGAAAAGCCAGATGAGTAGGAAAAAAATAAACATTTTATGGATCCAAAAAAAGTAAATCCTAGTAATTTCAAAGTTGAAAGTATACTCTTTGATAATGATTATTTTTCAATTGCTTTTGGTAATTGGGAAAATAGTAAAGAATTTAGTATTGCAATGAGATGGAATGGCAATGATGGAGGTGATGTTGGGTATCCAAAACTATTTAAGAATCCTGTCTGGTTTTTAATACATAATGATTTAAGAACTCCAATTGTTAAATGTCTTTTAGAACTGGAATGCTCTGAAAACGATTTAATTATTAAAGCATTATCAAAATTGATTGATTAATAATTAAAATTATGAAAAAATTTTATGCATTACTCGTAGTATGTGTACTGTTGACAGTAGGATTAATCCGCGTTTCTTATAAAGATGGTAAGGATATTCGTTATCTTAAATCTGAGAATGATAGTGTTATAGGTGTTTTAAGGAATGTAATATATAATCAAGTCTTAACGGGAAAACTCTTTGATGAGATGGGCCCTAAGATTAAAATCCACGGAGATTGTATTGACAATATCAATAGTCGACTCTCCAAGAAAGGTATATGATTTAATACATCCATTTGACGACAGCCTCTGCCTCCAATAACCAAAAGGCCCGCCCAACCCGGCGAGCCTTTTTACTTTATAACTTTACAAACTCACTTTATCAAAGCAATGCTCCTTTTAATAAATCCGGTAAGTTCTTCGCCTTTCAGCAGATTTTGCGACAGGCGTGCCAGGTCGAAATACTGAGTTACCAGCTCGTTTTGGCGAGTTTCGTCGGCTTCGTTCAAAAGAGCGATCATTTTGTCGTTGTTGGCGTTCACCACCAGGTTATAGCTGTCGGGGAAATTTCCGGCAAACGGCATCCCTCCGCCCAAAGCGGCCATATCTTTCATACGTCGCATAAACTCGGGCTGCACTATCATCATCGGCATATCGTCAACACTCAGCGATTCGAATTCGATATGGTATTTTTCTTTCGGCACATTGCGTTCCAGTATGCCTTTCAGCTTAGTTTTTTCCTCTTCATTGATCTTCGACGAAGGCGCTTCTTCCTTTTTAATGATCTTGTCGATGGTGTCGGAATCAACCCGTGCAAAGCCCGATTTTTCAAACTTCTGCTCCAGCTGATTTATAAAATGCATGTCGATAGGGCTGTCCATCATCAGCACATCGTAGCCGCGTTCGTTGGCCGATTTAATAAAGCTATGCTGTTCTTCCTTGTCGGTAGTGTAGAGATGAACCAGTTTTTTGTCCTTATCGGTCTGCAGCGGTTCGATATGAGCCTTGTATTCTTCAAAAGTGAAATACTTGCCGTCGGTGTTTTTAAACAGGCAGAATTTTTCGGCACGTTCGTAGAATTTTTCGTCCGAAACCATGCCATAAATGATAAATATCTTCAAATCGTCCCATTTTTTTTCAAAATCTTCGCGGTTGCTCTTAAAAAGTTCTTCCAGTTTGTCGGCCACTTTTTTCGAGATATGCGACGAAATTTTCTTCACATTGGGGTCGCTTTGCAGATACGAACGCGAAACATTCAGCGGAATATCCGGCGAATCAATAACCCCGTGCATCAGCGTCAAAAAATCGGGCACGATGCCTTCAACCGAATCGGTCACAAAAACCTGGTTGCAATACAACTGAATTTTGTCGCGCTGCACTTCAAAGTTGCGTTTAATTTTCGGGAAATATAAAATACCCGTGAGTTTAAAAGGATAATCCACGTTCAGATGTATGTAGAACATGGGGTCTTCGAAATTCATCGGATACAGTTCGTGATAAAATTCCTTATAATCTTCATCCTTCAGGTCGGCAGGTTTTTTGGTCCAGGCGGGAACGATATTATTGATGATACGGGCTTTTTCAACTTCCACACGTTTGTCGTTTCCGTCTTTATCTTTTTCGCCTTCTACGGTTTCCCATCTTTTTTCATTACCGAATTGTATCGGAACAGGCAAAAACTTACAATACTTTTTCAGAATTTCCAATATTTTCGATTCCTGCGCATACTCACTCGAATCGTCCGAAAGGTGCAGTATGATTTCAGTTCCGCGTTCCAGATCTTTAATGTCGGTCATAGTATAATCGGGACTTCCGTCGCAAACCCATTTCACAGCGCCGCAGTTTTCGTCGTTGCGATAGGTTTTGGTGCGAATTTCCACCTTTTTCGAAACCATGAACGAAGAATAAAACCCGAGGCCAAAATGTCCGATCAATGCCTGTTTGTCAGAATCCGATTTCCCCATATAGGTTTTTACAAATTCTTCCGCGCTCGAAAGGGCGATCTGGTTGATATATTTGTCCAGTTCTTCGGCGCTCATGCCGATGCCACGGTCTTTCACGCTCAGTGTTTTTTTCTTTTCGTCCAGAGTCACCTGTATGGTCAGGTCGCCCAGTTCAACATCCGTTTTGCCCATCGACGAAAGCACTTTCAGCTTCTGTGTAGCATCTACGGCATTCGAAATAAGTTCCCTCAAAAATATATCGTGGTCCGAATACAGGAACTTTTTAATAATTGGAAAAATGTTTTCTGTTTGTACGTTGATCTTCCCTTTTTGCATAGCTTAAGTTATTTTTTTGATTATGCTGCCTCTACTCAAAGCGTATGCCAATAAAGTTACGACTGACAAAATGACCTATTGAGCGAAAAGTTTACGAATTTATAAAGTAAAACGTAATTGTAATCATCATTCCCGATAATTTTTATTTTAATATTCCACACTATGCCAATTTTACAGAAAATCAGATAAATTTGTAGAAAAAACCGGATGCCTAAAACTTCATCGATTAAGCTGTTTCTTTTTCTTTTGATAATAATGATTGGCTACTATGCCGATAGGGCATCTGCGCAAACTGCAACGCCCGATGCCACTCAGCAGCTAAAGAACGAAATAGAACTTCTGAAAAAAGATGCCGACCTGAAACATGCCGCCTGGAGTGTGATAGCTATCGAAACCGCCACAGGAAATACCATAGCGGAATACAATTCGGATATCGGCTTGGAACCTGCTTCTGTTCTGAAAATTGTCACCACAGGAGCTGCCATTTCTTTACTCGGGCCTGCTTATACCTTTACGACCAAACTTCAATACACCGGAACTATCGATTCAAGCGGAGTTTTACACGGAAACCTTTATCTAACGGGAGGCGGCGACCCCACCATAGGCTCGAAGCGTTTCGGAAAAGAAGTTTCAATAGACAGTATTTTCAATAACTTTTATCTTGAATTGAAGAAATACAAGATCCGTCGAATTATTGGAAAAATTGTCGCGGACGCTTCAATTTATGAAGATAATCCAATGTCATACAGTTGGGGTTGGGAAGATGTTGGCAACTATTACGCATCAGGCGCATGGGGACTAAATGTAAATGAAAATTACTACCGTTTATATTTCGATGCAGGCAACATTGTCGGACAAAGTGCCAAATTGGCAAATATGGAACCCGACATGCCTGAAATAAAATTTATAAATCATGTAACAACGGGAAAATCGGGCTCAGGCGATAATGTGGTTATTTTTGGCGCACCCTATAATTATGATCGTCTTTTGGAAGGAACGGTCCCATTGGGAAGAAAAAACTTTGATGTGGATGGCTCTATCCCAGACCCACCTTCATATTTGGCTGGAATGTTCAGCAATTTCCTTGCTCAAAAAGGAATCAAAGCTGACAGTTCGTATTCCACTTTGCGTGAAATAATCCTGAACGGCAAGCAAGATACCAATCAGCGGCAAACACTGGCAGTACATTATTCGCCACCTCTCTCCGAAATTATTGTACCTACCAACCTGAAAAGCGTGAACCTATTTGCCGAAGCCTTATTGAAAGCTATTGGTTGTGCAAAAAAGAATGATGGTTCGTTGAGTTCCGGAATTGAAGCTGTGAGAAATTTCTGGATAAATAAAGGTGTCAATTTGGATGGCTTTGCCATGGAAGATGGATGCGGTTTGTCGCGCAAAAACAAGATAAGCACACATCAGTTGGCTGAAATACTGAGAGCTTTGAAAACCGAAAAGTCATTTACAAGTTTCGAAAAATCGCTTCCCGTTGCCGGGAAATCGGGAGGCATGGCATCGATTCTCAACGGAACCATTGCCGAAAACAATATGAAAGCCAAGACCGGCAATATGGAGAAGATAAAGTCGTACGCAGGTTATGTCAAAAATGCAGGTAACAAAGATGTGGCATTTGCCATAATAGTGAATAATTACACCTGCAATAATGCCGTTCTGAAGCAAAAACTTGAGAAGCTAATGCTGTTGATTGCAAAAACGAAATAGGATTTAATAAAAGTTCCGGTCTTAAGTTGAAATTTTGCTTTTTCTGACTTTTTGTCACAAAGTCTGACACCGTAATGTGATATTTTGCTTTTTCATGTCATATTTTCTAAAGTCTAAACCGATTATTTGAATTGGCACAAAGGTTGACAGATGGCTGTACTATTAAAATCAAAAAATAATTATTAAAAAGGAAATAAATTAATATGGGAAAAATTATCGGAATCGATTTAGGAACCACCAACTCTTGTGTGGCAGTTATGGAAGGCAACGAACCTGTTGTTATTCCAAACAGTGAAGGAAAAAGAACTACACCATCTATTGTTGCTTTTATAGCCAACGGCGAACGTAAAGTCGGCGACCCAGCCAAACGTCAGGCTATTACAAACCCGAATCACACTGTTTCTTCTATTAAACGTTTTATGGGTGAAACATTTGATCGCGTTACCAAAGAAATTCAGCGTATGCCATATAAAGTGGTGAAAGGCGAAAACAATACTGCACGTGTGAAGATTGACGACCGTATGTATACGCCACAGGAAATTTCTGCTATGATTCTTCAAAAGATGAAAAAAACAGCAGAAGATTATCTTGGCTCTGAAGTTACCGATGCAGTTATTACAGTTCCTGCATATTTCAGCGATTCACAACGTCAGGCAACCAAAGAAGCAGGCGAAATTGCGGGTTTGAACGTAAAACGTATCATCAACGAGCCAACAGCGGCTGCCTTGGCTTATGGCCTCGACAAAAAGCATAAGGATATGAAAATTGCTGTGTATGACCTTGGCGGTGGTACATTCGATATTTCAATTCTTGAATTGGGCGAAGGTGTTTTCGAAGTAAAATCAACCAATGGTGATACTCACCTGGGTGGTGATGATTTCGACCACAGAGTTATTGAATGGTTGGCCGAAGAATTCAAGAACGAAGAAAACATAGACCTGAAGAAAGACCCGATGGCTTTGCAACGTTTGAAAGAAGCTGCCGAAAAAGCCAAAATAGAACTATCAAGTTCAGCAGAAACGGATATTAACTTACCATACATAACATCTGTAGATGGTGTTCCGAAGCATTTGGTCAGGAAACTTACCCGTGCAAAATTCGAACAACTTAATGACGATCTTTTCAGATCAACAATTGAACCTTGCCGTAAAGCATTAGCAGATGCTAACCTTAAAGCATCCGATATCGATGAAGTGATCCTGGTTGGCGGTTCAACACGTATACCAACTATTCAAAAAATGGTAGAAGATTTCTTTGGAAAAACTCCTTCAAAAGGTGTGAATCCCGATGAAGTTGTGGCTGTTGGTGCAGCAATTCAGGGCGGCGTATTAACCGGTGAAGTGAAAGACGTATTATTACTTGACGTTACTCCGCTTTCACTGGGAATCGAAACTTTGGGTGGTGTGATGACCAGACTTATTGATTCGAACACAACTATTCCAATAAAGAAATCGGAAACATTTTCCACTGCTGCCGACAGCCAGACCTCTGTTGAAATTCATATACTGCAGGGTGAACGCCCTATGGCAAACGGAAATAAAAGCATCGGACGTTTCCATCTCGATGGCATTCCACCTGCACCGCGTGGCATTCCGCAAATTGAAGTAACATTTGATATTGATGCAAACGGTATTTTGAATGTTTCGGCTAAGGATAAAGCAACAGGGAAATCTCAGCAGATAAGGATTGAAGCATCGTCAGGACTGAACGACCAGGAAATTAAGCGCATGAAAGATGAAGCAGCAGCAAATGCTGAAACCGACCGGATTGCCAAAGAACAGGTTGATAAGGTGAATGCTGCAGACTCGATGATCTTTACGACCGAGAAACAGTTGAAAGAATATGGCGATAAAATTCCTGCCGACAAAAAAGAACCAATTGAAAGCGCATTGAAAGAACTGAAAGAAGCTCATCAAAGCAAAAATCTTGAAGCTATCGATGCTGCCTTAGCAAAAATAAATACGGCATGGCAGGCTGCAAGTACCGATATGTATAATGCAGCTCAACAAAGCCCGAATGAAGCACCGCCTCAGGAAGAACCCAGCCAGCAAAATCCGGGTGGCGGAAATGATAACGTAACTGATGTTGATTTTGAAGAAGTGAAGGATAAATAATTTAAATTGTTTAGGAAAAAACGGATGCTGAAAAGTATCCGTTTTTTTATGCACAATAATTAATAAAAAACACTAAACGAAATAATGGGTCAATGGAAATAAGTTGGGGGAAAATGTATGTACAGTTTATTAAAAATTTCTTAATTATTATTTAATGTTGATATTTTAATCGAACATTTTTTTTGGTATCTTTGCATCAAACGAAAAAACTATTTTATGAAAAAATTAGTACTCTTATTAAGCATCGTAATTCTGCTTGGCGTTTCGGCTTCAGCACAGGACACGCTTGTTACATTTAAGTTCAAAGTTGCCAATGATAGTTCTCAGACATTTGGTAATACATATAATGTGGACGATATTGTATTGCGAGAAGCAATTTTTAATCATTCATATTCTTATTCTTCGGGAGCAGATGGTAATGTTCCTTTAGATTATAGTCTTTCTTCGAACCATTGGACAAGTGGATTGGATTCTTCAAAATGTTATTATACTTCGTTTGCCAGTACAGCCTATACAACAATACTTGTTTCAAGCCGTCAAAAATCTTCTCCAACAGGGCCTAAAGATTTTAAATTACAATATAAAGTCGGAGCTTCGGGAACATGGACGGATGTTACAGGAGGAACTGTTACATGTGCTGATGATAACTTTGTTTCTGGAGTATTAACAAATGTATCCTTGCCATCAACTTGTGATAATCAGCCTCTTGTGTATTTGCGGTGGGTGATGACTTCGAATACTTCTGTTAATGTGGGAACTGTTGCCTGGGCTGGTACATCACGAATCGATAATATTTTTATTTTAGGAACATCTATTTATGTTGGGATCGCTTCAGCTGACTTGAACGAAGCTGTAACAATTTACCCAAACCCTTCGAGTGGTAACTTTACCGTAATTAATTCAACCGAAAGCCTGGTTTCAATTGAAGTGATGGATTTGGTTGGTAAAATAGTTATGACCTCACAGTCGAAAGAGAAAAACATCAGACTTGATATGGAAAGTGCAAACAAAGGCATTTATTTTGTTCAAATAACCAATCAGGCAGGAAATAAAATTGTAAGGAAACTCGTTATTAAATAATAATTTTACAACCTGATTTTTAAGGATGTTTTATTTAAACATCCTTTTTTTTTAATCATAATAAAACCATGTTTCGAAAAAGTATCATAGTTATCTTGCTGGTTCTTCAGGATGTGATGTTTGGATTTGCGCAGGTGAACAAACCCATGCGTGTTGAAATACAGGCCGAGGCTAACACAGATAATTACCATATTGTAGCGTTTGGTAAAAAAGGTGTTTTGATGTTCTATCAAAGAGTGGCTGCGTTTTCAGAACAAAACACTACCTGGTATTTTTTTTTATACGATGTGAATTTTAAAGAGATTTGGACGAAAAAGTTCGACGAAAACAAATTCATGCACTTGAGGCTTTTTGATAAGGATGAAAGTAATTTGTATTTGTTTTTGCAGAAGGCTGTGAACAAAAACCAAAAAGATGATTTTGCTATTTTGACGATAGATATTAACTCCGGAAGCATTAAAAGTCAAAACGGGGTGAACCCCGACCATTCGGATGTGAATTCATTTGTAGTATTTAATCACACGGCCTATTGTGCAGGTGTCACTGTTCCGACGAAAGGAGAAGAGATCGGACAGATCTTCTACACACTCACTTTGGTGCCTTTGATATCGGGCAGAACTTTGCTGAAGTATCACCCTTCATTCTTTACGGTGAATCTCGATAATGGTGCCATTAAGAGTATTAAAGAAAAGCTGAAAGGACAAGCCTGGGTTGAAAGCATGGAGGCCGATGCCATCAAGAAACAGATGTTGCTGACCATTAAAAACCATATCCCCTCGAAGCAAAACTATATGTATTTAAATCATTACGACCTGCAGGGCAACAGTAAGGCTTCTCTCGAACTGAAAACCAACAACAATAAACGAAAGCTAAACACGGCAAAGCTGCTGAGCCTCAACAACAGCAGTGAAGTTATCATCGGGACATACAACAATAAGGTAAAGGGCTATAATGCCAATGCAGCAAACAACGCGTTTCAGGAAAATTCTTCCGGTATTTATTTCACAAAAGTTGTGAACGGGATGCAAAAAGATATTACGTTCTATAATTTTTCTGCACTCAAAAATTTTTATTCCTCACTGAACAATAAGCAAGCCTTCCGTATGAAGAAGAAAGAGATCCGGAAAAAGGCAAAAGGAGAGGAGATGTCGTTCGAATATTCTTTGTTGTTGCACGATATCATCGTCAGGAACGATCAGTTGATATTTATTGCCGAAGCCTATTACCCCGAATATCACGAAGTATCATATAATACCTACGATTCGTATGGAAGACCCATTACATCCACTTACACGGTTTTCGACGGATATCGCTACACCAATGCCATTATTGTTTGTTTTGATAACGACGGAAAATTGTTGTGGGATAATTCGTTCGAAATGTCGAATATTTTGGCAAGCAAACTTGGCAAGAGGGTTAACGTTCTGTTCGATGGGGACGATATTATTTTAACGTATAGCAACGACGGCGAAATAGCTTCGAAGGTTATTCGCGGGAATGAAGTTATTGAAAACAAAGATTACACTCCCATACAAACAAGCTACAATAACGATAAGGTTATTTCTGATAATAACAGCGATATGGAATACTGGTATGATAATTACTTTATTTCATACGGATACCAAAGGATAAAAAATACGAGTATCGAAAGCAAATCGAAACGGACGGTGTTTTATTTTAATAAGATCTCGTTTAATTAAGCCTACTTTTTATTTTCTTTTTGATTCATGCCCGGGTATATGATCTCATCAAAAACCCTTTCGATGTTGTCGCTGGGTTTTGGTGCCGGGCATTGAACAAATTTACCATCAGGACCGATCAGTGCAAACGAGGGGTATGCAAATACACCAAAGTTTTCGAGCAATTCATAGTCGTTGTTAAAGTGCAGAAATGTCCAGTCGTATTTATGGTCTTGCACAAAATAATACATCTTCATCGGGGAACGGTCGACAGAAATGCTGATAAAAACAATTTGATTGTGATATTTTTCGTTGAGTTTTTTCATCAATTCCAACTCATCAATACAATCAACACACCAGCTTGCATAAAAATTGAGGAACACGTATTTCCCTTTGAAATTGCTTAATTTAACAATGGTGTCGATAGAATTCTTAAGTGCAAAATCAGGTGCCTGAACTCCTTTATCGTAGCGGGTGTATTGCAAAATCATATTGTGGGCGATCTGCTGGTGCACTTCAAATTTGCTGGTATTTGAAAATTGTTTGAGAACAGCTAGCACGGCTTTTTTATTAAAACTCTGCGATGCATACAGAACCCCGAGAGTTTTGAGCAGCACGATCTCGCGAAGTTTCTCATTTTTCAGCAGGGTATCTTTTCCCATCATATCCAAAGTCTCTGCAAAACTTCTGTCTTTGTTAACCGGAACACTCAGATCAACCAGATTGACAGGGCGGGTCAGATCTTCGAAATAGTTTTCGAAATAGTCGCTCAAAAACGACAAGTACTCTATATTGTCGTAGAGTATCGGTTTTTGGTAAAAGTAATCGAGCATCAGTCTGTCGTTGTTTGAATAACTGGTAAGCAGTTTCAATGATGCGATGCGATAGTTGAAGTAATCGCTGAAAAACGGGTTATTAACCAACGCAAAAGTATCGTTAATGGCCATCAGGAAAGTGTCGACCTTTGGCAGTATATTTTTGGTTTTCATCAGTTTAATATTATCCCTGATAAAGAGGTTGTAGTTAATATTAAGTTTCTGCACCAGCTTGTTCAAATCGTTTTTATCGTTGGTGATCACTTTAACATAGCACGTGAGTGGGTTGAGGTTGTAGTTAATTTTGTCGAACTTATCGTTAAAAACCAGATTCTTTATTTCGATGTTGAGGTTGTGGTTTTGTTCAAGATACAATTCTCCGGTATAATATTCGATGTGGATTATGGCCAGCGTGGTGGTATAAACATTGCATCTGATCTCGAAATTTCCGGACGAATCTATTGTGGCTTTTCCCAGAAACTGTTCGTTGAATGTTAAATTGTCGGTATAAGATTTCAGGATGATGATCTTACCTTCGGCTCCTTTTGCGGTTCCTTTTATGATAACATTTTCTGCGGTGGTTCGGTTGTTCAATAATCCGGCGATTATTAAAAAGGAAATTGCAAAAAATGATCGGAGCTTCATAAAGAGTTTATTAAATAACGCTGAAACTAAATTTTTTAGTATTAGAAATTCATATTATCGGGAATGAATGGAGAAATATCGCCCCCGTTTCTATAAATATCGCGAACCACCGACGAGTTGAGTGCATTATATTCGGGCAAAGCCAGCAAAAAAACTGTTTCTATCGGGCTGTATATTTTTTTATTCATCTGGCCTATACTGCGTTCAAATTCGAAATCGGCCGACGTCCGCAACCCGCGAAGGATGTATGCGGCATGATTATTCCTGCAAAAGTCGGTGGTAAGTCCGCTGTATGATTCGATGCGGATTTGAGAATATCCGGCAAAAACTTCTTTCAACCATTTGATTCGCTGTTCGAGCGGGAAAAGATATTTTTTTTCAGAATTCACTCCCACGGCAACAATAATGGTATCGAACAAACCTAAACTGCGGATGATTACGGATTCATGACCTTTGGTTATCGGGTCAAACGAACCGGGGAATACTGCGATGCGATTCATAATGCGATAGTTTCTACAAAAATACAAAATGTTTTATTCAAATCAATTATTAATACGATTCGAATTTTAGGGCAGTTTGTTTTTCTTGTAATAGCTTTTGGCGATCTTTTCCCCGGCAATTCACACGAACTTTTTGTATTTTTATCCCAAAATTCTAAATCCCGGGAAGATGAAAATATTAATAATTTGCACAGGCAACACCTGCCGAAGCCAGATGGTTGAGGGTTTTTTGAGATCCCTGGATGCGGATTTGCTTGTTTATTCGGCTGGAACTCGTGCCGAAAAAGTGGTAAATCCTTTTGCCGTTAAAGCCATGCACGAGATCGGTATTGACATCAGCAAACAGCAGCCCAAGTCGGTCGACTTGTTTTTAAACGATTCTTTCGATTATGTTATTACGGTTTGCGGCGGGGCTAAAGAAGTGTGCCCGGTATTCACTGGAGCTGTGCAAAAGCGTATGCATATCGGTTTCGAAGATCCCGCCGATGCCACCGGAACCGACGACGAAAAGATGGTGGTTTACCGCAAAGTGCGCGACCAGATCATCGAAGAGTTTACCAATTTTTATCGAAGAGTGAAAAGTGAAAGATGATCAGAACGGTGAGTTATATGCGAATCTTGCGCATTAAATCTACTGTCTCAAATTCTTTTTTATTTTGTTATCTGTTTGCTTTCTTTATATAGAATCTCAGGGTCGAGGTCTGCTTCGTTGTCCCATTCAATGGTGTCAAAACTTGTTTTCACAGTTTTAAACATTTTCTCATCTCTCAACTCCTGAAATAGGCCAATATTTAAATACGGAGTCATATCAAACTGTCTCTTTTCTCCATTCTCAAATGTCAATAAGAGATTATAATCGTCTAAAGGCTTAACTTGTTTTATAGCTGGATACATTGTTGTTTTTATTTTAAAGGTTCAATTTGGAATGGCTTTTCTCCATTCTGACATAGTTTCCAATCAGCAAGTAATTCTTCTCTACGTAATTCAATCCATGCTTGAATTAATCTTAATTGTCTTGCCGGCATCTCTCCGTCCACTATTTCGCAATCTTCTATTCTGACAATTACCTTGGAGTCTTGATAATAAGCATGAATATGAGCGGGATTATGTTCTTTAGGAGCAAAATACATCCTGATTATAATTCCAAAAAACATTGAAATTGTCGGCATAATTTTTTTATACAAAGATAGTAAAAAATCTTCTAATGTTCTATCGTATATATTAATGTAACTAAAAAGCCAGCAGAGGGAGGCATTTTTATTCAATATTTCGACGGAAGCACAGCCTGCCGCCTGAAGGGTTTACACCTCTTCAAGCGCCTTTTCTATATCGGCTATCAGCACTTCGGGTTCTTCCAACCCCACATACATGCGGATGAGGTTATAGGGCAATACCTTATTGTTGTTAAACGAATCGTAGAGCACCGAAGCCGGAAACACCAGCGACTCGTAGCCGCCCCACGAACAGGCCAGCAAAAAATATTTCAGCGCGTTGCAAAAAGCATCCACTTTCGGTATCTGATCGGTTTTCAGCGTGAACGAATACAAACCGCCCGCGTTCTTCATCTGCTTTTTTGCCAGCGTAAGTTGCGGAAAATCCTTTGCAAAAGGCCACAGAACTTTATCCACTTTGGGATGATGCTCCAGATATTGAACTATTTGAGCCGTGCTTTCCGAAATATGTTTCAGGCGCAGGGGCAGTGTACGCAGTCCGCGCAGCATCAGCCAGGCATTGTCGGGAGTGATGATGCCACCGAAGGTGAGGAACTCGGTTTCGAATATCGTGCGGATGCGCTCTTTGCTGCTGCAAATAACTCCCGCTATCAGGTCGCTGTGGCCACCCAGGTATTTTGAGGCCGAATGCACCACGATGTCGATGCCCAGCGTTGCGGGTTTTTGATAGAGCGGGGTGGAGTAGCTGTTGTCGAGTATGGTGGTGATGCCGTGTTGTTTGGCCAGTTGGGCCACGGCCTCTATGTTTTGCAGTTCCATCATGAACGAGGTGGGGCTTTCCAGATAGATGAGTTTGGTGTTGGGCCTGAGGGCGTCCCTGAAGTTGTTCACGTCGGTGCCGTCAACCATGGTTACCTCCACATCGAAACGTTTCAGCAAAGTGTTCAGCAGGGTGTTGGTCCAGCTGTAGCAGTTTTTAACGCAAATGGCGTGGTCGCCGGCCGAGAGTGCCGAAAACACCGAGGCCGATATGGCGGCACATCCGCTCGAGGTAATGAGCGCATCTTCGGTTTGTTCCAAAGCGGCAAGCTTGGTGCGCAATATTGTCACGGTGGGGTTCACCCCGCGGGTGTAGAATGGTACTTCGAACTCTTTATGGATGTTTTCGCGCATTTGGTCCACAGTGGCGAAACAAAAGTTGCTGGTTTTGATGATGGGCGGTGCAACGGCATTAAAGTATTCGCTTCGGTTTTCGCCCAGTTGATTGATAATTTCCGACAGGTTCATGGCAGATAGGGATGAGTTTAGTGAGGGTTCAAAATTACATTTTTAATATGGAAACAGGGGGGGATTTTATGATTATAGAATACAAAAAATTGAATATAGAATTCTGAAGGGGAGAGGGAGACAGGGTTTGATTTTGGGGGAGGGGGAATAGTTTGAGAAGTTTAGGGTATTGTTGAAAGATTGCATGCAATTGTATGCGGATTGCATGGAATTGTATATAACTTTCAAGAAATTGTATATGGGTTGCTAGGCATTGTGTTTAGCCTGAATGCTATTGTGCACAAGTTGCACGCAATTGTGTTCAACCGGCATGCGACTGTGTTGAGACTGCATGTAATTGTGAATAAACTGCATGCGAGTGTGCGCAAGTTGCACGTGAGTGTGCGCAAGTTGCATGTGAGTGTGCACAAGTTGCATGCGAGTGTGCTCAAGTTGCATGACAGTGTGCACAAGTTGCATGACAGTGTGCACAAGTTGCACGCCAGTGTGCACAGATTACACGATTTTGCTAAACAGTTGTTAATTATTTTATTCTTCGCAGACGAGTGAATTTTAATGATGATATCTGTTTGTAATCTTCGGGGGTGATGGATTGAACCGAGTGGACGTATTTTTTGACTGCAAGGGCACGATCGACGAGGCCCGTTACGGGTGCATAGAAAATGATGTCGCGGGCGGAAAGCGCGTTGAGCCAAGGAATGTGTGCAATACGTGTACTCCTTAATCCCTAAAAGGCTAATAGGCTATTTCCTCAACTCCCCCAGTTTCCTGTACAACTCTTTTTCTTCGGCCGATAGGTTTTTCGGAACCTGAATAAAAACTTTTACGTAGAGGTTGCCTTTCAGGCGGGGGTTGTCGTAGTCGGGCATGCCGAGTTTCAGCGCGCGGAAGGTTTTGCCGTTTTCGGTTTCGGGCGGAACGTTGATAGAAATTTGTCCGCCAAGGGTTTTCACGTTTATTTTTCCGCCCAGCACGGCGGTGCTTATGTCGATGGGCATGCGGCAATGCAGGTCGTTATCTTTGCGCACGAAAAAACTGTGGGGCACTATCTGTATGGTAACAAACAAATCGCCGGGCCTCGAAGCCTGTTTGCCTTTGCCGGCAATTTTCAGGATTTGTCCGTCGCGTATGCCGGGTTTTATCGACAGGCGTATCTTTTCGGGGCCCAGGTCGATTATTTTCTGAACGCCGCTGTAGGCTTCTTCCAGCGTGAGCGCAATTTGGGTTTTCAGGTTGGCGCCTTTTTGGGGCACGCTGCTGTATGCTTCCTCTTCGTCGCCCTGACCGAAGCCGCCTCCGCTGAAAAACATATTGAAAAAATCGGAGAAACCGCCGCCGCGTCCGCCAAACATCTCGTTGATGTCGCCGCTATATTGCCGGCTTTGTCCGCCGCCCTGCCGCGCGTATTGCCGGTAGGTATTGCCCTGGTTGGGTTGCTGCTGGTAGTTTTGATACTGGTTCCAGTTGCTGCCCATTTCGTCATATTTTTTCCGTTTTTCGGGGTCGCTCAACACATCGTTGGCTTCGGCCACTTCCTTAAATTTTTCTTCCGACTGTTTGTTGCCTTTGTTTTTATCGGGATGATGTTTTATGGCTAATTTGCGGTAGGCTTTTTTGATAGCATCCTGTGTTGCATTTTTATCAACGCCCAAAACTTTATAGTAATCTTTATAATCCATTCAATTTGCTTTTTTATGTCATGCCAGGCCGTCAACTTTTATACCATTTGTTGGTTTTATGACAGATTTACAGATTTTAAGACGTTTTTTACAAAATAAATACAAAATTTTATAAAAATAATTAAGTATTTGTTTGCTTATTTAAAATTCATTTTTAACTTTGTCAAAAAAAAATCTACATCATGAGAAACAAATACCTTTTTTTGTTTGTCATTTTAATCCTGAACCTGATTCATGCACGAGGTCAGTCGTCCGACGAGCTTTTCGTGAGTGCATTCACAAAATATCAAAACAAGGATTTCGCCGGGGCTATTGACGATTACACCAAGGTGATACAACAGAAACCCGATTATGCCGATGCCTATTTCAACCGTGCCATTGCATATGAAAAGTCGGGGAATAACGAGAACGCTTTGAGCGATTATTCGATGGTGTTATACCTAAATCCCAAAGATGCCAATGCTTTTCTGAACCGAGGAATTCTGTATACTGAAATGGGAAAGGACAAAAATGCGTTGATGGATTTTAATAATGCATTGGTGAACAACCCCGCTTTGTCGAGCACCTATTATCAGCGCGGAATGTTGTATCAAAAAGCCGGACTGGATTCGCTGGCCTTGAAAGATTTTAATAATTTTCTGAAATTCTATCCGCAAAGCATCAACGGAAACTACGCCCTGGCAAACCTTTACGACGATATGGAAGAATACGATGCGGCGATAAAAATATATACCGTGCTCATCTCGGCCGACTCGTCGTATGCCAAAGCTTATTATAACCGCGCGTATGATTACGACCAAGTGAGCAAGACCGAAGCCGCGCTTGCCGACTACGGCAAAGCCATACGTTTTGATGCCCGCTATGCCGATGCATACTTCAACCGGGCATATATTTATAACGATATGAACGAATTTGAAAAAGCCATTGCCGATTATTCGAAAGTGATAGAACTGGAGCCACAGGGCACGGATGCTTTCTTCAACCGGGGCATTGCAAAGATGAATATCGGACGCAAAAGCGCGGGCTGCACCGACATAGGCAAAGCTGCCCAACTGGGCGATGCGGTGGCCAGAAAATATTATAAAGTAAACTGTAAATAATGCTGCTCAGGGTAGGTCATATATTCAAAAGTATTTTCCTGTTCTACTACGATGGATTCAGAAGCATGACCATAGGGAAAAAACTCTGGACCATAATATTGATCAAGTTGTTCATCATGTTCATCGTTTTAAAGATATTTTTCTTTCCGGATTTTTTGAAGACTAACTTTTCGACGGATTCGCAAAGAAGCGATTATGTATTGGATCAATTAACAAAAACAAAATAATAACTAAACAAACAGCTATGCTTGGAAATGTTGATTTAACGCTGGTAGATTGGTCGAGGGCGCAATTTGCGCTGACCGCTATTTACCATTGGTTTTTTGTACCCCTCACCCTGGGGCTGTCATTTTTGATAGCCATAATGGAAACCATTTACGTGCGAACCGGCAACGAAGAATGGAAAAAGATCACGAAGTTCTGGATGAAACTTTTCGGAATTAATTTTGCGATTGGTATTGCCACAGGTATTATTCTCGAATTCGAGTTTGGTACCAACTGGTCGAACTATTCGTGGCTGGTTGGCGATATTTTCGGAGCCCCTCTGGCTATCGAAGGTATACTGGCATTTTTCATCGAATCAACTTTTATCGCGATAATGTTCTTCGGATGGAACAAAGTGAGTAAGAAATACCATCTTGCCTCAACCTGGCTGGTGGCCTTCGGCTCCAATCTGTCGGCATTATGGATATTGGTTGCCAATTCGTGGATGCAATCGCCTGTAGGCATGCATTTCAATCCCGAAACAGCGCGCAGCGAAATGCTTAATATCTGGGATGTTATATTGTCGCCCGTGGCCGAAAACAAATTTTTGCACACCATCACATCAGCTTATGTGCTGGCTTCATTGTTTGTTATTTGTGTCAGCTCGTGGTACATTTATAAAAAACGTGATTTACTGTTTGCCAAAAGGAGTATTGTTATCAGTGCGGTATTCGGCCTGATAGCTGCCCTGTTTGTTGCAATAACCGGTGATGGTTCGGCCTATGCGGTTGCTCAAAAACAACCGATGAAACTTGCAGCAATGGAAGGTTTGTATCAGGGACAAAAAGGTGCCGACCTTATTCTGTTTGGTGTATTGAGGTCGGATGCGCAGCAGGATAAAACCGATAACTTTCTTTTTAAGATAGGCGCTCCAAAAATGCTCTCAATTCTTGGTTACAGAAGCGGTGATGCTTATGTTCCCGGAATCAAAGATCTGGTGGACGGAAACAAGCAGGAAAACATCATGTCGACCGCTGAAAAAATGGATAGAGGTAAGATAGCTCTTGCTGCTTTGCGTTCGTACAAAGAATTTCGAAAAATGAACGACAAGGCCAAAGCCGATTCGTCGTTGGTTGTTTTCAATCAATATTCACAATACATGGGTTATGGCTATTTCGATAAGCCCAGCGATGTTGTTCCGAATGTACCTTTGACATTCTACAGTTTCAGGATCATGATAATCCTGGGAGTATTTTTTATTTTGCTTTTGATGGTGATACTGTTTTATGCAGTCAGAAACAAATTAGAATCAAAAAGGATATTATTGTTCTTCTCCATACTTTCATTTCCGCTTGCTTTCATAGCATCGCAGGCAGGGTGGATCGTAACGGAGGTCGGAAGGCAACCCTGGGTTATCCAGGATCTGATGCCCACTTCGGTGGCAACAACCCATATCAGTTCGACATCAGTTATGACAACATTTTTCTTATTCGCAGTGTTGTTCACTGTTCTATTGATAGCAGAAATTAAAATAATGATTAATCAAATAAAATCAGGACCGAAAGGAGGCGACAATGTTTGAAACATATTCTTATCTGTTTTTACAGCAATATTGGTGGGTAATAGCATCACTGCTGGGTGCACTTTTAGTTTTTCTGATGTTTGTGCAGGGTGGGCAAACGCTTTTTAATACCGTTGCAAAGACCGAAGAAGAAAAAACCATGCTCGTTAACTCTATGGGCAGAAAATGGGAGTTTACCTTTACGACTTTGGTAACTTTTGGAGGTGCCATGTTCGCTGCTTTTCCCAAATTTTATTCAACCAGTTTCGGTGGTGCATATTGGGTGTGGCTTGCCATATTGATCTGTTTTGTAATTCAGGCTGTATCGTATGAATTTCGTCGTAAACCTGCAAACTTCTTAGGTCCGAAGACTTACGAAACATTTTTATACATCAACGGAAGTCTCGGAGTTTTCCTGATCGGGGCAGCGGTTTCTACATTTTTCACAGGCTCGGCTTTTAAACTGAATCTTTTCAATCAGGTAGAATGGCAAAACGCAACACGTGGTCTCGAAGCTGTATTGAATGTGCAGAATGTTGCACTGGGATTAACCGTATTTGCACTTGCCCGGGTATTAGGTGCTCTTTATTTCATTAACAATATTAATGATGAGAACATTTATGTGCAGTCGAAAAAACAAGTTTTATATAACTCTATAGTTTTTCTGATATTTTTCCTGACCTTTGCAGGATTATTGTTGGTAAAAGACGGTTTTGCATACGATCCTGCCACGAATAAAGTCTCGATGGAAAGTTATAAATATCTGCATAATTTATTGCAAATGCCGGTGGTGCTGGTAATTTTCTTAATAGGAGTTGTTTCTGTTTTGGCAGGTATTTTTGTAACACTATTCAAGAAAAGCAAAAAAGGAATTTGGTATTCGGGCATCGGAACTGTTTTAACTGTTTTCGCTTTGTTGTTGATTGCCGGATTAAATAACACATCTTTTTATCCTTCTACAAGCGATCTGCAGAGTTCGTTGACTATTGCAAATAGTTCATCAAGTCATTATACTTTAGCAGCAATGAGCTACGTTTCTCTGTTAGTTCCATTCGTATTACTGTATATCTATTTTGCCTGGAAAGCTATTGACAGAGTTAAAATAGAAAAACAGGAATTTAAAGATAACGAACACATTTATTAATCTGATAAAAGAGAAGTTATGTACGAATCATATACAGCATCTATTTTATGGTATTTAAGTTGGCCGGTACTTATATTTATTATGTATAAGGTGGCTCGCATTGCCCTCAATTATTTTGAGAAAAAACACAATACCAGTATTTAATATTTATCCTTAAATTATAATTTATGTCACGAATAGTAGGTATTTCTGAAGCCGCATCCATCGCAATTCATGTTATGGTTCTAATAGCACGATCAGAGAACAACAATATGAATGTTAATAAACTCTCTGAACTAACCGGCGCTTCCAGAAACCACATCGCAAAAGTAATGCAACGTTTGGTTAAGTTTAACTTTGTTAAATCAACCCGGGGTCCATCGGGAGGTTTTATACTGAGTAAAGCTCCTTCCGAAATCTCCTTATTGAATATTTATGAAGCTATTGAAGGTGAAATGGCTTTGGCAGATTGTCCCTTTGATAAAAATATTTGTCCTTTCGATAAATGCTTAATGAACGGAATAGTTCATCGTATGACAGATGAGTTCAGGGAGTATTTTAAAAGTCAAAAACTAAGCGAATTGCTTTAGTTGAATAAATTGTAATTTATTTAGATATTATCAGGTCCTAAAGAACATGGTTTGCAAAAATCATAGGTCTTTAGGAACTTTTTTTATTTGATTAATTCTCTAAAATTATCCTTTTCCTTCCTTTTTGTATTATAAATTATTAGTGATAAATCCAGATTCACTGCTATTTATAATTTAGAAATAGATTTCTCTTTGTATTTTGTTTTTTATATATACCTTTGAGTACCTAAATACACCTATAATAAAATTGTAATAAAAATGAAACGTACAATAATAAAAATTGATGAAGAAAAATGCACCGGCTGCGGAATTTGTGTGACCGGATGCCATGAAGGAGCTTTGCAGATAATTGATAACAAAGCACGTTTGATCAGTGAACTTTTTTGCGATGGATTAGGAGCATGTATCGGTGAGTGCCCTGAGGGTGCTATAATACTTGAAGAAAGAGAAGCTGAAGCTTATGATGAGATAAAAGTAATGGAACGTATTTCGAAAGAAGGCAAAAATACTGTTCTGGCTCATTTGCGTCATCTTCGCGACCACAATGAAAAAGAATATGTAAAACAAGCAATACACTATTTAACTGCACAAGAAAAATATTCAGAAATAATAAACGAATTTAAAATGGAAACACATAATAATCAAAACGAACATCATTCGGGGGGTTGCCCGGGTTCAAAAATGATGGACCTCAGACAGAATGATAATACTGCTGAAACTAATAATACTATTATTGACTCACAATTACGACAATGGCCGATTCAACTTCATCTGATTAATCCGGTAGCCCCTTATTTTAAAAATGCTGATGTAGTAATCGCTGCAGATTGCGTTGCATTTTCATACGGGAATTTTCATAACGAGTTCTTAAAAGGTAAGTCTTTGGTGATTGCATGTCCAAAACTGGATTCAAACATGGATGTATATGTTGACAAAATAAAGCTTATGATCGAGGATGCAAAAGTAAATACACTTACTGTTTTGATGATGGAAGTTCCATGTTGCGGTGGATTGTTGCAGCTAACCAAATCAGCGATGATGAAAGCAACACGGAAAGTTCCTGTAAAATCTGTTATTATAGGAATAAATGGAAAAATTTTACACGAAGAATGGATATAATTAAACACAAATAATATTAAATAACTATTAAAAATAAGGAGAATAATTTATGAGTATGTTCTGTTTTCAATGTCAGGAAACTGCAAAAGGAATAGCTTGCACAACAAGTGGTGTATGCGGAAAAAAAGAAGATGTTGCAAATCTGCAAGACATGTTGATCCATGTTTTAAAAGGAGCTTCATTGTTTAGTACAAAAGCCCGCAGCGCTGGTTATACTGATAAGAAACTTGACAGGTTTGTTATGGAAAGCTTGTTTATGACCATAACAAATGCCAATTTCGATAAAAATGTATTTTATGAAAGGATCAAAAAAGCATTGGTATGGCGAGAATCTATAAAAAATACTTGCATTGAAAAAGGTATTGATGTTTCAGATATTAAACATGATTCTGCTGTTTGGTCGGCTTCACAAAACGTCGAAATTGATGAAAAATCGACCAAAATCGGTGTGCTTTCTTATGAAAATGAAGATATCCGTTCATTGGTACATTTGGTTCTGTTTGGAATAAAAGGTATGGCTGCTTATGCTGAACATGCTTCGAATTTAGGATATGAAAAAGATGAAATCTCGGCATTTATTCAGCATGGTTTGGCTGAAATTACCAGAACAGATCTGACGGCCGATTATCTTGTTTCTTTAGTAATGGATTGCGGGAAATATGGTGTAGATGTAATGTCTTTGCTGGATACTGCGAACACTTCACGTTATGGAAATCCGGAAATTACAAAAGTGGATATCGGAGTCAGAAATAATCCCGGAATATTGATCAGCGGACACGATTTGCGCGATTTGGAAGATTTGCTTGACCAAACAGAGGGTACTGGCGTTGATGTGTATACGCACAGCGAAATGCTACCGGCACATTATTACCCATTTTTCAAAAAATACACTTGTTTTGCCGGTAATTACGGAAATGCCTGGTGGAAACAACGCGAAGAGTTTGAAACTTTCAACGGCCCGATTTTATTTACTACAAACTGTCTGGTACCTCCTCACACCAATGCTTCGTATCATGACAAAGTGTTCACAACAGGTGCTGCAGGTTTCGATGGGTTTAAACATATTGCTGACAGACCGGTTGACGGTAAAAAAGATTTCTCTGAGATCATTACACTGGCAAAATCATGCAAAGCTCCCGAAGAAATTGAAAAGGGTGAAATAGTTGGCGGATTTGCACATGCTCAGGTTATTGCACTGGCCGATAAAGTTGTTGAAGCGGTTAAAAGCGGAGCTATTAGAAAATTTATTGTTATGGCAGGTTGCGATGGCAGAATGAGAGACCGTGATTATTATACACAGTTTGCGGTTAAACTGCCAACAGACACTGTCATCCTTACGGCAGGTTGTGCAAAATATCGTTATAACAAACTACAATTAGGAGATATCAATGGTATCCCGCGTGTTCTGGATGCCGGTCAATGTAATGATTCATATTCATTGGCAGTTATAGCTCTTAAACTTAAGGAAGTATTTCAGTTGAACGATATCAACGAACTTCCAATTGTTTATAATATTGCATGGTACGAGCAGAAAGCTGTTATTGTGCTTCTCGCGTTGCTATATCTGGGAGTAAAAAATATTCATTTGGGACCGACATTACCTGCTTTCTTATCGCCGAATGTCGTTAAAGTACTGGTCGATAATTTCAATATCAGTGGTATCACAACTCCTGATGAAGATTTGAAAGCCTTTTTAAACTAAGCAAATACTGTTATGTAACTAATTAAACTACTAAAAATGAAATGCGGGGTGAGCCCCGCATTTTTTATTTACATTAATGCTCTATCGAGGTGGTAATATGAAAAGATTTTAAGTTCACTCTTTCTTAAATTTTATTAAAAACCTTTTTTGCATCAAATATATTTATAAATTAGCACGTTTTTATTCACTAAAAAAAACTAAATTTATGCTAAACATCGATTGGAAAAATTTGCCTTTCGGTTATGTAAAAACCGATTATAATGTTCGCTGTTATTGGCGTAACGGACAATGGGGCGAATTAGAAGTATCCTCGTCAGAAACTGTAAATATTCATATCGCAGCTACTTGTTTACACTATGGGCAAGAAGCTTTTGAAGGCTTAAAGGCCTTCCGTTGTAAAGATGGAAAAGTTCGCGTTTTTCGCTGGGAAGAAAATGCCAAAAGACTTAGAAACTCAGCTGACGGAATTCTAATGAAATCCGTTCCTGATAAACTGTTCAAAGAAGCCATGGAACTTGCAGTGAAATTAAACATGCATTATGTTCCGCCTCAGGACACCGGCTCATCGCTTTACATTCGTCCTTTGCTTATTGGATCAGGTCCAAAAGTAGGTGTTCAACCTGCTGATGAATATTTGTTCATGATCTTTGTAACGCCGGTTGGTCCTTATTTTAAAGAAGGATTTAAACCTGTAAATGTTCAGATCATCCGCGATTATGATAGAGCTGCTCCATTAGGAACAGGCCATATTAAGGTGGGTGGAAATTATGCTGCCAGTTTAATAGCAGGCGAAAGAGCTCATCATGAAGGTTATTCCACCGCTATTTTTCTCGATGCTCACGAAAAGAAATTCATCGATGAAGCAGGTCCTGCCAATTTCTTTGCTATAAAAGGCAATTCGTACATCACACCACAATCAAAATCCATTCTCCCGTCAATCACAAATATGAGTTTGCGTACATTGGCTGAAGATATGGGCATGAAGGTTGAATTAAAATCAATAACCGTTGAAGATTTAGCCGGCTTTGATGAAGTTGGAGCATGCGGAACTGCTGCAGTTATTTCACCGATCAAAAAAATTCAGGATCGCGATACCGGGAAAGTTTATGAATATTGTAAAGACGGAAATGCAGGTCCTGTTTCAACAAAATTGTATAATCGCCTTCGTGCGATTCAAAGTGGTGAAGAACCTGATAAATTCGGGTGGACACATGTTATTGAATAATAAAAAAAAGGCTGTCATGACAGCCTCTTTTTTTTAAGGGTTTAATTTTTTATCTCGCTATTGCGAAGTCCTATTTCTTTAAAAGCATACAGCCCGATGAATATCCGCCACCAAAAACAGTTACAACTGCCAGATTATCTTTTTGTAATTTATCCCAGGTTTGCGAAAGTGCTATTGCTGAACTTGCACTGCCTGTATTACCCAGATATTCAATATTTGTTACCACCGAACCGTTGTGCAAACCGAGCATCTCTCCAACTTTATTGATGATGCGCATATTGGCTTGATGAGGTATAAGGTAGGTAAGGTCTTTTAAATTGAATCCGTTGCGTTCCAGAATTCCCTGTGTGTTGGATGTCATCAGTTTGCTGGCATTCATAAAAACATCTTTACCGTCTTTCATTTGAATACGGTCTTCAAGCGGACGGAGATTTACAGCGTGCATGGCCTTGGCAAAATGAGCATAACCTCTGGTTTCTATTTCAACAACTTCAACATCATTTTCAGTGATACGTTCTTTTGTCACACTCATAGCAGCTGCACCATCACCCCAAAGAAATCCTGAATAAGAATTGCTTTCATCGTTATAAATAGTGTTGTGCTCCGAAACAACCACCAGAGCTTTGCTGGCTTTTCCCATAGCAAAATAACCTTCCACGATTTCCATTGCATTTACATACGAAGAACAGGCTGTGGATACCGAAACCACCTGAGCATTTTCTATTTTGAATAAATGCTGAACCTGATGAGCCAGAGTAGCTACCGTATCGTGTGGTGAGTAGGTTGCACCCACTATCAGATCAACCTCTTGCAGATCGAATGGAATTTTAGGTTGCAAAAGTCCTGCAACTTTCACACTCATCGTGTTCGTGTTTTCGCCTGCACCCGTCACGCGACGTTGTTTTATACCCGATTTTTTAAATATTTCTTCCTCAGTTAATCCAAGTATCTTCGAAAAGTGCTCATTGGTCAGAATTTGTTCGGGTATATAATGTGCAATAGAATTAATGAACATGGTTTATTTTTTAATGGTTAGTATTAGCATTTCTGTTATCACTTGTTTACGCTCATGCATAAACTGTTTAAAAGTATCTTCGCTCATCTTGTTTTTTTCCATGATCACCTGTTTGATGGTGAAAGGAAATGTTATCAGTGAGAGCATATTGATAAAGAACTGTGTAGGATCAACATCTTTGATGTTTCCTTTACGCACTTCGTCATAAAATTGAGTTGAAAAGTTCCCTGTATTATAAAGACTCTGAAATATCTTCATCTTCGTGATCTTATCGGGGTTGCGATGCAGAACTGAGAGAACAAAATAGGTAAGTCTTGGATTTTTAAGAAGTATGTCGATATATTCCTCAACGTATAACTTTATCTTTTCTTCCAAAGGCAAAGGCGAACTTAAAATACTGTTCAATTCAGGAGTGTATTTTCCTAAAAGACTTGAAAAAATAGAATTGAATAGGTTTTCTTTACTGCGAAAATAGTAATTCAGCAGTGCGATATTGATCTTGGCCCTTCTTGCAATTTCGCGGATACTCGTACGCTCAAATCCTTTTTCAAGGAAGAGGGTTAAGGCCGTCTTTTTTATTTTGTCTTCGGTGGTCATGTTATCGGCTGCAAATGTAAACAATAATTTTAAACAAACGTTTAAAACGATAGATGTTTATTTTGTTTAGAACTATTTAATACCAATATATTCAGCCTATTGAATACGAATTATTTTTTTATTAAATTTAAGTGTAAAAATTTAAAAATCTAAAACTAAACGATTTAGAAGATGCGCTATTTTGAATAATATTTCCCTTGACAGGTGTCGCGCATTTTCATGCGTTTTTCTATTTGAACCATAACCTGGTCGGCACGCAGCAATCCCCAGGGAGAGTTGACCAGAAAGCGCGGCGGTACTTCGCCCGACAATCGTTCGATGATGATATCGGGATTCAAAAGTTCCAGAAAATCAATGACAAATTCGATGTATTCTTCCAAACTGAAAAGATCGAATCGTTCGGGATTGTTTTTAAATTCAGTTTCCATAACCGTGTTCTTCAATATCTGAAGTTGATGAAGTTTCAAACTGTTAATGGGTAGTGCCGACAATACTTTTGCTTCGGCAAGCATGTCGGCGCGGCTCTCTCCCGGAAGACCGAATATGATATGTGCCCCAACAAAGAGTTTTCGTTCGGCTGTTCTTTTTATTGCATCAACGGCGGTTTCAAACGTATGCGCACGGTTTATGGCCTTCAGGGTTTTGTTATAGCACGATTCAATGCCGTATTCAACCGAAACGAAATGTGTTTTCGCTATTTCGCTCAAATAGTCAAGCTTTGCATCATCAATGCAATCGGGGCGCGTACCTATTGTTATGCCCGATATCATCGTATGCGAAAGTGCTTCGCCATATAGAGTTTTCAGTTCATCAAGTTCTTTATAGGTGTTGGAATAAGGCTGAAAATACGCTATATATTTCGTAGCTCTGCGATAACGGTTCTGATGAAATTCTATGCCTTCGTTGATCTGTTGTGTGATGCTTTTTTCGGGCTGGCAATAGGATGGGTTGAATGCATCATTGCTGCAATAGGTGCAACCGTTGTTACCGAGTGTTCCGTCGCGGTTGGGGCAGGTAAAACCAGCATCGATGCTCAGTTTTTGCAATCGTGTGCCGTAGGTTCTTTGGCAATAAGCTGCAAACGTATTGAATCTGCGTTTATCGGCCCACAAAGGTTCGTCCATATTTATTCCGTGAATTTCACCATATAGAACTTGCCCTCGGTAATGGAGATAACAGGATTTGCAGTCCGTTTTGAGTTGAAGGAGAACGTTCCGCTGATCTTTCTGTTGACAGCATCTTTAGTGACGAGGTTCAGATTGCCTGTGATGCCGAAATACGTTTCTTCTGTTGTGGATGCTGAAGTGGGTTTCCACGATGCATCAAAGGCATGTATGCTCAGTGAATCGTTCAAAGCATGATTTCCAGTGAGTGTATCGTGTATATTAATAGTCAACACATCACTTCCGCTGGCAACTCCTGTAATATCAAATTCGTTGCCATTTCGGATGCTTACCTGATTCACCGACATCCAGGCTGTTGTATCCAACAGTGCAGTAATAGTTCCGCCTTTGGCACCCGAATAGAGCCATGAATGTTTCGAGTTTATCGTATAATCCAGATCGGTGAATATACCGCTGGTGAAATTCTTGTAAAAAACCTGTACCGAACTTGCCGAAAAACTAAAGGTACCGTAAATATAATTCAGGGTTGAGTTTATCTGCGACAACAGCAAGGTTCCAGACTTTGCCGTGTAATCCAGTTCGCCTGCAGTTCCGATACCGGTCTTGTAAACAGCGCTGAATTCATACAAACTGGTCGAAGGGTTCAACGTATAAGTTTGCGGCATAGCCCCGTTGATGTATATAATGAGCTCGTCGCTGCCTTTGGTGGCTGTGATGGTAAAAACATTGGCTGCAAAAACAGCCGAAAAATCGGTGGCTTTCCAAACAGTTCCGTTCAGTTTGAACGAAACGTCGGGGGTGGAGTTATCGGTGATGGAGTCATCTTTCTTGCACGATGTAACAAGAAGTAGAGTCAACAACATCAAGGCTAAAAGCTTTTTCATGATAATCTGTTTTTTAAATTTCTTCAATAGTTTCAACATAATTAACACCCCGTGCAGCCAGTTCGGCAAGCAGATATTCAACGCAATCGGGGTGTTTGCCTATATATTCAGGAACCGACAAACCTTTTCGTGTATACAATCCGTTGGCTATCATGCGCAGCGCACAGGTAGCAGTATAGCCAGTGGTACGTGCCATCGAGTGGGTTTGCGTTTCTTCGTCATAACGGTCAAGCAGGTCGTAAGTGTAGCGAAGCTGTTTTCCGTCCTTACTTCCTTCCACGATCACTTTCATAATGGTAAGGTCGCGCTCGCCGGGCTTCAGTTCCCAAATCGGGAACAGCAATTTGGCGGTCATGTCCATTGGTTTTACTTTCACGCCTTTCACATCAATTACGTTCTGACTGAAGAAACCTGTTTCGCGCAGCACTTTCACCAAAGCAACATGCCCGGGATAGCGCAGTGTTTTTTCTTTGATGTTGGCAGCTTTAATGGTTTTGCCTAACGAACGTATGCCGTCGCTGTTGAACGATTCAAGCGTGCCAATGCCCGGAAAATTCAGTAGTTCGGTATCTGAAAGCGCTTCGCGGATGACCTCTTTATGGTTCTCGATATATCGTGCTGGTCTGGTATATTCTTCCACCACGTCGATGGGCGAAAAAACAGCTTTATATTCATAAGGATATTCTCTGATTTCGGGCAAACCGCCCACGTAGGTCAGCGATGTTATGGTTTCGTCGAGCAGATGATCTACGTAGCCAGTTAAAATGTGCATCATGCCGGGGGCTACACCGCAATCCATAATTGCGATCACGTTCTGTTTCAGTGCAAGTTCGCTCAGTTCGAAGGGGTCTTCGGGGAAGAACGAAATATCGACGGTATTTTTGCCTGCTTCTATAATGGCTTTCAGCGTTTGGAATCCCATGAAACCTGGCACGGCATTGATCACCATATCATATCCTACTATGAGTTGCTTCACCGTTTCGGGTTTCGACAGATCGTGTTGCAGACAGGTGACATTATTTTCGTTTAAACGTGAAAAAGCTTTGGTGCTGATGTCGGCAGCGCTTACTTTAAACTCTGCATCTTTTGCCAGATCGATAGCCATGGGTGCGCCTACCAAGCCTGCACCGAGAACAATAACTTTCATGCGTATAATTTTAGGTAAAAGTAGTAAAAAATTGGAAAAGTATTTTGCAAAATTCTGACAGTTACATTTGATATCTTATTTTTGTAGGAAGAATGATCTAAAAATAAATAAGGAAATATGAAAAACGATCCTCATGTCGAAATATCCAATATTCACGGAAATGGATATGTCGTGAGTGTAAAAGAATAAATTTCTGATGATTTTGTAGTAGCAGATTTGAATTGGATCTGATATTTTTTGTGGCACAAAAAAAAATTGTACGATTCATTTGTAATTGATTACGAATTTATTACTTTTGACATTAGGAAACCATATAATTTTCTATACAATTTAAAAAAGATAGGAGTAAATTATGCATCATGGAAATGTTTCTCCTGAAATAGCTCAGGGGCTTATAGAACTTAAAAAACGGATCGAAACCGCGAAGATCCCGCCTTCAAAGCTCGACGAAACCATTAATGTGGCAATATGGAACATTCGCGAATTCGGTAAGGTGCATCGCACTGAAGCTGCAATCCATTATATTACCGAGATATTAGGTCAGTTCGATTTGGTTTCTATGGTTGAATTGCGAGACGATCTCACAGATCTGGGTCGCGTATTGCCCATTTTGGGTCCCAGCTGGGATGTGGTATATTCCGACTGGATCGATGATGGAGGCGGAAACCACGAACGAACAGCTTTTCTTTTCGATCGCCGTGCCGTAACTTTCAACGGGTTGGCAGCTGAAGTGGATGCCCCCCGCGAGAAAAAGGAAACCGAATATCTTTCCTCCTTGTCGTTTTGGCGTGCTCCTTATATGTGTTCATTCCGTTCGGGCAATTTCGATTTTATTGTTATAGCTTCACATGCCCGATGGGGTGATGGGACGGACGGACGCAAGGCCGAACTGAAAATGCTGGCCGACTGGATAGGCGATAGGTTCAACAATAAAAATGTTGAAGATCACGACCTCATCGTGATGGGAGATTTTAACATACCTGCCATTGATGATGAACTTTTTAATGCATTAACCAGCACAGGTCTGCAAATACCCGATTCGCTCCGTGCGCTGAAAGACGGCGATCAGGTAGTTGGAGGTTCCAATCTGGGAAAGAACTATCGCTACGATCAGATACTGCATTTGCCAACCCTGAAAGACCGTTTTACGAACAGCGGAGGCACTCTCGATTTTTATATTGATGATAGCCACATTAATGATCTGTTCAAGGATTCTAATTACAATACACAAAAATTCAGTTTCCAGCTTTCCGACCATTTCCCCATCTGGGTTCAAATCAATGTAGATATCGAAGTTAAGCGTTTGGATCAGATCGTTCAGGACGGAAAGAAACTTGACGACCCGACATAAGCATTCAATACGCACTACAAAACAAAAAATACAGGAACCCATTTTCACGCGTTCCTGTTTTTCAACATTCTTTGTTCAAAAAAATGAAAAGGAAAGATTCTGGTTCAGAATCCAAAGATGCATTGAACTCGAATTCCAGCTCGGGAAAAGGGAGTGCTGTGGGAATATTCTTATTATGAACAAAAAAAATATATGGTTTTGTCGGAGTGAATGAAATAAAAAATAAATTTGTTGGTGTTAATGAGTTAGTGGGTATCGATTTAAGTCGGCAGGTATATATAAGAATGCTTTAAACAAGGTTTAAAACGAATAAAAAAGTATTTTAATAAATGTTTAATCGAAACTAAAATTCAAAATTATGGCAATTTATTTCGTAAATGCAGCAACAGGTAATGATTCGAATGATGGCCAATCATGGGCAACAGCTTTAAAATCTTTGAATAATTTGTTACTTAATGGTTCATTTTCAAAAAGTGATGATTCACGTCTGTGGGATACTATAAGAGTAGCTCAGGGAACATACGAGCTTACCGGCAATATATTTCTTGGTGCAAGCATTAATTTAATTGGTGGATATAAAGGTATTTTAGATAATGAAGATAGCAATCCTGATGAGTTTAAAAGTTATATTACCAGAAATAGCGGCTGTTTTCAAATATATCGTTATAACTCCGAATCAATACCGTTGGCGCCAAATAATTCAGTAATTAATGGTTTTACTTTTAAAAACAACATACATCCTTTAGTAGTCCCTTATCCAGGTCCTGATTTCCAGTTAATTAATTGTGTATTTGAATCAAATATTAACGACATAAGTACCTCAGGTAGTGCTGTTTCTATTAATCCATTACACATAGCTAATACTGTAACAATCGAGAATTGCAAATTTGTTAATAATCAAGCTCTGAATGCTACAGGAGGAGCAATACACATAGAATCACAAAATGCAAATGCAATTATAAAGATAAAAAATTGTGAATTTATTAATAATAAATGTAAATGGGGAGGGGGAGCCATCAGTAATACAATTGGGACTGCAATAATTAATTGTTGTAAGTTTTTTGGAAATAGTGCTCATGAATGTAATGGAGGAGCAATCATTAGCGGTTCATTGGTATATATTTTGAATTCTATATTTTATAAAAATAGTGCTACTACCAGAAACGGTTCTGATTCATTAGGAAAAGGAGGGGCAATTTATATAAATTGCGGAATTTCGATTGCCTCAAATATTATTAATTGCACATTTTACTCTAATACTGCAGAAAGTCTCGGTGGTTCAGTATGCCTTTTAAGCGGAGAACTTAATATTATGAATTCAATTTTATTTGGCAGTTCACCAAAAGATATTGATAAAAATAGTGGGACCATAAATTTATCTTCCTGCATTGTGGATAATTATCATGGTGTAAATTCAAATATTAATCCAGTAACTGGTATAATGAATTATGCCAATCTGTTTCTTTCCATTAACGATGATGATATCATTAATAGTAACGGATTGATGCTTCGATGCAGTTCTGCAGCCCACACTCGAGGAACTAATACCCCTCTTGCAGGGATTGATCCAGATATTTTCAACCTGATCAATAATGATATCGTTGATAATTCGCGCCTTGTAGGTGGTGTTTTGACTCCGGATCTGGGAGCCTATCAACTGGCCATGCGGGTTGAATTCGGTTTTGATGATTATTATAAACCGTCTATTAATGCGTATTGTAAGGCAGATGCCGATAAGGGTTTAAATGCAACGATCACTGCCAAATTAATACCCGATCTGGGTGAGTTTTATTTAGGAACAAATCCTTCTTTTACCTGGAATATTTATCCTACACCAGCAACAACTATCCCCATGAATTGCAATCCGATATCTCCAAAAATAAGTGATCTGGGTAGTGTAAGTATTGTTTGCAGTGTTTTATTCAATATACCGTCTCTGCTGAGTTGCATCGGACAGATAAGTTATTCAAAATCGTTGGGTCCCTTAAATACTGAAGCAGCAAATTGGGATAATGGTTTGAATATTATTGCAGCTAATCCTATTTACCCGGGTCAGCCTTTAAATTTAAGTCTTTCAAAAAATCTTACGGGAAGCTTTTTATATATTTGGACGGTCGACCACCACCCAAACTTACGTAATAATACAGGCATTACATTTAGTTATACGCCTGAAAGAGCAGATGATACGGTGACATGCAAAATTATTAATCTTTGTCCATGTGCCTCTCCTGACATCGCCATCTGTGATTTTAATATTCACGATTCTTTTATTTTAGATTTTCCTGTAATCGCAATTACTGATGTTACTATTACACCTCAGGTAAATGTTGGTGAGGGTATAGATTACCCTGCCGTTCAAGATATTAAAAATTACGGGACTGAATATAAATTTGAGGCATTGGTCACTAATTATCTTTCGGCAATTTATAACTGGTATAAGGTAAATGATGATTATGAAACAAAGATCCGGATTGGGGAGGGGCAGGATCTGGATAGAAATGATCTTTATGAAGGCGATAAAATTGTTTGTGAAGCAATCGTACCAATAACCGTAACCGGATCAGCAGCCTACAGTGGAACATGCACTGTGGCCTTAGGGTTTCATTTTCATTGCAATTTGCCAACCATGGAGGATAGTTTGCATATTATTCCTATTGGGATCGGCGGGGGCGGAGCCTTGTTCTCGCCTTCCATAAATCCTTTTTGTAATTTAGGCTCCGATCCTTCTGAAATGTTTCTGGCAAGCGATATGTCGGGATTGTTCCGTTCGGACGACGGTGGAAATTTCTGGCATATGATAAACTTCCGTCAACTAAAAGCCAGCCGACTGCTAGGGAAAGTGCATTTCGTGAGCAGCACTCCTGTTGGACGCTATGCACTTGGTTCTTTTGATCCTACGACGGTTAATGAGGGTGTGCTGATGTATTCAGTTGATGGTGTTAGTTGGGGATGGAACAGTCCGAGAACCTTACCAACGACTCATCATATTGATTCATTAATGGTAAATCCTGTACCTTCTATTTCAGGAGATCAAATAATAATTGGATTTGTAGAGGGAAACAGCTACGAAAAGCATTTGTATATCTCTAATAATAATGGAGTGGATTGGCATCCTTTGTTCGATGCTCATGACTATGGAACTATAATCGGAAGTTTTTTCGATGGCGACGATATTTATATCTGCACCGAATCGGGAATACTTCACTTTGCTAACGGTTTATGGGATGGTTTACCCCCAAAAAGGAACGGAATAGATTCCGGCACTTTGATTTCATTTTCTGCAGTAAAAGATACAAACCTTGCCATAAACTTCTTTTGTCTGGTCAGAAAAACAGCCATCAATACCCAAATTGAGACTACACATTTTTATTCAGCAAAGTTACAATCAGGAAGTAATTTCGGTGACTTGTTGTGGGCCGAAAATCCAAACACAATATTTGGTACTATCAATAACGGTTCTGTTTTTATGGCTTGTTCACCAATGCCTGCCCAGAAACCTGTTATTTATCTGCATGGTGTTTACGGAGACCATATGGGCGAAATGGTATGGAAATCTGCTGACGGAGGTTCCAGTTGGTCGACCATGCTGCATACAAAAGGAACAGATCCTTCAGGAACCTATTCAGAAAATGAAAACATCAAAACGGGCTGGTTTGGCGATGGAGGTGGTAAATTCAACTGGGGATGGCCTCAACCACACGGATTGACGGTGATAAATCATGAAGGAAGCGACTGGATACTTTTCACTGACGACGGCTTTGCGCATTTGTCAAAAGACAACGGAGAGAGTTGGAAAGCACTCTACATTCCGAATTACGATAATGATGATAAAAAAGATCCATATAATAATTTGAATGCTATTGGTTTGCCGGTTACTCCCGACAAAATATACAAAACTAACGGTCTTAATCCGGTATCGGCATGGTGGTATCATTGCCCGCGCTATAATGCAGGAGGGGTAACAGTGATAAATACGGCGGGATTGAGTGATATTCTGTTAGCGAAAAGTACAATTGGTGGAGATTTGTGGAAGCAGGGTGTTGTTGAACTATTCGATCCCGACATATCGTACAATACGGTCTATAATATCGTTCAGGAACCGAAGTTTGCACCAAACAACAGGGCAAATTATCTGTATGCCGCTGCATCGCAGAACCATGATATTTTTGTAAATACTGTTGAACCAGGTGCAGTCGACAGCTTATCAGGCGCTATTTTGTTTTCCGACAATTTGGGTAGCACTTGGAAAGTTATGGCAACCGCACCTCATCCCATTATTTGGATCGCTATTGATGACAGTAATATTTTGACCAAAACTGGTTTGTATGTCAGTATTTTAAATCAAAATAAACTGGGGGTAATATATCATTGTGCTGATACAACTCCCTTGATCGCAAACCTAACCCCATCATCTACTCCACTCATTATTGCAGATGAAGCAGGTAATCCAGGTACTGGTTGGGAGGTAATTACAGTAAATAGCAGCAATAAAGGATTCCCTTTCAATATCGTTCCTATGTTGTCGACAACTAACGGCATAACATCCATGCTGTGTTCTTTTGGAGGAACAGCATCCACTGATTCTGACGGCAACAATATTTTTAACAAAGATTCGGGCTTATTTCTTTTATCCAACGGAAACTGGAACGATATTAGCGATGATGGAATGAGATACAGAACCATGGACGTTGCAGACGGCAATGATCAATGGGGAAATGCAAATATAAATGCACTATTTGCTTGTGTTTATAATCCCGATTCGGACGATGAAGATGCCAATCCCGATGCCATGGGAAAGGGAGGTTTATATCGCAGGGCTTATACCAAAAATGGAGATAATATTATCATTGATCCAATGATCGGATGGCAAAAAATATTCGACCGCGATGGTGTTTTTTCTATAAAATTGGAGCTGAATGCAGGACTGTATCCGACAACTTTTGCATTTATCAGCACACAGAAAAACGGATTGTGGTACTCACCCGATATCAATGATGCTTATCCACAATTCTATCCTTTTACAGATTATCCGTTTGCACGGCCTACACGAATATTCGGTAGTTTACTCGAATTGTTTATTTGTAATTTCGGCGGTGGAATTATTCACGGGCAAATTTTTAAAAATCCAAATAATGACGGAAAAGGCCCTTATCTTTTTACTTCGCCCGATCTTCATTTCTATGATATAAAAGCTGGTAGCGAAAATTTGCAGATCCAGTTTAATTCCACACTACCTGCATTAAATGCCGGACAAGTTACTACCTTATCATTTAAGTTAAAGCCAAATTCATTCTACACTTCACCTGCTCAGATTGTTGGGTGTATGGCTACAGATCCGAGTTTTAGTACCCCATTGCAAACGATGAATGGTATTGCCGATGCAAATGGATATTACACATTTCCTAAAAGCAGACTTGTGACTTGTATGCTTAATGTTGGTGGAATAGCTTTTGATTTTGAATTATTAATTGTCAGCTAAGGCTCATTTTAGGATAAAAAAAAACAGGAACCCATTTTCGTGCGTTCCTGTTTTTCAACATCCTTTGCTTCTTTTTTTCATGTTCATTTTATGGTGAACAAGATTGGAACTTTTTCAGGTTCCAGACCGTCTTTGGTTAGCGGTCTTACCCGGAACCATATCTTTGTTCCGGAGGTATAACCCTTCAGATACGTCCTGCGTTGAGTGGATGCACCGGCAAATATCCAGTCGCTCTCGTGCACAGGTGGTTTATCGTCAAGGCTATGATACCAGATATAAGCCCCTGCTTTCGGATAAGCCATGCAGCCTATCAGCAAATCGCCGGGGTTGGTGCCACCGAAGATAAAAAAATCATCTCTTTGCGAAGGCTCAGGATCTTTGGATAACATAAAACCACTGCTAGTGAGTATGTTCTCGTCTCCATTAGCAACGCCTTCAACCCACCAGGCCAGTTGACGCAAAATGTCAACTGCTTTTTTCTTGGCCACTTTCGCATTCGATTTGTCTGTTTTGCTGCCATCTTTAGCCAAAGCAGCTTTGGCTTCCATATCGTCGATGGCCGCTGTAACGTCGACCAACTTGGGATTTGGATTAATAAAATTAGCATTTCCGGTCATTTTGGCAACTACCGAACGACCGAACACAATCAGCGCGGCTATCGCCAGGCGCATGAAATTGATGATAACTCTTTTAGTTTTCATTGTACAATTTTTTTAATTGGTTAATAATTATTTTTTTTTGCAAAGAACGTTCATTGAAAGTGCCAGATAGCAAAAAGTTCATTATCAATAACAAAGTAGTATGAAAAGTAGAAAAAGCGGTAAAATAGTCAATGACTGGCATAATGTCAACTGACATTGCAGGAGTGCTAACAAGCATTGGATGAATGTTAACAAGCATCGGTTGAATGTCAGCAGACATTGGTGGAATGCTAACAAGCATCGGGTGAATGTCAGCAGACATTGGTAGAATGCTAACAAGCATCGGTTGAATGTCAGCAGACATTGGTGGAATGCTAACAAGCATTGGGTGAATGTCAGCAGACATTGGTGGAATGCTAACAAGCATTGGTTGAATGTCAGCAGACATTGGTGTAATGCTAACAAGCATCGGACGAATGTCAGTTGACATTGGTGTAATGCTTGTTACAATCGGTGAAGTCAGACGTAAAAAAAATACAGAACCTTCTGAAATAGTAGTATTACAGGTGGTTATGATGAAGATGGCAGTAAAATTGCTTCTGTTGGGCTGTCTTTCGCTTTGTTTCGGCAGTGCGTGGATGAAAAACCTTGTATGTGAAACCCGAACCGGCATGATACACAAAATATTTTTTACTCCTTTTCGAAAAAAAGTTTTTCGTTTAAAAACTTAAATTTTTCGGGGTAAAATTTATTTCATGTTTTTGGTTCGTTTAGTGAATGTGATGTGTGTTTTATTTAGTATAATAACGCAGGGCAGATTGCAATATTTTATGGAAGTATAAATTTTTTTTGATTTTTTTTAAGAAAATTTATCATCTTACAAACAATTGTATATATTTGGGGTGAGTTTGGAAATAGGCCAAACTCTGACTGTAGGCTATAAGAATAATAAATACTGATTTGAAAATCTCAATTTTAAACGGAGTATCTTATATTTGATATTATTATGAAATTTTATTTTTTATGTTTGAAAAAATTATTGCAAGACAATTTCGAATAAATATGTCTGAAAAAGATAAAAATCCCAGATTATCTTTTTCGAATTTAAAATATACTTATGAATACTTTTTAGAGTGTATAATAGCTGATGATTTGTCATCAAATAATGTCTATCAGAAATGGATTTATGGAGAAGCTTTGCCAAAAAACATAAGAGAAATTGGTCAAGCAAATTTACTTTTTATCGAAAATAAACTTGAAAACGAAATTAATTGGATACTATTAAGTATTAGAAGATATAAAGATGAGATTAATAAATTTCTTGAGTATAAAAAAGAATATGAAATAGCTCTTTTTACTGGTAATTATGATAAAGCTGATGAAATTTTAAATTTAATTGATAGTGAAATTTCAATGTCTTTATGGAGCATTGAGAATAGGTTTTTATTAATAGAGCTAAGGAAGGGATTAAAAGAAAATACTGATTTTCTAAATGAAATTAATACTCAGAATAAAAAAACATTTATCAGGTATCTTGCACATTTTTATAGTACTAAAGCTGAAAAAGAATTATCAGTAAATCGATATGAAGTAAATTTGGTAAAATTTCTACTTCCTTTAATGGAAAAAGACCTCCAAGCTGATTTGGATTATTATTTTTTTAAGTTAAATCCTTTCGTAAAAAATGAATATTCACATTTGTCAGAAATACTAGCTTATGAGAATTACAACTCAATAATTGACAGATATATTTCTTTAATCAAAGTCATTCAATTTGTAATTTTAGGATTAGAAAGTAAGGATAAAGATTTAAAAGAGTTTATATCAAATAGACTTTATTATTTAGATCGGAAAGTGATTGATAATCAGATAAAAATTCTGCGGACAGTTATTGATAGTAAAAGTGAAGAGATGGATATTCATTCGTATGATTTTGATTATATTAAAATACTCGATGATTATACTTCTGGAAATTACGAAAAATGTCAAAATGAAATTGAAGCAACGTTAAAAATAAACCCATTAATTGTTGATCTTTATCCCATTTATGTAAAATCATTGATACAACAAGGGAAGTTATTAAATCCAGAAATTAAGGATTCATTCCAATTTCAAATACTTAACGCATTATTCGAATTATTTAGTAAAGAAAAAAATCCTATCGATTCAGGGATTATATTAAAGAAAATCGCATATAATCTCAGTAGTATTACGAATTTATCCTATACAATTGCTAATATCATAAAAGAGGAAATTGATAATGATGATTCTTTTGAAAAAATGTCAATAATCAATACTTCTTTTTTGAATCCAAAGCTATCAAGGATTCATAAAAATCCTATAGATTATTTAGATTCTCTTAAAAAGGAATTTTCTAATTCACCCACAATAAAACTATTTTCTTTAATTGAGAATAATGATATTGCATCATATGAAGGATTTGATATTGAAGAAAATAGACTAAAATACTATCAAGCTATAAACTATCAAAATATTGATAATTACACAAAAGCTAGTGAAATTTGGGAAGATTTATTGGCAAATGAAGTAATTAATTTTAGGATTGAAAAAATATTAATCAATCTTTTTTTATGTAAAGCAAAATTAGGTGAATACGATTATTGCATAAATGTTTTTGTAAAGTATTACTTTATAAATAAGTATTTGACACTTCGATTAAATGTAAATTTTGTGAAGGAAGAGATAAAAAAAGCAAAATATAAGAATGTTTTTCCAACTGTAGAACTGCCAATATTTTTTTATTTAACAAACTCTGAAGGTTATAACATACATACAGCATATGAATGTTACCTTTTGGCATCTAATTATGAAAAAGCTTCTGAATTATTTTCATCGATAAAACATTGCGATAAGAATCTGATTTTTTTTCTTAAAAACATTTGCAATCTTGAAGTTTTTAAGCATTCTCCATTTATAACAAATACTAAAAACAAATTTAATGAAAGAATTAAAATTTGTCAGTATTTAAGGGAAGTTGACCCAGATAATAAAAGCGATTATATTGATGAGGAAAATCTTTTATCTCAAAAATTAATAATTCAGAAGGGTTTGCAAGAGATAGATGAAAGTAAAATATATGTGAATCAAGATAGCATTGTATTAAATGAACTTAAAGATTTAAAATCAACTTTTAATAGATATGTTTCAATTGCTCAATTATCCTCTGAGAAAGGAATTACCTTTATTAATTTAGGATCTGAAAGGATGTACAATATGTCTTTACAGGAGGAAAAAACCATGGATTTTGAATTTTCTAAAGATCCACAATATGATATTTTTAAAGAGATTTTTTACGAGATTAGAGATAAATTCTTGAATAGTAAATATGGACTTAAGCTAAATTTAAGTACTAGAATTCGTCATGGTGTATTAGAAGGCGAAATTCGTTCTGAATTCGTCTTACTACATTTAATCACAGAGAAAGAAAAGGCATCAAAAATATATAAACCTAACAAGTTCTGGGAATTATTAATCAAATCATTTAATAATGAGGGTAAGTTTATTTTATTTGATAAATTAATTTCTACCTTTTCAAGTCAAATAGATAATTTAATCTATGATGAAATATTGGCCAGATATTTATTAATTAAAACTGAGAAAGAAAATCCTGACGGATGGTTAGATTATGAATTTAATGAGGTCGAATTACAACTGATTTATTCACTAAATTATAAGGATATTTTAGATTATAATGACTTTATAATATCAATTTTTAAAGATTTATGGATAAGAACAGAAGAAAATCTTTTAGAAATTCAACTTAAGATTAAGAATGAATTTAGAGATAAATTTTTTGATGCAATTTATGAATTTGAAGATGTTTTATTGAAATCTAATATTATTATACCCGATGAATTATCTACAAATTTGACTGAAATAAAGACAAGGATAGAAAATAAACTAGCGAAAATTGCGGGTTGGTTCACTATAACGGACTCTCAAATTTCGGATTTTGAACTAGACAAAATAGTCGAAGTGTGTTGCGAATCACTTCATAACCATTACACATCAAAGAATCTAGTTTTGGATAAAAATATATGTTTCAAGGGGCTTATTAAAGGTCAATATTTTACTCACTTGGTCTACTTATTGAGAATATTTTTTCAAAACATTCTTGATTATACAAATGAAGAAGATGCCAATGCATTTATAAAAATGATTAATATTGGTGATAATTTAGAAATAACAATTGAAAATAATCTGAGATTAGATGAAAATATTCCATTACTAAAGGAGAAAATAAAAATTGTGGACGATGTTAAAAAATCTCAATTAGATAAGAAGTCTGGGCTTTATAAGGCATTAAACATTGTAAAAACAAGTTTTGAAGATGATAAAAATGAATTGCTTTTGAATGTTGTTGATAATAAATTTTGTATTGTTGTAAAATTAAATTTAGATTTGATATTAGCATGAAAATTTTATTGATTGAAGATACTGAACATAAAAAAGATCAAATAGTTTCATTTATTATAGAAGAGTTTCCATCTGTTCATTTAGAATTAAGAAAGTCATATAATTCTGGGCTGCGTGAAATAATTAAAAACCAGGATTATTCATTAATACTGCTTGATATGAGTTTGCCAAATTATGATATTGAACCTGGTGAAACTGGGGGAGATTTTGAAAGTATGGCAGGTAGTTTTTTATTGCAAGAAATGTATAGACGGGATATTAATATTAATGTTGCAATTGTTACGATGTATAAAAACTATACAGATGAAGAGTTTAATTCTGGATTAAAAGATAGTTTTTCAAATTATCTTGGTGTAGTTTATTTTAATTTTAATGATCCTGATAGTTGGAAAAATGAATTAAGAACAATAATAAAAACTAAAAATAATGATTAATATAATAATTGTTGAAGATAATGTAAATAAGCTGAATAAGATTCAAGAGCTAATTAAAAATGAGATTGATGTTCCATTGCATAATGTTTCAATTGCTAAGAATGTAAAGGCAGCCAAAATTATTATGAGAAATACTACATTTGATTTAATGATATTAGATTTGGTTCTCCCATTAGATGAGGATGATATAGAAAATCCCGAAAATGGAATAACTTTTTTAAAAACAATACAAACAAATCCAACTATTAATCCACCCATACATATAGTTGGTTTGACCGGTTTTGCTGATTTACGAGAACAATATGCAGAAGAATTTACAAAATATTTATGGCATTTAGTAGAATATAAAGAGGATGAATCTGATTGGCAAGAAAAATTAAAAGAAATTTTATTTCATCTAATTAAAGTCAGAAAAGATTTTTTGAATCCCATTAACTTTAAATATGATTTCGATATTGCGATAATTACTGCATTAAATAATCCCGAATTAGATCAAGTATTAAAAATTTCAGCAAATTGGGAACGATTTGCAATTGAAAATGACGCAACGCAATATAATATAGGTTACTTTGAAAAAGAGCAAAAAAAATTAAAAGTAGTTTGTGCTTCTCCCCCCCAAATGGGAATGGTTGCTTCTGCTACATTAGCAATGAAAATAATAAATTCATTCAAGCCAAAATATATTGTTATGACAGGAATGGCAGCTGGTTATTATGGAAATGATTTGGGATTTGGGGATATATTAATTGCAGATCAATCATATGATGGAACAAGTGGTAAAATTTCGACGTTAGCCACTGGTGAAAAAAGTTTTTCTCCAAATCCTACACCGATACCGCTAGACTCTGATTTAAAAGAAAAATTTAGAGGATATGAAAACGACAAAATTATTTCAAAGATAAAACGAGGGTTTAACGGTAATAAACCTAACACAGAACTTAAAATTAAAATTGGACCATTAGTTTCAGTTCCATTCGTAATTCAGAATAAAGATGAATTTTTAAGTTATAAAGTAAATCAAAGAAAATTGATTGGTTTAGAAATGGAAGCATATGGTATTTTCTATAGCGCATATAATGCGCCTAATCCTAAACCAAAGCCTATTGTAATTAAATCTGTTTGTGATTTTGGGGACAATGAAAAAGGTGATAATTTTCAAATCTATGCAGCTTATACAAGTGCTCAATTCTTTTATGAATTTGCCTTAAATGAGTTATGATTATATTTAAGGTCGATTGCCCATTGTACAAAATTTGTAATTCTAACATAATAATTTTAAAAATTACAAGTACAATCCCGTTCGGCTGCTGCTGTGCCTCCATCGTATCATCAATCGAGGCTTCGCCTCAATCCCCAATTGAAAATTCCGGCTAATTGTGCCAAGTTTAAAACTTAAATTTTATTCTTGCTATTTATAACAACAATCCCTAATTTTGTCTCTCCGTTTATTTGAATTTATTATTAAAGCATAACGCCTTATGAATATCCCCAAATTTGTATCCTCGCTCACCGAAAATGAGTTAAAACAATTGAGAAAATATTTAAAAAATGAAAACATAGTAAGTCATATTGATGAACATGAACAATATCGATTAGATTGTGAGGCGAAAAAGGAAAAAGAAACACAGGAGGCGTGGGAAGCCATGAAAAGCAGAACTACGGGAGTGATACCCGTTATCGATTTTTTTGATAATTTGGAATTGCCGTCAAGAATAAGATACATAGTTAAAGGTTTATGGGACGATCGTGTTGCTTATTATATGGATGATATTACGAAAAAGAAATTCTTTACCAGAAGAAATGCAGGCAAATTGAGTTGGGTTAAAATGATAGATTTTATAAAGTCCTCGCTGAAAGGAACCATTTATGAAGCTCATCAAGAAGCATTGTTAAAGCATTTTGAAGATCAGTAACCAAAACCCAATCCCAAAATGGATATCCCCAAGTTCATAGCAACACTCACCAAGGTGGAACTGAAAGAACTGGAAGATTTTTTACACGTGAAAAAAGTTGCTGATAATATTGATGAGCAGGAGTGGTACCACATTCAATTTCTGGCACTAAAAGAAAAACAAAAACAGCAGGCATGGGATGCTCTGAAAAACAGGGAAACAGGGGCAATACCCATCATTGATTTTATTGATACTGTTGAACTGCCCTGCAAACTGAAGTGGGTGCTGAAAAAGTTGTGGGACGATCGTATAGCGTATTATCTGGATGATATAAGCCGGAAGAAGTTTCTAAAGATACGTCATGCAGGGGTTGCCACCTGGAATATATTAATGGATAGTATAAAAACCTCGCTGAAAGGAACCCGATTTGAAGTTCAGCAAGCAAAGCTGACGAAGCATTTCGAGTGGCAGGAATCGTTGAAAGGTATTAAAGGCGTAGACTAATATAGCCAATTCTGAATTCTTACTTCTGAATTCTGAATTCAGAGTTCTTCCTCAATTAATTCACTATCTTAAGCTTGGCATACTGCAGCAACAGTTGTTTTAGGCCCACGCTGTCGAACAGCACCCCTGTTTTTTTGTTGGGTCCGTTGCCTTCAACGGTCATCACTTTTCCGCGGCCAAAGCGCTGATGTTCTACGGTCATGCCTACGCGTATGTCGTCGGTGTCGGAAGGAGAGAATGGAACCGAAGGCTGGTCGCTGGTTTTGCTTATCTTTTTCAGGTTCATGGGTTTTTTCTGCAGGGGTTGAACCACGGGTTTCTGCAGCCAGGGATTGTCGAGTTTTTGTTGCGGTGTTTTGCGCGGCACATCGATATATTTCGGGTCGATCTCGTCGATAAAACGGCTTACTTCGCTGAATATCATTTCGCCGTATTTGTAACGGTTTTCGGCATACGAAAGCGTTAGGCGTTTCATGGCACGGGTGATGGCCACGTAGAACAAACGGCGTTCTTCTTCCAGATCGTCTCTGCTGTGCAGCGATTGCATGGAGGGGAAAAGGTTTTCTTCGAGTCCGCTCACAAACACATACGGAAACTCAAGGCCTTTGGCCTGATGTATGGTCATGAGCGACACGCGGTCGGTATTGTTCTTGTCTTCGGTGTCGGCATCGGTGAGCAGGGCTATGTCCTGCATAAAAATGTCGAGCGATTTGATGGAGTTTTCTATGAGGGTTCCATCAGCGGCAAAAATGTGTTCGCGTTCGGTAAACTCTTTGATGGCGTTGAGCAGCTCGTCGATATTTTCGAGCCTTCCCACGCCTTCGGGCGATTCGTCCTGTTTCAGTTCTTTGTAAATGCCGCTGCTGAGAGCTATTTTTTTTGCCAGCTCGTAGGCGTTTGTGATGGGAACCTGCACCGAGTAGCTGCTGATCATGGTGGTGAATTCTTTGAGGCGCTGCATAATGCCCGAATTCAACTGCAGGTTGTAGATAACAGCCTGATCGATGATCTCCCACGAACTTTTTTTGAAGGCATTGGATGCAATCACCACTTTTTGGAGGGTGGTGTCGCCGATGCCGCGTGCGGGATAGTTGATGCAGCGGAATAAGGCTTCTTCGTCGTTGTTGTTGATGATAAGGCGGTAATAGGCTAACAGGTCTTTAATTTCTTTGCGTTTGTAGAACGACAGTCCTCCGTATATCTTATACGGTATGTTGAGCCTGCGCATGGCTTCCTCGATAGAACGCGACTGGGCGTTGGTGCGGTAAAGCACGGCGAAATCGGAGTTGGGAAGCTGAAAGTTCATTTTGGTTTCGAACACCGAGTTGGCTATCATAGAGCCTTCTTCGTTGTCGGAGGTAGCTTTCAGCAGTATGATCTTGTTGCCTTCTTCGTTCTCGGTCCAGATCTCTTTATAGTATTGTTTCTTGTTTTTTTGGATGACGCTGTTGGCAGCGTTAACGATGTTCTGGGTGGAGCGGTAGTTCTGTTCCAGCTTCACCGTGCGTGCGTCGGGATAATCGCTCTTGAAGTTCAGGATGTTTTGGATGTTGGCCCCGCGAAAACCGTAGATGCTTTGCGCATCGTCGCCCACCACGCAGAGGTTCTCATTGTCGGCAGCCAGCTTTTTGATGATCATATATTGGGCATAATTGGTGTCCTGATACTCATCCACCAATATGTATTTAAACTTTTGCTGATACTTATATAATATAGCGGGAAAATCGCGCAGCAGGAGGTTCATGTTATAGAGCAGATCGTCGAAATCCATGGCAAAGGCTCTGCGCAGTTTGCTCTGATAGATGGTGAACAACTGTCCGACCTGCGGTTTGCCCAATGCTTTGTCGTAATCAACCAGTTCCACGTTGCGGTTATAGTCTTCGTGCGACATCAGGTTGTTCTTGGCTGTTGAAATGCGGTGCAGCACGTAGGCAGGAGGATATTGTTTCACATCAAGGTTCTGTTCTTTCAGTATCGCTTTCATGATACTTTTGGTATCGTCGGTATCGTAGATGGTGAAATTGGCAGGATAGCCCAGCAGATGCCCGTCGACACGCAACACGCGCGCAAACACCGAGTGGAATGTTCCCATCCAAACGTTCATGGCATCGGTTGAACCTACCAGTCGCGTGATACGGTCTTTCATTTCGCGGGCTGCCTTGTTGGTGAAAGTGAGCGAGAGTATGTTGAACGGATCGACACCCTGATTGAGCAGGTGTGCCACACGATAGGTGAGTACCCTTGTTTTGCCTGAGCCGGCACCGGCCAATACCATGAGAGGCCCGTTGATGCATTCGGCTGCGAGTCGCTGTGTTTCGTTAAGTTCTGTGAGGATGTCTTTTTTCATCGGCTTGCAAAGGTACGATTTTGATTGGTATGCTATGTGCTAAAAATTGCTTTTGTTCTATTATAAAAATGGCAAAATAAATTGTGAAAATTTAATGTATAGATTGCCAAACAATTTTATTTTTTTTAAAATTTGGTATGTTTTTTATTGTAGAAATTAACCGAAGCATTTTCAAATGTTTAGTCAATTTACGAACAATTATCGGTTACTAAAAAGTGGGGTGTAGAAATAAAATAAAAATTTTTTTACAAATTTCTTGTGATTATCAAATTAAGTTTTACCTTTGCAGTCCGAAAAAAATTGGACTAGAATTAATGATAAAAAACGGTTGATATGCCTACAATACAGCAATTGGTTCGTAAAGGACGCACGAAATTAACAGAGAAAAGCAAATCACGTGCACTTGACTCATGCCCGCAAAGACGCGGTGTTTGTACGAGAGTATACACTACAACACCCAAGAAACCTAACTCAGCGATGCGTAAAGTTGCCAGAGTAAGGCTTACGAACGGTAAAGAGGTGAATGCTTACATTCCGGGCGAAGGTCATAACTTGCAGGAACACTCTATTGTATTGATCAGAGGCGGTAGGGTGAAAGATTTACCCGGTGTTCGTTATCATATCATTCGCGGAGCATTGGATACATCGGGTGTTGATGGCAGAAACCAACGCCGCTCGAAATACGGAACCAAACGTCCGAAAGTAAAAAAATAAGTAACAACAGACAAAGAAATTTTTTAATATAAAATGAGAAAGTCGACCCCAAAAAAAAGAATTATTCTTCCCGACCCAAAGTATAACGATCAGTTGGTGACAAAATTCGTCAACAATCTTATGCTGACCGGTAAGAAGAATATTGCATTTAATGTTTTTTACGATGCTATGGATATAGTATCAGAAAAAACAGGCGAAAACGGCCTTGAAGTATTCAAGAAAGCACTTGCGAACGTAACTCCTGCAGTGGAAGTACGCAGTCGCAGAATTGGTGGTGCTACCTTCCAGATCCCTTCGGAGATCAGACCGGGAAGGAAAATGTCTATAGGTATGAAAAACCTGATAAAATACGCCCGTTCACGCCACGAAAAGTCGATGTGCCAAAAATTAGCTTCAGAAATTATGGCCGGTTATAAAGAAGAAGGTGCTGCTTTTAAGAAAAAAGAAGATACCCACCGCATGGCCGAAGCTAATAAAGCATTTTCACATTTTAAGTTTTAATAAACTTAATGCGGAACGGGATATAATATAAAATTAATGTCAGAGAAGTTAGAAAATATTAGAAATATTGGCATTATGGCGCACATCGACGCGGGTAAAACCACGACGACGGAGCGTATCCTATATTATACCGGTATCAACCACCGCATGGGCGAAGTGCACGAAGGCAACGCCACCATGGATTGGATGCAGCAGGAACAGGAAAGAGGAATTACCATCACATCAGCTGCTACCACCGTTTACTGGAAAACAAATGACATACCTTTTAAGATCAACATCATCGATACACCCGGTCATGTTGATTTCACCGTTGAAGTTGAACGCAGCCTGAGAGTTTTAGATGGCGCCGTTGCACTGTTTTGTGCTGTTGGCGGTGTTGAACCACAATCAGAAACTGTTTGGCATCAAGCCGATAAATATAATGTACCCCGTATTAGTTATGTAAATAAAATGGACCGCTCAGGCGCCGATTTTTATGAAGTAATTAATCAGATAAAAAACAAATTACACGCCAACCCGGTGGTTTTACAGATACCGATAGGCGAAGAAGATAATTTTAAAGGGATCGTTGATTTGGTTCATAACAAAGCGTATGAATGGGATGAAGAATCGTTGGGACTTACCTTTACTGAAATTCCAATTCCTGAAGAAATTAAAGAAATAGTTCACGAATACCGCACAAAAATTATTGAAGGTTGTGCCGAAGAAAATGAAGCGCTGCTGGAAAAATTCTTGAGCGACCCCGATTCTATTTCAAGTGAAGATATTATTGCCGCACTGCGCAAAGCAACTATCGAATTGCGTATTACTCCGGTATTGTGTGGCTCATCGTTCCGGAATAAAGGCGTACAGACCTTGCTGGATGCAATTGTTCTGTATCTGCCGAGCCCATTGGATATTCCTGCTATTGAAGGTATCAATCCGTTTACAGAAAAAGCAGAGTTACGTCATTCAAATGTTTCGGAACCGTTCAGCGGACTGGCATTTAAAATCGCCACCGATACCTATGTTGGCAAACTGGCATTTTTCAGAGTTTATTCAGGTACTTTAAGTACAGGTTCGTTCATCTATAACTCGAACACGGGTAAAAAAGAACGCATCTCGAAAATATTGAGGATGCATGCCAACAAACAAATTCAGATCAACGAAATTGAAGCCGGAGATATTGGAGCATTGGTTGGTTTTAAAGAAATCAGAACCGGCGATACGCTTTGCGACGAAAAACATCCTATCGTTCTGGAAAATATTAATTTCCCAGAACCTGTTATCAATATTGCCGTTGAACCAAAAACAACTGCCGATATCGATAAACTGATCACCTGTTTGAATAAAATAGCAGAAGAAGATCCTACGTTCAGAATCAGAATGAATGAAGAAACCGGCCAAACCATTATCAGCGGTATGGGCGAACTTCATCTCGAAATTATATTAGACCGCCTCAGAAGAGAGCATAAAGTTGAATGTAATCACGGTGCTCCGCAGGTTGCATACAAAGAAGCCATTAAAGCCAGTGTGCGTCACAGAGAGATCTATAAGAAACAAACAGGCGGCAAAGGCCGGTTTGCAGATATTGATTTTGAAATTTCACCGGCAGATGCAGGCTTTAAAGGTTTGCAATTTATTGATGAAATAAAAGGCGGTACATTACCCAAAGAATTTATTAAAGCTGCAGAAAAAGGTTTTAGAGCTGCGTTGCAAAACGGTGTTATTGCGGGATTCCCATTTGAATCTGCGAAAGTTCGTTTGATAGATGGTTCATTCCACAGTGTAGACTCTGATGCAATGGCATTTGAAATTGCTGCACGTTTTGCTTTTAAAGAAGCCTGCAAAAAAGCCAATTGTGTGTTGATGGAACCTGTGATGAGACTTGAAGTGGTGACACCGGAAGAATACGTAGGCGATGTTACAGGTGACCTGAATAAACGCAGAGCTCATTTGGAAGGCATTTCTGCAAAGATCGGATTTCAGATCGTTAGGGCTACGGTTCCTTTATCTGAAATGTTCGGTTATATCACAGCATTGAGAACTATTACTTCGGGACGTTCGACCTCATCGATGGAATTTTTTCATTATGAAGAAACTCCCAAAGAAATAGCTGATGAAGTTATTTTTAGAATAAAAGGATATTTACCAATTGTATCATAACAAATAAAACTATAAAAACGTGAGTCAAAGGATTAGAATAAAGTTGAAATCATACGATCACAATTTGGTTGATAAATCGGCAGAGAAAATAGTAAAGACCGTTAAATCAACCGGAGCGATAGTAAGTGGACCCATTCCCTTGCCATCGAACAAAAAGATCTATACTGTATTAAGATCGACTTTTGTGAACAAGAAATCGCGCGAACAATTTGAATTGTCGACGTACAAAAGGTTACTGGACATATACAGTACTACTTCAAAAACTATCGATGCTTTAATGAAATTAGAGCTTCCGAATGGTGTAGAAGTAGAAATAAAAGTGTAGTTAGTTTTCATAATAGTTAAAAAAAGGTAACAATGTCAGGGTTATTAGGAAAGAAGATTGGAATGACCAGTATTTTTGACGAAGCAGGGAAAAATATCCCTTGCACCGTCATCGAAGCCGGTCCATGCGTAGTAACGCAGGTCTTAACAAAAGAAAAAAACGGCTATGATGCTATTCAGTTGTCTTTTGATGAAAAGAAAGAACGACGGACCAATAAGCCAATGAAAGGTCATTTTGAAAAAGCCGGAACCACTCCGAAAAAAATAGTTGCTGAATTTTCGAGATTTGAAGAAGGTCATCGGAAACAGTTCGGGGAAGTTTTAACGGTAGATGTTTTTATTGAAGGCGAATATATTGACTGTGTAGGTACATCTAAAGGAAAAGGTTTTCAGGGTGTTGTAAAACGTCATGGATTTGGCGGTGTGGGCGAAAAAACTCACGGACAGCATGACCGTTTGAGAGCTCCCGGTTCAGTTGGTGCTTCATCGTATCCTTCACGCGTTTTTAAGGGATTAAGAATGGCAGGCAGAATGGGTAACGACAGAGTGAAAGTTATCAATAGTCAAGTAATAAAAATTATTCCTGAGAAGAACCTCATATTAGTAAAAGGTTCTGTTCCCGGTCCTAAAGGTGCATATATAAAAATTGAGAGATGGATGTAGTAGTATATAAAATCGACGGTAGTAAAACTACCAAAAAGGTTACTTTAGACGATACCATTTTCGGTATTGAACCGAATGATCATGCAATTTATCTTGATGTTAAACAATTTTTAGCTAACAGACGTCAGGGAACTCATAGTTCGAAAGAACGTTCACAGATGTCGGGCAGTACAAAAAAATTAAAACGTCAAAAAGGTACAGGCGGCGCACGTTCGGGTGATATTAATTCACCGGTATTTGTTGGTGGTGCCAGAGCATTCGGACCTCACCCCAGAGTTTATAACTTCAAATTAAACAAAAAAGTAAAACAACTGGCTCGTAAATCTGCTTTAACTTATAAGGCAAAAGAAAACCAGATCATGATACTTGAAGATTTTACCTTTGAAGAAGTTAAAACCAAAAGTTACAAAGAATTATTAGCAAAACTGAATCTGGCTGACAAAAAAACTTTGATGGTTCTTCCTTATGTAGATAACAATGTTTATTTATCATCGCGGAATCTTCAAAATTCAAAAGTTTTGACAGCTGCATCGATAAACACATACGAAATTCTGAGAGCATCGAATCTATTAATAATAGAAAGTTCTGTTCAGAAGATCAATGAAATGTTTCAAAAATAATTAAAAAAAAGCAGAACAATGAGCATGATTATAAAGCCGGTAATTACAGAAAAAATGACGCATTTGGGAGAAACTCTCAATCGTTATGCTTTTCTGGTTGATAAAAAGGCCAATAAACTACAGATCAAAAAAGCTGTTGAAGAATTTTACGAAGTAAAAGTTGAATCAGTAAACACCCTGAATTCGATGGGGAAATTAAAATCCCGTTATACTAAAGCCGGTTATATTTCCGGTCGTAAGTTATCGACAAAAAAAGCTATAGTAACGTTAGCAAAAGGTGAAACAATAGATTTTTATAGCAATATTTAATAAAAATGGCATTAAAGAAACTAAAACCGACAACACCCGGTCAACGCTTCAAAGTAATTAGTACTTTTGACGAGATTACTACCAATAGACCTGAAAAGAGTTTATTAGTAAGTACGAAGAGATCGGGAGGTAGAGACAACACAGGAAAAATGACCATGCGTTATATTGGTGGTGGTCATAAAAAACAATATAGAATTATTGACTTTAAACGTGATAAAGAAAATATTCCTGCAACAGTTGTTTCCATAGAATACGATCCGAACAGAAGCGCACGTATCGCTTTACTTTCATACGCTGATGGTGAAAAACGATATATTATCGCTGCTCAGGGAATGAAAGTTGGACAAAAGATTGCATCAGGAAAAGGTGTAGCTCCGGAAATAGGCAATTCATTATATTTAAGTGAAATTCCTTTCGGAACTATCATTCACAATATTGAACTTCGTCCGGGTGAAGGTGGAAAAATGGCCAGAGGAGCCGGTACATTTGCACAGTTGATGTCGAGAGACGGAAAATATGCTGTTGTTAAATTACCTTCGAGCGAAACACGTTTGATCTTACAAGCATGCAAAGCTACCGTGGGTATGGTATCAAATCCGGATCATAACCTTGAAGTATCTGGTAAAGCCGGAAGATCAAGATGGTTGGGACGTCGTCCGAGAAACAGAGGTGTTGCAATGAATCCTGTTGATCACCCCATGGGCGGTGGTGAAGGTAAAGCATCAGGCGGTTTGCCAAGAACAAGAAAAGGCACACCTTCAAGAGGCTACAAAACCAGAGATAAAAAGAAGATGTCGAATAAATACATCATCGAAAACAAAAAGAAATAAATAAGAACCAGTATAGATTAAACATATGAGTCGTTCGTTAAAAAAAGGTCCGTACATCAATTACAAACTGGAGAAAAAAATTCTTCAGATGACAGAATCCAATAAAAAAACATCAATCAAAACCTGGTCGAGAGGTTCGATCATTTCACCGGATTTTGTAGGGTTAACTGTATTGGTTCATAACGGAAACAAATTTATTCCGGTTTATGTAACTGAAAACATGGTAGGCCACAAGTTAGGTGAGTTTTCACCGACACGTATTTTTAGAGGTCACGCCGGTAATAAAGGAAAAAAATAAACAAACAGCTTCAAAACAGATAATATCATGGGAGAAAGAAAACGAATAAGTGCAAACAAAGCAAAAGAAGCTAATAAAAAGAAGTACTTTGCACGATTGGTAAATTGCCCTACATCGCCACGAAAAATGCGATTGGTTGCTGACCAGATAAGACACATGAATGTGGATAAAGCTTTATTCTTGTTGAAAACATCACCAAAAGAAGCTTCGGGACGCCTGCACAAACTTTTATTGTCGGCTATATCGAACTGGCAAACAAAAAACGAAGGAGTTCGTATAGAAGAGAGCAATTTGTATGTAAAAGAAATTTTTGTAGACAGCGGTCGTCAATTGAAAAGGATACAAGCTGCTCCTCAAGGTCGTGCACATCGTATCAAAAAACGTTCAAATCACGTTACATTGATTGTTGACAGCAGAAATGCAGAGATACTTCCTGTAGAAGAAGAAATTGTAGAAAAAGTAAGTAAAAAAGAAAAAACTAAATAACAAATAAATTTTTACCAGATGGGACAAAAAACAAATCCAATAGGAATCAGATTAGGTATAATCAGAGGATGGGAATCTAATTGGTTCGGTGGAAAAAGTTTTGAAAGTAAACTGATTGAAGATAAAAAGATCAGAACGTATTTAAATGCCCGTTTATCGAAAGCCAGCATTTCAAAGATCGTTATCGAACGTACGTTGAAACTTATTACTGTAACGATTCATACAGCACGTCCGGGTATCATCATTGGAAAAGGCGGTCAGGAAGTTGATAAACTGAAAGAAGAATTGAAGAAGATCACCAACAAGGAGATTCAGATCAATATCAACGAAATTAAACGTCCTGAACTTGATGCTGTTTTGGTAGCTCAAACAATTGCCAAACAAATTGAAGGCAGAATTTCATATAGACGCGCTGTGAAAACAGGTGTTGCTTCAACCATGAGAATGGGAGCTGAAGGTATAAAAGTACAATGTTCAGGTCGTATCGGCGGTGCTGAAATGGCTCGTACTGAAATTCATAAAGAAGGCCGTATTCCTTTGCATACTTTACGTGCTGACATTGATTATGCTTTGGTTGAAGCTCATACAACCTATGGTCGTATCGGTGTGAAAGTATGGATATGTAAAGGTGAAATTTACGGAAAAAGAGAAATTGTTCCTACATCAAATACTTTGAAAGTAAATAATCAGGAATCTTCTGTCGGTGGTGGAAAAGACCAGGGAAGAAGAAGAAAGAGAAAATAGTTTAAGAAACTTATTGGTTAATTTTTAAAAAACATACTGTAATGTTACAGCCTAAAAAAACGAAATACAGGAAAATGCAGAAGCAACGCATGAAAGGTACTGCTCATCGCGGTCACCAGATTTCATTCGGTTCTTTTGCAATAAAAACTCTTGAAGAATATTGGATCACCGGCAGGCAGATTGAAGCCGCCCGTCAAGCCATAACACGTTACATGAAACGTGAAGGACAGTTGTGGATCAGAATATTTCCGGATAAACCCGTAACCAAAAAACCAGCCGAAGTACGTATGGGTAAAGGTAAGGGAGCATTGGAATATTATGTTGCACGCGTAACTCCTGGTAGAATTTTATTTGAAATTGATGGTGTGCCTTTTGATATTGCTAAAGAAGCATTACGTTTAGGCGCACAAAAAATGCCGGTAGATACGAAATTTGTAATAAGAAGAGATTACGTAGAAGAATAAAAAATAAAGCAATGAAACAGCAAGTAATCAAAGAACTTTCTACGATTGAACTTCGGGAAAGATTAGTGGAAGAAAAAAAACAGTTTTTAAAACTGAAAATGAACCATGCGGTTTCTCCACTTGAAAATCCAATGAAAATAAAGGATTATCAGAAAACTATTGCCCGTATGCACACAGAACTTCGCAATAGAGCGATTCACGGAGAACCGAATATTGTTGAAGAAGGTACAAAGAAAAACAACATAAAGTAATAATTTGTCATGGAACGTAATTTAAGAAAAGAAAAAACAGGTGTTGTTGTCAGCAATAAAATGCAGAATACGATCGTCGTTAATGTTGAAAGAAAAGTGATGCACCCGAAGTATGGTAAATTTGTGAAAAAAAATACCAAATTCATGGCTGACGATGAAAAAAATGAATGCAATATTGGCGACACCGTTCTTATAGCTGAAACAAAGCCATTGAGTAAGAATAAATGTTGGCGTTTAGTAGAAATTATTGAAAGAGTTAAATAACTATGATACAGCAAGAATCAAGATTAATTGTAGCAGACAACAGCGGTGCCAAAGTGGTACTCTGTATCAGGGTGCTTGGCGGAACAAAAAGAAGATATGCTTCAGTAGGTGATAAAATCATCGTAGCTGTTAAAAGCGCTATCCCCGCAGGTAATATTAAAAAAGGGACAGTAAGTAAAGCAGTTGTTGTTAGAACTAAAAAAGAAGTTAGAAGAGCTGACGGTTCTTACATCCGCTTTGACGATAATGCTGTTGTATTGTTAACCCCTACAGACGAATTGCGCGGAACCCGTATTTTTGGACCCGTTGCAAGAGAACTGAGAGAAAAACAATACATGAAAATTGTTTCATTGGCACCTGAAGTGCTTTAAAAAAAATAGTATATGCGACCGAAATTACATATTAAAAAAGGCGATACAGTAACTGTGATAGCCGGCGATTCGAAAGGTCAACATGGCAAGGTGCTTAAGGTAATAATTGACAAAAACAAAGCTATTGTTGAAGGTGTTAACCTTATTTCGAAACATAGTAAACCCAATGCTAAAAATACTAAAGGCGGTATCTTGAAAAAAGAATCTGCCATACATTCATCAAACCTAATGGTTCATGATTCTTCAGGGAAACCTACCCGTACAGGAAGAAAAATTGATGAAAAAACAGGTAAATTAGTTAGATATTCAAAAAAATCTGAAAAAAAGGAGACAATTAAGTGATGGACTATCAACCAAGGTTAAAAGAAAAATATCACAAAGAAATTGTTCCAGCATTAAAACAACAATTTCAATATAAGAATGTAATGCAGGTTCCAAAATTGCTCAAGATATGCCTAAATCAAGGTGTTGGCGGAGCGATTGCAGATAAAAAAATAATGGATATCGGCATTGAAGAAATGGCTATGATAACCGGTCAGAAAGCGGTTCAAACGAAGTCAAAGAAAGACATTTCGAATTTTAAACTCAGAAAAGGTATGCCTATTGGTATTAGAGTTACTCTGAGAAGTGAAAAAATGTACGAATTTCTTGATCGGTTGATTTCAGTTACGATACCACGTATCCGTGACTTTCGCGGCATTAACGATAAAGGATTTGACGGCAGAGGCAATTTTTCATTTGGAATTACCGAACAGATCATCTTTCCTGAAATCAATATTGATAAAATAAATAAAATAAACGGGTTGGATATTACTTTTGTAACATCTGCACCAACCGATAAGGAAGCTTACGCATTATTAAAGGAATTTGGATTACCATTTAAAACACAAAAATAACATGGCAAAAGAATCAGTCAAAGCACGTGAATTGAAAAGAGAAAAACTTCACGAACAATACAAGGAAAAAAGACTTGAATTGAAAAAAGCCGGTGATTTCGTTGGATTACAAAAATTACCTAAGAATTCATCTCCTGTTCGTTTGCATAACAGATGTCAGGTAACAGGTCGTCCAAAAGGATATATGCGTCAATTTGGAATTTCCCGTATAAACTTTCGCGAAATGGCTTTAGCAGGTTTAATACCTGGTGTTAAAAAAGCAAGTTGGTAAAAATTATTGAGTAGTAATAACAGAAAAAAATAATAGCAATGAATACTGATCCTATTTCAGATTATTTGACAAGAATTAGAAACGCTGTGATGGCAAACCATCGTTTGGTGGAAATACCCGCTTCAAATCTGAAAAAAAGTATGACTAAGATCCTTTTTGAAAAAGGATATATTCTTAATTATAAATTTGAAGATGAAACCAAACCAGGAACGATAAAAATAGCATTAAAATATCATCCAACATCTAAGGTTTCGGCTATTTCTACTTTGCAAAGAGTAAGTAGTCCTGGACTTAGACAATATGTTGGTGCTGATGAACTGCCACGCGTGTTAAACGGGCTGGGTATTGCTATCATTTCGACTTCAAAAGGTGTAATGACCGACAAGGAAGCCAGAAATTTGAAAGTTGGTGGTGAAGTAATTTGTTACGTAAGTTAATATTGAGGAGAAATTAGAATGTCACGTATAGGAAAATTACCAATCGTATTACCTCAGCAAGTTAAAGTTACTGTTTCTGATGAGAATCTTGTAACTATTAAAGGGCCTAAAGGTGAATTAAAACAAATGGTTGATCCCAGTATTACTGTAAAAGTAGATGATCAGCACATTATTGTTGGCAGAGTTGATGATACCGTTAAGGCCAAACATGGTTTATATCGCTCATTAATAGCCAATATGGTTCATGGTGTATCTGAAGGATTTAAAATAGAACAGGAACTTATTGGTGTTGGTTATAAAGCTGATGCTCAAAATAATATTTTAGAGTTGGCATTAGGTTATTCCCACAACTTTTTTATTGAATTACCTGCAGAAGTGAAGGTATCAACAATAAATGAGAGAGGAAAACCACCAACGATTATATTAGAATCGAACGATAAACAACTTATTGGACAAGTTGCTGCAAAAATTCGTTCTTTAAGAAAACCGGAACCATACAAAGGTAAAGGTATAAGATTTAAAGACGAAATAGTTAGAAAGAAAGCCGGCAAATCTGCCGTACAGAAATAAATTTTAAAAAATTAAAACTCTTTGAGTAATGGCAATAAAAAATTTCAAAGAATACAGACGGTTAAGGATCAAACAGAGGATCAGGAAGATCGTGAAAGGTACTGCAGAACGTCCGAGAATGTCGGTTTTTAGGAGCAATACCAATATCTATGTTCAACTAATTGATGATGAAGCAAAAAAAACTATTATGGCTGTTTCATCAATGGACCCAGAAATTGCAGCTGCAAAAGTTACGAAAGTAGAAAAAGCAAAACTGGTTGGAAAAGCATTTGCACAAAAAGCAGTAGAAGCAGGTATTACTTCTGTTGTATTTGACAGAGGTGGATACTTATATCATGGTAGAGTAAAATCATTAGCAGATTCAGCAAGAGAAGCTGGTTTAAAATTTTAATAATATATGTCAAACGCAAATATAAAAAGAGTTAAGTCAAGCGAAATCGAGTTTAAGGACAGATTAGTTAGCATCCAGAGAGTAACAAAAGTTACCAAAGGAGGTAGGACATTCAGCTTTTCAGCTATTGTAGTTGTTGGAAACGAAAACGGAGTAGTTGGATACGGTCTTGGAAAAGCCAAAGAAGTTACAGCTGCTATTGCTAAAGGCATTGATGATGCTAAAAAGAATCTGATAAAAGTTCCTGTGTTTAACGGAACAGTGCCACATGAACAATATGGTAAATACAGCGGCGCATATATCTTCCTGAAACCAGCTGCACCCGGTACCGGTGTTATCGCCGGCGGTGCAATGCGTGCAGTTTTAGAAAGTGTTGGCGTTAAAAATGTATTGGCTAAATCAAAAGGTTCATCAAATCCTCATAGTGTTGTAAAAGCAACTATGGATGCATTAATTAAAATGAAAGATCCATATACGGTTGCTCAATTAAGAGGACTATCATTAAGCAGAGTGTTTAACGGTTAATCGCTGAGAAAATAATTATAACATGAAAAAGTTAAGAGTAACCCAAATTAAAAGTGGTATTGATAGGAAAGCTGATCAAAAAAGAACGTTGATAGCATTGGGAATTAGAAAAATGCATCATTCCGTTGAAGTTGAAGCTACACCACAAATGGAAGGAATGATTAGAAAGATCAGCCATTTATTATCAGTTGAAGAAATTAATTAAGATATTTAATCAAACATACAATGGACTTAAGTAATCTGAAACCGGCAAAGGGATCGACAAAAAAATGCAAAAGAATCGGAAGAGGCCAAGGCTCTGGTAGAGGTGGTACTTCTACGAGAGGTAATAAAGGTGCTCAATCAAGATCCGGTTATTCGAGAAAATTAGCTTTTGAAGGTGGTCAAATGCCTTTGATAAGAAGAATCCCTAAATTCGGATTCACTAATTTTAATAGAGTTGAATACAGCGGTATCAATATTGATACTCTCCAAAAACTTGCCGAAGCAAAGAGCCTCAGCGTTATTGATATCAATGTGCTTATTGATAATGGTTTGGCTTCAAAAAATGATTTAATAAAGATTTTAGGCAGAGGTGCTTTAACAATTAAACTTGATGTTACAGCTCATGCATTTTCAGCTACTGCAATAAAAATTATCGAAGCTCAAGGTGGAACCGCAACAAAACTTTAATGAATGAAACGGCTAATAGAAACAATAAAAAATATATACAGGATTGAGGATCTCCGTAAAAGAATAATCTTTACGTTAGGTATTATCTTGATTTATCGTCTTGGTTCTTATATTGTATTACCTGGCTTAGATCCACATAATCTTAGTGCCTTGCATAAACAATCAAAAGATGGTTTGCTTGGTTTACTGAATATGTTTTCGGGCGGTGCGTTCTCAAATGCATCTATCTTTGCACTGGGTATTATGCCGTATATCTCTGCTTCTATTGTTGTTCAGCTTCTTGGGATGGCAATACCTTATTTTCAGAAACTTCAAAAAGAAGGAGAGTCGGGTAGGAAGAAAATTAACCAGATCACACGTTTTTTAACGGTTCTTATTACTGCTGCTCAGGCTCCTGCTTATATTGGAAATATTACAAGTCAATTGCCCAGTGAAGCGATTTATCCTTTTATACCGGATACGACGCCGTCCCTTTTCTTCTGGGTGTCGTCGGTTGTTATTCTTGTTTCCGGGACAATGTTTGTTATGTGGCTTGGAGAAAAGATCACTGATAAGGGTATCGGCAACGGTATTTCGCTTATCATTATGATAGGGATTATTGCCCGACTGCCATTTGCAATAGTTGGTGAATTTGTTTCACGTATGGAACAACAAGGGGGAGGCTTGATTATATTCGTACTAGAATTGGTGGTTTTGGTTGTTGTGATTTTAGTGTGTATTTTGCTCGTACAGGGTACAAGAAGGATTCCGGTACAATATGCCAAACGTATTGTTGGAAATAAACAGTATGGTGGTGTTCGGCAATATATTCCTTTAAAAGTAAATGCAGCTGGTGTAATGCCTATCATTTTTGCTCAGGCAATCATGTTCATCCCTATTACCTTGGTTGGTTTTACAAATATTGAAGCTTTATCTGGTATAGCCAGAACATTTTCTGATTTTAACGGATTCTGGTATAATTTTACATTTGCATTATTTATTATAGCTTTTACGTATTTCTACACTGCTATTACGATCAATCCAAATCAGATGGCTGATGATATGAAGAAGAATGGTGGTTTTATTCCAGGTATTAAACCCGGTAAGAAAACTGCTGAATTTATTGATAATGTTATGTCGAGAATTACATTACCCGGCTCAATATTTCTAGCGTTTGTTGCTATTATGCCTGCCATTGTGAGATTGATGGGAGTTAACTCTCAATTTGCACAGTTTTTTGGCGGAACATCGCTTCTAATTTTGGTTGGTGTTGTTCTTGATACTTTACAACAAATTGAAAGTTATTTGTTAATGCGTCATTATGACGGTTTAACAAAATCAGGTAGGATTAAAGGAAGAAGCTCTGCGGGTTACGGTCAGGCATCATTATAACAGTTTTATTGTTGTAAGATGATACATCTTAAATCCGAAGAGGAGATTGAATTAATAAAAAACAGTTCTTTGCTTGTTGGAAAAACTTTAGCTGAAGTAGCTAATTATCTGAAACCAGGTGTAAAAACCAATTATCTCGACAAAATTGCCGAAGAATATATCAGATCAAATGATGCAATACCGGGCTTTAAACATTACAGAGGATATTCAGCAACTCTCTGTATCTCGGTGAATGATCAAGTGGTTCATGGAATACCCGGAAATAATGAAGTAGTTGACGGTGATATTGTATCGATTGATTGTGGTGTGGTAAAAAACGGATATTATGGTGATTCTGCTTATACTTTTGCTCTTGGAGAGGTGAAGCCTGAAGTATTACAATTACTTCGTATTACAAAAGAATCATTGTATAAAGGAATCGAAATGGCAGTTGCCGGAAACAGAGTGGGGGATATCAGTTATACAATCCAGAATTTTGTTGAAAAACATGGATATACTGTAGTAAGAGAATTAGTTGGTCATGGTATTGGGAAGAATTTGCACGAAGATCCTCAGGTTCCAAATTTTGGATCAAGAGGTAGCGGAGCAAAATTATCAGAAGGTTTGGTTATTTGTATCGAACCTATGATCAATTTGGGTAAAAAAGAAATTGTTCAGGAACAAGACGGATGGACCATAAGAACAAGAGATTCCAAACCTTCAGCCCATTATGAACATCAGGTTGTTGTCAGGAAGAACCAATGCGAAGTTTTATCAACATTTGAATACATTGAAAAAGTGAAAAATAATAATATAAGCGTGATTTTTTAATTTAATAATATGTCAAAACAAAGTTCAATTCAACAAGATGGCACGGTTCTCGAATCGCTTGGCAATGCCATGTTCCGGGTTGAATTGGAGAACGGTCATGTTATTATTGCCCATATATCGGGTAAAATGCGGATGCATTATATTAAGATCTTACCCGGAGATAAAGTCCGAGTTGAAATTTCACCCTATGATTTAACAAAAGGAAGAATTACATTCAGATATAAATAATTAACAAGATGAAAGTACGTGTATCAGTAAAAAAAAGAACCCCTGATTGCAAGATCATCAGAAGAAACGGTAGGGTTTATGTGATCAACAAAAAGAACCCTAAATACAAACAAAGACAGGGTTAATATTTTTGAACAATATTAAAAAGTAATATATGGCAAGAATTGCAGGTATTGATTTACCAAAAAACAAAAGAGGAGTTATCGGTTTAACGTATATTTTCGGTATTGGCAATAGTACAGCACAAAAAATATTGATTGAAGCCGAAATTGATTTTAATAAAAAAGTGAGTGACTGGACGGATGCCGACCAAACCTCAATTCGTAACATCATTAACGAAAAGTATAAGGTTGAAGGTAATTTGAGATCAGAAGTTCAAATGAATATTAAACGTTTGATGGATATTGGTTGTTACAGGGGTGTTAGACATCGTGCAGGTTTACCTACAAGAGGTCAGAGTACTAAAAATAATGCCCGTACACGTAAAGGGAAAAGAAAAACAGTAGCAAACAAGAAAAAGGCTGCTAAAGGTTAAGAATTAATTATTGTATAATCACAGAAACCTATTATAAATTATGGCAAAAACTTCTGCTAAATCAGCAAAGAAAAGAGTAGTAAAGGTTGACCCAATCGGTAGAGCTTATGTCTTTGCTTCGTTCAACAACATTATTATTTCGTTGACAAACATGAATGGACAAGTTATTTCATGGTCGTCGGCAGGTAAAATGGGATTTAAAGGTTCAAAAAAGAACACTCCGTATGCAGGTCAGATGGCTGCCGGAGATTGCGCTAAGGTTGCTTACGATTTTGGCTTACGTAAAGTTAAAGTATATGTAAAAGGACCCGGAGCCGGTAGAGAATCATCTATCAGGTCGATCAGTGCAGCTGGTATCGAGGTAACAGAAATTATTGATGTTACTCCATTACCTCATAATGGTTGTCGTCCTCCTAAAAGAAGAAGAGTTTAATTTTTTTATAAGATAATATTATTAGATATGGCAAGATATATTGGTCCGAAAACAAAGATCGCAAGAAAGTTCAGAGACGCCATTTATGGTCCTGATAAATCCTATGAAAAAAAGAATTATCCTCCCGGACAACATGGTCAGACTAAAAAAAGAAAAAAACAATCGGAATACGGTGTTCAGTTACAGGAAAAACAAAAAGCAAAATACACCTACGGGATTCTTGAAAAACAGTTTAAAATTACTTTTGAGAAAGCCAGTCGTAAAAAAGGTATCACCGGTGAGGTATTATTGCAACTTATTGAGGCTCGTTTAGACAATGTTGTTTATCGATTAGGTATATCACCAACTCGTAATGGTGCTCGTCAATTGGTTTCGCACGGACATATTGAAGTAAACGGAAAAGTGGTTAATATTCCTTCCTATAGCTTAAAAGCCAATGATATTGTTGCAGTGAGAGAGAAATCGAAATCACTTGAAGTAATAAATGATGCTTTATTAAGACATTCAAACCGTTTCAATTGGTTAGAATGGGATCAGGAAACAATGACCGGTAAGTTCATGAGTTATCCGGAACGTGATCAGATCCCCGAAAATATTAATGAACAACTCATCGTGGAATTGTATTCCAAATAAGATTTAAATTAAATAATTGAAAAAATAAATATGGCAATATTAGCTTTTCAAAAACCGGATAAGGTTGTAATGTTAGAGTCGGACGAATTTTTCGGAAAATTCGAATTTCGTCCTCTCGAACCCGGATATGGTACAACTGTTGGCAATTCCTTAAGAAGAATACTGCTTTCTTCGCTTGAAGGATTTGCAATAACCAATATAAAAATTGATGGCGTTGATCAGGAGTTTTCATCCATTGATGGTGTTTTGGAAGATGTACCTGAAATAATCCTCAATATGAAGAAGATCTGTTTTAAAAGACAGATCGAATCAGTAACTAATGAGAAAGTTATTGTTACAATTTCAGGTAAGGATGTTTTTAAAGCCGGTGAAATCAATGCTTTTCTATCAGGTTTTCAAGTGCTGAACACTGAAGAAGTGATATGCCATCTTGAGCCCAATGTAAAATTAGTAATAGAAATTACTATCGACAAGGGAAGAGGTTATGTTCCTGCTGAAGATAATAAAGTACTCAATAGTCCTATTGGAACTATTGCAATCGACTCTATTTTCACACCTATACGCAATGTGAAATTTGTTGTTGAAAATTATCGTGTTGAACAAAAAACAGACTACGAAAAACTGGTGTTGGATATATCAACCAACGGTTCAATTCATCCAAAGGATGCTTTGAAAGAAGCAGCAAAAATACTGATCCATCACTTCTTACTTTTCTCAGATGAGAAAATTACGATGGATACTGAAGAAAAGGCCGTTGTTGAAGAATTCGATGAAACATCACTTCATATGCGCCAATTATTAAAAACCAAATTGGTTGACCTAGATCTATCAGTTAGAGCTCTCAATTGTTTGAAAGCTGCAGATGTTGAAACACTCGGAGATTTGGTTGCCTATAACAAAAACGATTTGCTTAAATTCAGAAATTTTGGTAAAAAATCATTAACCGAATTGGAAGAGCTTGTGAAAGCTAAAAACCTGCAATTCGGAATGAATATTTCCAAATACAAATTAGATAAGGATTAATAGAGATGAGACACAACAAAACCATTAACCAATTAGGAAGAACCGCTTCGCACAGAAGTGCGATGCTTGCCAATATGGCATCATCGCTCATACTTCATAAACGTATTGCTACTACTGTAGCTAAAGCAAAAGTGCTTCGGGGTTACGTAGAACCTTTAATTACGAAATCGAAAGAAGATTCTACTCATTCGCGCAGAACTGTATTTAGTTATTTAGGAAACAAAGAAGCTGTTAGTGAATTATTCAGAGAAGTAGCAAAAAAAATTGCTGAACGTCCGGGAGGATATACACGCATTCTAAAGACAGGCACACGTTTGGGTGATAATGCAGAAATGTGTATCATTGAACTGGTCGACTATAACCAAGTGATGTTGGGCGAAAAAGAAGCAAAAGCTGCAAAATCAACTACCAGACGCCGTCGCAGTGCAGGAGCAAAAAAAGCTACTGATAGTGCACCCGTGGCAAAAGAAGAAAAAAAGGCTGCAACTCCCAAAGCTAAAAAAGAAGAAGAAGTTGTTGCTGAAGCAGAACATGAAGTAGTTGAAGAACATGAAATAACCGAAGAACCTGAAGTTGCTGAAGAAAATCAAGTTGTTGAAGAAAATGAAGCACCTGAAGCTCCTGAGGCAAAAGAAGAAAAAGAAACACCTGAAGGAGAATAAGCACTGTTAAAATATCTGAAAAGGGATAAAGTTAGTAGAAACTTTATCCCTTTTTTTATGAAAATATTGTAAATTCGCAACATAAAAATAATAAAAATTATGAGTAGTATAGTAAGCATATATGCACGACAGATCCTCGATTCGCGAGGAAACCCAACTGTAGAAGTTGATGTATTAACCGATTCGGGAGTTATTGGAACGGCAGCAGTGCCATCAGGAGCTTCGACCGGGGTTCACGAAGCCGTTGAATTACGTGATAATGATAAAAACGTATATAATGGTAAAGGAGTTTTAAAAGCGGTTCAAAATGTAAATAAAGTTCTGGCCGAAGAACTGAAAGGGATGTTTGTAACCGAGCAGGGAGCGATTGATAAAGCCATGATTGATATAGACGGAACTCCTAATAAATCTAATCTGGGCGCTAATGCTATTTTGGGTGTTTCGTTGGCCTGTGCTAAAGCAGCAGCTGAAATTACAGGGCAACCTTTGTTTCGTTATGTGGGTGGCGTAAATGCTAATACCTTGCCTATCCCAATGATGAATATATTGAATGGTGGCGCTCATGCCGATAATAGCGTCGATTTTCAGGAATTCATGATCATGCCGGTTGGAGCTACAACTTTTGCAGATGCCATCCGCATGGGCGCCGAAATATTCCATAAACTGAAAGAAGTGTTGAAAAAATCTGGCTATTCGACCAACGTTGGAGATGAAGGCGGTTTTGCACCCAACCTGAAATCGAATGAAGAAGCTTTGCAACTGATTATTAAAGCTATTGAAGGTGCTAAATACAAACCGGGTGTGGATGTTTATATTGCTTTAGACCCCGCTTCGTCGGAGTATTTTATTGAGAAAGAAAATGTGTATCATTTCAAGAAATCGACAGGAGAAAAATTAAGTCCTGCTGATATGGTTAGTTTTTGGAAGGATTGGTGCAGCCGTTATCCTATTATTTCGATAGAAGACGGAATGGCTGAAGACGATTGGAAAGGCTGGTCGCTCATGACAAAAACACTCGGACATAAGATACAGTTGGTTGGCGATGACCTCTTTGTTACCAACACCGAACGCCTGCAACAAGGTATTGATAAAAACGTGGCCAATTCAATTCTTATTAAAGTGAATCAGATAGGCACTTTGACGGAAACGATCAATGCAGTGAATATGGCGTATAAAAATAGTTATACGGCCGTTATGAGCCATCGTTCGGGCGAAACGGAAGATACAACCATTGCAGATCTTTCGGTAGCATTGAATACAGGTTTAATAAAAACCGGCTCGGCATGCCGCACCGATCGTATTGCCAAATACAATCAACTGTTGCGCATTGAAGAAATGTTGGGCACCAGTGCGTATTATCTCGGTAAGGATTTTAAATTTTTAAAGAAATAAATTAGTGGTTATATTAAAAGAAAGGGATTTCGAATTCGAAGTCCCTTTCTTTTTTGACACCCCCTGGAACTTTCCCGGACTTCCCTGGAATTTTCCCGGTATTCCCTGGAACTTTCCCGGACTTCCCTGGAACTTTCCCGGACTTCCCTGGAATTTTCCCGGTATTCCCTGGAACTTTCCCGGACTTCCCTGGAACTTTCCCGGTATTCCCTGGAACTTTCCCAGACACCCTGGAAACTTTCCCGGACTTCACGGAAATTTTCCCGGAACACAACGATTCAGAGTTTAGGCAAGTTCTTTCAATTTATTCACTATTCTTACCAACAATTTTGTCACATTTTCTACATTCTGTTGAAAAACTTCCAGAATTGATTCCCAACTAACGGGTTCTTCGTCGGTTTTCCAGCAATCGTAGTCGGTGCTGAGTGCAATTGCGGCATAAGGTATTCCGGCTTCGTTGGCCAGCATACACTCGGGGGCGGTGCTCATATTTATCACATCGGCACCCCATAGTTGAAACATTTTTGATTCGGCGCGGGTTGAAAAACGGGGGCCTTCGATGGTTACAACGGTTCCTGTTTTATGAAAGGTAAATAATTCCTCATTTGCCGATTGAATGATCACCTTGCGGAGCTCTTCGGAGAAAGGTGTGGCCATACCCGTATGAATTGGTTTATGCGGTTCAAACGTATCGTGAAGAGTGTTGGCGCGAAAACGGGTGAAATCGATGAACTGATCTAAAATTACCATGTGTCCGTGGCCGATATGTTGACGCAAGCTGCCGCAAGCCGTGGTGGCAATAATGTGTGTGCAGCCCAGTTGTTTCAGTGCCTGAATGTTTGCCCGGTTATTGACATGGGTGGGAGTGATGGTATGTTGTTTGCCGTGGCGCGATAAAAAAACCACATCCAAACCAAGCATGGTTCCTTCAAGCAGGCTTGAACTCGGATCACCGTAAGGGGTGATAATTGTTTTTTCTTTGGAATCTTTAAAAATGTCGAGGGTTTCGAGGCCGGAGCCGCCGATAATTGCTAATTTCATATTAATGTGATTCGTGATTTGCGATTAGTGTTTTTAATTCAGCCAATAGTCTTTATTTTTAAATTCTAGAAACTGCATTATTCCCAGTTCCCTTATTCATCAAGTTGTTTAGGCGGATGGTTTTCGTCTTTCTTTATAAACCCATTCAAAACGCTGCTTACAAACGAAATGATGACGCTGAACAACAAGGCCCACCAAAAATTTTCGACCCGAAAGCCTTTTACATCAAAAGTGTTGAATAATTTTGCCGCAATCAGGATCAGGATTGCGTTGATAACGAATATAAACAGGCCTAAGGTTAGCACGGTGGCCGGGATGCTGATAAAAACCAATATGGGCCTCACTACTGCATTTAAAAGTGCAAGGGTTAAGGCTACCAGGACGCCGATAAAGAAATTATCGACCTGTATATGCGGCGACAGCAAATAAGCTGCCAGCATAACTGCAAAAGCAGTGAACAAGACTTTAATGATGAATCGCATGACTTTATATTTTAAACAAAGTTACGGAATTTAAAAGTATTTACGTGTTTTTGCAACCATATTTACTGCTTTTTGTACTTTTGACCTTATGGCGGTGATGAAAAGATTTGTTTTTCTGTTATTGATACTATCATGCATTTGTGCACAGGCTCAATTCTACGATTTGGGACAGGACCCTGCATCTGTAAAATGGATGTGCATTAAAACGCAACATTTTAAAATTATTTTCCCGAAAGAAATAGAACAGCAAGCGCAACACGTTGCCAATATGCTTGAGCAGGCTTATATTCCCGTGAGCGCTTCGCTGAAAGTGCAACCGGTGAAGATTCCCGTGGTGCTGCACAACCGCGCAGTTATATCGAATGCTGAAGTGCCGTGGGCTCCAAAGCGCATTGAATTTTATACCTGTCCTGATCAGGAAGATTATGCTCAGCCCTGGCTCGACCAATTAGTGGTTCACGAGTTCAGGCATGTGGCACAATATTCAAAAATCAACAAAGGCTTCACTAAAATACTTTCGTATTTGTTCGGACAGCAAATAACCGTGGGTGTGATGGGTGCATTTGTTCCGTTTTGGTATATAGAGGGCGATGCAGTATGCACCGAAACCGCTATGAGCCGATCGGGCAGGGGAAGAGTGCCGGCTTTTGAAATGGAACTGCGGGCTCAGGTGCTGCAAAAAGGATGGTACAGATATGATAAAGCAGCGCTTGGAAGTTACACGACCTACATCCCCGACCGCTATATACTCGGTTATAATATCGTGGCAACGGCCCGGAAACATTTTACCAATGCCGTGTGGGAACAGGCTATGAACAGAACTTCGAAGCTGCCTTTTATGGTGGTGCCTTTTTCGAGCGGCATTAAAAAAGTGAGTCATTTGAACAAGGTTGGCTTATATAAGTTTTGTTTGAGAGAATTGGACAGCTTATGGACCCTGCAGGACAAATCGATGCGAAAGACCGGATTTGAACTGATTTCAACACAAAAAAACAAGTTTTACACGAGTTATAACCGGGGTGGTTTTTTAAATAATACTTCTTGCATTGTTGCAAAATCGGGCGTGAACGATATCACGCGTTTTGTGCGCATCGACAGCGCAGGAAACGAACACAGGGTTTTTACACCGGGAGATTACGCTTCGGCTTCGTTAAATGCTTCATCCGGACGTATTGTTTGGGCCGAATCGGTAACTGACCCACGTTGGGATAACCGCACTTTTTCGATCATTAAAACTCATGATGTTCTGAAAAACAAAACCCGGCAACTTACGCATCGTTCGCGATATTTTGCTCCCGCTTTGAGCCATAGCGGCGATAAAATTGCCTGCGTGGAACAAACTACCACCGGAAGGTCGTTTATCGCTATTCTGGATGCTAAAAAAGGCAGTTTGTTGAAACGTATTGCAGCCGATTCGAACGATTTTTTGATGATGCCTTCGTGGGCCGACGACGATACGAAAATTGTTTTCGTGGCGTTGAATAAAGACGGGAAGCGCATCTGTATGCTCGATTCGGCTGGGAAAATTCATCAACTGACAAGCCCATCGTTCGTCGAAATAAATAAAGCACGGATGCAGGGTAACAAGGTGTATTTTGTGGGCGCTTATTCGGGTATCAATAATATTTATGTGCTCAACATCACCACTAACACGATATTTCAGGTTACTTCGTCGCAATTTGGGGCCGACGACCCCGATGTTTCGCCCGACGGCATCCAACTTATTTATTCTGACTATTCGGCCAACGGATATCGGTTGGTGAAAGCCCCCATCGATACCTTGCAGTGGATAGCCCTGCAAAATGTAACCGACAATTCTGTGAAGCTATGCGAATCGCTCACGCAGGGCGAAAGCGGCGTTCTGGATTTTTATAAACCCGGACAGACCGAGTATCGCGTGAAGCGCTATTCGAAATTTTTGAATTTGTTTGATGTGCATAGTTGGGGACCGATTTCAATAGATGCTGACAACACTACGGTGAAACCGGGCTTCGAGATTTTGTCGCAAAACCCCCTGAGCACCATGGTAACCAGCTTAGGCTACGAACACGAATGGAATATGCCCACGAGCGATTTTTATGCCAAAATAAGCTATCGGGGATGGTATCCGCAGATTGATTTGACGCTGAAATATGAACTGGACAAGGACGACACGATAAATTGGGATGTTTTTTCGGCGCAGATAAATGTTAAAGTGCCGTTGAAGCTTACGAAAGGAAAATTCTATATGTATCTGGAGCCGCAGCTTGGATTTACGTATTACGACGTGTTGGGACGCAAAAATTATTCGTCGGATGCGTTTTCGGGCTATTTTCAGGCGATGGAATACCATTTATACGGGTATAACATCATGAAAACTTCGCAGCGCGACATAAATCCCCGGTGGGGACAGGTTTTGAACGTGAATTATAAGCATACGCCTTTCAACGGGGCCAATCTGGGAAATATATGGTCGGTTGAATCGATATTATATTTTCCGGGCATCGGCAAACACCATAGTTTAAACGCCTACATCGGCTGGCAGCAAAACAACGCGGTTGATTTTGCTTTTAATGATATTATATCGTTTCCACAACAAATAAAGATGAGCGGTTTTCATCAGTTGCTGGTTGGAAAGTTTGCCTACGAGATGCCGCTGTTTTACCCCGACTGGAGCATAGGTTCGCTGATCTATATCAAGCGTTTTCGCGCGGGGTTTTATTACGATCAGGCTTGGGCCACCGATTGGAACAATACTAATTACACTGCCAGGTCGGCGGGGGTGGCGATTCTGGCCGATTTTCATGCTTTGCGGTTTTTGGCACCTATCACTCTGGGTGTTCGAACCACCTACAGGTTTGGCGACGGCGCCATCATTCCCGAACTGGTTTACAGCATAAATTTCGCTCAGATATATTTCAAACCACCTTTTTCGCGTTTCAATAATTAAAGTTTCGGAGTGTTATGAAAAGAATAGTTGTTTTTTTGGGTTTGCTTGTGTGCATTGCGATGGCAGGGTTTGGCCAGCAGGACACGCTGAACGGGAAAGTGAAATATTCGCGCGATTTTGTGTTTAAAGACGGCATTTTTGCCACTTTCGGGGAGTTTAAGCAAAACGAACCCTCGATCACGGTTTTTGAGGTGCAGCGCGAGGAAAATAATTCGGGCGGCGAGGAGTTTGTGCTGAAATACGCGAAAATAGATTCAACAGGGGCCAAAAATAACTATATTATTTCGAGGTGCTTCGGGTTTTGCAAAGATGGGGTGTTGTATCTGTCGCAGGGCGATTATGGCTACTACAGGATGTTTATAATCGGGGCGCTGTCGCATTATATGGCTTACAACCATAAACCAAGGGCCGATGTCGACGCCTTTGGCGACCCAACGGGTTTGATGTGGAGTGCCGACGAGTTTTCGGAGTATTTGCTCGTTTTCGAAACGGGCAAAACCTTTTTATTCACCTATCAGAACTTTAGAGATTTTTTGAAAGTGAACGATGCCGACCTGTATCAGCAATTGGAAAGTTCGAAGAATAAACGCGACATGATTCACCATTTTTTGCTGTTGTATAACGACAAACACCCTATTTATTTCCCGATGAACTGATGCGTATGGTGCTGGTTGAGTTAATTTTTGTTTACCTGCATTTATTTTAAAAGATAGCTGAGAAATTTCGTTCAAAATCGGTTTGAACAATTTGGTTTTTATAAAAATTTAGTCAAAACCCTTATCGGATAAGCGAAACAGAGAAAATATGACAAAATGTCCATTCTGCCGCGTCGGAATGCATTATTTTTGACATAAAGTCCATTTCCCCGAAGCGAAATGCGTTTTAGACCGAAAAAAACCCATTTCCGCGTGTCACAATGCATTTTATTCCGAAAAAAACCCATTTCCGCGTGTCACAATGCGTTTTATTCCGAAAAAAACCCATTTCCACGAAACGAAATGCGTTTTAGACGGAAAAAAACCCATTTCCGCGCGTCACAATGCATTTTATTTCGAAAAAAACCCATTTCCGCGCGTCACAATGCGTTTTAGACGGAAAAAACCCCATTCTGACGAAACAGAATGGGTTTTAGGCAGCAATAGCGCGTATTTCATTTTTTGGAACAGACAGAATTTAAAAAACCCCTGATTAGTTCCCTTCAAAACATCCTGCAAAAGAAATAGTGCGAAACCCAACAAAACAAAAGCCTGCAAAAATTGCGCAGGCCTTAAATCTTCAAATCAACACATCATAAAATCTTCAAATCACCCTATCTGCATCACCAAAGCCATCCATGCACAAAAAATCACTCAACTATTCACTATTCACTAGTATCTGTTCACTATTGTCTCTCGTGCAATCCGCATTCTTTGTGGTTAGCGTCTTCCCACCACCAACGGCCCGAGCGGGCATCGTCGCCGTCGGTCACGGCTCGTGTGCAAGGCTGGCAACCGATGCTTTTAAAGTTTTTATCGTGCAGTTTGTTGTAGGGCACGTGATTTTCGGTAATAAAACTCCACACCTCCGCTTCCTTCAGGTTTATAAGCGGATTTACCTTCAAAATTCCGTATTCATCGTCCCATTCAAACAATTGCATGTCGGCGCGGTATTCCGATTGCTCGCGGCGCAAACCGGTTATCCAGCAATCCATTCCCGCCAGGGCTCGTTTCAGCGGCGCTATTTTACGGATGTGGCAACAAAGTTTTCGGTTACCGACACTTTCGTAGAAAAGGTTGACGCCTTTCGCGTTCACCATTTCCTCCACCTGCGCGGCATCGGGAAACATAATACGGATGCTGATCCCGTAGCGCTCATTCGTGCGTTCAATCAGGCTGTATGTTTCGGCAAACAAGCGGCCCGTGTCGAGTGTAATGATTTGTATGGCGATTTTGGCGCTGCCGATCAAATGCGTGAGCATCTGATCTTCGTTGCCCATGCTCGACGACAGTATTACCTTGCCGGGAAAGCGCTGAGCGCAGTACGATAAAATAGTTTCGGGAGTGGCATCGGCAAAGTTGAGGTTCAGTTGGGCAATTTCGGTGGGAGTCATAGCAGGTCAGATTTCATTCATAAAATGTTCGAGTGTGCCGGTTTCGTTCACACGCACACCCTTTTCGGTTTGCATCACGGTGCAACATTCGTTGGCGATATCGTGCTGAAACACCAGCAGGTAGTTTTGTTGGGCGGCTTCGTCCAAAAAACTCTTCTTTTCGTCGATCGACAGCAACGGACGCGTGTCGAAACTCGCCACGAAGGGTAGCGAAATGTGGGCTGCCGTTGGGATAAAATCGGCCATATAAGCCAGCATTCGGTTGCGGTATTTCACCAGCGGAATCACTTGCCCGTCGGTGTGGCCGTTTTTGAGCGTAATATAAATGTTGGGAGTGAAATTGCCTTCGTTTTCAAAAAAATTCAGCCTGCCCGAATCCATCAGGGGCTGCAGATTTTCGGTCAGATACGAAGCTTTCTCGCGCGGGTTGGGGTTGGTGGCCCAATTCCATTGCGCTTTCGAGCACCAATAGCGGGCATTTTTAAAAAGCTCTATCGTTTCATTTTGTTCGCCGATACGAAACGTTCCGCCGCAATGGTCGAAATGCAGATGAGTGAACACCACGTCTGTAACCCTGTCGGGCGAAATGCCGGCCGTTTTAAATGAGTTCAGCAGGCTATCGTTGTCTGCAACATAAAAATTTTTTCTGAATTTCTCGTTTTGCTTGTTGCCGATACCCGTGTCGAAAAGTATCAGGCGGTTGCCGTCTTCAACAAGCAGTTCGCGCAGCGAAATGTCGAGCATGTTGTTTTCGTCGGCAGTAAAAAGCTTATTCCACATCGATTTCGGAACCACACCGAAGCACGCGCCCCCGTCGAGTTTAAAATTTTCGGCACACAGCAAACTAACTCTCATTTCAATTACGATAATTGTTACCTGAATACAAAATTACGATTTTTTTACAAAAAAAGAGGCGGTAACTTTCGCTGCCGCCTCTAATATTTATTCGGTGATGCGGATTATTGCACCAACGTCATTTCATCCACTAAATTCTTGGCGCCGGCATATTTGTCGATAACAAACAGCACGTAGCGAATGTCAACGCAAATGGTTCTTTGCACATCGGGTTCGTAAGCAATATCACCGCTCATGGCTTCCCAATTTCCGTCGAACGCGATGCCTATCAGCTGTCCGTTTCCGTTAATCACCGGGCTGCCGGAGTTGCCTCCCGTAATATCCAGATTGGCCGTAAAACAAACATGCATAACGCCGTTTTCGCCATAGCGACCGAAATCTTTTGCATCATACAGTTTCTTCAACTTGTCAGGAACAATAAACTCATCGTTTTTCGGGTCTTCTTTTTCCATCACACCTTTCAGCGTTGTGAAATAGTTATAATGAACGGCATCGGCTGCATCGTAGTCGAGCACTTTGCCGTAGGTCATTCTCATGGTTGAATTGGCGTTGGGATAATATTTTTTATCGGGATACATTTCGCGCAAACCTGCCACAAACAGACGATTTCCTTTATCTATTTTTGCCTGAGGGTCGTCCATCGATTTATACAAACCGCGGATGCAAGTAACCATCGATAATGTGATGGCGAAGCCCGGATCGCTGGTAATTACTTTATAACTGGGTTTATCCAGAAATGCGGTCAAACGTGCTTTATCAACAAAAATCGATTTTGCATACACATCGTTTGCCCATTTTCCGAAATCGCCTTTATATTTTTTATCAACCACATTGGTGAAAATATCGGGCCACTGATCTTTTGGAACGTTGTCGTAATACATTTTCAGCAGCGCTACGAATAATTTTCTATCTGTAGGTTGATTATAGTCTTTAAAAAACTTTTCTACTTCGGGTTTAAAACCGTCGGCCAGTGTTTTAATATCCGGGTCGAGCATGGCTTTGGCTTTTTTATCTTTAGTGCCGTCCTGGGTTTTCATTTTCATGTATAACTGAAATGCACCGAACGAAAAATAAATAAACTCGGGGCCTTGAAACACTGCTTCTTCCAGATACTTCATGCTCAGGTTATATTTCTTATTTTCGGCATATCCGTCGGAGATAAGTTTCAGGGCTTCGCCGTATTTTTCTTTGCGTGCATTATCGGCATTCACCCATGCGTCGAACTGATTTTCAATTTGTTTCTTTTTGTCATAAACATCCAAACGTTTCAAACCTTTCGACTGGCCAATAAAATATTTCCAATAGTTGGCCGATTCGGCGTATTTAGAAGCATATTGAAGTTTAATTTTAGCATCGGCATCCATATCTTCTTTCATAAGCGAAAGTTTTTTAGTACGAACGGCAACAACTGTCGGGTCCGATTGATCCAGCTCCATTTGCACACCGTAAGAGGTCAGATAGCGGTCGGTTCTTCCGGGATATCCCCAGATCATAGCGAAATCTTCTTTTTTCTCCCCTTTCAGCGAAATGGGCAATGATATTTGGGTTTCAAAGGAATATTCTTTTCCGAATACTCTGCAGGCGAACCATCGGGAGCTGTATAGATTCTCAACATCGAAAAATCGCCCGTATGACGTGGCCACATCCAGTTGTCGGTGTCGCCGCCAAATTTTCCGATCGATGATGGAGGAGCGCCGCACAAACGAACATCTTTATAAACTGTGTAAACAAACATGTAGAATTCATTGTCGTTATAAAAACTTTCAACGTTTACAACGAATTTGCCATCCTGCGAAGCTTCTTTTTCAAGCTTTTTCGAAACTTTTTTGATAGCTGCAGCGCGTTCGTCTTCTGTCATCTTGCTGGTAACGTCGGCAAGCACTTTATCGGTAACATTTTCCATGTGGTCTAAAATAGCAGCCGTAACACCATCGCATTGCAGTTCCTCTTTCAGGCTCATGGCCCAAAAACCGTTGGTTAAATAATCGTGTTCAACCGAACTCTGACTTTGAATTGATTCAAAGCCGCAGTGGTGGTTTGTGAGCAGCAAACCCTGATCAGAAACGATCTCAGCGGTGCAAAAATGCATACTGGGGTTTTGTTTATTACCCAAACCCACAACAGCATCTTTAAGCGAAGCATGGTTCACACTATACAGTTCGTCGGCCGTTAAATGCAATCCCATTTTCTGCATATCAACATAATTCAGGCGGTCGATCAACATCGGCAGCCACATACCCTCGTCGGGCGGATTTGTTGCAAAAACACCAACGCCGAGCGCGATGAAAAGCATAAAAGAAGCAAGTAATTTTTTCATAGATTTTGTGATTAAAATTATTAATTGATTAAATAAAATTTGCTGGTGCAAAGATAATTCTTTGACTTATAGAAACTCATTTTGTTTCAAAAATTCGGAAAAATAGCATAAATAGAAGCTCAAAATGTAAAAAAGCCACAATAGTATAGGTATGTTTTTTGTAAAATCAGTTTCTTTTTTGATTTGCAAAACGCTTTATTGCCGAATAAACTACTCCGATGAGAAAGATAATTCCACCCATCCATATCAGCCAAATAAACGGATATTCATAAATTTTGAAAATGATGAAATCGGTTTTTTTGTAATAAACATTCACCAAACATGAATCAGCCGATGCATCCGACAATGCGAGCTTAATGGGTGTTTTCGGAACCATTATTTCGTTTCCTGTTTTCGTTGCAGTATTATAGATCAATGCAGAATCAACAGAAGCTCCACCACGTTGCCCGAAACTAAAGCTTACTTTATAGTTGTTGCTGTCGTTTTCAATCCCTTTGCAAATAAATAGTCCCTGATCGGTTAGTAAACTATCTGAGGCGCTTAATTTTTTCGAGTATGCATTTTTAAAAGAGTCGGTTGTAATTTCGGCATAGGTTAAAAACATCTCCACATCTTTTTTAATAAAATGGTGCACATCCGGAAAAAACACTTCATTCATCTGCTCGCTGCTCTCCAGCGAAGGATACATCGAGTTCGAAAGATAATAATTACCGTCCCGTTTCACCAACAGATCCACGCGGTAATAAATTTTTTCTCCCTTTCTGATTCTTTCAGAGTAGGAAGCGTATTTATCATTTGTCAGCGGAATAATTCTTCCTTTAATAGCCATGATCCCGTCCTGATTACCCATCGCTTGTGGCGCTTTGCTTTCAATTTCCTGTTTTAAAGTAAAGGTGATCAATATTCCCAGTAAAAAGATTCCCAACCCGAAATGAGAAATTATAGCTGCATTATTTTTCTTAGTTTTTCCCTGGCGAAGCTTATTATCAATAATGCTTAAAATGCAGAACACTATTCCGAACAGAAATACAATATTAATTACGCTAAGGTCTAACCAATAAACCGAAAAAATAATGGTGACTAAAATTGACGCAATTCCAGCCAACAGTAAACTGTATAATTGTTGTTTATACTTATGTGAGCTAACCGGAAAATATTGTACCACTCCTATAAGCATACAAATAAGACATGCAAAGATCATTTGCCAGTTATTATAAAAATTTTCGGGGTCAATTGGTGGAGCCAGGTTTATTCCAAAGAATTTATTGTATAAGGGTATTGAAGTGGTAAATATTACCTGAAAAGCAGAAAGCATCAGCACTATCGCCCCGATAAATAAAAGGATTTCTTTTGTAAGCTTATTTTCAGTTTTAGCGTCAGGTAACTCTGTGTCGGAATCCGAAATTGTTGTTTTTTGTTTTAGTTTAGGGTTCAGGATTAGCAAAATGCTTGGAAATAATAAAAAACCTAATGCCAGAATCCCGAAAATATATCGGGTACTTGTTCCGGTGAAAGAATGTACAGATGCATTTTGCAAAACACCACTTCGGGTAAGAAATGCAGCGTAAAGAACTAAACAAAACGGTAAAAAATTAAAAATTTGAGTAATAATGGTAACGGGTTTCTTTTTTAGAAGGATCAAGTTAAAATGCAATGCCGAAACCAGAATGATCCAGGGCACCAACGAAGCATTTTCTACCGGGTCCCACGACCAGAAGCCGCCAAAGGTCAGATCCTGATATGCCCACACTCCGCCCAGCAATAATCCTGTGCTCATAAAAATTAGTGCTAAAATATTCCATGGGAGAACTTTTTTGGCATAACCTCTTAAATCACGTTTAAGTATATAAGCTATAGTATATGCAAATGGCACCAAACATAAAGCATAACCCGAAAACAACAAAGGTGGATGCGAAACCATCCACGGGTTTTTCAACAAAGGATTCAAACCGTTGCCATCAGCAATCAAACCTGCGTAATTACTCATTTTGAAAAATGGCAGATTTAAATAAGCCGGATTATTTCGCAATAACTCAAAGGGGCTATTTCCAAAACTATATCCCCAAAAATTGAATCCGGTGAGTAAAAACGCAAAAATAAAAATCACAATAGAATAGGTGAGCAGCAGTTCGGCTTTCAGATTTTTTTCAATTATCAGATTTATCATGCCAACAAGCCCGATAAGGAAAAGCCACAAAAGCAAACTCCCTTCCTGCCCTGCCCATAAACACGAAAAGATATATTGTAAAGGAAGCTCTATCGAAGAATATTTATAAACATACGAGTATTCAAAATAATGATTGAATATGGCCGAATAGAGCATTGCAAGTGCAATGCATACCAGTATAAAACAGAAAGAGAATAATGGAATTGTCCAGATTTTTAATTTTAAACTATCGCGTTTGGTCTTTAACAGGTAGATGCTGAAAAAAACCAAAATAGCAGAAATTAGCAAAGTAAAAATCAGGCTATATTGTCCAATAATACCGGTAATTAAATGTTCTCCTGTAAATTGTCTGGTCATAAAGCTATTAAATGATGAATAAAGAAATTAATATTCTTAGAAACAACCGTCAACAAAGGTCTTTATTCCATAGTAAGTTTTTTCCTTTGCTTCTAAATATCCCATATGAGCAACATCTCCCATAAGCAAAGCAACGCTGTCATTTGGCATTGCAATTTGTTCCATTACTTTGTCGAAAGGAATACGACTGTCTAATTTTCCTGCAATAAAAAGCACTGGTATTGTAGCATTTTTTAATACGTCACTTCTGTCCGGACGTTCAGCCATACCTTTATTACAGGCAATAACACCCTCGGCTGTCATCCTTTTCGACTTTTCAACAAGTTCATTGATTTCAGTACTATATTTTTTTTGATTTTGCTCTGTAAACAATGAGGGAATAAAATTGCTTAAAAAATTATAAGGATGTTTATTAATGATTTCATTTGTCCTATATCTGTTCTGTCTTGCTTCGTCACTATCTTTATAGGCAGTTGAATGAAACAGGCATAAGCCCGTTAGCATTTCCGGGTTATCTTCAGCAAAAGCCAAAGAAACATACCCACCCATTGAATGACCAACCATAACACATTTTTTAATATGTAAGCTCTTCAAAACTTCTAAAACACAAGTTGCCATAAGTTCCATGGTGTGTGTTTCAGCAATACACTCACTTAATCCATGTCCGGGCAGGTCGATACAAACAACTTTATAATTTTGTGATAAACGTTCCGAAAATTCGTCCCAAATGTCTAAAGATTCTGTAAAACCATGCAATAATATAACTGCATCCCCTTTGCCTTTTAGAGTATAATGAATGTTCCTATTATTATAACTAAAAAATGAATCCATAAAAAAATTTTGTGGTAAAATTATAAATTAATTCCTTTTGCGAATTTTATATTAGTTGGTAATATTATAATATTTTTGTAGAAATATCTCAATTGTGTTCAGAAAAAAGCAATTCGTTAGTTCCGGTTCATTGACTAAATTAGCCATTCGCAAACTGCTGAAAAGTCGAATTGCTCTCGTATCAATCATTTTTATATTGTTTTTGGTTTTAGTCTCTCTTTTAGGATATTTGATTACTCCTGATACAACACCTTATGCTAATGCTCAGTTTCTGGAACTAAGTACTAAGAAACCCGGATTTTCAGTAACAATGCTAAAAGTCCATAAAAATGAAACAGAACATCATACCGGATTAATAAAACAAACTATTTCAGGTCTTGAATCCAATTACATCTATATTCCTGTTTATAGTTATAATTTTAAGGGTGATAAGATTTATGTGGAAGAATATACCGGAATGAATCCGAATGAAGGTGAAATAAAATCGTTCAGTTTGGTTGATGTTGTTTATGCTATTCAACCTGATAAATCAGTAAGTAATGAGGGAGGCATACTCAGATATACAAATATTGATGGAAAAACTGAGAGGGCAACGATTGAGGAATTAACACAAAGAATAAAAAGCGATAATATTATCTCTAAAAGATTCTTATTGGGTACTGATAGATTTGGGAGAGACATATTAAGTCAGATAATGATTGGCACCCGTGTAAGTTTATCTGTTGGTTTTATTTCCGTATTGATTTCTCTGATAATTGGAATCTTGCTTGGTGCCTTGGCTGGATATTTCAAGGGATGGGTCGATAACCTTATCATGTGGTTTATTAATGTGGTCTGGTCAATTCCTACATTACTTCTGGTTATTGCAATTACCTTTGTTTTAGGCAAAGGGTTTTGGCAGGTTTTTATCGCAATTGGTTTAACAATGTGGGTAGAAGTTGCCAGAGTCGTGAGGGGACAAATTCTGAGTATTCGTGAAAAAGAATTTGTCGAAGCAGGCGTGGCATTAGGATACAAACATTCCCGAATAATATTCCGGCATATACTTCCTAATGTTATGGCACCTGTTATTGTAATTTCGGCTGCTAACTTTGCTTCTGCAATTCTGATCGAAGCAGGTTTGAGCTTTTTGGGTATTGGCGTGCAGCCACCTATGCCATCCTGGGGAACTATGATAAAAGAGCATTATGGTTACATCATTCTTGATTCTGCTTATTTAGCCATAATACCCGGAATTGCGATCATGCTTACTGTTTTGGCTTTTATGCTTACCGGAAATGCTTTACGCGATGCCCTCGATGTGAAAATGGTAAATAAGTAAGAAAAAACATTTTTTTTTTGTAATTAGTTTTTTTTGATTACATTTGCATCGAATTTCCTTGTAAGAACAAGTTTCAGCAGCATTCGTTTGCTGAATATTTCAAAAAAAAATCAGAAAAATTTCAAATTATTGTTTATTTAAACAAATAATACCACAAAACCAAAGTAACATTTATGTACAATATCATTGACCTTAATGGAATGAGTATTCCAGAATTGCGCGAAATCGCCGAGAAATTAAATATTCCGGATTACGAAGACCTCAGAAAAAAAGATTTAATTCACAAAATTTTAGATATACAGGCTATAAAACCAGAAGAAATCATTAAAGAATCAAAGCCTGCAGAAGAAAATGGCAAAAACAGAAGAAAGGTCATCCAAAGGCGTACCCGTATGGATAATCCGGAATTAAAAGTAACTCCTGCGAATGATAGTCAGATACCTGCTCCTGAAAAAGTTTTTTCCAAAAACCCCAAATTTGCATACGGTACACGAAATCATAACAAAAGACATGATGCTCCCGTTGTTGAGAATAAACCGGTTTTTACCGAAAACACAGAACCATCTAATCCGGATATAATTTATAAAAAAGAATTGTTTGAAGAGGAAGCCAAGAAATTTGATTTCATTTTACCTTCTTTGGATGATGATGAAATAATTACTGTAAATGATAATTCAGCACCTGAAGAAATAAGTCCTTCTGAAATAGAATTAGACTCTGAAAATAATTTTCAGGAGGGGCAAATAAAAGTTGATAATGAAGATGAAAGTTCTGTTCTTTTAAACGATGATGACCTCAAACAAAATGACCAGGAACGTTCATCGCGCGATATTCCTCACAAGAAAAGTCAACAACAACCGCGTGAAAAACAACCGGAATATGCATTCGAATTTGAAGGTATTGTTTCAAGTGAGGGAGTTCTTGAAATAATGCCGGATGGATATGGCTTTTTGCGTTCTTCCGATTATAATTACTTAAATTCACCCGACGACATTTATGTTTCCCAATCGCAAATTAAGCTTTTTGGGTTAAAAACAGGAGATACAATTAAAGGTAGAATTCGTCCTCCTAAGGAAGGTGAAAAATATTTCCCGTTAATAAAAGTTGAGCATATCAACGGACGAAGTCCGGAAATTGTTCGTGACCGTGTCAATTTTGATCACTTAACTCCATTATTTCCGGAGAAAAAATTAAAATTAACCGGACATCCTAGCATGACAATGACAACCCGCATCATGGATATGTTCACTCCAATTGGTAAGGGGCAAAGAGGTTTGATCGTGGCTCAGCCAAAAACAGGTAAGACCATGATATTAAAAGAAATTGCAAATGCGGTTGCTTTCAATCATCCTGAAGTGTATTTGATTATCTTATTGGTCGACGAACGCCCTGAAGAAGTCACGGATATGCAAAGAAGTGTCAACGCTGAAGTAATTGCCTCAACATTTGATGAACCGGCCGACAGACATGTAAAAATTGCAAATATTGTTCTTGAAAAGGCAAAACGTTTGGTTGAATGCGGACACGATGTAATGATACTGCTGGATTCAATAACGCGTTTGGCCCGTGCATACAATACTGTTGCTCCGGCCTCCGGAAAAGTTCTCTCAGGTGGTGTCGAAGCATCTGCCCTCCAGAAACCAAAGAAATTTTTTGGTGCTGCCCGTCAAATCGAGAATGGTGGGTCATTGACTATTATTGCTACTGCGCTCACCGAGACTGGCTCGAAAATGGATGAAGTTATTTTTGAAGAATTTAAAGGAACCGGTAATATGGAATTGCAGTTGGAACGTAAACTTTCAAATAAACGTATCTTCCCATCCATTGATATTGTTGCCTCAAGCACTCGTCGTGATGATTTATTACATGATAAAGAATCCTTGCAAAGAATTTGGGTGTTGCGTAATCATTTAGCCGACATGAATCCGGTTGAGGCTATGGAATTCCTTAAAGATAAAATGAAATTTACTCAAACGAATGAAGAGTTCTTGGTCTTTATGAATGGCTAAGATTTTTTGATCCAAAAAAAAAGCCCTGAAATAATTATTTCAGGGCTTTTTTTATTCTATTTTATTAATGAGTTGGCTGAATATTGTTCTGATTATTTTCCGGTATGGGTTGAGTAGCTGGTTTTTCAACTGTTCCCTGAAGTGTTAACATAACCGATGAATTAGCAGGGTCGCTGTTGGTAACTGTGATTGTTTTATATTGTTTGCCTTCTTTACCTGCAGTGTTGAAAGTTGCATCAATTTTACTGCTTTCACCTGGTTTTAGAACGGTTTTTTCAGGGTTTGTTGCAGTACATCCACATGATGCTTTTACTTTACGGATGATAAGGTCGCTTTTACCTTCATTGGTAAATTTGAAAGTAGCTTCAACTTTGTCACCTTGTTTAGCTGTTCCGAAATCGTATGATGAATTCTCAAATTTTATTTTCGGAGCATTAGCCAATTGCTCGGGTGTAAGTTTTGAAAAATCTTCAACAATATTCATGCTGATGTTTAAAGTCTTGTCAGCTTGAAGACTGTCATTCGTTTGGATCAACATTCTGTCGTAAATATATCCGAAATCATTACGTTTACTTACATCATAATTGATAATAATTAATCCTTCTTTTCCCGGTTTTAAAACTTCGGGAACAGCCTTTGCTGTAATATAAGTTGCGAGATCTTTAAATCCGATATTCATTGGTTTATTCCAACTATTGTATAGTTTCATCGTATCGCAACGGATTTCTGTATTTTTTGCATTTGAAAAATTGAACTGTGAAGTTTTAAGACGTAAATTTCCAATAGTTACAGGATAAAGATCAGTAAATGACTTCGGTTTGGGAATAACATTTCCTTTGATAGTTAATGTAACGACCTGTTGGCTGGGATCGTTAGTAGTAACTGTTATACCTTTACTAAAAGTTCCCGGGCGTTGTGTTGGGTCAAACTCGGCATCAATAGTTCCTGTTTTTTTCGGTAATACACCTGTTTTCGTCCAGTCAACAGTGGTACATCCGCAACCTGGTTTTACACTGAGAAGTTTCAGGGTATCATTACCCGTATTCGTAAATGTAAATTTACATTTCACCTTGCCAGCTTCTTCTTTGATGGTTCCGAAATCGTTTTCAAGTTTATCAAATTTAATTACTGCTTTTTTCTGAGCGAACGTATTGCCGTAACCTACAAAAGCAATCAAAAGGCACATAAATAGAACTTTTTTCATAGATGTTTAAAATTAAGATTATACAAATTAAGATTTTGACAAATTTACAAAGATAAACGTGTACTGAGAAAATTTATTGGCTTTTTTTGCAAAATTCTTTAAATCCGTTTAAAATTATTTTGTTTATTTCAGCCGTATCTCTTGTACAATCACAGATATACATTTCCAAAACTGGATTTATATCAATTATGTTTTTAAACAAATTTTCCGGTGTAAGGGGTTCAGATAATTTAATATATTCCTCGTAAGAGTATTTCAAAAAGGCTACATCAGCATTTATCCCTCTGTTATCAAGCAAATAACCATTAACTAATAGTGTAGGATAGGCTAATTTACCTTTATAGTAAACATCGTTTATCCCGGGATAAGAAACGATCTTTGTCTTATCGGAAGATAGTATTACAGGTACATTTTTATAATAATCTGTCTTGGTTTTGTAAATAACTACTTTCGGTCGTGCTACCATAGATGTACTTTTAATTGTCGTTTGGGTTTTTTCAACAGGTTTACACGAAATGATTACCATTAGTAAACTCAAATAAAGCAGAGCCCGATTTCGAATGAATTTACTGGTATTCGTTTTCATGATTTAAGAAGAATTGTGAGTCGTGATTGGAATGTTGAATTATTGCTGTCAACAAAAGTAAATAATATTTTATACTTTTGCACGCAGAAACTGAAAGAGGAATATTGATGAAGATGCGGATACTTACCGATTTTAATAGCTATATACGCCGAAATCGCAAACGCTTTTTGGTCCGTCAGGACCCGAAAGTGATTTGGTTGACAGGTTTGTCGGGGGCAGGTAAAACAACAATTGCGGTTGCTCTTGAAAAGGAAATTCATCGCAAAGGGTATTTTACCAAAACCTTCGATGGTGATATAATTCGCAATGGAATCAATAAAGATCTGGGGTTTTCAGATGCCGATCGTATGGAAAATATTCGTCGTACTGCCGAGATTGCTAGGCTTTTTGTCGACCATGGTTTAATCGTTATCTGCAGTTTTATTTCTCCTCAGAAAGCCATGCGCGATTTGGCAAGAGAAATTATAGGGAAGGATCGTTTCATCGAAGTGTTTGTAAATTGTCCTTTGGAAGTTTGCGAACAGCGCGATGTTAAAGGATTATATAAAAAAGCCCGTATGGGAATGATAAAAGATTTCACAGGAATAGGTTCCTCTTATGAGATTCCTGAAAATGCGGATATTGAACTTCGCACCGATTTATGGTCCATTAAAAAAACGGCACGTTACTTAATGCGGCAAATTTTGCCGCTAATCAGATACCAAAAAAGAAAATGGTTAACTATCATTTAAATCATATTAAACTTCTCGAAGCAGAATCTGTCTTTATTTTGCGCGAAGTTGCCGCTCAGTTCGAGCGTCCGGCATTGCTGTTTTCGGGCGGAAAAGATTCCATCGTTATGTTGCATCTCGCCCGCAAGGCTTTTTGGCCTTCCCGCATTCCTTTTCCACTCATGCATATCGACACCGGTCATAATTTTGTTGAAACACTTGAATATCGCGACAGAGTTGTTGAGACGATCGGAGCCAGATTGATTGTCGGTTCTGTGCAGGAGTCTATTGATAAAGGCCGCGTGATGGAAGAAACCGGGTACAATGCCAGTCGGAATGTGCTGCAAACCATTACCCTGCTCGATACCATCGAAGAAAATAAGATCGATGTGGCAATGGGAGGCGCCCGCCGCGACGAAGAAAAAGCCCGTGCTAAAGAACGTTTCTTTTCCCATCGCGACGAATTCGGACAATGGGACCCCAAAAATCAACGACCCGAGTTGTGGAATCTGTTTAACGGTAAAAAACGAATTGGCGAACATTTCAGGGTTTTTCCACTCAGCAATTGGACCGAAATGGATGTATGGCAATACATTTATCATGAGCAAATTGAAATGCCTTCTTTATATTTTTCACACGACCGCGATTGCTTTGTTCGCGATGGGGTGATGTATGCTTTTTCAGATTTCATGAAACTGCGACCCACCGAAAAGGTGGAAAACATGCACGTCCGTTTCAGAACCATAGGCGATATGACCTGCACCGGAGCTACACTTTCACATGCCAAGAGTCTCGAAGATATCATAGCCGAGGTGGCAGCCACAAGAGTGACCGAGCGTGGAAGCCGCATCGACGATAAACGTTCGGAAGCTGCCATGGAAGACCGAAAAAAAGAAGGATACTTTTAGTTCAAATCACCAATCATTAATCACCAATAAATGGCAACAAATATAAAAGACGGATATCTCGATATGGAACTGTTGCGGTTTACCACTGCAGGAAGTGTCGACGATGGCAAAAGCACCCTGATAGGACGTTTACTTTACGACTCTAAATCTATTTTTGAAGACCAATATAATGCCATTAAGCAAGCCAGCGAACAACGCGGCGAAACACATGTCAATCTGGCCTTGCTCACCGACGGCTTGCGTGCCGAGCGCGAACAGGGTATCACCATCGATGTGGCCTATCGCTATTTTGCCACTCCAAAACGCAAATTTATAATTGCAGACACCCCCGGACATATTCAATATACACGCAATATGGTCACAGGGGCCTCAACGGCCAATCTGGCGCTGATACTCATCGATGCCCGCAAAGGCGTTATCGAACAATCACGCCGGCACTCATTCATTGCTTCTTTATTGAAAATTCCTCATGTGGTCGTTTGTGTCAACAAGATGGACTTGGTCGATTATGCCGAGAACGTCTTCGAACAAATAAAAAAGGATTTCACAAATTTTGCCACCAAACTCGAGGTTCACGATATCCGGTTCATTCCAATCAGTGCGCTGAAAGGCGACAATGTGGTGACTTCTTCCGAAAATATGCCCTGGTATAAAGACGGTCCTTTGTTACACCTGCTCGAAACCATTCATATCAGCAGCGACGAAAATCTTGTCGATTGCCGTTTCCCCGTTCAATATGTCATTCGTCCATATAACGACGAGTTTCACGATTATCGAGGTTATGCGGGTCGTGTGGCAAGCGGCATCTTTAAAAAAGGCGACAAAGTGTTGATATTACCTTCGGGTTTTTCAACAACCATTAAAGAAATCGATTCCTTCGACGGGCCGGTGGAAGAAGCTTTTTCGCCCATGTCGGTCACCATTTTGCTCGACGACGATATCGACATCAGTCGCGGCGACATGATCGTGCGCGAAAACAACCTTCCCATGATAGGTCAGGATTTTGATGTGATGCTTTGCTGGATGAACGAAAAGAAACTGGTGAACGGCGGTAAATATGCCATAAAACATACCACCAAAGATGCTCGTTGCGTCATCAAAGACATTCGTTATAAAGTTGATATAGATACCCTGCATCGTAACGAAACCGATAAAAGTGTTGGGCTAAACGATATTGCACGCGTTTCTATTCGCACCACCCAGCCTTTCTTCTTCGATAAATATAAAATGAACCGCATCACCGGAAGCATTATTCTCATCGACGAGGCCACCAACGAAACTCTGGGTGCGGGTATGATTATTTAATTAGAATCTGCAACTGCCGTGAAAAAGATACTTTTTATTATCTTAAAACTGCTGGTGTTCTGGATGCTGTTGTTTGCCTTGCAGCATACTATTTTCATGCTCTATAACCACACCGAACTAAAACCGGCAACTTTTGCAGAGATACTGTCGTCTTATTATTATGCTTTGGCAATGGATCTGGCGGCAACCTCTTTTCTCATCAGCATTCCGATACTTCTGATAATTATTTCGTTCTTTTTAAAAAGAAAAAAAATAATTACAACATCCATACATGTCGTAAACTATATCTTGATTTTTTTCTGTATACTGATTCCGCTGATCGATACGGGCATATATTCGGTCTGGGGCTCCAAACTAAACAGCAAAGCTGTTTCATATATGGCTTATCCGAAAGAGTCTTTCGATGCCCTTAAAGCAGGTCCTGTCTGGCTATTCTTTCTGGTACTAATTGCCGAATGTCTGGTGTTATTCTATTCCTACCGAAAAATCATAAGGATCGACCTTACTGGAAAGATAAAGATACCTTATATGATTATTTTTCCGCCCATCATCATTTTTGCTCTTATTATAGGTATGCGCGGCGGATTCCAGATGTATCCGATCAACAAGAGTTGGGTTTACTATTCAAAATATCCTGTCTTGAATAATGCTGCCTTGAATGGTTTCTGGAATTTTATGGAGATATTTGTTTCTCCCGATGAAAAGGAAAATCCCTACAAATATTTCGAACTGGAAAAGGCACGGGCTATAACTAACAGCATGCACAAAACAGAAAAAGATACCTGTGAACACATACTCACGGTTCCGCATCCCAACATTGTACTCATCCTAATGGAAAGCGTGAGCGCCGAATGCATGACCAAACTCGGCGGCGAACCCGGCATCATGCCCCATCTCGACAGCCTGACCAAAAATTCGCTGTGGTTTTCCGATTTTTATGCCAGCGGTTTTCGTACCGAACAGGGTTTGATAGCACTCTTATGCGGATTCCCCGCACAACCCAAAACCACCATTTTGCGAAAGTTCGGTAAATTCGACAAGCTGGATAATATGCCCAAAATACTTGGCCAGAATGGGTATTCCGAAAATTATTATTATTCGGGCGAGATAGAATTTGCAAACACCGATGCATTTCTCAAACTTTCAGGATTCTCGAAGATACTGGATAAAACTTCATATCCCTGGCACAAAAAAACCGATTGGGGCTCCTATGATGATGAACTCTTTGCAAGCCAGCTGAAAGAATCCGCCAACGACAAACAGCCCTTCTTTTCAATCATCATGACCAGCACCAACCACGAACCTTTTGATGCGGATGTGGAGAAAGTGTTTAAAGGTAACGACCGTGCTGACTTTTATAAAAACACGGCCCATTACACCGATAAATGCATCTACGATTATCTGCAGCAGGCAGCCTCCCAACCCTGGTTCAACAATACGCTGTTCATCATAACTTCCGACCATGCCCATTCCTATCCAAGGGCCCGCGCTGCCAACGACCCCGAACGCCACCATGTTCCCCTTATATTCTATGGCAACGTTCTCAAACCCGAATATCGCGGAAAACAGATATCCACCATCGGCTCTCAAACCGATTTGCCTGCCTTGCTGCTGTCGCAGTTGAATATCCCGTCCAAAGAATTCGCCAAAAGCAACAACCTTTTCAATAAATATGCCCCGGGTTTTGCTTTTTATACTTTCGACAACGGCTTCGGCATCATCACTCCTCAACAGACTCTCGTCTTCGACCACGACCTGAAACAGGTGGTGTATCGCAAAAACAATGTCGCCGATACAGTCGACAAACACATCCTCGAATACGGAAAAGCCTACCTCGAAACCTTGTTCGAAGACTATCTGAAAATTAATAATTAGAACTTTTTTATTCCTTTTCAAAAAACAATTCTACTAATTGTGTCGTTTGTTTATTTTTGTAAACGCAACCAAAATGCATGTTGTATTAATTTAGCCTCATGAAGCACTTCATCCTCTTCGTTTTGTTTTTCTGCTCCGTTTTCTTTTGTTATGCTCAGGAAAATAACGAAGATGCTTTTCAAACCGTCAAGGGCAAAGTGGTCGACAAAGATTCAAAGGCCCCATTGTGGGGAGCCTCGGTGGTTATTGTCGATTCGGCTAAGTTTTATGGTGCCTCCACCGATTCGTCGGGCTATTTCTCCATCGATAAAGTGCCCGTGGGTCGTCAGAACATCAAAGTAAGTTTCATCGGCTACGAAGACCTTTTGCTCGAAAATGTACTCGTAACTTCCGAAGAAGACATCTCGCTCAACCTGCAGCTCACCGAAGAGGTTCAAAACCTCACGGGGGTTATCATCGTGGCCAAGATCGACAAGGATAAAGCGCTCAACCCGATGGCATCCATCAGTGCGCGTTCGTTCAGCATCGAAGAGGCGCAGCGTTTTGCAGGAGGCTTCACCGACCCTTCGCGCATGGCGCAGGCTTATGCAGGTGTGGCTGCCACTTCTGCCGACAACAACGAGATAGTGGTGCGCGGCAATTCGCCCCGCGGACTGCTGTGGAGGGTAGAGGGCATCGAAATTCCCAATCCCAACCATTTTCAGGAAGACGAAGGCGCCACGGGTGGTGGCGTGTGCATGCTCAGTTCCAATGTTATTGGCAACTCCGATTTCTTCACCAGCGCTTTTCCCGCCGAATACGGCAATGCCTTGTCGGGAGTGTTCGATCTTAACCTGCGCAAGGGCAGCGACCAATATGTGCAGGCATCCGTCGCGGCAAGCGTTATCGGTACCGAAGCCTGCATCGAAGGTCCTTTGTATAAAAAACGCGAATCCTCCTTTCTGGTCAACTATCGCTATTCTACCTTTGCTATGCTCAATGCTGTTGGCATCAAAGTTTCAACCGAAAACATCATCCCCAAATTTCAGGACCTAACCTTCAACATTTCTATGCCCTCGAGCAAGCTGGGCCACACCACCATTTTCGGCATCATGGGCCAAAGCAGTTCGGGAACCAAAGCAACCAAAGATTCGCTCACTTTGCTCGACAAAACCCAGCGCTTCGAAGAATACGACCAGGGCTATATGTGGATAGCCGGCATCACCAACACCTTTCCCTGCCGCAACAAAAAAACTTCTTTCCATACCGTCGTCGCTGCCATGGGCTCCGACAACAAAATGACCAACGACACCATGGACTTCCACTTCAACGACCATAACATCTACAACGAAGACCTCAACTACACCACCCTCCGCGGGGCTTTCACCGTCAACCATAAATTCAACTCCAACCACACCCTCAAGGCAGGTGCCATCTTCAGCGCCGAATTCTATAAACTCAATTCCTCCGGCTACGATTTCGATCTGGAGCAAAACCGGCAGGTGTTCAACAACAAGGGAAACACTTATGTGCTGCAGAGTTTCATCGAATGGAAATACCGCATCAACGACAAATGGACCATGAATTCGGGCCTCAACTATATCCGCCTTTTCCTCAACGGCGATCAGGCCATCGAACCCCGCCTGGGTTTCATCTGGCAGTTGGACGAAAAACAATCGCTCAGCATGGGTCTCGGCCTCCATTCGCGCATCGAACCCCTTTCCATCTATCTCACCAACATCCCCCTCGCGGGTGTCGATGCTCAGCCCAACAGGAACCTCGGCCTCTCCAAATCCTTCCACACCGTGCTGGGCTACGATTATTCTTTCACCGAAAACTTTCATTTCCGCATCGAAGCCTACTATCAGTATCTGTTCAACATCCCTTCGGGCATGGGCGCCAACGCGCAGTTCTCGGTCATCAACCTGCGCTATGGCTTTGTCACCATACCGCTCAGCAACGCGGGCACGGGGCGCAACCTCGGCATGGACATCACCTTCGAACGCTACTACACCAAGTCGTATTATTTCATGATAACGGGTTCTGTCTACGATTCGCGCTACACTCCCGCCGACGGACGCACCTACAACACCACCTTCAACGGCAACTATATCTTCAACGCGCTGGCGGGCAAAGAATGGACCTTCGGCAAAAAGAAAAACAAAACCCTGGGCATCAACACCCGCTTTCTGTATCGCGGCGGGCTGCGCTATCAGGCCATCGACCTCGTGGCTTCCAACCTGGCGGGCGCGGCCGTGATGGATACCAACGAAAATTTCACCCTCAAAACCCCCGACGTGTATAACCTCGATCTGGGCGTTAATTTCAAATACAACCGCCGCCGCTCATCGTGGATCTTTTCGCTCGACCTCAACAACCTCACCAACCAAAAAAGCATCATCGGCATGAAATACGAGCCCTACACCGGCGCCATCAAATACGACTACGACCTGCTGCTGCTGCCTATATTGAGCGTGAAGGTGAATTTCTAAGGGGCAGAATTCAGAAGTGAGAATTTAGAAGTGCGATTGGTGATTAGCGATTGGTGATTAGATTGATGTAGACTTTAGACTTTTAGACTATAGGAATGCTATTAGTTATGAGCCATCAATTCGGACTTCCTAATTTGAAACTTTCTCCGAAAGAGGCGACCAAATAACCTGCTTAATCATGTGAATATTTTTTTCTGAAATTATGCATCACCTGAGTATGCGGAATTCCTTTTCCCGAATCCAATTCTTTTATGGCAGCTTCTATTCCAAGTTTTTCGTCTTCAGTAACGCCTATCCATTCGTCTATATCTTTTTTACTTTTGAAATAATTTAGCATAAGGCCATAAAATTCCTCCAGTTTGTTTGAATCTAATGAATCAACCTGACGGAATATTTTTATTTTCAATTCAGCAATATTCATAGCTTTTAAATTTAATACAAAAATAAGAAAATAAATTGGGAATAGAAAATTTCATAAATGAGTACAAAATAAAAAAAGCCCGCAGGGTAGGGCGGGCCTTTTCTTTTTTATTTCAATTTGAACCTAAACTATTTTAAAATATAAAAATGTCAGAACAACGGTAATGATAAAGCAAATAGAAATTAAACAGCACAGGAAAATTTTATAGAATTTCATACCCAACTACCTATTTCTGTATTTTCTTTTTTATATTCTTATAATTCTTTACAAAATCTCCATAGCTCTTAACTTGCTTGAATTGCTCTTTATAAACAGAATCTTCCTCATACAAGAAACCCATTTCGCACGATAGTTGTCCGCAATCTTCCGTTAAAATATCCGTGTAATAATGGTTCTCTTCATCTTTTGATAGTATTACAACTATTTCTCCGCTCCATCTGCCTTCAGGATCATCACTGTAATTGAAAACAGAAACAACATCTTTATTGCCCAATAAAGTAAACCACTCTACTTCAAAATAATAATCCGCTCCGGCAAAATTGTACAGAAAGCCTGCCTGAATGCCACTTCCATCCGTATATTTTCTGAAAAACAATTTCCGGAAAGCAGATGTTTTTAACTCCCGCCCGCTTGTATAGATCTTATCAATTTTTCGGGTAGCTTCATGCGCAATTTTTAAATTGCAAATCTTCTCAATAAGTTCGTCCGATAAATTCCCGCTTTTATTCTGGCACAATGCATAAACTTTTTCCGAAGTATATCTGTCTATGTTTGTATCCTTAAAAGAGACTGTTGTATCGGTTTTATTTAATACGGTATTAGGCTTTTTAATATTAGAGTGGCAAGAGAAGAAAAATAAAATAATAATAATAAAAAAAAATTTGAAAAAGGATAAAGACATTTTATTGCTGGAATAAATTTATAATTTTTCGGAAGTTTCAATTCTCCAAGAACCAGCCTTTGTTATTTTGATAGAAGCACTAATAATTTTATATGGGTTATCATTCATTGAATTATAAAGAATATCAGTAGTACAACATGATACCCTATAAGAAACCTCAATAATAATTGGCAATACATCTTTGTCAAAACCATCACCAAAATCTGTTTCTGTTTTACCGTTTTTATCTGTCGCAGTCACTATTGGTTTTTCACATTCACACTTTGTTTTAACATAAACAAATGCCATATTATGAATGCCTATATTATCACTTTCTATTTGAACATCCATACCATTCTTTGATATTACAAAAGCGCCTTCATTACTAGATGATGAAGAATTTGAAGAATGACTTGAGGAATAATTACTATTACTCGATGAGGAAGAACCAGCTTCACTTGCAAGACTATAAACTGCCTTTACAGCAAGACCAAGTAAAATAGCAGCCCCAATAAAATTTGCATCTGCATTTGAGGCTTTTATCTGAGCTGCTTCAGCATCTCGTCTGATTTTTTCTGCTTGGATATTATTGTAAGTAGCAAGATCACTAACTTTAACAAAAGAAAAAGAGCTTATTAAATTTCTATTTGTACCTGCAAACCAAACTGACTCTGTTTGATAATCAATCAAATAATAAATGGCTTTATTGTTATTAAACCATTTAATTAATTTTTGAGGTTCAATCAATTTACTGTTTTTATATTTAACTGTATATTTATAATCATGATAATCATTATTTGCAATAGCTTTTTCAATTTCTTTGGTTTGACCAAAAGATATAAATACTATCAAGAAAAGTAAAATTATACAAAGTATTTTTTTCATGGAATTAATATTTATCTGATTATTGATAACTATATAACTTTATCATTGAAAAATATATAATTTCAAAATTATGCCTGTTCCAAAATCTCCGTGCATTCTACTAATTTCATTTTGATAATTTATTAATGCCTTTTCAGAAAAGATAAAGGATTTGTCAACATAGAGTCCTATTGCAAATTTTGAAAATATAAAGTAGTCTAAAGAAATTTCCGGCAAAATGGTAAAGCAAAATTTGCCTGTATATTTAAAATGAGTAACACCTCCTACAAAACCTATCAAGGGTTGAAATCTAATGGGTTTTTTACTTAAAATACGATAACCAAGTCCTACTCCCAAAAAGTAATTAGTTGAAGAAATTTGCATTTGATATTTTGTATTAAAATGGTCTCCATAACCTAAATCAATTTTATAACCATACGTATTAAAATCATTTTTATCTAGATCTATTCTAGTATATTGGAAGCCTGCTCCCAAATATAAGGGTATACCAGATTTTGTTTTTTGCGCATTAGAAGTAATAAATAAAAAAACAAATAAAAGAGTTAATATTTTTGTTTTCATGATTTTTTATTAAAATCCTACTCTTAAGGCTTTTCAGTTCCGCCCCCGATAATTTGCCTGATCGGGACAGGCTCGTTTTTTAGTGGTTTCTGAACTCCACAAATAAATTTATTTTTATTGAATAATAATTTTCTTGATGTCAACAATATTGTTGCTGGCATTCATGAGATATACGAAGTAAATTCCATTGCCAGTCCAGGTGGATAAATCAATATAAGATTGGGGCAGATTAACAGGACTTGTAAATACGGTTTGCCCCAAACTATTTGTTATTTTTAAAGTATAATTGGCCATTGCGCTATAATTGCCATAGTCAATTGTGATATGATCTTTTGTAGGGTTAGGATAAATTTTAATTGTGTTTAAAAATGTTACAGGCTGATAACCCGTTATTGTTGCATTAATTAATAAGGTATCGGTTACTGTAATCGTTTGATAGCATAATCCTTCATTATAAAGCGAAGTAATTTCTGTTTGATTTAATGCATGATCATAAATTCGGATATCATCAATAAGCCCATTAAAATGAGCACTTCCATTATCAACAACTCCAATATGAACAAGGTTTGCAGATGTCGGCAGAAATCCGTTGCTATTAATTAAAACTTTATCTAATAAGTTGTTGATATATAGCTTTGCAGTATCACCGGTCCAACTTATCAATATGTTATACCAAATATTAGTTGAAAAAATGTAATTGGACTTAATTGTACTTCCTCCTATATTATAAACATCATTCATCATTAATCTTAATTTTGCACTATCTGTTATGACTATTTGAAAATCATTAATTACATCAGTTTGAGTTTTATCAAAAATTGCATAAGAATTGCCTGTTGTTGGTAAATTGTTTAATTTAAACCAACCTGAAAAACAGCCATTAGGCATATTACTCATTAAAGAATTAGGCAATAATATAGATGATGAACCATCAAAACTATATGCGCTATTTGAATTTCCAAATCTATCTGGACAAAGTGTGGCTCCGTTCACTGTTCCATTATTACCAATCCCGCTTTCATCATTAGCATTTCCATTAAAAGGCCAATAACCAATCAAACCGCTTGTAGGTATCTGTGAAAATCCATTTATTCCAATTACGCATACTAAAATTAAAATTGTAAAAAATTTCTTCATAATTTCTAATGTTTATTTTTCCCTACTCTTAAGGCTTTTCAGTTCCGCCCCCGATAAATTTACCTGTTCGGGACAGGATCGGTTTTATTATAATTTCTGACCTCCACTTTTCAAATCTTAATGTAAACATTAGTTAGATTTGACACTACCATTGTGGTTCAATTCAATAATAATGCGAGAATAATCAGAATTGCTATTATTATTCCAAAAACGCAACCACAACCTTCTCCTAAACCATCTAAGAATCCCATAATACTTTTTATTAATCGTCCTCAGAATTTTTTTCACAGTCTTCCCAATAATAACTACCATCTAAAGAAGAACTTCTTTTTTTGAAATTAATAATTGCTTTCCCAGTGGATCTAATTGTTATAGTTGCTTCAAAATTTTGAGAAACTGTTAGATTTAAATAGTTTAAACAAGACACGGTTCCCCAAGCCTTAATTTGTTGATTTTCGTTATCAACATCAAAAGAAGATACATTAATGTTTTTGTAGGATCGTCCGGAAAAACATTCGCTAAAAAACTTTTCACAAAACCGATCCAGAATATCTTCCACATCTGCTCGTGATTGACTATACCCAAATGCTGGGAGTAAAAAACATAAAATAAGTAAAAGTTTTTTCATAATTTTTAATGTTTATTTTTCCTACTCTTTTGGCTTTTCAGTTCCGCCCCCGATTAAAATACCTGATCGGGACAGGCTCGTTTTTATAGTGGGAAACTCCACTTTATACTACCGAAGTACTCGTTTCAATAAACGAAGTCCTTGCCTCAACAAACGAAGTATTCCTTTGAACAAACGAAGTTCTCTTCTCAACAAGCGAAGTTCTCGCCTCAACAAATGAAGTTCTCGCCTCAACAAGCGAAGTACTCGCCTCAACAAACGAAGTTCTCGTCTCAATAACGGAAGTACTCGCTTCAATAAACGAAGTTCTCGCCTCAACAAGTGAAGTTCTCGGCTCAACAAACGAAGTGCTCGCCTCAACAAACGAAGTACTCCTTTGAACAAGCGAAGTGCTCGCCCGAACAAATAAAGTACTCCGTTGAATTGTAGAAGCGCTCATCTGAATTATTTCATTCTAACTGTGAAAATGGCTTCGGCAGTGGTGCTCACGTTTTCAACCACTATGGAAGTATATCCTTTAGGTATCACTTCCGAATTGCCGGGATCTATTGTAATATATGCGATACGAACTTTCGAAGCTAAATCGTTACCTGGTTTGAATTTAATTACGGAAGTTCCCGTGTTTACTATGCGCGTGCCGGGTTTAACATGTTCAATAACGGTAGCTCCGGCGGCAGCAATCGTAAAGGCAGTAGCTGCTTTTGGTGTACTTCTTCTGTAAGCAGTTCCGATTCGGGCAACCGTATCGGTTAGTGGGGCATTGTCTTTAGCGGCGCGTTGCAGATAGTTGTAGCAGGTGTCGCTTTGTTTCATCAGTTCGTTTCCGAGAGCAAGCATCGTGTCCTGAATACCTTCTACAATAGGAAGAAAATAACCTAAAAGTTCATGAAGATCGTCATACAGTGTCATATCGCTTTTGTATCCGTCTATATCGAAGGTATCGGGTATAGCCGGAGAATTGGCGAGTACAGCCATATAAACGTCTTTTACATAGCCCGTACGTTTGGTTGCCATCTTGCGCAGGCGTTTACGGGTTTTGGGATCGAGGTTTACCATGAATTTGAGTATATCCATTATATGCGATGCATTGGAAATGAGGGTGGCTTTGTCAGCCGGGTCAATTGATGCGGAAATGTTTAAATTTGGCATTGTGTCCTCCTTTTTTTAATGGTTTTAGTATTACAATTTTCGATTACAAAGTACTGGTAATAATTTTTTTGACGCAAGCAAATGTCAATCGACTTTGTTAACGTAGCAATTTTGGCAACCAACGTATGCTTTTTGGCAACGAACGTAAATTAGGAGGGGAGTAAAAGGAACGCAGATAACGCGGATTGCTTATGATTAAATATGATTTTATCTGCGCTCATCATATTAATCAGCGTTATCAGCGTTCCATTTTTGTCAACAGTTTTCTATCGGCTTAAATTGCATTCCATGCGGTTCGAAACCGGCACTTCATACGTGCTGTTTCCAGATTTTAGGATGCAGATCTTTTTAATTCTATTGTAGGAGCTTAAATAAAGTGCGTTTAGAGCGTAGCTTTTATGAACTTTGATCAGGGATTTTTCGTTTATTTCATCCAGTAGCAATTGCAGGGTTTTACATACGGTATGCTTATTATTATCGGTATCGTAAATGTCGGAATAACCTTTGTCGGCTTTTATATAAACAATTTGTTCAAGTTGCAGATATATAAAGCCTGTGTTGGTTTTAAACCTGATCTTATTGTTTTTTTCGAAAAGATGTTTGAGTTTGTCGAGGTAGTCGATATCGTTAAGCGAGCCGTCGTGTTTTTTAATTCTGAATTTAGTTAGCGTTTTATCAAGTTCATCGGGGGCTATAGGTTTCAGGATATAATCAAACACATCGTATTTGATGGCTTTTATGGCAAATTCGCTGTAAGCAGTTAAAAAAACCACCTGAAAGCCATTGCATTTTAGTTTTATCAATTCATCAAGCAAGGCAAAGCCATCCTGTTGCGGCATTTTAATATCCAAAAACACCAAATCGGGCCGTTTGCTGACAATAGCCGATAAGGCTTCAGCGGCATCGGCTGCCTGAGCAACAATTTCTATATCGCTGTATTTCGAAAGTGTATTCGCCAAATTGCGACGTGCAGGTTCTTCATCGTCGACAATAATTACTTTATATTTCTCCTCATTCATATCAATGATTTTTTATAGAACGCAGATAACGCGGATCTTTATGATGAAAAATGATTTTATCCGCGTAAATCATACAAATCTGTGTCATCAGCGTTCCATTTTTTTAATAATCTCCGAATGTTTATAATTATCTGTAATCATCTTTTTTTATAGAACGCAGATAACGCGGATCATTATGATCAAAAATGATTTTAATTAAAAATTTCTGCATTATTATATCTGCGTTCATCATATTAATCTGTGTCATCAGCGTTCCATTCTTTATTAGAAAATACTTTTCGTTTAAATTCAGGTTTCTTTCCGAAATTCAATAATAGCCCAACTTCAATTTCAGTTGCCTTCAAATAATTGATCAATTGAAATTCATGTTCTTCGCATAAGGCTTCTGCAGCTTTTAATTCAAGTATCACGCAATTTTCAACAATCAAATCCGCAAAATAGCCGCCTACTTCTTTTTCTTCGTAATAAACCGTTATTTGTTTTTGTTTTTCGACAAAAAAGCCCATTTCAACCAGTTCAAAAAACAATGCATTTTCATAAACCTTTTCCAAAAATCCATATCCCAAAGTATTATACACCTTATAAAATGCTTTAATAACTTTTTCAGTAATTTCCGAATGTTTGTAATTATCTGTAATCATTTTTTTTATTTTTTATAGAATACAGATAACGCGAATCTTTATGATTAAAAATGATTTTATCTGCGTAAATCATACAAATCTGTGTCATCAGCGTTCTATTTTTTTTATTTATATTGTCATCAGCGTTCTATTCTTCGAACCATAAAATTACACAATAAATTTATAGCTAAGTGGTATGCTCAAAATTACTTTCGTTCCGGAAGCCTCGCCCGATTCATTAAACAGATCTTCAATATAGAAGCCCGCTTTTTCTGAATTATACGAATTAAAAATCTTAAAAAACTGTCTGAGTGTGTTTAGCCCAACTCCTGTTGATTTTAAATTAAATTTCTCTGCTTGTATCCGTCCAATTCCATTGTCGATAATTTCAGCTATCAGTAGTTTGTTTTGAGTGTTGATGTTTACCTGTAACAAACCTCCCGCTTTTTTATGTTCAAGCCCGTGTTTCATTGCATTTTCAACAAAAGTTTGTATACACATTTTCGGGATTTCGAATTTCAAATCCGTATCTTCCGAAACATTCACCACATACTCAAAACGCTCTCCAAACCTGAATTTTTGCAAAACAAGATAGTTGTTCACGAAATCAATTTCATCGCTCAAAGGTCTGATCATTTTTTCGTTGTTTTTTAACGAATTCCGCAACAGGTTCGATACCTTCACAAAATATGAGTAGGCTCTTTCGGCATTGTTTTCCTGCACTTCGGCTCCTATAGCTGTGATGGCATTAAACACAAAATGCGGATCGATCTGAGCATTGATGGTTTTTATTTGCATGCTCACCAATTCCTTTTCGATAGCCCGTTGTTTTTGTTCTTTTTTTCGCCTGGCTCTCATAATAAAGTATACGATAGCCACTACATCAAATGTAAATACCAAAACTGCTAACAATATAAACCACCAGGTTTGCCAGAAAGCAGGCATTATAACAAAATTCACCTGTAAAGGTTTCTCAGTCCAAACACCGTCGGCATTACAAGCTAAAATTTCGAACGTATAACGGCCGGGCGACAGGTTGGTATAAACGGCTGTTTTTTCGTTGTTCGGTTCCGACCATGTATTATCGTAGCCCACCAATCGGGTTTTATAGTTGACTTTTTCAGGACACGAAAGCGAAATACCCTGATACGTGATTCGTATATTGTGTTTATCGTAAGTGAGTTTAATAGTTTTGCCCGTTTCGGAATATTCGTCAAAGATATTATCCCATTTCAAATCGTTGCCCGAAATTTCGAACGAATAAACATTTAAAGTAGGGGCAAGCGTATTTTTTTTCAACCGATACGGCATAAACTTCACCACGCTTTCCGAAGTAGGTATCCACACATTGCCTTTACTGTCGGTGCAGGTTCCGTTTTGCCCGCATTCAATTCCGGTGAAACCGTTGTAGCGGTCGAAAAACCGGAAACAATCAGGCTTCATGGCATAAAAAGTATCCAAATCGATGTATAAAAACCCCGTTATAGCTCCGGCAATTAAATATCGATTTTGATACAAGCTTATAAAAGAGTATTGTCCCCCCGAAAATTTAATATAGTGTTTCCAGTTATAAAGATAAAGCCCGCTTTTGCATGCCAGCCACATATTGCCACGCGGGTCGCGTTTGCACGAAACCACTGCCGATTTGTTTTCCATGCCCGGCAGGTGCATCTCTTTCAGTGAATCGTGCTCGAACAAATATATTTTTGCATTGGTGCATATCCATTTTCGGTTAAATTTATCTGCTTCCACGTAAAGAACATTATGGCCTTCAGTTGCATAATTTTTTTGCGACTTGTCGACAATATTATATAAAAACAATCCATTGGTACCTCCAAAGTACATAAGGTGTTCAGCAATATCCTCATAAGTGCATAATGTAACTGAGTATTCTCCAGAAAACTTTAATATTAAATTCACAAACTTTTTTCCATCGTAAATAAGGATATGACCTTTTTCCATTGGCAAAAATCCATCACCCCTACTGTTGCACATGCCATCCATATAGAATTTATCATCATTAAACATCATGTACTTTGCTTTCGGTATAATTGTAACTTTATTTTTTTTCAGCACTCCCAGTCCACCTCCAAAACCTGCAAAAACCATAGCGCTGTCGTGAGCTTCCATAATACTCCACACATAAGATGGTATACCCGATTTTTCACCATAATTTCTGAAAGCAAATGATTGTAAGCAATAAAGTCCGGTTTCGGTTCCGAACCAATAATTTCCTTCGCGGTCGCAAATAAATTCAGTAATAATAATATTGGGTAAAGAATCCTGATCTAAAACCTTTCCGTTTGTATCAATTTCTGCCCAACTGGAATTATCTAAAAAACAAACAATGTTTCCGTTTCTGTTCAAAGTAATTGACCCGAACATTGGTTTTGGGTAACCATTAAAAACTTTTGTAGGTTTCTCATTCATTAATTTATAAATACCATTAAGATTATTTTTAGAATTAACATTTTCTAAGACAAAATAGACATGTCTATTAATATTGATTATTCTCCCACAGTATGAATTATAAATAGTCTTAAGTGCATTTTTTTTGTCCAGACTAAAAATACTTTCTGAATTTGAAAATATCAGTTTTTCAGTTTCCGGATCGATACAGAAATTTCCTATTAAGGTTTTCTCATGAAAAGTATAAATGCTGTGAATACCGATTTTATTCGCTTGCAATATCTCATAATGTAAAACAATATAAGCTTTAGTAGAATCGGAATTAAGTTTGATATTTTCTAATTGGGGTTTAGGTAATGTGTATATTAATTCAAACCGCCCGTTTCTTAAAACGGAAATTCCATTTGCTGTATAACAATAAAGTTCGTTATGTAATTCCAGAAAACCTTGCACCAAACCGGTAGGCAACCCATCATCTGCTGTATAATTTTTAAAATGCAAACCGTCAAATCGGCTGGCACCCCCTTTAGTTCCTACCCATATATATCCCTGACGGTCTTGGTATAATGTAGTTATCTGGTTTTGTACCAATCCGTCAAGTATAGTGTAATGCTTGTAGCTGTATTGCTGTGCACAAGTGTATGTAGCAACAAACAACATGGCAAGAACACAAAAAATATGTTTTAGTTTATTCGGCATTGTATCGGCAAATATATAACAAACCAATCAACTTTTTAACTAAATTTGCCATTCATAAAAAACCTTTTCGGAATGCAGTTTCTACATCCGTATTTTTTGTTGGGCCTGTTGGCAGTTGCGTTGCCGGTGGTGATACACCTGTTCAACTTCAGGCGCTACAAAAAGGTGTTTTTTTCCAACGTGAAGCTCATCAGCGAGGTGAAACAGGAAACGCGCAAACGCCGGCAACTGCTCCACCTCATCATTTTATGCCTGCGCATTTTGGCCATCGCTTCGCTGGTGATGGTGTTCGCGCAGCCCTACATCCCTTTTTCCAAACAGCTCACCCACCCGCGCGCGGTCAACTACGTGAGCATTTATGTCGATAATTCGTTCAGCATGCAGGCCGAGGGCGTCAATGGCCCTTTGATGGACGAAGCCAGAACCAAGGCCATGGAAATTGCTTCGGCCTACAAGAGCGGCGATTATTTTCAACTGGTCACCAACAATTTCGACCCGCGGCATTTCCGCTTCGTTTCGCGCGAGGAGTTTGCCGCGATGCTGCACGATGTGGAGACCGGCCCTTATTCGAAAAACGTGGCTGAGGTTGCCCGCAGGCAGATGGAGAGCTTCGGCCCTGCTAACGGCGCAGCCCGGGAAGCGTATTACGTTTCCGACTTTCAGAAGAACACCACGCTGAGCGACAAGTTTGCACCCGACAGTTCGGTGCAATATTATTTCGTGCCACTGAAATCGAACACGCAGAACAACCTTTTTATAGATTCGTGCTGGTTCGGGTCGCCTGTGCATTTGGTGGGGCAAAAGGTGAAACTGATGGTGCGGGTTAAAAACCTGGGCAGCGCCGCAGTCGACAAGGTGCCGCTGAAATTGGTGGAAGATAATGTGCAGAAAGCGGTGAGCAGTTTCAACATAGGCGCCAACACATCGACCGACATCACTATAAGCTATTCGGACCTGGAAGCGGGCATACACCCCTGCATGTTGGAAATTACGGACAACCCCATTACCTGGGACGACAAACTTTATTTTTCGTACACGATACAGAAATCGATACCGCTGTTGTGCATCAACGGCGGGCAGCCGAGCGTGTATTTGAATTCGCTGCTGGGCAAAGATTCGGCTTTCGTGATGAGAAATGTTGCGGTGACGGGCGTGGATTACAGCGGACTGGCCACCAACAACCTGATTATTTTGAATGAAATTGATGAGATATCGAGCGGGCTGGCGCAGGAGCTGCAAAAGTTTGTGGCAGCGGGCGGCAGTTTGCTGGTGGTGCCGTCGGCGCATATCAACACGGATTCGTACCGGAGTTTTTTGAGTGCGATGGGCTCTGATTATTACGGCAACCTGATAAAAGCCACGCAAAAGATATCGGCCATCAACCTGCAAAGCAATGTTTATAACGACGTGTTCGAAGGTTTTCCCGATAACATCGATTTGCCGCAGGTGATGTCATATTACGCGCTGAGCCGGGTAAGCCGTTCGAGTCAGGATTTTCTGCTGAAGCTGCAGAACGGTGATGTGTTTTTGAACGAGCAAAACTCCGGGAGCGGAAAAGTATATCTGATGGCGGCTCCGATGCAGACGGAGTTCAGCAATTTTGTGAAGCACGCGGTTTTTGTGCCGACGCTTTATAAAATAGCGCTGCTGAGTTCGCCACAGCAAAAATTATATTACACCATTGGCCGCGATGAGGTGGTGAGTGTTTCGACCGCCAACGATACTTTCAACGACAAGGTTTTTAAGCTGAAACAGTTAAAAGGTTCGGACGAGATCATTCCGGAACAGCGCAAAACCGACGGCATCGTGAGTTTGATGTTTCAGAACCATGTTTTGAGCAATGGAAATTATATGCTGATGAACGACAAAACGGAACATTCGTGCCTGTCGTTCAACTACGACCGCCGCGAATCGGAGATCAACTGCTATAGCACAAGCGAGATCAACACGTTTATTGATAAGAACAAACTGCAGCACGCCCGCATAGTAGAGGCAGGCAACAAACCCATAACGCAGGTTATAGCCGAAATGAACCAGGGGAAAAAATTGTGGAAAACTTTTGTGTTGCTTGCATTGCTATTTCTTGCCGCAGAAGTTTTACTTTTGCGTTTGTGGAAATAAAATTTCGACACTTAAACTATGGATGAACCGAACACACTGAACGAACCGGAACCTGAAGAAAATCCTGAACCCGCGGCAGAATCGCAGGAAGAGCTTCCGAAGACCATCCATTTGTCGGGCATGTACAAGAATTGGTTTCTCGACTACGCGTCGTATGTAAACCTCGACCGTGCCGTTCCCGACGTGCGCGATGGGCTGAAACCCGTTCACCGCCGCATTTTGCATTCGATGAAAGAACTGGACGACGGACGATTCAACAAGGTGGCCAACATTATCGGCAACACCATGAAATATCACCCCCACGGCGACCAATCCATTGGTGATGCCTTGGTGAACCTGGGACAGAAAGACCTGCTGATAGACACGCAGGGAAACTGGGGAAACATACTGACCGGCGACGGGGCAGCGGCTCCGCGATATATTGAAGCACGATTGTCGAAATTTGCGCTGGAAGTGGTGTTCAATCCGAAAACTACCATCTGGCAAAATTCTTACGACGGCCGCAACAAAGAACCTGTTATACTTCCCGTGAAGTTTCCGCTATTACTTGCACAAGGAGTGGAAGGCATAGGAGTGGGGCTTGCCTCGAAAATTTTGCCGCATAACTTTATAGAACTTATTGATGCATCGATAAAACACCTGAAAGAAGAAGACTACGAATTTTTTCCGGATTTCCTGACTGGGGGCATGGCCGATTTTTCGAAATACAACGATGGTGCCACGGGCAGCAAGGTAAGGATCAGGGCACGCATCAACCAGATAGATAAAAAAACACTCGTCATCACCGAGATACCTTACGGAACCAATACCGGAAGTTTGATCGATACTATTGTGCTTGCCAACGAAAAAGGCAAGATCAAAATACGCAAGATCGACGATAATACAGCGCAAAATGTAGAGATTATCATACATTTAACGCCCGGTGTTTCGCCCGACACGACCATTGATGCTTTGTATGCATTCACTGATTGCGAGATCAGCGTTTCGCCCATCTGCTGTATCATTGATAATCAAAAACCGAGGTTTATCAACGTGCGTGAGATACTGGAGTTGTCGGTACAGAATACTCTCGATCTGTTGCAGCTTGAACTGGAAATTGAAAAGGCCGAATGTCTGGAAAAACTTCATTTCGCTTCGCTCGAACGTATTTTTATCGAGAAGGAAGTGTATCAGCTGATGCGTAAATCGAAAACCGATCAGGAAATTGATGAAACGATAGACAACGGACTGAAGCCTTATACCAAAGAATTTATTCGGGAAGTTACCATTGAAGATATACACCGCTTAAGGAAGATACCAATCGACCGCATTTCAAAATATAATTCGGACAAAGCAGAAGATATCATCAGTTCGATCCGCGACGACATTGATCAGGTGAATTATGACCTGGATCATCTGGTTGATTTTGCCATAGCGTATTATGAGCGCATCAAGACCAAATTCGGACCCGGACGGGAACGCAAAACGGAAATTCGCAACTTTGATGTGATACAAGCAACGATGGTAGCTGCAGCCAACCAAAAGCTGTATGTGAACCGTGAAGAAGGTTTTATCGGCACGGGAATAAAGAAGGATGAATTTGTGTGCGATTGTTCGGATATTGATGATATCATCACGTTCAGGTCGGACGGAACATTCCTGGTTACGAAAGTGTCGGATAAGGTTTTCGTGGGGAAGGATATCATATACGTGAACGTTTTTAAAAAGAACGACGAGCGCACTATATATAATATGGTGTATCAGGACGGGAAAACCGGCCCGGCGATGATAAAACGATTTGCTGTGACAGGCGTGAACCGCGATAAGGAATATTCGTTGACCAAAGGCAGTGCGGGTTCGAAGGTGCTGTACTTTACGGTCAATCCCAATGGTGAAGCCGAAATTATTACCGTTAATCTGCGACCTAGACCCAGACTGAAAATCCTGACTTTCAACTTCGATTTTAGTTCTATTGCTATCAAGGGAAGAAGTTCCATTGGGAATAGACTCACAAAACATATAGTACGGAAAATTTCGCTGAAAGATGAAGGTGTATCTACCTTGGGTGCGCGCGATATCTGGTTTGACGATAGTGTGAACCGGTTGAATGCTGAACAACGCGGTATGCGTCTTGGCGCTTTTGAACCTGAGGATAAAATCATCACCTTTATGAAATCGGGACACTTTAAAATATATAATCCCGATCTTTCGATACATTTTGATGAAGATCTTTTCAGAATTGAAAAATACAATCCTGACAAAGTTTACACGGTGATCTATTTTGACGGGGAGCTTGGATATAGCTTTGCCAAACGCTTTAATGTGGAATATACCGATAAGAAATCGTGTTTTATCAGCGAAAGTGCAAACTCCTTGATGCAGGAGTTTATGCCGGAAAAAAATCCTTCAGTTGAGCTTGTATTTGAGACAAAAAATGCCCGCAGCAAGCCATCTGAGACTCTGGATCTGGTTGAATTTATCGGAGTAAAGAGTTATAAAGCCAAAGGAAAACGGTTGTCGAACAATCAGATACTATCCATTACCCGGATAATTCCGGAAGGGCCGGAGGAAGAGGAAGAAGAAACAGAAAATGAACTAGAACAATCTGCAGATGAAATTGCTGAACAAGAACCTTTGAAAGAGGAACCAATAATTAAGAATTTCATTATTGAAGATGTTTTTGAAGACGAAGAGGAAGAATCAAAACCCATTGAGCTTGAATTGCCGGAAACAAAGCCCGAAAGTGAAGAGAATGAAGTGGCAGATGAGCCTGAAGTGGTTAAAAAACCCAAGAAAACAAAACCGAAGAAAGAAACTAAAGACAACAATGAATCATCGGGAACCATACAGATTGAATTTGAGTTTTAATTGAGAAAATGATTTATGGAAGACACTAAGATTTTGGATGTAACAGAAGATGTGAAATGGATCGGTGTGCTTGACCCTGATATCCGTACCTTTGATATTGTGATGGAAACCAAATACGGGACGACATACAATTCTTATTTTATCAATGCAGAGAAAAAGACTATAATAGATGCCACTAAGGAAAAATTTTGGGATGTATATCTGGCAAAGATTCTACAGGTAACAAAACCCGAGGAGATAGAATATATTATAGTGCAACACACGGAGCCTGATCATTCGGGCAATGTTATGAATTTAATAAAAATTGCTCCCAATGCAAAAGTGGTTGGTTCAGGCAATGTAATACGCTATTTGACCGATCTGATGAACTGTGAATTTCCTCACATCATTGTAAAAGATGGCGACGTACTTGATTTGGGGAATAAAAAGATCAGGATCATTGGGGCGCCCAATCTTCATTGGCCCGACACCATGTATTCGTACCTTGAAGAAGATAAAGTGCTGTTTACATGCGATTCATTCGGTGCTCATTATTGCAATGCAGAAATGTTTGACGATAAGGTTGGCGATTTTGATGATGCCTTTACTTATTATTTTAATGTGATATTAAAACCATTCAGCAAGTTTATGCTGAAAGCCATTGAAAAAATAAGACCTTTAGAGATCAGTGCCGTTTGTACCGGTCACGGACCTTTGCTAACGCATAAATGGGAAAAATATGTTGACCTTTCTGAAAAGTTTGCTCAGGAAGCAATAAATGAACTAAAGAATGAAAGGGTCTTGATAGCTTATGTTTCGGCTTATGGTAAATCGAAAATACTGGCAGAAGAAATAGCAAAAGGATTTGAAGAATATCAGGATATTGAAGTTGACCTTTGCGATATTGAGAAGATGGAACATGAGGAAATGGAACAAAAAATTTCGCAATCATCGGCAATTATTATAGGTAGTCCAACCATTAATCAAAATACTTTATTGCCGGTTTATAAGATGTTTTCGGCTATTACTCCCATACGTGACAAGGGCAAGCTTGCTGGCTGTTTCGGCTCATACGGATGGAGCGGCGAAGCTCAAAAAATTATTGAAGCGAATCTTGCAGTACTTAAATTAAATGTGTTTCCAGATAGTATTTTTGTAAAGTTCACACCCTCTATGGATGATTTAAAGCGCTGCATTCAATACGGAAAAGACTTTGGAGCAAAAATGCTGGAAATAAAATGCGTGAGTTGATTTTTGAAATTTAACTTTAACCCTATATTATATGAATAATGAAATCAAGAACCTCGAACCGCAAAGTGTATGGGGTTATTTTTATGAAATTATGCAGTTGCCACGTCCTTCGGGCAAGGAAGAAAAAATAATTGCCTATCTTCAAAAATTCGGAAACGAACTCCATTTGGAAACCCTGACGGATGAAGTTGGCAATGTGATAATACGTAAGCCAGCCACAAAAGGAAAAGAACATTTACCTTCAATAGTTTTGCAAAGTCATTTGGATATGGTTTGCGAAAAGAATTCGGATACAAAACATGATTTTGATAAAGATCCCATAAAAGCAGTTATTGAAGAAGGATGGCTTATTGCAAAAGAAACCACTCTGGGTGCTGACAATGGAATTGGTGTTGCACTTCAGATGGCTGTTCTGGAGTCAAATTCTATAGAACATGGTCCATTAGAATGTTTGTTTACTATAGATGAAGAGACCGGATTAAAAGGTGCATTTTCGCTTAAAGAGGATTTTGTTAAAAGCCGTATGCTGATTAATCTTGACTCGGAAGAAGACGGTGAGTTTACTATAGGTTGTGCAGGTGGAGGGGATACTGTTGCAAGGTTTTTTTATAAAAAAGAAGCTATTCCAAGCGGTTTTGATACCTTTAAAATAAGTGTTAGCGATTTGCAGGGTGGTCATTCAGGTGATGATATTAACAGGGGAAGGGGTAATGCTGTAAAATTGTTAACACGGATCTTATGGAATGTTGCAGGAAAATTTGGTGCAAGGATATCCTATGTAAAAGCCGGGAATCTGCGAAATGCTCTTGCCCGTGAAGGTAAATGTGTTCTATTGCTACCACAAAGCAATATCACTGCTTTTGCTGAGTACTTCAATAAATTGGCTAAAGAAATCAAAGCGGAATATAAAACAAAGGAACCAAAACTAACGATTACTTGCACAGCGGAAGATACTCCTGAATTTGTTTTGGATGCTGAAACCCAAAAAATATTACTGAATTCGCTTTATGCATGTCCTCATGGCGTTATTACGATGTCGCCGGATATTGAAGGATTGGTTCAAACTTCAACAAATCTTGCTTCAATAAAAATGAAGGGAGATGCAAAAGATGCAGAAGACGATAAAGAAATTCCCCAGTTGCAGGATAACGAAATAAAAATTGCTACAAGTCAACGCAGTGCTATCGAATCTGCGAAGCAAGATGTTATTGACATGGTTGAATGTGCATTTATTCATATAGGAATTGAAGTGTCTCACGATTCCGGATATCCAGGCTGGAAACCGGATCTGAACTCAAAAATTTTGGAGGTCTCTAAAAAGTCATACGAGAAGTTGTACGGATCAACACCTATTATTAAAGCCATACATGCAGGATTGGAATGCGGCTTGATAGGTGAAAAATATCCCGGTATCGATATGATTTCATTTGGGCCATCTTTATTGGGAGTTCATGCACCGGGAGAAAAAATAGAAATTCATACAGTGCAGAAGTGCTATGATTTGCTTAAAGAAGTTTTGAAATCATTGTAGAATAGTAGTGTAAAAAACTATAAATCCCTTTCAGATTGTTCTGAAAGGGATTTATGTTATAGCCCAATATCTACACCTGCCCTTATTATTGGATTACTGTATAAGTCGTATTGTGACTCATTAAAATTCCAGAGTATCATTAATGTAATGGAAGAACGCCCGTATATTTTTTGACGATAACCAATACCAGCCAGGATATTCGATAGATTGACCCATTGTTTTTCTCCTGTTGTACTAAATACATTAGTATTATAGGTCATGTACTCATATTCGCCATGAGCAAAAATACTGTTAAAGAACGGTAAGTAAAGACGTGTAAAAGCTCTTCCGCCAATAACATTCATTGTAGCAGCAGGCGAATAACTCCTATCACTAACATATTGATAGGTTAAACCAGCGCCTACAGACATGTTTTCGAAGATATAATAACCGAATTGAGGAGAAATATCAACCATAGTGACAGTTCCAAATTGTAATCCCAGACCACCACCTGTAAAAAAGCTCTTTTTATAGGGTAGATTATAACTTCCGTTATCTTCCTGGCTTTCTTCAATTTGAGAAAATGTTTGAAAAGAGAAAAGCAATATAATACAGGTTAATACAAAGAATCTAAAAGTAATAATTTTCATTTTGGAATAGTTAGTTATAATGGTAATAAAACGATAAAACTGATTTAAGAAGTTGTAAAATTTATACAATATTAATAATAACGGAGAATTATTGAATAGATTATAAGTGGAGTTGAATTTATTTTAACTTATAATAAACTGTTTTTCAATTATAAGAAAAATAAATGAAAAAAATATTAAAAAATATTTGGAGGTAATGAAAAAGGGAGTATCTTTGCACTCCCAATTTATGGGGATAACAAGTTTATCGTTCTTTGTTCTGATTAGAAAAGGTAGTAAGCAGAAAATCAACCTTAGAAAAATTATTTTAAAAAAAAGTAAAATAATATTTGGAAATTAAAAAAAAGGAAGTAATTTTGCAGCCCCTTTTGATAAAAAGGAAAAAAGATAGAAATAAAGTTCTTTGAAAATATTGAAGAAGGTAAGAAAAGAGTAAGTATCTCTTGTCAATTATCTTGAGAAGAATAGTAAATCTTGAGAACATTTAAGATCAAATTTTACAATGAAGAGTTTGATCCTGGCTCAGGATGAACGCTAGCGGCAGGCTTAATACATGCAAGTCGAGGGGCAGCGCGGGTAGCAATACCTGGCGGCGACCGGCGCACGGGTGCGTAACACGTATGTAACCTACCTTAAACTGGGGAATAGCCCCTCGAAAGAGGGATTAATGCCCCATAACACTGCGAGAAGGCATCTTTTTGCAGTTAAAGTTCTGACGGTTTAAGATGGGCATGCGCGACATTAGCTAGTTGGTGAGGTAATGGCTCACCAAGGCTATGATGTCTAGGGGTTCTGAGAGGAAAATCCCCCACACTGGTACTGAGACACGGACCAGACTCCTACGGGAGGCAGCAGTAAGGAATATTGGTCAATGGGCGCAAGCCTGAACCAGCCATGCCGCGTGCAGGATGACGGCCTTATGGGTTGTAAACTGCTTTTGTACGGG
>CAIWKO010000009.1 GCA_903913285.1 uncultured Bacteroidales bacterium | reverse complement strand
TGCCAGTTCCGAGTTGGACGAGTATGGCCATCCGCGCTTTGGTGGCATCAGCGGCATCATTGCATCCGAAATTTCGAACAAGTTAAAGATAGAAGCCCGCGCGCAGATATCGGGCTACTACGCCCGTGCAGGCGAATGCCGCTTGTACGACCGCCGCCTCACTCAAACCCTGGCCGACAAAGTGGTTGATCTGCTGCTTCGCGAAGAATACGGACAGATGCCCGTGATGAAGAACATCGTTACGTTTCAGGGGTTGGAAGAATTCAACACCACTTCGGTGGACATGGGCTCTATTGGCAACATGCCTTTGGCCGAAGTGTATTACGATGTGAATCAGTTTAAGTTTACCGATGCCTACATGCATTTTATGGCACAAATATTAGGCGAACAACATTTCCTGCAGTTCGATTATGATTTTCCGGTGGTGGTTCCGTAGGGGCATTCTGAAACGAAAGGTTTAAAGTACTATTATTTAAGTTTTTAAGGGGTAAAAACCCCCTTTAGGTTGAAGAAAACCCTCGTTAGGTTGAAGAAAACCCCCGTTAGGTTGGAGAAAACCCTCGTTAGGTTGGAGAAAACCCCTGTTAGGTTGAAGAAAACCCCCATTAGGTTGGAGAAAACCCCCGTTAGGTTGGAGAAAACCCCCGTTAGGTTGGAGAAAACCCCCGTTAAGTTAGAGAAAACCCTCGTTAGGTTGGAGAAAACCCCCATTAGGTTGGAAAAAACCCCAATAAGAATTTTAAGTTAAGTGGAAAGATGCCCGCCTGAACGTCGGGCAGGCCCGCCTGAACGTCGGGCAGGCCCGCCTGAACGTCGGGCATGGAAAAATACCCGCCTAAACATCGGGTAAAGGAAGGTGGAAAGAAAGAAAATAGAAGGATGGAAAGAGGGCAAGATGGAGAAATTGAATAATGACGGGGAAAAGATAAGATTTGGAGATGGGAGGTTTAAGACCAAACGTTTAGGGATTTTAGTACAGGAATACCAATATATGAAAAAAAATTACATTAAGTCGGTTTGAATTAAAAAAAAGTTGTATTTTTACATTCGAAAATTATTAACTAAAATTATTTTATTATGAATTTTAATATTAGAGTAGAAGAATATCACCCAGTGGGTACGGTTACTTTTAAGGAAGTTCATGCTGATATTAATGATTTTATTGCTTTTTCGCCGGATTATGATACTCCTTTTGAGACAAATTTTCAGGCAAAGCTGGACGCGGTGAAAGGAATTGTTACGGCGAAGTTTTATGTTTCGGAGTTGAGCGGTTTGACGAATACGCTGAAAGTAGACACGGACCAGGTGTATCGGAAGTTGAATTTTTTGGACCGGTATATTAAACTGGCAAAAAGCAGCCTGACTAAAGCTCCGAATTTGTTCGGGATAAAAGCAGTTAGAACTCAGGCCAGAAGAGGAAATGTGGAAGGTATGGAAATTGCTTTTGCAAATTTGTTCGGGAATGTGGATATACCGATTAATTTGGCTGCAATAAAGGCTAAGGGGCTGACAGATGCCGCTTATGCTGAGCTGAAAGCTTTGGCAGCTAAAATTATTGATGATAATGTGAAGCAGGAGTTTTATAAGACGGAAAAGGCTACCGCGATTGAGGCTAATTGGGTTTTGTTTGATGATCTGCTGGAGACGATTAAGGATGTGCAGGAAACGGGGAAAACGTTGTATAAGGGTGTGAATAAGGCAAAAACGGATGCTTATACAATGACGGTTGTTTTGGAGAGAATGAGACATGAACGTAATGCAGTGACGACAGAAGCAGAAAAGATTAAGGGTACGTGCGCGGTTTATGTGAATTGTGATGATGAGAGCGGGAATCCGCTGGAGGATATGACGGTTACGGTGGTTCAATATGGACTGAAATTGCAGACAGATGAGGACGGAACGGGATATTTTGAAGCAGTGAAGAACGACCCGGATGATATAGTAGATATTTTGATTGAGGGAGACGGTTTTATTTCGCAAACTGTGAAAGGTGTTAAGCTGGAAGCAGGCGGACAGGTGGATGTGGATGTGGTGATGGTGGCTGCGGCTGATAGCGGGGATAGCGGGACGACGACGACGACAGATAATAGTTAATAGATAATAGTGAATAGATGAAAAAACTCTTCGGGCTGGGATGGCTGGGGGAGTTTTTTTTTTATTGAATTCAGATTTCGGAAGTGAGAGTTCAGAATTTTTGGTATTGAATTAATTTGTAGTTTTGGAGGAGAAATAAAATATACGCGTCGGGAGAGGACGCGGGAGATAGTGGTGCATTAAATAGTAATATTATGAAAAAAATACTTTTAATTTTCTTCTGTTTATTTTCACAATCACTATTCTCACAAAAAATGCATAATGCTGTTGAGAATTTTAACAGTATTAATGTGTCTGCATTAAGCAAATACACTGATAAAAAACACATATTTGTTGGTGAATGCCATTTAGATAAGACAAATACCCTTTTCCAATCTGTAATCACTTCTTATTATTTAAGAAATGGATTTAATGCGTTGGTAATTGAAAGAGGTTATGGAGAATCATATTTATTAACTAAAGCTATTAAAGAGAAAGACAAAAAATTAATAAAAAAGATTGGTTATTGGGATATCTGGATTGATGAGAATTTGTATTTCAATATTATGGATTCATTATCACTGTTATCAATTCCGCCTCCCAAAATTATTGGCATTGACTATGAACAATCTTTCGAATTAACAAAGATGGCATTGAATGATATTTTTACTTCATGCGGTTTAGTAAAGGATGCTTCTGAACAAGACAGCTCTAATTATATCCTTGATTTTGATAAAAACACACTTAAATTATTTTACAACGATACAATAATACACTATTACCATTTAATAAATCATTTTGAAGATTATTCAACACAAAGTGTTGATTCTATGTATAATGATTTGGTAAACAATTCCAATAGATATAAGTCTTTATTTAAAGACAAATATGATGATGCAGTTAGGTGTCTGATTTCATTTAAAATGATGAGATATTCAAATTGTAGAGATGCTAAGAATGTTACTTCTTGCTATAATGAGAGAGAAAAATTATTATATAAAAATTTTGTTGAATTTGTTGAAAATGATTCATTACGATCAATTGGATTATTTGGCTATAGACATATTCTCAAGAAGTATATTCCTTGCGATGGATATATGTTTAATTACGCGCCATTTGTTAGCCAGCTTTGTGAATTAAAGAATAATATTGCAAGTTTTTTTCCTTTTTATGATTTTAGATCTTATAAAAATTGGATTATAAAAGATCCTGAAGTTTTCATGGATATTAATAAATACTTATTGCTAAAATCAAAAATGCCAAAAAAATCATTTGTTATATTTGAGCAACCTAAAGATGGAAATTGGGAATTAAATAGAAGTTTGTACGATTTAATAATAATTTCCGGCAAATAATATTTTTTAGCATTTAGAAATATCTACTTTGAAGAATAAGCCTCTGGCTAGCAATATGTCGCCCATACAGGGCTGGGAAAAATTGTCGGAACCGCTGATTAAATTGATTAAATGATTGGAATGATTGATTGGCGACGTGAAGTTGATTAAATGGCCTGCTGTTGGCCGCCGCGTGAGGGATTGGAGTGTAAAGCCCGCAGCGTAGCGAGGACTTGAAACGAAAAGCCCGACCCGACGAAGGAGGGGCACGCCCAAATGAATGGAAGGTTTATTTTCAACTTTAAGCTTTCAGCTTTTATCTGCATTATTTTTACCTTTGCAAAAAACTTCCGTTTGAATCTGGACGAAATTATAGTAAAATACCAACAATCAGCGGCGTTTGGACAGATAGCTTCGCTTACATCGGCCGACAGCATTGCCCGGGTTCAACTCGGCGGATTGAGCGGCTCGGTGAAGGCTTTGGCGGTGGCATCGGTGTTTCGACATTCGGACAAGAGCCAACTGGTGGTGATGCCCGACAAAGAATCGGCAGCTTATTTTTTTAACGACCTGGAGAATATTTTTGGCGAGGGGGACGTGAAGTTTTTTAAGAAAACGGTGCTGTTTTTCCCTTCGTCGTATAAGCATCCGAAGAACTTTGAAAAGATAGACAACACGGCAGTGCTGCTGCGCACCGAAGTGCTGAACAAACTGCAAACGGGCAAAAAGCGCCTGATTATGGTGACCTACCCCGACGCGCTGCTGGAAAAAGTGGTGGCACAAAGTTTTTTCGACAAGAACACTCTGCGTTTGAAAACGGGCGAGAAGCTTTCGGTTGATTTTATCACCGAAATGCTGACGGAATACCAGTTTGAGCGGGTTGATTTCGTGGTGGAGCCGGGGCAGTTCGCGGTTAGGGGCGGCATTATAGACGTGTATTCGTATTCGAACGAAAACCCTTACCGCATAGAACTCTTCGGCGACGAAGTGGAATCGATACGCACGTTTGAACCCTCGACGCAACTCTCGGTTGAGAAGCTGGACCATATTAAAATAGTGCCCGATTCGCAGAATGCAGAGCTTTTCAAATCGAAAGTTTCGTTGCCGGAATATATACGCAAGCAGGCGGTGTTGTGGTTTGAGGATGCTTCGCTGACCTTCGAACAGGTGGATATGCTTTACTGCAAAGCAGCGGAATACTTATCCTATTCGAACGACAAAGGCATCAATCCGGAGCCTCAGGAGTTGTTTTCGGACAGCGAAACGCTGCGTAAGCAGGTGTTGGATTTTTCGCTGATAGAATTCGGAACGCATTTTTTGTTTGCGGCTACCAACACGTTTGAGTTTGATACTTCGCCCCAGCCTTCGTTCAACAAAAACTTCGACCTGCTGATACAACAACTGGCTGAAAATACCGGGAAGGGGTTTGAGAACTTTATTTTTTCGGATTCGAAAAGCCAGTCGGAACGTATTTCGACCATTATAGAGGATATACTGAAAACGCGGAAGACGGCTGAGAGGCTTGATTTTACAATTGTAAACACTTCGTTGCACGAAGGTTTTATTGATAAAGGCACGAAGATATGTTGCTACACGGACCATCAGATTTTTGACCGTTATCACCGTTTCCGCCTGAAAGATAACTACAGCAGCCGCGAAGCAGTGACGCTGAAAGAAATTTACAACCTGCAACCCGGCGATTATATTACGCATATCGACCACGGCGTGGGGCGTTATGCCGGCCTGGAACGCATTGAAGTGAACGGCAAACACCAGGAAGCCATCAAACTGGTTTACGACAACCAGGATCTGCTGTATGTGAGCATACATTCGCTGCACCGCATTTCGAAGTACGTGAGCAAGGAAGGCACACCGCCGACGCTGAACCGGCTGGGATCGAATGCCTGGAACAAGCTCAAAACAAAAACCAAAGAACGGGTAAAGGATATTGCGAAAGACCTGATAAAACTGTATGCGGAACGCCGTGCCGCCCATGGACATGCCTACCCGCCCGACAATTATTTGCAACACGAGTTGGAAGCTTCTTTTATTTATCAGGATACACCCGACCAGATTAAATCGACCGCGGATGTGAAAAAAGATATGGAAGCCGATTTCCCGATGGACCGCCTGATATGTGGCGATGTGGGTTTTGGGAAGACGGAAGTGGCCATACGGGCTGCATTCAAAGCGGTGAGCGACAGCAAACAGGTGGCGGTGTTGGTGCCTACCACCATTTTGGCTTTGCAGCATTACAAAACCTTTAGCGACCGTTTGACAGAATTCCCGTGTAAGGTGGAATACATCAACCGTTTCCGCTCGGCGAAACAACAGACTGAGATACTGAAACAACTTAAAGAAGGACGAATAGACATTTTGATAGGAACACACAGGCTTATAAGTAAAGATGTATTGTATAAAGACCTCGGCTTGCTGGTGATAGACGAAGAACAGAAATTCGGCGTGGCAACCAAAGAAAAACTTCGTCACCTGAAAGTGAATGTGGATACGCTTACGCTCACAGCCACTCCTATTCCGCGAACGCTACAGTTTTCGCTGATGGGTGCCCGCGACCTGAGCATCATTGCCACGCCCCCACCCAACCGCTATCCGATACAGACCGAGTTGCACGTGTTTAACGAAACCAGCATACGCGACGCGGTTATGTACGAAATATCGCGGGGTGGTCAGGTGTTTTTTGTGCACAACCGTATTCATAACATACACGAAATTGCCGAACTGCTTACGAAACTCTGCCCCGGCATACGGGTTGCAATCGGGCACGGGCAATTGGAAGGACATGTGCTGGAACAGATCATGCTCGATTTTATCGACGGACAATATGATGTGTTGGTTTCGACCACCATCATAGAATCGGGACTGGACATTGCCAACGTGAACACCATCATCATAAACGAAGCACAGAACTATGGCCTGAGCGACCTGCACCAGTTGCGCGGACGTGTGGGCCGGACCAACAAAAAAGCCTTCTGCTACCTGTTGGCACCGCCTATGTCGGTGCTAACCGAAGATGCCCGGAAACGATTGAAGACGATTGAAGAATTCTCAGAGCTTGGCAGCGGTTTCAATATTGCCATGCGCGACCTAGATATACGGGGTGCGGGAAACATTTTGGGTGCCGAGCAAAGCGGGTTTATTTCGGAGATAGGATTCGAGATGTATCAGAAAATATTGGACGAAGCCCTGTTCGAACTGAAGCAAAATGAATTTAAGGACCTATACACCGAAACCCAAGCCGAACAAAAAGACTTTGTGAAAGATTGCCAGATAGAAACCGATCTGGAAGTATTGATACCCGACCATTATGTTTCGAACATATCCGAACGCCTGATTTTATACAAAGAACTCGACAGTATCAACACGGAAGAAAACCTGCTGGCTTATCAGAATATGCTCATCGACCGTTTCGGGCCCGTACCTCCGCAAACCCAGGAATTGATGAACACCCTGCGCCTGCGTTGGATGGCAACAACTTTAGGTTTGGAAAAGATTGTGCTGAAAGAACAACAAATGAAAGCTTATTTTGTGAGTAATCCTGAATCGGGATACTATCAGTCGGGTGTGTTCACCTCAATCCTCTCATTCGTGAAAGAAAACCCGCGTTTTTGTCGATTGAAGGAAGCCAACAACAAACTCATTATGGTGATCGGCAATATTAAGCGGGTGTCGGATGGTTTGCAGGGGTTGGGGAGGATATTAGAAGTGGACAAGAATAACAGCAGATCTTAGTTACTGCAGCACTTTAACGTTGTTAATTTTTATTTCGTTCTTCCCCCGTCAATCTTGTCGTAAACAACATCCACCGGCTCCCACAGTTCTATTTTGTTCCCTTCGATGTCCATAATATGCACAAATTTCCCGTAGTCGTAGGTTTCAATTGTATCCAATATCGTCACGTTCTCTTTTTTCAACTCCATAACCAGCGCTTTTAAATTGGCTACTCTGTAATTAATCATAAAGTCCTTAGCCGAAGGTTCAAAATATTTTGTATTGTCGCTGAATGGGGTCCATTGTGTATAACCCTTTTTTGTGGAATCCATAGCTTGCCGCCATTCAAAGCTTGTTCCATATTGGTCGGTGTTTAAGCCCAGATGAATTTTATACCACTCTTTTATTTTTTCGGGATCTTTACATTTAAAAAATATTCCTCCTATACCGGTCACCCGCTTCAGCTTTACCTGATTGTCCGGATGCTTTGATATCAATGTATTAAACCCATATCCCAAACCGAACGAAGTTGCCAGGGCGAGTACAATTATTATTATCTTTTTCATTTTTGGAATTTATTTTAATTCTCTATTAACGACTTATTCTTACAAAAAATTTGGTTTAAAGATATAAAGTTTGCAATAACTTTTACTAATTGCATTACATTATTATTTTATCAAAATTCATTTTATCCGGCTTTAACAGTTCATTATGTCGATGGATGTTCCGTTTCCAACAATGGACGTCTTTTTTCAATTTTCAAGTGCTTTTCTAAAACTGCTTTCCGACTTTATTTACTGATTGTCCATATTTTATCTTTTATTAAAAAATCCAGACCCAAAGGCAAAAATAGAGGCTATTGCTGAAACCAAATTGCTATTCGCAAATCGCCTATCTCACAAACTTTTCCTACCTTAGCACTCAGAAAATAAACTATTAGCTTAAAAAACATTTCACTATGTATAAGATCACCCGATACCTCTCCTTATTTCTGTGTTGCATGTCGGCTATTGTTGCTAAAGCAAGCCCTGGCGATACAGTAAGTGTGCAAACCTTCACCTTTGGCAGCGCCCAGGATGCCTGGTTCGTATTTCCTTCCGACACCATGCGCACCAATAAGATACTGATGTACTATACACTCAAATGCAATCCGGCTCAAACTCCGGCCTGCGGCGAATGGGATTATCAGACCTCTACCTACGTCTATGAACACACCGGCAAATTAGATTCAACACTGCTCAATGCACCGAGCTATATTTCAGGAGGTTCCAGTCCCGATTCGCTCCTTTTCATGTTTCAGCCCTCATGGAAATATTCTCCCCGATTCAATACTCAAATTCAATACACAGCTATCACCACTTTCGATTCCGCTTACGTCGGAAGCGGTACAACACTTTCCTCCAATCCTTTCAATACTGCCGTTGCCGAAAGCCGTTCGCAATTCTTATGGAAAGCTTCCGAATTGCTTGCTACTGGTTTGCATAGTGGCGATATAAGCGGGATGAGGTTTAACCTGCAATCACTGGGTAGCCAGCTCAAAAACCTCACCATCCGCATCAAATACACCACCCTCGATTCCCTCACATCTTCAAATTTCGAAAACTCGGGCTTCACCATCGTTTATTCAAACAATACCTCATTCACAACTCTTGGCTGGAATGCAATTCATTTCATCACCCCCTTCAACTGGGATGGCATTCAGAATATCATCATCGATATCTCGTTCGATAATGCAGAAAACGGGACGTCATATACGGTCTTTGCTGAGAACACAGGTGCAAAAACAGGCATTACCTCTGCAGGAAACGATAAATCACTCTTCTTTTATGGAACTGATTACATCAATGTCCCCTATCAGGCTTTAGCCAATATCGATAGCGCTATCACTGTTTCGTTCTGGGCTTACGGCAATCCAGCGTTCCAACCACAGGACCAATCTGCCTTCGAAGGCTACGATTCACTCAATAACAGGGTCATAAATGTGCATCTGCCCTGGTCGAACAGCAATATATATTGGGATGCCGGCAACAACTTCACTTCGAGCTACGACCGCATCAATAAGGCGGCTGTAACATCCGAAATTGAAGGCAAATGGAACTACTGGACTTTCACCAAAAATTCATTCACCGGCAATCAAAACATATATCTGAACGGGCTATTGTGGTATTCGGGCACAGGACTCACCCGCCATATGAAAGGCATTAAGAAATTCAGGATAGGCTCTTGTATGTGGACCGATAACGGGTATAACTACGATGGATATCTCGATGAATTTGCCGTTTGGAATGCAGAACTTGATTCCGCCACCATCCATCAATGGATGTATAAAGATCTGAATGCATCCCATCCCTACAATAGCAATTTGCAACTATACTATAAATTTAACGATAACACCACAGAAACTGCCGCCGATTCGGGTGCAGGGAATCATACAGGTAATTTGATTGGACTTCCCGTGTTTACCTTTACAAAAGGAAGCGACATTGTTCACAATTTTCAGGAAACTTCCCTGCGTCCCGACCTTATTCTCGAACAAGGTGTCTATATTTCGCATATCGACACATTAATCACTGTCGATTCAGTTCAGAACGATCCTCTGCAGATATTTTTCTACAGCGATTCGCTCCATCCCTTGGTTTGCACCGATACCATAAATGTCTGGCCCGTTTATTATAACCATTATGTATATAATCATTTGGGCATCGCTACCGATTCTGCCTTCGTACAGCCCGATTCGGTCATACACCTGAAACATTGGTACTACTATGGCCCGCATTTCGAAGTCATCAACCGTTACGAACTTGAACGCCTGATTACACCTTATGGCAATGGACTTAGTTTAGGCAATGGCTTCACCTGGGTTTTTGATGTATCCGATTACAGAACCTTGCTTCACGATTCGGTGCATCTGGCAGCCGGAAACTGGCAGGAATTACTCGACCTCCGATTCGAATTCATAAAAGGTGTCCCTCCCCGAGATCCGAAAAAGATCCAGAACCTTTGGTGCGGAACCTATTGGTACAATGCAAACACCGAAAACGTTTTAACTGCTCGCAAAATTAAGATCGATGCCGAAGCAGCCAACACCCGTATCAAGATGCGACCAACAGGACATGGCATGGGCGATGCCGAAAACTGTGCCGAATTCTGTGCCAAGAACCATAAAATACTCGTAAACGGAACCCAACAATTTTCACGCCTTGTATGGCGCGACGATTGCGGTCTTAACCCAATCTATCCGCAGGGCGGCACATGGGTATACAACCGTGCAAACTGGTGCCCCGGGGGCACGGCCAACACTTACGACTTCGAACTCACACCTTTCGTAGCTCCCGGCGACTCTACCCTGCTCGATTACGACATTGATCCATATGTATGGAACGGTGCGGGCTCTGCGCCCAACTTTCAGATCGAAACTCAATTGGTTTCCTACGGCCTTCCTAACTTTTCTCTCGATGCTGAAATGTATGAGATAAAAACTCCTACGAAGGCCCAAATCTACTCTAGGATGAATCCTATTTGCAACAACCCGTTGGTAACCATCCGCAACACCGGAGCAACAACTCTGACATCACTAGACATTACCTATGGTTTCGAAGGCACAGGTACAACCCCTTCAGTTTATCATTGGACTGGCACTCTGAAATTCATGGAACTTCAGGATGTAAGATTAGAAAACATACAATGGGCAGGATCGAATGGAACTTTTTATGCAACAGTTTCTTCCCCCAACGGCGGAACAGATATGTATTCCCCCAATAATACCATCAAGACTACTTATAATGCTCCGCCGCAATATCCCAATGATATTATCATTGAATTCCGTTCCAACAATTATCCTGGTGAAGACAGCTACATGCTTAAAGATGATCAGGGAAATATTATCTTCCAGAAAAACACTTTTGCAGCAAACACTATTTATAAAGACACTGTTCATCTCTCAAGCGGATGCTATGAATTCACCCTGAACGACAACGACGATGATGGACTGTCTTTTTGGGCGAACAGCGATGGTTCGGGGTATATCCGTCTAAGAAGGGCTAGTGATGGTGCCGTTTTAAAGATTTTTAATCCCGATTTTGGCGAACAGGTATATCAGCAATTTACAGTGGGATACTATCTCAACCACGAAGAGGTTTCCCCTATCGAAAGTGTCGAACTATTTCCTAATCCTACCAGTGGAATATTTACAATTGATATCGCTTCTTCTTGTATTCAGGATGTTGATATCATTGTTTTCGATTATCAGGGAAAACAGATGACCCATCAGCTTGAAAAAAATATCGGAGACAAGAACGTAGTTCTTGATCTTAGCGAAAAACCTGCAGGAATTTACTTTATAAATATCAAAACATCATCGGGAACCTTAACTAAAAAATTGATTTTAGAAAAATAATTTGGATTCTCCGTCGTTTTTTATTAACTTTATCGAATATTTAGTAACTAAAACCAACATCTATGAAAAAAATCCTCTTGATCTCGGTAGCAATATTGGCTTTTTCAATCATTGCTTCTGTAACTTTGGCACCTTCGGTAGCCCACAGTCAAAAAACAGCAAAATCACTCCTACCGGTAATTCCCGAAAATGTGATGAAGACATTGAAAGCTTCATGTGCTGCTTGCCATAGTAACAATGGTGGTGGAATGGCATCGGGTTCATGGAATTTAGACGCCTGGAGCACTTATTCTGCAACAAAACAAGCTAAAAAAGCTAATGCTATTTACAAAGCAGCAAAAAACGGGAGTATGCCTCCAAGCTCATTTAGCGGGCCAAAACCCGATGCAAATCAGATAAAAGATTTAGGCGATTGGGCAACTTCGTTGCAACCTAAAAAGTAATATTCATTATAAAAAAAAGAGGGTGCTGAATAGCACCCTCTTTTTTTGAATTCAAAGATTTATTGCTTAATAAATTTTCTCGTTTCAATCACTGCATTGTCTTTGATCAGAGATATAAAATAAATACCTGAATTAAATCTGCTGACATTTATTGCAGCATTATTTCCCGAAACATTAACATTATAAATATTTTCTCCTAGGATATTAGAAATTCTTATCAACTGAATTCCATCACAATTCGCAATATTTATACTTGAACTAACAGGATTTGGATATATGTGAATATAGTTTTGATTGTGTTCATCAATACCTGTAGCATCAATCAGGACATCATCAATATCTCTGGGCAAAACACGCATGATAGCACCTGTTGATAAATAAACCTCACCTGTAATATCATAACGGGTTCCGATAACAGCCGAAGGGTATTTATATAAAAGTCCTCCCATTTTTGTCGAATCTGTTCCATTATAAACGATCCATTGGCCTTTTGCATATAGGCCTGTAGTATCAACACAAGGCTGATTATTTATTGCTACCAACACACCTTCAAGCGATTCTGAAGCAGAATTTATATTGGTAACTGGATAGGCCGGATGCAATGTATTCCCCGACGAAACTAAAGTAACATTTAAAATTGTTCTCAACTCTGTATAAGTTAGATGTTCAACTACAGTTCCATTAACCGTAACTGAATCTCCTCTCACAATACCTGCTTCAGCAATATTCGCTGAATCATAAACAAATAAGCCGCTCCAGGGTCCATATCCCGATTGAATAAACATACCATAATCGTATATTCCGGAAACAATTCCTCCTGTAGTCAAAATCTGACTTAAATATGGCGATTCATAAGGCGATGTGGTTGTATATTGAATGTCGTGAATAGAAACTGTTGGAATAGCACCTGAAGTAACAGTTACATCATCTATTTGAAGATCTTCAAGGTCTGATGCTGTTGCTTTTACATTTAAAATAATCGCTGCACTGCTCGAAGTGGTGTCCGAAGCGATATATTGGGTTTTCTGAATCCAAACTGACGTATCTACCACCATCCAGGAACTGTAATGAAATGCAGTCGCAGCAATTGATCCGCCTGTATATATTCCTGTTCTTATTTTACCATGACCTTTCACCCAAAAAGTAATAGTGTATACCATTCCGCTAGTAATAGAAATTGGCTGTGTAGTCAATCTTCTCTGCATAGTTGCCCTGTTTTCAAGTTTTATCGCATAAGTTCCTGAATGAGGTGCTGAAGTGTACTGTGTTGCGCTATCTGCAGAGATATTCGTCTTAGCTCCAAACCAGTCTGTTGGTTTAATTGGTGCTGTTGTGGTCCAGGTCTCAAAACCGCTTGTAAAGACCTGAGATTTCGCAGTGTTATTAATTGCAAAACCCATTACGATAGCCGTAATAATTAAGTAAAATTTTCTCATAATTTTCTTTTTAATTAATAATAGATTAATTTTAAAATGAAGATTTAATTGAATTTTCTGATAATTAGATGAATCAAAAATACAACTATTTTTAACTGAAGTCAAACTTTCTTAAAAAAATTATTAAGTCACGTTAATAATAAAAAAGGGATTGCAATTGCAATCCCTTTTTTTATACTCAGTTCAAAAAATTATTGTTTAATAAATTTTCTGGTTGCACTAACGCTATTGTCATTAATCAGCGAAATAAAATAAATACCTGAATTGAATTTGCTTACATTAATAGCTGCAGCATTTCCCGACACAGAGACATTTTCAATTGTTTCACCTAATAAATTTGAAATTCTGATTTGCTGAATTCCTTCAATATTTGCAATATTCAAAACTGAAGTAGCTGGATTCGGATACATGCTAACATTGTTCTGTTCGTTTTCTTTAATCCCTGAGCTAATCGAAACATCATTAACATCTCTGGGTTCAATACGCATCACACCGCCATATGCCAAATAAACAACCCCGGTAACATCATAATGAGTTCCCACAGCAGCTGTAGTATATTTGTATAACAGTCCGCCTGTTTTGGTTGAATCGGTTCCATTATAAAGTATAAACTCCCCATAAGCTGCAGAACCTGATGCATTCACACATGGCATATTGGTCATTGAAACTAAAACACCTTCAAGTGATTCGGTAGATGCATTAACCAATGTAACAGGATATGCAGGATGTAAAATATTTCCTGAAGAAACTTTCGTAACACCTGAGATACTTCCAAGTTCGGTATAAGTAAGATATTCTGAAACTGTACCTGTAATTGTAACGGAATCACCTCTTGCGATACTTGCAGATGCAATATGAGCAGAATCATATACATAAAGACCATTCCAAGGGCCATAACCACTTTGAATGAACATACCTCTATTATATTTCGCTGTAACAATCCCTCCTGTTATAACAACTTGTGTTGCATAAGGTGATACATAAGGTGATGTGGTTGAATATTGGATATCGTGAATAGAAACAGTCTGAGTTGTTCCTGCAGTAATATTAACATCATCAACTTGAATATCTTCTTTATCAGCAAAACTTGATTTTACTGAAATTATGAATTCCGCAGTACTGGAGTTAGTATCCGAAGCAATAGTCTGAGTTTGCTGCGCCCATGTAGTAGAGTTAATTGGTAAATAAGAATTGTATGCATAAGCTGTTGCAGAATTTGAACCTCCATTAAACAATCCAGTTCTAATGCTTCCATGACCTTTTACCCAAAAAGTAATTGTATATGTGCTTCCTGCTGTAATTGTAAGAGGCTGGGTTGTTAATCTTCTGTGGCTCGCCGTTCTACTTACAAGTCTAATAGCATACGTTGGGGTATGAGGTGCTGAAGTATACTGTGTTGCACTATCTGCTATAAAACTTGTTTTAACACCAAACCAATCTGTAGGTTTAATAGGTGCTGAAGTTGTCCATGAATCAAAGCTACTGGTAAAAATCTGAGCTTTTGCCTTGTTGTTGATCATCAAACCCATCAGGGCTGCAATCATGATAATGTAAATTTTTTTCATCTTTTTTTATTTATTATTAATAGTTATAATTTTCTAACGGAAAAAAAAGGTTGAATTCTAAAATTCAACCTGCTTTTCGATTTTCTTGTGTCAAAAGTACAAATTATTATTTTACTCATGTATTAAAAAATTATTAAATCTTGATTTATATCCAATTTAAGTCATCTTTTTTCTTTTCATTAACTTATAAACCTATATTTAAACTTTTTTTTATATCAATTTCGTTTTTTTCAAAAATATTATGTAGGTTTGTTTCGTTACTAAAACAAAAAAATTTGTGGGAGATAGCATAGTAATTATTCCAACATACAATGAGCGAGAAAACATCGAGAAGATAATTCGAAAGGTTTTTTCGCTGACAAAAGACTTCAATATCCTTATTGTTGAAGATAATTCTCCGGATGGCACTGCTGGTATTGTAAAAGATTTAATGAAAGAATTTCCGGAACGCTTGTTTATTGAAGAACGTAAAGGCAAACTTGGATTAGGAACTGCTTATATTCATGGATTTAAATGGTCACTCGAACATAACTACGACTATATATTTGAGATGGACGCAGATTTTTCTCACAATCCGGAAGATCTCATTAAACTCTACAACGCATGTCATAACCTCGGAGCTGATCTTGCAATTGGTTCGCGATACATAAATGGCGTGAATGTAGTTAATTGGCCAATGGGACGAGTGTTGATGTCTTACTACGCTTCTGCATATGTTCGTTTTGTAACACGGATGAAGATAAGAGATACCACTGCTGGATTTAAATGTTACACTAAAAAGGTTCTTGAAACTATCGAAATGGATAAAATTCATTTTATCGGGTATGCGTTTCAGATCGAAATGAAATTTACTGCATGGAAACATGGCTTTAGGATACTTGAAGTTCCCATTATCTTTACCGACCGCACCGAAGGCCAGTCAAAAATGAGTAAAGGTATTTTTAAAGAAGCTATTTTTGGAGTGATCTCATTAAAAGTTAGAAGTTGGTTTCGTAAATATAAACAAGTTGCTTAAGCATTCTCCAGAAAATTTTTCTTTAGCGATTTTCAGATTTTTTGTTATTTATTCTGTATGAAATCGAATTATTTAATTGATAATGCAACTATAGTAAACGAAAACACAATTTTAAAAGGTTGTGTATTAATAATAAACGGATTCATCCACGATATTTTACCTCAAAACAATTTAAGCGAAACCTACTTACGCGAAAATAATATTACTCGTATTGATGCAAATTGCAAAATTTTGATTCCTGGAGTGATTGATGACCAGGTTCATTTCCGTGAACCGGGATTAACTTATAAAGGAGATATAGAATCGGAAAGTGCCGCAGCTGTTGCAGGTGGAGTTACCAGTTATATGGAAATGCCTAACACCGTTCCTAACACTATAAGTATTGAATTGCTTGAAGAAAAATATCAATTGGCTAAGCAAAAATCACGGGCAAATTTTTCATTTTATTTAGGTGCAACCAACAATAATATTGATGAGATAAATAATTTTGATCCAAGCCAAAATGCAGGAATAAAAGTTTTTTTAGGTGCATCTACAGGAAATATGATGGTGAATAACTCTCTTGCCCTCGAGAAAATATTTTCTACACCATTTTTGATTGCAATTCATTCGGAAGATGAAATGATTATTCAAAAGAATGCTGCAATTTTTCGTGAACGATATGGCGAAAATGTGCCAATTTCATCTCATCCGCTTATCCGCAGCGAAGAATCTTGTTATGTTTCAACTCAAAAAGCAGTGAATTTGGCAAAAAAATTCAATACTCGTTTGCACGTTCTTCACATTTCAACAGCACGAGAATTGGATTTATTAAAAAGTACGCTACCGCTTGAAGAAAAAAAGATCACTTCAGAGGTTTGTGTCCATCATTTGTGGTTTAACGATTCTGCTTACGAAACTTTAGGCACTAAAGTAAAATGGAATCCTGCCATCAAAACTGAAAACGACAGGCAGGCATTATTTAATGCCATTATCGATGGAACTATTGATATTGTTGCAACCGATCACGCGCCACACACTTTGGAAGAAAAAATGCAAACCTATTTCAAAGCTCCTTCAGGTGGAACCTTGGTTCAACATTCTTTACTTGCCATGCTCGAATTCTATCATAATAAAAAATTGTCCTTAGAAAAAATTGTCGATTTAATGTGTCATAAACCGGCAGTTTGCTTTAAAGTTGAAAAACGAGGTTATATTCGTAAAAATTATTATGCTGATATGGTATTGATTGATATGAATATACCAACAAAAGTTGACAAAGATTCTCTATTATACAAATGCAAATGGTCGCCTTTTGAAGGACAAACTTTTAATTCGAAAATTGCATGTACTTTTGTTAATGGTCAAATAGCCTATAATGGAAAAAAGGTACAGAGTGAAATCAGAGGAAAAAGGCTGACTTTTAATAATTAATTATCCCAAAAATACTGTATGGTAAAACAATCCTTCTTTTTATTTCTTCTGGTTTTTCTAATCGCTTGCGGTTCAAAAGATAAAGAAATAAAAATTCCCGAAACAATAATTCAACCCGACCAAATGGTATTAGTGCTAGTTGATTTCCATTTAGCAGAAGCCGCAATTATAGATGTTCAGAGTAAAAAAGAGAATGTGGATCAATATACGAATTATTTTTACAATTCAATTTTACAAAAGCACAATATTTCCCGTAAAAAATTCAGCGAAAGTATTTCGTTCTATAACAAAAACCTTAAAGAGTTTCAGAAGATCTATAAGGATGTTGTTGTTGAGTTAAGTAAAACTCAAAGCAGGATAATCAGCAAAAAACTAAAATAAATTATTTAGTGTAGGTGGCATTAACGGTGTCGATAGTAGTTTGATCGTTCACATAATACTTTAATGTGATCTTGTTAGCATTTACATAAGTTCCCGAACCGCTAATTGTATTTCCGCAAATAACTTGCGATGGAAAAGTAAGGCTACTTTTTGTAGCTATTGCATAAGCTTTTTCGCTGGCACCTAAATAATGGAAATTGTTTATCAATATTTGAGCAGAATTGCTCGCATCCAAACTTATTGTAACCGGATAACTTATTGATGTGGACTCTGTACTTGTCCAGAAGCCGACATATTGTTCTCTAACATCTGTTGCCGGGTCATTTGAAGTCTTATCGCAGGAATACAAACCAAAAATACAGACCACTGTGATCAAGGCTATATATTTTACTTGCTTTTTCATGGTAATATTTTTATGGATTCTGATTAACACAATAATTATTCCATAATCATAAAAGTGAATTAATTAAAGAATCATCGGCAATATTTGGAAGAGTTACTTTTAGATTGGGATTTTCTTTCATGGCACGTTTAATAGCAAAAACAGCTCCATCGTTTCGTGCCCAACTTCTGCGCGAAATTCCGTTATTTACATCCCAGAAAAGCATCGATTTGAGCCTTCTGTCAGCATCATCCGAACCGTCGAGCAGCATTCCAAAACCACCATTAATAACCTCTCCCCAACCAACTCCTCCTCCATTATGTATCGAAACCCAGGTAGCACCCCGAAATGAATCGCCGATCACATTCTGAATTGCCATATCGGCTGTAAAACGCGACCCGTCGTAAATGTTAGAAGTCTCGCGGTATGGCGAGTCCGTTCCGGATACATCGTGATGGTCTCTTCCCAAAACCACCGGAGCCGATATTTCGCCTTTTGCAATTGCTTTGTTAAAAGCTTCGGCAATTTTTATTCGGCCGGTAGCATCAGCATATAAAATACGGGCCTGAGATCCAACCACCAGTTTGTTTTTCTTTGCTTCCCGAATCCAACGGATATTATCCTTCATTTGTTGTTGTATTTCGATGGGCGAAGTCTTTGCAATTTCTTCTAAAACTTCCATTGCAATTAAGTCGGTTTTGTCAAGGTCTTCGGGTTTCGAAGATGTGCATACCCAACGGAAGGGACCAAAACCATAATCGAAACACATAGGTCCCATGATATCCTGAACATACGATGGGTAAATAAAATCACCGTTCGGTTTCATAATATCTGCACCAGCACGACTCGCTTCCAACAGAAATGCATTGCCGTAATCGAAAAAATACATGCCGTTTGCCGTTAAGACGTTAATTGCTTTTACCTGCCTGCGCAGCGATTCCTGAACTTTTTCTTTAAAAAGCTTTGGGTTTTCAGCCATCATGGTTTTCGATTCTTCAAAACCTAATCCAACCGGATAATAGCCTCCTGCCCACGGATTGTGTAACGAAGTCTGGTCGGAACCCAACTCTATGTCAATATTTTTTTCAACGAATTTTTCCCAGAGGTCAACAATATTTCCCTGGTATGCCAACGAAACCGACTCTTTTCCTTTCCTCGCTTTCTCAATACGTGCTAAAAGTTCATCCAAATCCGTATAAACCTCATCAACCCAACCCTGAGAATGGCGGGTTTGAACAGCTTTAGGGTTAATCTCGGCAATTACTCCGATGGCGCCTGCTATCACGGCTGCTTTTGGCTGTGCCCCCGACATCCCGCCAAGGCCCGAAGTTACAAAGAGTTTTCCTGCCAAACCTTCACCGGCTTTTTCAATTTTCCTGCCCGCGTTCAAAACTGTAATGGTGGTTCCATGAACTATTCCCTGCGGTCCGATATACATAAACGAACCTGCTGTCATTTGACCATATTGCGAAACACCGAGTGCATTGAAACGTTCCCAATCGTCGGGTTTCGAATAATTCGGTATTACCATTCCATTGGTCACAACCACTCTTGGAGCATCTTTATGCGAAGGGAACAATCCCATCGGATGACCCGAATACATGGCAAGGGTTTGTTCATCCGTCATCGTGGCCAGATATTTCATCGTAAGCAGGTATTGAGCCCAGTTTTGAAATGCGGCACCATTGCCGCCATAAGTAATAAGTTCGTGGGGGTGTTGCGCAACTGCCAGATCTAAATTATTGCTCAACATAAGCATAATGGCTGCCGCTTGCTTCGATTTATGAGGAAATTCTTCAATACTGCGTGCAAAAATTTTATATTGAGGGCGGAAACGATACATATAAATCCTGCCATACGTCTTCAATTCTTCCAAAAATTCGGGAGCCAAAACAGCATGATGTTTCTTATCGAAATAGCGCAATGCATTTCTTAGGGCAAGCTTTTTTTCTTCATGATTCAATATTTCTTTACGCTTTGGCGCATGATTCACGGTAGTATCATAAGCTGGTTTTTCGGGTAGAATATCGGGAATTCCCTGAAGAATTGCCTGTTGAAATGAGTTGATTTCCATATCTGTATTTTTTTGCAAAAATAAGGTTTTTAAAAATAAAGCCGTTATTCGGTATAAATTAGTTTTATCGTTGTTTCAAATTCTTTCGAAATAATTTTGCAAGTATAAATATCGTTGCCTGCTTTTTCGCCCAGTGCATTTTTGCCGTCCCATTGGGTTTTGATTTTTCCTTTGGATGATTTTCCTTCAAACAAGGTAGTAACATAAATGCCCGAATCATCGAAAAGTTGAACACTCACATCGCAACTATCACACGATACATCGAAACTCAACTGCGTGATTTTCGTGAACGGGTTGGGCGAACAGATTATTTGGCGGGTTGTATCGGCAGTGTGAGGGTGTTGTTGCCCGCACACAACAATAACCTGAAGCAAAGTTATCAAAAAAAGAATGTTTTTTTTCATACAATTCCGGGCGATCCGCCACCCATGGCAGAAAACAAAATTACGAAATTTGCGCCATATTTTTCCCTCTCCTTGCATATTAGGTTCATTTCCGATACTTTTGCACCTTATTCGATCCTCAATGAATTATCTGGCTCATGCTTACCTGTCGTCTGGCAACAAGAACATTTTGATAGGGAATTTTATTGCCGACACCGTGAAAGGAAAATCGCTTCACTATCCGGAAGAGATCCGCAAAGGCATCAGGCTTCATCATCGTATCGACGAGTTTACCGATTCGAACGAATTCTTTAAACTAAGCGTCAGCCGAATCGACCCGAAATTCGGCATGTATGCAACCATCATCATCGATATGTTCTACGACCATTTTCTGGCTGCCAACTGGAGCCACTATCACCCCGAATCGCTCGAACGTTTTGCCGAAAAAGTATATGCCGCCGTTTTGTCCGAATATACTATTTTGCCCATGCGCATGAAACGAATGCTGCCCCACATGATGTCATCAAACTGGCTGGTTTATTATGGCAATCGCGACAGCTTCAAGCATTTTTTCAAGGGGCTCGCTTTGCGCGCACGCTATGCTCCCGACCTCAATCTGGCAGCCAACGAAATCAATCTGCACTACAACGAACTGAACCGCGATTTCATTAATTTTATGGCCGAAATGATTCCCTATGTAAAAAGTTTAACGGATTACTAAATTCCTTTCATCATGAAAAAACACCTGCTGTTGTTTGTTTTTCCAATTTTTTTCTGGAGTTGTTCCCACACTTCCGAAACCAAAACCGTCGTCAACGCTTCCGATACCATCATCAATTTTGTGGATAAAACCAAAACCGATGTCCGAAAAGTCGACCTCAAATCCGCCATCATCCACATGACATCTTCCGTCATGGGATTAAGCCAGTCGATAATTGTTTATATGGACGACTACGGAAAAAAACAAGCCACCGAGGTAACACAGGAGTTGCTCGGCAAAAAAATTCATCAATATTCAGTCAACGATTCGCTTTATATCTATTCCTTCGATCCTGAACACAAAAAAGGGCAAAAAGCAAAGATCGACGAAAACAATCCCGACGACATCAATTTCAACGCCATCACCCGCGAAATGGCCCAGCGCTTTCACCTCCGTAAAAAAGGTACCGCCACAGTAATTGGCAAAAAATGCGATGTCTTTGCCGTCGATTTTGCCGGCACCAAACTACAGGCCACCTTTTATATCTGGAAAGGCATACCACTAAAAACCGAATCAACCGTGTCGGGCATTAGCGTTAAAATGGAAGCCACAAAAATTGAAGAAAACGTTCCCATTGCGGCCGAAAAATTTCAGATACCCAACGATATCGTTTTCGAAGAAACCGCGAAACTCAATTAAAAGCCCGATTTTTTTCGTACCTTTGTACCCTTGCAGGGGCTGACCGGTTTTGACAGCAGGGTTAGTGGACTTGTAAGCATGCCGGGCGTTGTGAATATGGCCCGTTAACACTAATTCTCACGCCACACAAATGGCAACGATTACAATTACGCCTTAGCTGCTTAATTTAGAATTAGGCAGTGGCTGCTTCCCGGGAAACTCTTTTCTGCGGTGTCCCGTCAGAAGCATCGTAAATGCAGAAATAGTTTAAACTCCGCCCTGTAGTTTAAGCGAAAATTTAGGGGATACGGGCGTGGTATCATGGCTCTTTTGCAGCCCCGCCCCGACAATCAAATAAGAGATAAGCATGTAGAAAGCACTTTTGCTACTTGTTTGGACGAGGGTTCGAATCCCTCCAGCTCCACAGCCAAACCACTCCCCACGGGGGTGGTTTTTGCTTTAACAGAGTGACTGAAAAGATTTTCTTTTCAAGGCATACTGGTAAAGCAAAAACTCATAAGCGAAGCGCATGAATGGTTTGGCTGACACCCCCCCAAATTGTGATCACCAAAGGTAATCCCTCCAGCTCCACTCACAAGCGGGATACAGTAATTGATCAACCAACTGTGTTCCGCTTTTAATTTTGCAAACTTTTGTAGCATAACAAAAACAAACTTGTCAGTCAAAAAACAAACTTGTCAATCCAAAAAACAAACTTGTCACCCCAAAAAACAAGTTTGTCAGTCCCAAAAATAACTTTGTTTGCCAAAAAACAAGTCGCGCTTTAGCTCAAACAAACAACTTTGTCCAAAAAACATCTTTGTCAGCCCCAAAAAAAACCTTGTCAGTCCAAAAAACAAGTTTGTCAAAGCCGAAAAATAAGTTACTCTGTTCAAAAAACAAGTTTGTCAGTCCAAAAAACAAATCTGTCAGTCCAAAAAACACACTTGTCAGCCAAAAAACAAACTTGTCAAAACCAAAAAATATTTAACGCGCAAGCAAAAACAAACATGTCAATTCAAAAAACAAGTATGTCAGTCCAAAAAACAAACTTGTCAGCCGCCCTTCAAAACCTCTCAGCAAAAAATATTAGAATTACGAAGCCCGTAGCCGGAAGTTAAATCCCGAAACCAAACTTTTAACTTTAAACTTTTAACTTTTAACTAATAAATCACCACCAGCTTTCCGCTTTTCATCATACTGCCTTTGGCCGTCACCTTATAAAAATACATACCGTTACTCAGTTCACTCATATCAATATCGAACAAAGTCTTCGAACTAATTAAAGGCGCTGAAAAAACTCTTACTCCGGTTTGATTGTATAGTTCAAAAGTAGCATCAATCATTTGCCCGGTCGAAACCGTTATTTTTCCCGATGTCGGATTCGGAAAAACCTCAATATCACTCTTCGATGCATTATTTTCTTTAACCGAAGAATTTACACCAAAGCCCACCCAATTGGCCCAATCAGGATGATCAATATAGGGATTGCGGTTAAATTGAATCGAATAAATAAAATCGTTGCGGGCAATCTCGTAATTATCGGGCGGATCCTGCGCGTTCCATTTCTTCAGCAACTGTTCATCCTGTCCATAATCAATAGAAGATGTATCGATGATCTGTGGCAAATACCAATCGTTGCCACTAACCCCATCATAACATAAAATCTCATAAAACATAGCGCGTGCACAATCGCCTTTCACCTCATCCCGCGGTTCAAAAACAACCCGGCCAAGTGAATCAAGTCCTTTTTTACCGTTCAGATACTGATATTGAACTGTAACAACTTTACCAAGCGGGTAGTTCAACCGGTATACATTTATCTTGTTTTGATCAACCGGCATCAGGTTGTGATAATCCGAAAATTCGGCCGACGAAGAATAGCCTGCATCATTATAGGTAGGCATCCAGCTTTCACAAAAAACATGTTCGCGGCTATAAACTGTGAACGCAAAAGGCGGAGTATACACATAGTTTTCGCCCGAATAAGCGCAGGTAAGCACTTTTTGAGAAGTACCTCCTACCACCGTGTCGCGGCTTTCGAATTCGTTGATCATATAATACGTGTAATCGCTGTAATATAAAGTCGTGTGAGCGTTCACCAAATTGTGCAGATCCTGCCACCAGGTGGGCAGCGAAAAATTCACTACATCGTAATATCCGCCCATCATCGTTGCCAGTGTGGTTGTATCTCGCGAAGCAACCGTACTTGTCAGATAATTTTCGTAACCACTATACCCGTTCACAGCAAAAACCTTAATATAATAATGCGTGTTGGCAACCACATTGGCCGGATAGAAATTGCCTGCCGGACCTTCATAGCATACCTGTGCATTGCCGATATAATCGCCCTTCAGATAAGTTTGTCCGTCGGCAGGCACTTCAGTTATCGGCGATGATTTTTTCAACACGATATACCTGTCGGGAACAGAACCACCATCAGCAAAATTCACTTTGAAAGTATACGATTTCAAATTTGTAAAATTCAAATTAGCAGCCGGACTTGTTGGTTCTGTGGCATAGCTACCTTTCACCCCCCACAAATTTAAAACATAAGGAGTATTATCTGCATCGCTATTCGCGAGGGATAAGATTGCCTTTTTCGACCCATCAGTTCCGGTTGACGCGAAATTTACAGTAAAAGTTGCGGAATCAAGCGCATGAACATTTAGTGGAATGCCGCTCACACTGAACATTCCGACATCAGTACCTGAAAAATTTGATGATGTTAGCCTCAAAACAGAATCAGTGCCCGAATTTATCACAGTAAACGTGGTTGAAGGAGCATTACCAATAACAGCCATTGTTCCGTTTGGTATCAATATATTATTTAATTTTATTTTGATGCTGGCTTTAGGGCCGGGTGCATGTTTTGTAATCGTTATATCATCAACATCCACATTTCCACCCGATTTTGTCGTATAATAGAACCGCACGAAACGACTGCCTGATGCTAAAAGGTTTTTAAAAGGAACTGCGCTTGCTAAACTTGAGCTTGGTATATTTGCATCGGTAAAAGTCCGAACACTATCCCAAACAGAACCATTAATAGATTGCTGAATGGTGAATAAACCTCCAGAGAAAGATGCTCCACGCAAATAATAAATCAGGGTGTCGGGTTCATCAACAAAATTTATGGTAAGGTAAATTCCGGTAGCATCAAATTTTATCGCGTTTGGCGCTGAATGCACATAACTCGCAGAAGTATAATAACTCGTGATGTTAGTTGTCCATCCATTCGGCAATGTCGACGGTTGGCAATCCCATGATGTTGGCAATGCAGTTTGAGCAAAAACCTGCAAACTACAAGTACTGATAAATGCAATATAAATTAGCCGGGAAAGTAGTTTCATTTACGGATAAGTTTAGTGATCATGAATTCTGGTGATACAGTATTATTGGTAAATTTATAAAAAATTCCTCAGTGCATATTAATTTCCGATAAAAAAAAGAAGCTACCTAATACAAGTAGCTTCTTCAGTATTAAGTATCTGTTATTAAATTTTTGTTCCTTTAACCAAAATGCCACCAACTTCCCAGGTAGCAACACCGGAAGTGCTACAGGTATATTTAAACGCAATATGCACATTTGTTCCGACAACTGCAGAAAGGTCAATATCACCAGATGGAGTGCTGACAAATGTACCTGTTGATAAGGCAGCTGTTGTTATTTCAGTCCAAGTTGATGTTGTCGGATCACCTGAAACATAATCAGTAGAATAATAAATCCTCAGCGAACCATCCCCTGCTGTACCAAAATTCATCATAGTGAAAAAATTTAAAATTTCGCCAGAATATAAATCCAGATTCATTGAAGGCGAAATAAGCCAATCTTCATTAGCAGTATAAACTCCACCTGCAAAACCCGACATTTTCGCAAATGTACTTGAACTGTATGTAGATTGTGCCCATACTTGAGGTCCTGAAACACTATATTGAGAAAAAGTGCCCAATGAACCTGTTGTAGCAAAACTTTCATTAATAACTAGCTTTGTAGAATAATCAAACCCCACCAAGTCGTTCAGGTCGCGAATCATTAATTGATTATCGGGACTGAAAAAGCCGAGAATTCCGTAAATTGTACCTACACCGCTTGGAATTGAAGTTGTTGCAAAAGTAGCATAATTGCTAGTTCGCATGATCAAGTTATTAGCGCCGTCAGAAATAGTACGGTTAGTTGAAGCTGTGCTTAAAGAAAACAGTTGTGCTACCTCGACGAAATGAACATTTTGAAGTTCAACCAACATCCCATATTTATCAGGTGTAATTGTAGGAATCGTTATTACAGTTGCAGCAGGTATTGCCCCCGGTATACTGTCGAGAAACAAATATTGCTTAATAACTGGATCAGCAATCCTACCAATGGCTCCACCAACACTAGCACCCAGTTGAACCAATCCGCCATATTCGCCTAAATATAGCCCCTGACATTTAACATAAATGCGTTGACCTAACCGGTATGTAGTATATAAGCTTGTATTATCAAGGCTAATCAGTAATCCACCCGAAGTATCCTGAATAAACATCTCTTTATAAATATTTCCCGTTTCGTCACTACTTATAACCTTACCGGTAACATACAAATTATCTGTAATACTTTCAAAACCTCCTGCTGAATGCATAGCTTTCAATTGTCTAATCGAAATAATTGTGGCGCCACTTGGCAAATCAAATTTTGGAATTTCTACAGGAGGTACATCAAATTTTTTCGTACAGCCTGAAATAAAAATAGCAGGAACAACTAAAAGCAGTACCCAAATTTTTCTTAATACTCTGATTGCTTTCATATTTTTAATTTTTTTTGTTTTTATCTTTAAATTATATTTTTACTGATGCTGTTATAAAATAAGTACGACCAAAACCATAAAAATATTTTGGAGGAAACTCATCAAGGTTTTTAGTTGTATAATTGAAACGAAGTTGTTCAAAACCTGAAGTAACCATCTTGGTATTATTTAAAATATTGGTCATCCTTACACTAATTCCAAGAACAACTTTATTAATTTTAATATTTTTACCAACGGATGCATCAAGTGTAAACTGAGGGTTATTGTATGCTTTTTGCTGTTCGGTAATTAATGATAATCTTTCATCACCCGGATATATTCCATCTAACGCTTCCAGAGTGCGACGGCTCGGATTAAAATCAACCCAATTGTTTGCATAAATATTTGCACTTAAATTTGCATACCAGAATTTAGGATGAACGAACTTCAATCCAATAGAACCAGCAGTTTGCGGAGTACCACTTACATAAAAATTCTTGCAATAAATCTTTTGAGTTGAATCGGGTTGTGAGCCATTTTCAACCGACATATATGCCGTTGGACGGTTCGTATAACGATAATTTCCAATTGATCCTGCAATCTCCAATGAAAGAACAGGGATCAGCTTTACCTCAACACCTAATTCGATACCCTGATGAGTTTTATTTATTCCAAAAACAATATAATCGACATAAGTACTCAGGTCATCCTGAAAGAAACTCATTGTTTTTGTATCATTCTGGAAATTCGTATTAAATGCAGTTATTCTTGCTGTCACTTTCGGATAACGAATAATATAACTTAAATCGCAGCTAAAGATCTTCCCAGTTCTGATATCAGAAATTACGGTATTCCTGATTCGGGGTGATATATAGACATCATTAAAAGTGGGAGCCGTTGTTATGTAGGCAGTGTTAAACACAAAATAATGACGACCTGAAAGTTTGTAAGTCACACCTGCTTTTACAGCATAATCTAAAAAGCTGTGAGTGGCTGATTTTCCATAGGAATCATCGGCAAACCGACCATTTTTCATATTTCCAACTCTCCAAAATTGTGTGCCTGAAAAATTAAGTGCTGCATAAAAATCAAAATGATTGTAGGTAAACTCACCTAACCCCCATAATTTGGCAGAATTAATGTGTATATCGTAATCATAACCAAAAACGTCTCCTTTTTTCACAATACGGTTCGGATTGTTCATGTCGTTTTGAGCTATATTCGAATCTGTAGGGAAATCTTGTTGCGCAAATTGGTCAATATCGATCCAGTAACCTGTATAGCCATTACCATCCAGCATGTCGTTCATTACTTTATAGTTTCTGCTTTTATATAGGTTAACATTTAAACCCCCTGTAAAGAAAATGTGTTTGTTGATCTCATAATTCACATGAGAAGCAAGTGCTATTTGAGAATGATCCAAACGGCGTTCTTCAACAATATATCTTGATTGTTCACCACTCAATGCACTCAGGTAATTTACCTGATACAAATTATCCCAATCTATTTGTCTTGTGTTCTCATCGTTTTTCCACAGATCTGTAATTTGTGCAGCTACTGTTGGATCAGGAGTTGATGCTGGATTATTATACTGCCAACTTGGTAGATAACGATAATAATCGGGACGCGGATCGGCAGAATTATACCAATTCAATGCAGTGGTACCGGTACGACCAAAACTATATCCAAGAGTAGTAGTGAGTTTTATTTTATCAGTGATATCATAAAAATGTGAAAGTAATAATTGAGGTTCATGAGAATTACGCACTTTAGCGTTTCTAACTTTTCCGTCTTGTAGTCCCCAATTCGGATTATAATAATTACTTCCAACAAGGTCATAACATTCCTGAACCGTTGCCGATTGCATACCTCTTTTTGCCGGAGAGCCAAAACCTGTGAATGAGATCGATTGTTTTGAGTTTATCTTTTTCTCAACCGAAAGAAAATACGACCATGCATCATAGAATGTACCTTTCACATATCCTGTATTTCCCTGACGTGTTGAACCAGCAACTGTCACAGCCCAACCATTTTTCATCATTCCTGTAGATGCAGTAACCATCACTCTGTTAGTGTAAGTGGCATTTGAATAAGAATACGAAGCTTTTATTTGCTTTGGTTGATGAGAAGCTCTAACATCTATGTCAGAAGCACCCGATAATGCACCAAAAGAGAAACGTGTTGGATTAAGTCCATAGGAACTTTCCTTATAACGTGTAGCATCATTTAAACCGCTCCAGTCCGAGAAATTTGGTCTTCCTGTTTCCGGGTCACTCAATTCTAACCCTCCTATTAATACTTCTGAGTATTCATTATCATATCCACGTGGTCTGAAATATCCTGCACTTAAAGTATAACTTGCAATAGAAACAAAAGGATCATTTGCTGAATGTAGCAAACTTGAAACATTTTGGTCTTTGATGTCATCATCTGACTCAACCGTTGACAATGTTGTTCCTCCCTGGTTATCATTTCCGTTATCGGCTACACTTGTCTTTACCTGAATGTAACCAAGCTTTACAGAGGATGAATTTACTTCAATATTCATGGTTTTGGTTTCGTAACCATCAAGTACAAAAGTGATATCAGTTTTTCCATAACCAATGCCATCTGAAGTGAATTTCCCTGAAGCATCCGTTTTAAAAGTCTTGTTACCCACATTTACCGACGCTCCCGGCAAAGGGCTTCCTGTAATGTCGGTAACAATTCCTTCCAGAGTAGAAGTTTGCGCTTCTATCAAGGTCGTCGTTATAAACATTAGTAAAATCAATAATAAAAATCTCTTCATTTTTAGTCTCTTAAGTTATTATTCTATTAATATATGAGTGTGGTTTGTTTTGTTGTAAATCTCAATCAATCCTTATGCCTTAAATCATTTATTTTTTTGGCAAAGCCGACAAAAATACGAAATTATTGTAATCATCAGATTTTATTTTAAAAATTTAACCTTCTATTTAAATAAGTAAAAATATTTTTTGATTCCATTTAATCAAAGAATCGTATTTTTGTCCTTTCAATCAAAGAATAAAACTTATTTTATGACTAAAAGAAACCTTTTTCTTACAATATTATTATTAATCAATTCCTGCATTTTTGCACAGGAAAAAAAGTTTAACATTGCCATTATTGCTTTCTATAATACTGAAAACTTATATGACACCATTGATGACCCAAATACCGACGATAAAGAATTTATGCCTAATGGAATACAACACTGGAATTCTGCAAAATACAATTTAAAAATTGAACATATTTCTGAAGCAATTTCAAAGATCGGGCAAGAAGTGCTTCCCGGAGGACCTGCTATAATTGGACTATCTGAAATTGAAAACCGTAGAGTTTTAGAAGACTTAGCAAAATCAGATAATTTAAAATCCAAGAACTATGGCATTGTGCATTACGACTCTCCTGATAGAAGAGGTGTTGATGTAGCGTTGTTGTATCAAAAAAATAGATTTATAGTTGAAGGAAGTAAACCCATGCCATTACAGACTTCAGATACTTCATTCAGAACACGCGATCAATTATTGGTTTGGGGGAAACTGGATGGCGAATCTATCTATTTTTTGGTGAATCACTGGCCTTCCCGCCGGGGTGGTGAACAAAGAAGTGCTCCGAAACGAAAGTCTGCTGCTGAGCTTTCGCGTCATATCACGGATTCACTTATGAAAACAAACCCAAACGTTAAGATCATTATCATGGGTGACTTAAACGACAACCCATCTAATGCAAGTATTACCAAAGTGCTGAAAGCAAAAAACAAAACTGATCAGGTTGTTGCTGGTGATCTGTACGACCCGATGATAAAATTATATCAGGATGGCGTAGGTTCTTATGCATATCACGATTCATGGGATCTGTTCGATCAAATCATCGTTTCTTATGGCTTAACAGGTACAGATTTTTCAACTTTTAAACTGATGAAAGCCAAGATCTTTAACGAAACCTTTTTAAAACAAAAGACAGGAACCTTTACCGGATATCCATGGAGAACAGCCGCCGGAGGACAATATTTAGGCGGTTATAGCGACCATTTCCCTGTATACGGAATACTTGGAAGAGAAATTAAATAGTTGGTTCTTAAGAAAAATTACTCCTATCTTTTTTTTGTTCAAGGAGATTAACTTTTGATATTATTATATAAATTTAAAAAAGATGAAAAAGAGTTTTCTTTCTCTAGTAATAATGTTTTTAAGTATTAGTTTGTTTGCACAAACAAAAATATCATGCGATACAAAACTTTTTATGCATGACCTGAATAAAGAGTTTGCAAAAAACAAGTGTTATACCAGTAATGAACTTTGTGCAAAATATCCTGTCAATAAATTTAACGGGAACTATTATGTCTCCTGTCTGGCTCGCGTTAATAGCAAATTCAATTCGTCATGCCTGACTTCTGCAGGGATTCTTATGGGGTCGCAAACAGCGAAAATTGTCACTCTACGTATTCCGATACAAAACTTTAATATGATCGCTTCCCTTCAGGGTATTGACTATATTGAAATCGCCGGAAAAATAAACCCTGACCTCAATCGGGCAGTAAAAGATACCCGTGTCGACAGTGTCTGGAAAGGAATTGACCTTCCTCAGTCTTTTACCGGGAAGAATGTTTTAATTGGTATCACCGATTGGGGATTTGATTACACCAATCCCATGTTTTATGATACAACGCTCACACACACTAGAATAATTAAAGCCTGGGATCAATACCGCAATGCAGGACCACCACCAAGCGGATTTAGTTATGGAACTGAAATAAACGGCGAAACAGACCTGCTGGCTGCACAATGCGATACTTTTAATATTTACGAATATGCTTATCACGCATCGCACGTTGCAGGTATTTGTGGTGGCAGTGGTGCCGGCACCATTTATAGGGGTGTGGCATTTGAAGCGCAGTATCTGATGGCTACCTTTTTGGTTGATGAAGCGGCTGTAATAGATGCCTACAACTGGATGAACGATTATGCACAAAGCGTTGGAAAACGACTGGTTATAAATCAAAGCTGGGGATTATACTGGGCAGGCAATCTGGATGGGACATCTTTAATAAGTCAGGCTATTGATCAGTTATCATCACAAGGTGTGGTTTTTGTTGCCAGTGCCGGAAATAACGGGAATGTGAACTTTCATTTAAACCATACTTTCTTATCAGCCACAGATACCTTAAAAACAGTTGTTGGTTTTGATAATTATACCTATTACCCTACCATGTGGGGACAGTCGGTTACTATGTGGGGTGAGCCCGGCAATAGTTTTAGTGTTTCATTACAAGTAATGAACACCTCAAATGTAATTCTGACTAGTTCACCTGTTTATTCTACAAACGATACGGCCTCGTATTCGGAAGGCCAATTGATAATCGGTGCGGATACCGTTTTCTATAACCTGAGTTCTGATTCTGCAAATCCGATGAATAACAGACCACACATGCGCATCCGTATCAAAAACCTGAATACCTCAACATACAAAATCGCCATATTTGCAAACGGGACTGCTGCAACAGTTAATTGTTGGGATGTGATTGAATTAACGAATAATGTCGGCAATTGGGGTTCTGCCTTTATTGCACCTACTACAGGATGGCAAGCCGGAGATCATTATTGCGGTGTAGGCGAACCTGCCTGCACAAACAGTGTGATAAGCGTGGCAGCTCATAACTCAGAGATAGTTCTCACGAGCGGTTCGGTTGTGGGAGGAGCTATTGCTACTTTTTCAAGCTTTGGGCCTACCTATGACGGACGGTTAAAACCTGACATTTCTGCACCCGGGCAAAATGTTATTTCATCAGTATCATCATTCACAAATCAAACTTTAAGCGGAATGGTTACCAGTGTTGACTTTGGAGGCAGAACGTATAAATTTTACCCTCTATCAGGTACATCCATGTCATCGCCTATGGTTACCGGTATTGTAGCCTTAATGCTGCAGGCTGATCCTGCTCTCACTCCTGCTCAAATAAAAAATATTATTAAACTCACCGCACGTACAGATGTTCAAACAGGTGTAATTCCTGACACTGGAAGTTATCGTTGGGGATGGGGGAAAATAAATGCATGGAAAGCAGTAAAAATGGCAGTTACAGGTATACATGAATATAATTCTCCATCTGAGTTTTCAATTTATCCGAACCCTGCACACGATTTCTTTAATATTATCGGAGAATCAAATATTGCTCCTCAGCAAATTAATATTTTCAACACGATGGGGGAACTCATTATATCATGCACAAAAAATAGTTTGAACACGATCGATATCCATAGTTTGCAATCAGGAGTTTATTTTGTTGAGATGACCGATAACGATAAAAGATCGATACAAAAACTAATCAAATATTAGAAGAGGTTAGAAGGTTATTTCGTTATCTGTATAACTGCAGCATCCCGTTCCGGTTTTTCGATTCACCAGATAGGGTTTGATACGAAATGGTATAATAATAATATCCGGCAGGCATTTCCTGACCATTATATTTCCCATCCCAATGGGCTGTATTATCAGTGGTAGAAAATAGTTTTGTATTATTCTGATCGTAGATCTTTAAGTTATAGTTTTCAGAACTAACCCCTGTAAAAAAAGGCTGCCAATAATCATTCTTATTATCTCCGTTTGGCGAAAAGGAGTTGGGTATATAGCAATCGCTTCCGTTATAAAAGATAATAACCTGAAAATTCAGGATGCCCGTATGTGTTTTTACCTGAACGGTATAATTACCTTCAGCTGAAACCGTAATCATGGGCAGTGTATCACCACTGGGACTCCATAAATAACTTGTGGCCTGAGAGTTTGTTGCATCTAAGGTCAGAATAGTATTTTCACTTAGTGCAAATTCTGTATAGGTTGTGTTAACCTTCAACGTATCGTAAAGAGTTTTGGTAGATGGATCTTCTTGTTTCTTACATGAGTATCCTAAAAGCAATAAAACCGGAAACAAAAATACGATAGTGCGTTTCATAAAAAGCTTTTAGCGGGTTTCCCCGAATTGAAAACGCAGACTAAGTCCTGCATAGTCAATTATTCCGAAATTATCGATCAGGTTTTTGCTCATCGGGACACCGCCATGCAAGTTCAAAATAAAACTATCATTCAGATTGCAACCTAATATCAAACCGGCTGTTTTCAGATTTTGAAATTCCACTCCAAAAAGGAAGCGCTTATGATAAGCAAACAACATATCGGGTGTAAAATTAAAGGTATGTTCATCATAGTTCATCTCAAATGCCGGAAGCATATCCATATTCTTATTCAATTTAAATGAATAACCTGAAGAAAGAGTGTATTCACGTGGAATTCTCGAGACACTAATCATTCCAACATTCGGGCTGGTCAGATGAACACCTGATATACCAACGTATAATGTTTTCCAGGTATACCACAGACCCAAACCCATGTCAAAATTACTTTTTGTACTCTTGGCAGGTTGGTTTTCGTTAGTATTATAAACATATCCGTTCTTCGAATCGATCATATCGGGGAAAGTCATATCGCTGAAGTTCACACCGCTCGAGAAATAGGTTGCCGAAACACCTACACGCAAGTTATGATCTTTTGCCAAACGGAAACGATATGCAAACGTCAGATCGACATCCAGCGACCCTTCAGCACCACCAACAAACCTTTTGTAATTTATTCCCAATCCGTAATTATTTTTCTTACCAAAATTAAAATCGTAAGTAATACCATATTCGAACGGTACGGTGAAATCGGAAGCAGGCTTATAGGTAGGCTTATGAACGAGTGTGGAAATCTCTATTGTGTGATGTTGATTAAATCCTGAAAAAGCAGGATTCGAAACAATATTATTTACAACACTAACTTTAAAGTCGGGAGCCGTTTCCATATTGGCTTTTTTGATAGCTGCAGCATTTTTTGCTTTATTTTCGGCTTTACGCATATGTCTTGCATCCAACTGCTGTTTTTTTGCAAAATAATCGTCCGTAACCGAACTATAGTTCTCATTTTCCGTCGGTACCAATCCGAGTTCCGCTTCGCTTAATCCATCAGTTCTTTTAATGGCAATAGTTACATCATTATGCGTCTGGTTTTTGTTTTCATTTACAGAGTTATCAGCATCAGTTACTTTATTCTCATTATTAATAACAGCAATTGTTGTATTACTTTTCTGGACGTTATCATTTTCTATTTGAGTTTTAACCGATGAATTAAAGTTTTGATCGGTTTTTACTGCTGAACCTGCTTTAGTATTGCTTGTTTTCAGGTCTTTGTCCTTGTTCTGAGCTAAACTATTCTTGGTATTTTTCTTTTCACTGGTATTGTTTGTTTTCTTTTCGCCATTAACGAAATTTTTCTTTTCAATAGCCGAGTTTGATCTGTTTGCATTTTGTTTAACAGAATTGACAGCGTTCAATTTTTTTGTATCATTTTGTTGAACAGTCTGTGAAGTAGGATTATCATTTACAGTTACTCTATTCTTATCAATAGAAGAAGCAGTCTGATGGTCAATATTCTGACAAAGGGAGATATTTTGATTTTTATCGTACTGGGTACGTAGTTTTTCAGATAATGTATAGGCATAAAATCCGGTACACACTATAATAATAGCAGAAACTATCAGCAGGACATTCGTCACAGTGTTGCCTGAACTTTTCAGGCCGGTTTTGCTGCTGCTTTCCAGAGCCGATTTCATCATCTGCCAGTGCTCAGGAACATATTCGGGGCTGTAACCATCGAGTTTTGACTTGAATAAGTCGTCGATGAGATATTTTTTATCCATTTATTACTGACTCCTTATGGTTTATGTTAGTAATTTGTTTCATTAATATTCTGCGGGCATTCAACAAATGCCATTGTGATGTGCTCACGGTCATATTTAGTGCTTCTGCAATTTCTTTGTGGCTGTAATCCTCAAAAACATACATATTGAAAACTGTTCTGCTTGACGGCGGAAGACATTGTATCATACGGATCAGATCTTCCTCGCCAAAATGGCTCAGGGCGTCATTCTCTATATAATTTGCATCGTTGTTAATGTTGAGAGGAACCGTGTTCGAATAACGGTTCTTTTCAAACCTTATTTTATCCAAAGCAGTATTCACCATTATTTTGCGTATCCACGAAAATAACTGCTCTCCTTCACCCACATATTTATCGATATTTTGGAATACTTTCAAAAACCCTGTATTTAATATTTCTACAGCATCCTCAGGGTTCTTAGCGTATCTCAAACAAACATTCATCATAACTCCGTAAAACGATTTATACAACTTTTCCTGAGCAGTTGAATTGTTTTCTCTGCATAGTCTTACCAGATCCTTCAATTCGTTGCCCGGATTCATTTAATCGACTTTATATTACTAAACGAAAAATTATGAAAAAAACTTGGTATCAATTTTCAATTTTTTTTAGGGAAAAAATGAGTATTTTATTTATTTCTCTGTTAATGAAGACTTTTCGTCTACGATAATTATTCTGCATGCCTAAAAATCAGGTTCTTTAGCCTATAATATTTTTTGTGTTTTCTAACGTATTCCTGATGAACATTGTTCTGTTTTCTCAATATTATACTAAAAACAGTAACAAAATTATAAAAATTATCGATCAACAGACATGGTTTCAATATTATATTTATAAACAATAATAATAACACTGCCTGATATACAGATAGAGTGAAATAATTTCACCAATAGCGCATGAAAATAGTTACAAATCGGCTAAACTCAAAAAATAACCAATCAAAGATTTAAAACCAAAAAAATTGAATAAGAATAAACCTAACAGGAACCTGAAACTAGTCCCGCAACATTATATCTATAAAGGATAAAATGATGTGTCCGGATAAAACTATCCGATCAACAATCCTTCAATACGTACTTTGTAGCTGCCATCCTTAAGTTTTGTTACTGCATTAACCAAACCGCTGTGACGCCATTGCAGCATGCACCTGCGGGGCAGAAACCAATAGCGGACACCCAGTTGTATCTCGGTTTTTGATTCTTTGATAATTCCTTCATAGGCTTGCGAAACATAATAACCGATATCGACAAAACCTTCGGCACGGGGACGCAGCGGACCGGTTACATTCCAATTTATAACCCCGTTGCGGGCATCCACAGTTGAAACAATTCCGCAATGGGTTATCGGGCAACCGCACGACATTCCCATAGGCCTGCCTATCATCACATCGCCTTTTTTCACGCCCAGTTCTTTCACTAAAGTAGGATTATAAGGCAAAATGGTTTCTTTAGGACCCGGTTCTTCAGGAAAACAATCCAGAATAAAATCAAATTCGCGTTTCAGGTTGTCTTTCCAACCCAGTTTTTCGCCCAAACCCGAAGCTTCTTTTGTACACATGAAGCACGACATGGTATCTTCACTTTTATCGGTGAGCTTATCGGCAATATGTATGCACTTTTTCAATTCGTCATCACCGTTATCGACAGCCGCAGCAAAATCAATACAGGTTTTATAACCGCAAGCTGCGCAATCTAATTTGGGCAGCAGCTCCATGGTTTTATCATGTGTTTTTGTTGTAGTTTCCATTTTAAATTTGTTTTAAGAAAAAATATAATTTAGGTTTTTAATTTTTTGTTTGAATATCTTCAAAAAGTAAGCGATGTCATCTTCCGTATTGTAGCGTCCCAGGCTAACCCTGATAGCACCACGGGCTTCGAACTGATTTTTACCGACGGCTTGTAAAACATGCGAGGCGCTTTTTGTGGTATCGTTGTTCGAACATGCCGAACCAGCCGAAACGGCTATGCCTTCTTCATCGAGCAGCAGTAACATACGTATGGTTTCGCCTTCCAGTCCGACAATGCCAAAATTGATATTGTTGGCCAATCGTTGAGAGGGATGTCCGTTAAGGTAAAAGCCATCAAAAGTATGTTGCAGGTTGCCAATAAGCGTGTTCCGCAATTGAGTGATACGTTTGGTTTCTTCATCCAATTCCGAAATGCAGAGCTCGGCTGCTTTTGCAAATCCTGCAATACCAGCAATGTTTTCGGTAGTAGAGCGCAAACCAAATTCCTGTCCACCGCCATGAAGCAAGGGCGTTATCTCAGTACCTTTTTTCACATACAAACATCCTATGCCTTTTGGGCCGTAAATTTTATGTGCATTCAACGACATCAGGGTGATATGCTGAGCATCAACGTCAATAGGCACTTTGCCGAACGACTGACACGCATCGGTATGAAAATAAACTCCGCGTTCGCCGCACATCCTTCCAATCTCTTCTATCGGTTGCAAAGTTCCTATTTCGTTGTTGGCATGCATCACCGAAACCAAAATGGTCTTTGGATTGATAAGTTTTGAAAGCTTTTCCAAATCCACTATTCCATCATTATCCACGGTAAGATAGGTAACAAAGAAACCCTGAGTTTCGAGCCATTTGCATGTGTTCAGGATACAATCGTGCTCGATAGCCGAAACAATGATATGATTTCCTTTGTGCCTGTTGGCAAATGCAACTCCTTTCAGGGTATGATTGTTGGCCTCAGTACCACCCGATGTAAATATGATCTCTTCACTTTGGGCATTAATTGAAGCCGCGATGGTGGAACGAAACGCATCCAAAGGTTGTTTCACCCTGATGCCAAATGTATGAAGGCTTGATGCATTGCCGAAATAATCGGTAAAGTAAGGCATCATAGCTTCCAAAACCCGCGCGTCGAGGCGGGTAGTAGCGGCATTATCAAGGTAAACCGACCAGGTATTATTCACCGACATAGAACAATTCGTTTTCCATGGTTCGCAATACGCCGAAATGATTCTTTGCGCCTATCTCTTTTTTGCCTACGCAAATTGTACAGGTTCCTACCGGAGGATTCCCTTTCAGGAACATGGGCTGTTCAATATCTTCCGATTTTAGTATATCACGCACAATTGGGTCGATGCCAATTCCATATAATGCATTGCTTTCAACCACTTTAATTTCTTTGGCAGCTTCCAGTATGCGATATCTGAATACTTCACGTTCGGCTTGAGAAATAAGATCTATTTTGGTGACCACAGCAATATCAGCCAGGGTGAGCATGGGGCCTATCTTTCTTGGCAGATTCATGCCGCTGGTGGCTTCGAGCACCACAACTCCCAAAGAGTTTTCAACATAAGGCGAACAACGCAAACAAAGTCCTGCTGTTTCAACAAAAAGATATTCGGCTCCTTGTTTTTCGGCCCAGTCAACCACTTCGTCCAACACCACCACATTGCAATGGTCGGGACATAGTTCGCCCGAATAGACCTTTTTGGTCGGTATTCCGAATTCGTTACGCAACTGTTCGTCTTCATCGGCAAACAGCACATCTATCTTCAGATAGGCCGGTTTCAGGTTCTTTTTAATGATTCGTCTGATCACCTGACGGATGACCGTGGTTTTTCCGCACGTGGGCGGTCCTGCAAAAATTATTAGTTTCATGCGCTTCTTCTTTTTAAATAAATTTGATAACTTACTGCCAGATCTTTAATTTGTTCGCTAAACACCTTATCGGTGACCACTTCGCCTGCTCTTATACGTTTACGGAATTCGAGCATCACATCATCGATTTTTTTCAAACCGATGGCAGCCATTTTTTCTTCGGCATTGGTGGTGATCATTTTCTGCATCGCACCGTTCTCCATAATAATACGGAAATCGGAAAGCAAGGCAATTCTGGGATCGTGGGTTACGAACACAAATATCTTATCGTATTTTTTCAGGAGTTTGAGGGCTTTGGTGCGATGAATCCCTGCATTTTCAATTTCGTCGAGCAAAATGATGGGAGAATGGCCGATGATAACCGCATCAGCGATTAGTAACGAACGGGTTTGTCCACCTGAAAGTTCGGTCATCGATGTGTTTTTGATAATGGCTTCACCGGTGAGTTGATTGGCAAAGTCGAGGGTTTCTTCTATCATCTGCTGAATGTTATCCGAGCCTCTTATTTTGGCATGTATCTGCAAAAATTCACCCACAGGCAGATCGGATAAGAAATTGGTGTGCTGCGAGATCAAAGCAATGGGATGTTTCGAGGGATCGAACGAAAAATCTTCGGGTATGGGCTGGTCGTTTATTAGAACTGTGCGTTCAGATGGAGTGTTTTTGTTCGCAAAGAGTTCAATATCGTTGATCAGTGTTGTTTTTCCGCAACCGGTGGGCCCCACGATACTGATAATGTCGCCCATTTTCAGATCGAAACGCTCAACCTTTTCGGCCTGACCGTTTTTTCCGATGCCTCCGATTATTGTAATTTTATTGATTTCCATTTTTTTACATTGTTTATTAATAATTAAAATAAAAGTCTACCAAATTGGTAGACAAAAGTAGAAATTGATTATCTTTGCAACGCATAATTCAGGTTGCGATGTTTCAGTAAAAAACATGAAATAATTCATAAATATTCATGAAGTAAAACAGAAAAGCACTATGTTAACCACCTCTAATCATACCCCTTTCGATTGCAGCATCTGTGTTTTCAAGCATTTTATATGCCAATATATCAGTGCTTCCGAGTTCGAACTGTTGTATCAAACCTCACAGCAACTGAAGTTCAGGAAGAACGAATACATCATGAAACAAGGCACTAAAGCTTCGCACATGGCCTTTATTTCAAAAGGACGTGCCAAAATGAACTACGAAACCGATTCGGGCAAGAATATCATACTCACCATCACCGGTTCGCCGAATCTGATAGGCGCGGGTATCATACTGAACGAGGGTGTGAACATATTTTCCATCATCGCCATCGAAGATTGCGAAGTATGCCTTATCGATATCGACATCCTGAAATCGTTCATCGAAAAGAATGGTCAGCTTTCGCTCAAACTGCTCGAATTCCTTTCGAATATGTTCAAGGATTCTATCTTCAATTTTATCAGCCTTGCTCACAAACAGGTGAATGGGCGCATTGCTGATGTGCTGATCTATTTATCGAAGACCGTTTATCAAAGCCCGAAATTCACCCTGAACTTGTCACGCAAAGAACTGGCCGAATTTGCCGGCTGCTCACAGGAAAACGTGATACATACTTTTACGAAATTCGATAAAGACGGTATCATACGTTCGGAAGGTAAAAATATAGAGATCGTCGATCAGGAGATGCTGAACACTATCAGCCGGAACGGATAATTTTTTACAAAATACCCGATTCGAATTTATTGCAAGAAGACTTATTTAATGAAGTTCTACAAAAAGTTTAAACCCAATAATAATTTAAAAGGCTTATGTTGCACCTAAGCACTGAGAAGAGTCAGCCCTCCCGAATTCTCTTATTATTTCAAATGAAAAGTTTCTTTTACTTTTTCGTAGCTTTGATTTTGTATGCCGGGATGAGATGATAAAGCCCTGCCTTTGATCAATACTGCTTTAAAAGCGAGAGTTGTTGATACGGTCCAGGGACTGCCCGAAGTACCATTTGCTTTTACCGTATTAATATATAACAGTCCGCTTTGGTCGCCAAACTCGGGAATAATATTAACCGTATTATCGAAGATCACAGGGAGCTGGGTCCAGTAACCTTCTGATCCTATGTTTTCGTACAGGATATAAGTTACCACAATGTCACTTGTTTCATACCCGGTAATTCCACTATAAGTTTGATAGGTGTCTCCCGTGTTAAAAGTTAAATCAAAATCAAAGGATGTAGCTTCGGGTCCTGCAGGTCCCTGAATACCTTGATCTCCTTTGTCACCCTTATTGCAGCCGTTAAATAAAAAGGCTGTGATGCTGATCAGAATAAGTATTCCGATTTTAGTAATTGTCTTTTTCATGTTAATATGCGTGGTCGCCACTTTTGTTTTTTATGTAAGCGTTTTTTTCAAGTGGTTTCTGCCTCCACCTATAATATTCAAAATTAACTGTGTTTTTTCTTCAAATTAAATTCTAAAAAGATGCTATATCGCATTAATCATACCAATCCTTTCACTCCCACAAATATAGTTTTTTTTTGCGAATGAAGTTATTTTAGGAAGATTGAAGAAAAGGCAAAGCCCTTAGTGATGTTCTAACTAAAGAAATAGTTTATACCGAGCCTGAATGAACACTTATTATTCATTTTCTTTATTCAACTTTTGCACATTATTATAATTTATATATCCCTTCAATTCAAGGTCAAAACCTTTTGTATACCGAATTGCATTTTTAGGACATATATTTACACATTGCTGGCATGCAATGCACTCTGTTGAAGCAACTCTTTTATTGGTTTTCATATACCCTAAGAGTTTAACATTCATAGGACAATTCTTTTCACACAACCTGCATTCTGTACATTTATCTTTTTCAATTTTAATTTTCCAGATCGAAAATGGGGCACCTAGTTTCATTAATACAGGTATCGGGCAAGCATATTTACAGAATGCCCGGTTATCTTTAAACACCGCTGCAAGTATTATAGCAATTGAATAATAAGTCAGATTTCCAATTATCAACCATTTAAAAAGCATCATCGAAATATTTCTCGTATCGTTTGCCTGAAAAGAGTACCATAAAACAAGTACCAATGACAACACACCAAAAAAATGCACATAACGAACCATCCCCCAATATCTCAACCTCCCTTTTTTGGGTTTCATCCAGGGAAGAAGATCTGTGACCATCATGGTCCAGCAGGCCCAACCACAATAACCCCGTCCAAACAATAATGTACCAAAAATCTTGGCAACAAAATAGTGAATCACTGGCCCCGAAAAAATTCCTGCTAACAAATAAAAAAAGAATCCTTCAATTTGCATATTCTCATGCCCAAAAAAACCTAAAACTCCCAACAAATAAATACCTATCATCAGCTGAGTAATCTTTCGGCTCCACATTTTTTTATCACGGGGCAGAATACCGTTTAATGCTGTTCCCAACGAAACTGATAGTCCAATATAGCCAAAATTAAACAGATAGAATAAAGTGCCTTTTGCCAGCCATAAAAATAATCCAATGGCAAGAAATACTAAAAAGATGAAAATGCTTTTAGCCAGTTTTCTTTTTATGATATTCATTGCAAAAAAGAGTATTTGTTATCCATCGTAATTGTTCATAAAGTCTCACTGAACCATGCTTCTATTGCATTCATGAGATTTAATGTTTATTCGTCAAAATTACTATTATTTTTATCAATCGGTCGTTTGGTGAATGCTATTGAGCAAAGCCACGAAGCCCGAAGTAAGCTTTTGCATTTATAAGTTCTTGAAACAATCGTCTGTCAAAAAAGTATCAGGGCTTATCATTCAGCAGTTTCGAAGCAGCATCATGTGTACAAAACAAGTTCTTTCCGCTGCGGCTGTCAACCACCTGCAGTATACCTCCCGACTCATCGCCGGCAATAACTATTTTGTTCCCGACCTTGTGGATGAACACTTCATTTTTGTACTTGCTGTGGCAAATCATCAATTGTTTTACGTCACCAATCCAGATGACCTTGCCGCTTGAATAACTCAAACAGATAAGTGCCGAGCCTGTAGCTATGGGCGAATAATTTGCTATATACAACGAATCGCCGCACAAAATGCTTTTGGCATTTTCCATATAATTATTGGCGGTAGTGTATTGCCATTTCGTTTTTTTATTCTTGCCATCGAGCAAAATGATGCTTTCGCGTTCTATTTTCAGCCAGGCTACTGTATCTTTTTTACTCATTACCGGAAACTGCGGTTTATCACTCCATTTTTTCTGGGTCCAATAGCACGGATCTTTACTGATATCTATTATTTTGAAGCCCTTTAAGGACCTGGCAGTATCTGTCAATTTTAATTGATCAACGTTTAAGCGCCAGTTTCTGAATAACACTATGGTATTCGTATCGGCTTTTATCTGCGAATTTTGTTCGTTTTTTGTGTTATTGGATTGCCCGCAACCTAAAAAACAGAACAACGAAACAAGCATCACTGCCAAAGGCAAACAGACTAATAATTTTCTTTTCATAAGGTCATTTTGTATATAGATATAATGGGAGGTACAATTCCATAAAATTTGAAATAATTGAACCGGAATTTATGTTACTATGTTCGGGTAAAAGCAAAAGAGAAAAGTGCTTTGGCATAGCCAAAGCACTATAAGGCTCATTCCTGCTTATGTCTGGCTATCATCTTTTCGCGCATGTCCACTATCTTATCACTCGATACGATAATCAGAAAAGCAGTTAAGGAAATTGCTGCAAAAGCCAGTAATAATAACAGGTAGTAGATCGCTGTCCATTCAAAAGCCACTTTCAGGCGTATCCAGAAACTGTTGGTTGTTTTCTCCTTTATTCCTTCCAACAACGACAGCTTAATGGTACAAAACTGATCTTCGGTATTGAAATCGCCAAGCCTCACTCCTATATCCTGCATCTGGCTTTCTATTTCAAATATTTTATCGTGCAGCGAAATATACTCCTGTATGTTGCCGTTCTTCGATTTAAGTTCGTTGAGCGAGTTCAGTATGCGTTCGTAAGATGCTTTTTCGGCCATCAGTTTGCGAAAATCGTTGGTCTTGTCAACCTTAACCACTTCGTTGAATTTTATCTGACCTATCTTCTGTAGTGCTGTGTACAGAGAATCGAAGCGATCGGGGGTAACACCTATCAAAAGGCGAAGTTCCCGATTTCCTTTGTTCCCGGATTTCTTTTCATATTGTACCACGGCTTTGAAACGCGATATCTGTGAGCGGGTGTTGGTTTCGTCTTTTTCGAACTGCGATGTCTTCGACCGTAGTGTGGCTGTTTTTTCGTATTTGGCCTCATTCGGCATTTCGATGCTGCTTTCCGTTTGCGAAGGAGACGGCATTTTCACACTCATTTCTTTTAATTCCAGCTTCTCCGAAGCATAATTCTTTTTCACATCGCCGAACGAGCTGAACACTTCCTGATCGCCCGACTGCTGAACACGCAGTTCGGAGTATTTGTAGCCGTAGAGCAGCCTCAAACCGAGCATGACAAAGAACAATATGCCGAAAATGATCAGCAAGCGGATAAATCTTTTTTTGAATGGTTTTTTTGCTTTCATAAATTATAGTTTTAATGAACAAATTCTGATATTGATTTATCGTTCCATCCTCTGCCGTTGCATAACATTAGCAACGACTTATGCCTTTCACTTCCACAAATTTAATATTTTTTGTTTTGCGAACGAATTTATTTTAGAAAGTTTGAAGAATAAGGCTGAGCCTTTAAAAATATATGGGCTAAGGCATAACCTAAACCCAATTGGTTGTGCATACGTTGACTAAGGTGTTATTATTTTACTTCGTATTCCAGTTTAACTGTTATGGTTGCAGTCTTTCTTTTAGAAGTAGTATTAAAAGCACCTCCCCATGAGTATCCCTCTGATGAATTTTGTGCAACAATTTGGAAAACTCCCATTTCAGCATCTTTCAATTGTCCCAGATCACTGTTCGCATTTTTAGCGATCTTTTCAGCCCGAATATTAGCATCCTTTGTCGCCTCTGCTATCATTTCAATTTTAAGTTCGGCTAACTTGGTATAATAGTATTGCGGTTTATCTGAATAAAATTCAACACCGGAGTTTATTAATTCGCTAACTTGCCTCGAAACGTTCTCAACTTTATCAACTTCATGTGATTCTATTTGCACATCTTGTTTAAGATCGTAACCCGAAAAGACAGATTTTGTTTTATTACCATTATTATCAAAAATAGTCTCAAAATCCTTATCTATCTCTACCGCAGAAAATACAATACTTTCACTTTTTAACCCTTTTGAAACAAGATATTTTTTAATTTCATCTCTATCTTTATCAAGTTCAGCATAAGCATCTTTCAAGTTCATATTCTTTTTAGAAAACGAACCATTCCATACAATTAGATCAGAAATAAAATCTCTGCTTCCCAAACCTGTAACAGATATCGTATTTCTCGTCTTGTTCTTACTTTTAAATGCATTTGAAAAGAGTAATGCTGATAATACTATTGCTAATGCAATAAAGATGGTGTTTAGATGATTTTTCATGGGTAGCTTATTTTTAAATTCCATAATCATTGTATTGTTGCCCACTGGCACTATTTATTAATACTGAACTGTTATGGGTATCTATTTTCTACTGTTTATATTATTAAAATTCAATCGATCCGCTTCCAAAACCCTTTAACCTCCACAAATTTAATATTTTTTTGTTTTGCGATCGAATTTATTTTAGGAAGTTTGAAGAAAAAGGATGAGCCTTAATAAATATAAGGACATAGATATAGCCCTCGCTGAGCCGGGAAACACAAGCAAGCATTTAACCCTGTGTACAGCCGAACTTAACTACAATTGATTTAATCCCACACATACTTCCAGCTACCATCTTTCTGCTTTTTCCAAACGGTATGAAAGATTCCTTTATACTCAACAACTTCGCCATTTGGTTTTGTTATTTTCCAGGCATATTTACCATAGGTATACCCAAGAGTGCCGCAATCCGATACATCAATAAAATCGGGTGTCCAATTTACGGTTTCATGTGTATTTTTCTTCTTCCCGTAAAAATTTCTAATATTTTCTTTGCCCATTATAAGCGTGTCGTTTTTCCTTTTTATAACAGCGTTTTCGTCGGCAAAATAATAAAATGCTTCTGCCACCCCTTTCTCAGCTGCCATTTTTTCAAATGCCTTTTCGGTTTTGAAAATTTCTTGCTTTACTTCTTCCTTGTTTTTGCTGTGACTGCAGGAGGCAACAAGCAGAACAAAAATAACCGGATAAAAAAATGTTTTCATCTTTCTGAATAATTTACCATTCATCATATTCTTACGTTTTAATACTAATTTATAAGCCAGATTTTCGTAATTTCTTTCAGCTAAAGTTTATATTGCTTTCTAATAGAGCTAACATTTATCCACCCCCAAGCCTTTTGCTCCTACAAATATAGATTTTTTTGGTTTGCGAATGAATTTATTATAAGATAATTGAAGAAAAATGCAAAGACTATGCTTTTATCTTTTTACTGTTCCTTTTTTTAATTCATTTCAGGCAACAGTCTAGTTTAATATTACTATGAAGGACGGAGCCTGAAACTGAAAGGGTTTTTTTATATCTAATTATTAATATCCTTATTCCAATTCCAAAAATCATTCTTAAAACTTTCATCTAAGTTTTGCCATGTATTTTTGGATAAAATAGTAATATTAGCATCAGTTATTTTTGAATTAATATAGGGTCCCAAAGAATTGGGAATATTGTTATTAAAAAACATCACGAGTTTAAAATTATTCATGTATAGCAATGCTGTATCTTCATTAGATGTGTTCGTATAAAAATATCTGCTTTCTAAATTAACATTTCCTTTATGTGTAAATAATACAAAAGGGAAAACAGATAATTTATGTTTTACCATTTCAAGATTGTTAATTAACTCTGCCTTTCTTAGAAAAAGATTTTCATTTAGAATTGTACGTAGATTATCTTCAAATTTTAAATTCAACCTGAAATATTCAAATATTCTGTAATTATTGACATTCTCTATTTTTGTTTTATCAAACAAATTATTAACAAAAGATGATGTTCTCCATACTTGAATATACATGAAAAGATAAAGAAGAGCAGGTTCTAATTTATTATTTTTTATCATGTACTCTTCAGAATACTTTGCAATTAAAGTAAAATTATGCGAATAACTGATTTTGTTTATTTGTAGGAGTATACGACTAACTTCTGTTTCAATAATTCCAAATTTATTTTCACAATCAGGACAGTATAAATAATTAGCTTCAGGCAAGTCTTGTTCTGGTTTGCTTTTTTTATCACTTGAAATAAGCTTAAGTCTATTATTATTATATTTTTTCAATTCATTCCCTAAAAATTTTGAAATAATATGAGATTTTGTTTTAGTTGCTTTATTATTATGACAAAGTAAACAAGTATCATCTGGGGTTCTATTGAAAATATCAGTTTCCATTTTATTGTTTATAACAAAATTACTAGAAAAAATTCATCAAACCAAATATATTTAACAAATTTTTCACTAATTTTTTGAAAAGAAATGGAAGTATCAGATTTGAAGAAATAGATCAAAATAAATAAAACCTAATAATACCTGTGTAGCTATTGTATTACTATCTTTCTGGTTTCATTATCAGTATTTGATTGTAGTTTTATAAAATAAATTCCTTTAGCTAGTTTGCTGACATCTATGTCAATTTTGTCTTGATTGTGATATCTATTAGTAATCATCAGTTTACCTGAAAGATCAAAAATGCTAATATTTATTTCTTCTATTAGCATATTTATAATAGAAATAGTGATTTTATCATTTGCAGGATTTGGAAAAATAATAGAGTTACCTTTTTCATTATTATTTTCATTAATACCCATTTCAGATAATGCTCGTCTCCACACACCTCCGCCAATTGTACCAGCATATAAGAATCCTCCGCTAACAGTTAATGACCTAATATAAGTACTTGTCAAGCCCGTATTCACTGCCGTCCAATTAATACCATTATTTGAGGATAAATACACTCCATTTCCTTCGGTGCCAGCATAAACATTAATTCCGTTAATTAATAAACACCTTACATCACAATTAGCTGGCAATCCCGTATTAATTGAATCCCAATTTAAACCGTTATTTGAAGACAAATATATACCGTCACTTAGCGTTCCAGCATAAATATTATTTCCATTTATAGCAATTGCTTGAACATTATTATTTGACAAACCCGCATTTATTGAATTCCAATTACTCCCATTGTTTGAAGACATATACATCGTTCCTGCACCAGCATAAATACTGTCTCCATTCGCAGCCAAGGCATCTACGACTATTGTTGTATAGAGAAATCCATTGTTAACTGCATTCCAATTACCACCACTATCTGAAGATAAAAAAACTCCATCTCCCGAATTTCCCGCAAAAATATTGTTTCCACTAACTGCTAATTCTGTGACCAATTTCGATGATGGCAAACCCGTATTAACTGCAGTCCAACTATTTCCATTGTTGCTTGACAAATATACTCCATCACTCCAAGCTCCTGCGAAAATATTGTTCCCATTAACAACTAATGCTTCAACATTATTGTTGGGAATACCTGTGTTTAAAGAAGCCCAATTATTACCATTATCTGATGATAAATATATTCCATCATCATCGGTACCTGCAAAAATATTATTCCCACTCACTGCCATTGCCATTACAAAATTGCCCGTTATACCAGCGTTGCTTGCAGACCAAAATCCACCATTGTTGGATGATAAATAGACTCCTTGATCTGAACCTAAAATAACATTACTTCCACTTTTAATAAATGATCTACCATAAGTATATGCTGGAAGCCCTGAATTAACTGCAAACCAATTACTATCGTTATTTAAAGATTTATAAATAATTCCATTAGTTGATGCAGCATAGATATAAGAATTGTCAATAGCTAAAGAAATAATTTCTAAATTTGCAGGTAATCCATTATTTACAGCGGCCCAATTACCACCATTATTTGTAGATTTAAATACTCCTCCAGCATAAGTTCCTGCAAAGACCGTATCACCTTTTATTGCTAATGCCCATACACCACTGCCTGACAAACCTGTGTTCATAACATTCCAAGTACCGCCATTATTAGTTGATAAATATACGCCGCCATTAGTTCCAGCAAAAATATTAGGTCCATAAATTGCTAAAGCATAAATACTATAACCTGATATCCCTGTTGATGTCCAATTATTTCCATTATCTGATGAAATATAAACCCCTTGATCTGTACCCAAAAAAATATTGCTGCCACTTATTGCTATTGAATAATAATAAGCACTTGTTGGCATACCATTATTTATTTCATTCCAACTATTGCCATAATCTTGTGATCTATAAACTTTTTCAAAATAATCATCTACCGCAAAAATATTGTTACCACTTATTGCAATTGCAATGATTTCAGAATATGGCATTAATCCATTATTCTTTCCAGTCCAGCTATTCCCGTCGTTGGAAGACAAAAAAACACCATTAGCAGTTCCTGCAAAAATATTACTACCATCTTTGGCTAAAGAATAAATATCTCCGCCATAAGGTCCATTTGTTTTTTGCCATTGTGCCTCTACTGCATAACCTATGAATACAACTAAATAAAAAAATGTAATAGCTTTTTTCATAATATAGTAATCTATTCTAAAAAAGCACAGATTGTTCAGATTTTTAACCGCATGCTTTAATATTTAATCTACCCCCAACCCATTCTCCCCCACAAATATACTTATACTATTTTAATTCTGTACGCAAAAACATATCTTTTTTTTTTTAAAAATCAAAATAATTTCATTTTTCATACAATATCGAAAAACACCCCACGTTTTTATATTAAACAGCAAAAAACACTATTATGTTTTAAAACAACTTTTACCTTTTGTAAGTCGAAATAAAAAAATTGAGTTGCAGTTCCATCAAAATGCTGTGCTTATGTTCGCAAAAGGTAAAAATAGTGTTCTAAAATATCACCGGGCAAAAGCAATTGCTACGATCCACATTCTGAATTCAACCGGCATTTTACGGACTTTGACAGTTTTTGGCAAAATAAAACCGCTTTTTGTCAAATGTCACCTTGCATTCGTCAAATGTTACCTTACATTCGTCAAATGTCTCCTTACATTCGTCAAATGTTACCTTATATTCGTCAAATGTTACCTTACATTCGTCAAATGTTACCCTATATTCGTCAAATGTCACCTTACATTGTGCAAATGTCACCCTACATTCGTCAAATGTTACCTTACATTGTGCAAATGTCACCTTGCATTCGACAGATGTCAGTTGCTTTTTGCTAAAAGTGATCAATTATATACCGTAAGGCTCTTGTACATATTTGGCAGACTTTAGTTTATGAGGTATCAGTCCGTCATAAATAAAGTCTGCACCCTCTATCAGGAACAGTTAATAGTATTGTTAAACAAGTAAAACTGGAAAACATGAAAAAGCGAAAGCTTATCATAAATTTCACACGCTACAGCGTGGAAGTTTTCATTGAAATGGTTCGGTTTATAATCATTAAAATGACCGGTAATACTAATTTTACTACTCCTGATCCGAAACTGGTGGATCTGGAAGCGCTGACAGATGACCTGGATGAAAAATGCGCCCTTGCTAAAAGCGGCGACAGACAGGCTCATATAGATATGATCGCTTCGCGTAACCGACTTGAAGCTGCATTGCACAATGAGGCATTGTATGTTGAACGGATCGGGCAAGATGATGAAGCTATTTTGGTCAGCAGCGGATTTCCACTGACAAAGGATCCTTCACCTGCAAAACGCAAATCGTTTTGGTTGATGCGTGGTCCGAATGCAAGCGATGTTTTGGCAGGATGTTCAGCTTATCCAAAGGCAAGAGCTTATGTTTGGCAGCGTTATGTTGGAGCCAACCCTCCTGCCGATGCCAACCTCTGGATATGGACAGGGGTTTCTACCCAAGCCAAAATGGGCCTCACGGATCTCGATCCGGCAAGCCGTGTTTGGCTGCGCTATTGTGCTGTTACCAAAAATGGCATGATGGAATGGAGCAACCCTATTGATATTATTGTTGGATAAAGATCGGATAGTAAAATTGGTTGGAAGCCATCTCAAAAACACCTCGGGTATCCTCCGCGAAAAAAGGCTGTTAATCCCCGCGCTGCCATTCAGCATCGCAGCAAACAGCTCCAAACCGAGTGACTCAGGGTTTTGGGATGGCTTCCTGATTTTTTGAATGTAATTGCAATCCCTTCGCAAATTCGTCCGAAATATAATTGTCGTAGCTCATGCAAACATCGGAAGCAAATTTCACAGCCATGCCTATCATGTCGGTATAATCGGCCTGTTTCAGATTTTTAATATCGCTGAGTTTAATACCTTTTTCGAACAGCCACCAGGCCATGCCGGCAACAAAAGTATCGCCTGCACCCACGGTGCTCAATGGATGCATGCCGATGGCAGGATGATGAAACGTAAAACCGTCTGAACAATAATCAACGCCATAGCGGTTTTGGGTGTAGATCAAGGAACCGCAACCGAGTCCCTTCACTATCTTATAGGTTTCGGCAGCATCGCGGGTATTAAAAATATTGGCAAAATCCTCGTTCGAGCCTTTGGTGATATCGGCCAGTGAGATGTTTTCTTCGATGAAAGGTTTCACCTGCGACAGCATTTTGAGGTGTGCCAGCCGGAAATTGGGATCGTAAACAATGACGGCTTTATTCTTTTTAGCCTGTTTCAAAAAGTCGGTCACCATGCCGCGTATCTCGGGTTTGATGCCATAATACGAACCGAACAACAAAATATCATCCTCTTTGATGTCGGGAAAATCGATATGCAGTTTGTCGTCGACCCTTATTTTATAGAACGAATAATCGGCATTGTTCACCTCGTCTAAAAATGCAAGGGCAATTCTCGATTTGGCATTGGTATACATGGTGATATTTTTGGTATCCACATGATTTCCGTTCAGAAAATCTTTGATAATATGCCCCACTTTGTCGTTGGCAAAATCGCCCACGAAACTCACAGGTAAACCCAATCTTCCTAATGAAACGGATATGTTGAGCATGGCACCGCCGGGCTTGGCGTCGACGGGTTTTTCGTTTTTGAAGATAATATCGTATACCGCTTCACCGAAGCAATAGATCTTTCGCATAGGGTGCTGTTTTTGGTCGTTCATAAATCAACTTGTCAGTCTTTCCAAAGCCATTTTAATCAATTCCTCTATTAATACTTGATAATTTTTAGAGAATTGGCGCGTAATACGGTTGGCGATAATGATACATATGGTAAGCGCTTCGTGTCCCAATACTTTACTCAATCCGTACAAAGCAGAAGTTTCCATTTCGAAATTGGTGATGCGCTGACCGTTATATCTGAAAGATGTGAGGCAGTTGTTCAGTTCGGGAAAAGCCAGTTCGGCACGCAATTCGCGTCCCTGCGGACCGAAAAATCCGGGAGCCGTTGCCGTTATTCCCTGCGGGATATCGAAAGCAATTTTCTGTATAAGCGTATCAGATGCTTTTATCACATAGGGTTTTGCCAGAAAAGCAGGCCATTTTGTTTGTCTGATGAACTCATCGGTGAGTTCATGCTCCATAATTTCATTGGTTTTTTTATAGAAATTCATCACCCCGTCTATTCCCAAACCATAAGCCGATGCAACGAACGAATCGACAGGAATGTCGGCCTGCATAGCTCCCGAAGTTCCCAGGCGGACGATATTCAGTTTGCGGTGAACTGGTTTTGTTGTTTGGGTGGAAAAATCAATATTGGCCAAAGCATCCAGCTCGGTGAGCACAATATCGATATTATCGGGCCCCATACCTGTAGACAGAACTGTGATGCGTTTATTATTATAGTATCCGGTGTGGGTGGTTAATTCACGATGCTGAACTTTTAATTCAATACGGTCGAAATATTTCGAGATCTGAGGAACTCTTCCGGGGTCGCCCACAACAATAATATCGTCGGCTATATCTTCTGGCAGCAGATTTAAATGGTATATTTTTTTTTCGTCGGTAAGAATTAATTCCGACTCTTCAAAAACTCTCATAACTAATGTATTATTAAATTGATTTCCTTGATTTGTTAAAAATTTTGTACTTTTGCAAAAAAACGACAGATACTATACTTTTTATTATTAGTTTGTCGTTCAATAATTTCAAACTTCTCAAATTAAAAACAAAAACAAATTTAGTAAAATATATGGAAACCTTTAAAAACATTTTAGTTCCGTTCGATTTCAGGGAACAGGCTGAAATAGCATTAAGCCAGTCGTACAATCTTGCCCGTACGACAGGATTACGCATCACATTGTTGTATGTTCATGAAGACGGAGGATTTTTAAATAAGTTCTTTTCGGCCGATCAGAGTGATGAGCTGATACAGAAAATGGAAGTTGAGTTGGATGGCTTTGTAAAAGAAAAATGCAAAGAAACCGGTTTGGAAATCGATTATATGGTTGCCCGCGGAAAGATACATACCAAGATAGTGGAAGTTGCCGAAATGATACAGGCAAAATTTATTGTGATGGGAACCGCCAGTTCAACAAGTCCCTCAGAAAACGGTATAGGCGCCAACACTTCGCGCGTGATCCGGAATGCAAAATGTCCGGTGCTGACCATAGGTTCGGTGCATCATTACAACGGTTGCCGCAGCATATTGCTCCCCCTCGACCTCACCAAAGAAAGCCGTCAGAAAGTTAGTTGGGCCATTGAATTGGCAAAGATGTTCGGCTCTACCATAAAAGTAATTACGGTTTTGTGGTCGACCAACCACAAGGAAATAGCGGGCACATTGCGTGCACAGGTTGCACAGGTGAAAGATTTTATTGAAGAACGCAACGTGAAATGTTCGGCCGAAATTATCGAGGTCAACAAAGAATCGGAAGAAACTCCCACTATTTTGAACTATGCCAAAAATCAGGGCGATGTGGACCTTATTATGATCATGACCCAGCAGGAAACCGGACTGATCCCGTTCTTTGTCGACAAGCAGGCAACAGAACTCATACGTTTGTCGAGCATCCCCGTTATGTCTATCATTCCGAAAGATACCGGCGATACTTTAGCACGATAAACATTATGGTTGCAGAAATTATCAGTATTGGCGATGAGCTTCTGATCGGGCAAATTGTTAATACAAATGCTTCATTTATTGCTGCGGAACTCAATCTGGCCGGAGTTGTTGTTAAACGTATCACCACCATAGGCGATACACGCGACGAGATACTTTCGGCGCTGAACCAGGCTTCCGGATATGCTGATATTGTTGTTATAACAGGAGGTTTAGGCCCAACCAATGACGATATTACCAAGAATACCTTGTGCGAATATTTTGATTCGCATCTGGTCTTTGATCAAAAATCGTTTGATAATATCTTCAGATTGTTTGGCAACCGGGGCATCGAAATTTCGGTCACCAATCGCATGCAGGCCGAATTGCCTCACAATTGCAAAGCACTGAGAAATCCTCTGGGCACGGCTCCGGGAATGTGGTTCGAAAAGAAAGGTGTTCATTATTTTTCGCTGCCCGGAGTTCCGTTCGAAATGAAAAAGATGTTGCTGGATGAGATCATACCCGAACTTCAAAAACTCGGTGTCATCAAGCCTATTGTTCATAAAACCCTGCTCACTATCGGCATCGGAGAATCAGCCCTTGCCGACCGTATTCGGGATTGGGAAGAACAGTTGCCTGCCAACATTAAACTTGCCTACCTGCCCGAACCTGGCATCGTGAAACTTCGTTTATCAAGCTACAATTCGGAGACAGCAAATCCCGAAAAACAGATCGAAGCAGAGATCGGCAAACTTAAAGAACTTATACCCGAACTAATTTTTGGTTCCAATAAAGATACCCTGCAGGAAGTGGTCGGCAAACTTTTAAAAGCAGCGAAAAGTAGTGTATCAACAGCCGAAAGTTGCACGGGAGGCTATATAGCTCACCTGATAACATCGGTACCCGGCAGTTCGGTGTATTATAAAGGCTCTGTTGTAGCCTATGATAATGCTGTAAAAACCGGATCATTGGGAGTTGCAGAAGAACTTATTATACGGCACGGAGCCGTGAGTGAGGAAGTGGTGAAAGCCATGGCACAGGGAGTGAAACAGGTATTAAAGACCGATTATGCCATAGCCACTTCGGGCGTTGCAGGCCCCGACGGAGGAACAGCGGAAAAACCCGTTGGAACAACCTGGGTTGCCATAGCAACACCCGAAAAAGTGTTCACACAAAAGTTTTTATTGGGCGACGACCGCGAACGAAACATCCGCAGGGCAGCATTGCTTGCTTTGAACCAGCTGCGAAAAGAACTGATCAAATAAGTATGAACCTCTGTTGTCCTTCATTTTCATGGCAAATTAGAAGCTATTTTGATGAAAATTAATATTTTTTTTCATACTTATTTTGAAATCTCAAAAATAATACTGACCTTTGCACCCCATTTCGAAAAAGTATAATTAAGCAAAATATACAACGATGTCAAGAATTTGTGAAATAACCGGTAAAAAAGTGATGGTTGGAAACAACGTATCGCACTCAAATATTAAAACCAAACGGAAATTTGTTCCGAATCTTCAAACCAAAAAGTTCTTTATTCCTGAAGAAAATAAATGGATCACGTTGAAAGTTTCTGTTGCTGCTCTTCGTACCATCGACAAAAAAGGCATCACAGCCTGTATGAAAGAAGCCCGCGCAAAAGGATTTCTGGTTAAGTAACATTTTTTATCTTATCATATTCCATGCTGTTGCACCTTGTGTAACAGCATTTTTTATTTTATTTCCACAGATATTAAAATATTATTCACTTAAAGGCGTTTATATTTCTGAAAAAAATCTCTACTAATTAATTTATAATTCGGATTTTTGCTGAACAATTACCTTACAATGCGCAAAAAACTATATTTTCTCCCTATCAGTATACTTATCATTGTTTTTTGCCTTTCCTCGCAGAACGCTTCATCTCAAACATCGGATTCAACATTGATACAATTTTCGGGTGTGGTTGTTTCGGTAGATAGTTTAAAACCGGTTCCATTTGTCAATATTTTTATTAAAGATTCGTGGCACGGTACCATCACCGATCTGTATGGCTTTTTCTCGTTCGTTGCACACAAAAAAGATGTTATTGTTTTTAATGCCATGGGCTATAAAACATCCTTCTATAAAATACCCGATACCATTAGGTCGAACCGCTATTCGCTGATACAGGTGATGCGTCAGGACACCCTCTTGATGAACGAAACGGTGATCTATCCGTGGCCAACTTATGAGCAATTTAAACAGGCATTTGTCGATCTGGCTATTAAAGATGATGATCTGGAACGGGCCCGAAAAAATATCATCGAAATTAAACGACGTATAAAATACGATGATGGGGGTATGGATGCTTCCATGAACTATCGCAACTATATAGACAATCGTGTGAGTCAATTGTATACTGCAGGCCAATATCCTGTCAACAATCTGCTGAGTCCCATTGCCTGGGCACAATTCATTAAGGCATGGAAAGACGGTAAGTTTAAAAGAAAACAACAATCCGATGATGAATAGATCATGAGAAAATATCTCTTCTTCTTTTCCATTATACTCATAAGCATCAGGGCATTTCCTCAGGAAAAAGCCAGTATTTTCGGACATGTTACGAACGAGAAATTCAATTCCCTTGAATTGGTCAATGTATCTATTCAGGGCAGCACCATAGGAACCACCACCGATAAGGACGGCAACTATCAACTGAGCGTTCCGGCAAATCAGGATATTATCCTTGCTTTTTCGTTCATAGGTTACCAGAAGGTTGTACATACCATCAAACTGGCTGCCGGAGAAAAAAAACAAATGAATCAGATCCTGGTCACCACTTCGACCGTAATTCCCACATTCGAATTGATTGCCAAAGACGAAAGAGCTGTTATTACACGCATCGATCCGAAACAAGCTGACTTTATCCCAACCACATCGGGCAATGCCATCGAAGAACTGGTTAAGAAAACCAGTCTGGGCGTTTATTCCAACAACGAACTCAGTTCGCAATACTCGGTGAGAGGAGGCAATTTTGATGAGAATCTGGTGTATGTGAACGATGTTGAAATATACCGTCCGTTGCTGCAACGCTCGGGACAGCAGGAAGGATTGAGTTTTGCCAATTCCGACCTGACTTCAAGTTTGTTGTTCTCTTCGGGAGGTTTCGATCCAAAATACGGCGACAAGATGTCGTCGGTGCTCGATATACAGTATAAAAAACCAACAAAACTGGCAGGCTCGGTCATGCTGAGTTTGTTGGGTGCTTCTGCCCATCTGGAAGCAGCTTCGAAGAATCAAAAATTCACTTTTTTGTTCGGCATCAGGCAAAAATCAAATCAATATGTTTTAAATGCCCTGCAAACCAAAGGCCAGTATAAGCCATCGTTTACCGATGTTCAACTTTACATGACATATCAGATAAACAAAAAACTTGAAGTAAGCTTTTTGGGCAATTATGCCCGCAACAAATATCTTGTGGTACCGCAATCGCGCGAAACCACTTTCGGAACGGTGCAGGAATCGTATGCTTTGAAAATTTATTTCGACGGAGAAGAACTTGATAAGATCAACACCTATCTGGGGGCACTCACTTTTACCTATAAACCGACTTCGAACCTTTTTATCAAATGGATAAGCTCCGCCTATCAGACTCACGAAACACAACGCTACGACATCAACGGTGAATATCTTATCGGACAACTGGAAGCTGATTTCGGAAAAGCTGATTTCGGTCAGATGAAACAGGTTTTGGGACAGGGCACCGACTTTCAACATGCCCGCGACGAATTGTATGCAACGGTGATGAGCACCGAATTTAAAGGCGGATACACCAAGAAAAACAATTATCTGCAATTCGGACTAAAATATCAGCACGAGATCATAACCGACAATCTGAACGAATGGGAAATGCTCGACTCATCGGGATACACCCAACCTCATTACGCCGATTCGGTTGGTTATACTAATCCTTCACTGCAGAACAATAACCCGCTTACCTTGCAAAATGTAGTCAAACATGAAAATGATCTGCAAAGCAACCGGATTAATGCTTTTATACAAAACACCTGGACCTTTGATATCGATAGTGCTGAACTTTCGCTCACAGCCGGAGCAAGAGCAACCTATTGGGATCTGGACAATCAATTATGTGTGAGCCCCCGAGTAACTCTGGCATACAAACCGCATTGGAAAAGGGATATCGTGTTCCGCTTGTCGGGTGGGGTGTATTATCAGCCTCCTTTCTATAAAGAGTTGAAACAATTAGACGGAACCATAAACGAAGATGTGAAAGCACAGCGTTCCATCCATATTCTGGTTGGCAGCGACTGGAATTTCAAGTTGTGGGACAGGCCTTTTAAGTTCGTTTCGGAAATTTATTATAAAAAACTCGACCATCTCAATCCTTATGAGATAGATAATGTTAAAATTCAGTATTTCGCTAACAATAACGGCAAAGGATATGCTGCCGGACTCGATCTGAAAATTAACGGCGAATTCGTAAAAGGCGATGAATCGTGGCTGGGCATTTCGCTGATGCAAACCCGCCAAAAGATAGTCGGCGACTATTATATGCAATATTATAATAAAAGCGGCGAACTGATTCAGGCAGGATTTACACAAGATAAAGTTGCTGTTGACAGTGTGAAACACGAAACAGGTTATGTGCCCCGCCCTACCGACCAGTTGCTGAACATTAACGTATTTTTTCAAGACCATTTTCCCCGCTGGCCCACCTTTAAGATCCATCTGAATCTGGTGTATTCAAGCCCTTTGCCTTTTGGCCCACCCGAACACAAGCTGTATCTCGATACCCTTCGTATGCCTGCTTATTTCAGAGTAGATATCGGTTTTTCAAAATCGCTGATCGATGAAAGCAAGATATTTTCGAAAAAGAACCCTTTCAGATTTATTAAATCGTTGTGGATATCGGGCGAAGTGTTCAACCTGTTCGGCAGGCTGAACACAGTTTCGTATCTGTGGATTAAAGATGTGAACAACCGTCAGTATGCGGTGCCCAACGAACTTACCAACCGCCTGTTCAATATAAAACTTGTTGCTAAGTTTTAGTTTTATAAACGCAGCCTGTTAGAGTTTTCAATTCCTCTCAAAACCAAAATCATCTCGTTTTTTAATAGTCAGTATCCGGTGACGAGTCGTCCGTATTGGTCTTACGTTTCTTTTGTTTGATACCCCCGTTGATCTTATACGAAGCCCCGAAAAACAATACGCGGGTTTCGCGATAGCGGTTCAGCACCGAATAATAATTTTCGGCATTGGTTGTAAGTTGATATTGATTAGTATTGAACACATCACTCAACCGCAGCGTGAGAGAAAGTTGTTTCTTTTTTAAGAAATCTTTCTTTAACCCTATATCCAGCGAATAGTTCGCAATTTGTTTGCCTTGCCCGCCGGATGGTCCGCCACGAAAGTCGCCTCCGATTTGAGCTGTCACTTGTGGTGCAGTATAGTTGAAGCCTAACTGCACATCCATCGATTTCCAGAAGGTCATGGTGGAATTTACGCGGGCCGTCCAGCTTGTGTTGATATCGTTAAGACCTGCCACGTTGGTAGTGCCGTAATATTTTAACCCAAAATAACTCAGGTTGGCATTCATCTTCCACCATTTAAAAATTCCCTGATTCAAAACCAGTTCAATACCGAACGAACTTCCTTTATCCAGATTTTCGTATGTACTGAGCGAAACACCGCCATCCAAAAGTTGTACCATGCGGGTTATCATGTTCTCAGTTTCCCTGTAAAAGAGTGTGGTATTGATAGAGGTAGATTTGAAATCGATGAGATGTTCCAACTCGAACGAATTGGTGAATTCGGGTTTCAGATTCGGATTACCCGCCGAAAGGTTCATCGGGTCGGTATTATTGATAAAGGGATTCAAATAGCCCGAGCGCGGACGATTCACTCTACGGCTATAGCTTATTTGAAGTGCATTATGATCGGTGAACGCGTATTTGAGATGAACTGTGGGAAACAGGTTGAAATAATTGTTGTTATAGGTCTTGCCCGTAGTTCTCTGATCGGAAACCGTTATTTCATCCTCAGCACGCAGACCCACTTGAAACTGGAATTTCTTGATATTGTTGGCATATATAAAATAAGCAGCGTGAATCTGATCGCGATACAAAAAATTGTTGCTGGTGCTGGTATCTTTCACAGCTATATCGGCTATAAGATTGTTGAGCACATAATTATTGTCCTGAATTTTATAGGTGCCTTTATATCCTGTTTCTATTCTTCCCCATTTTCCCATCGGATTCACATAATCAAGCTGTGCCAGATAGCTTTGGTTGTGGTTGAGGTTGGATGTGGTTTGAAAAATAGAAGCTGAATCAATGGGTGTATTATCGGCATTAAAAAATGCGGTATTCAAATTGGTGTAATTATCACCGTTCGACTCAGAAGCGAACAAACTTGCCGTAAGTTCTTCATCTTTTTTGGTGAAGGTTTTCTTATAATCTAGCGAGAACTCAAAACCATCATTGCTGCTGGTTCCTTTATTGCCCCGCCGGTAAAAATCGGTCAACATATCGTTGTAGTCAAAATTTTGATACATGGTGGTATCGTTAGGCAAGAACCTACGCAGATTATAGGTTCCCGTAAAAGAAAGTGTATTCTTTTTATTAATAAAATAATCGGCACCTATTTTGAAATTGGCAAAATATCCCTTGCGGATGCCAACATTATCCTGCTTATAATAGGTTGTCGTATCGTTGCTGTATAATTCGCGGTATAAATTGCTGCTCGATTTCGATTGAAACCTTCTAAAATCTATATTGGTAAATAAATTGAATTTGCGGCGGCTATAGCCCAAATTGAGTGAACCGTTATATTTTCCGCCGGTTCCTGCTCCCAGCGAAATGCTTCCGTTGTAGCCGGGTTCCTTCTTACGTTTCGTTACGATGTTGATAATTCCTGACATGCCATCGGGATCGTAGCGCGCTGAAGGATTAGTAACAATTTCTACCTTATCGATCATGCTGGCGGGCATCTGATCAAGACTTGTGAGTGCCGAAGGGCGTCCGTCAATAAAAATGGTCACATTACTCGAACCTCTTAAACTTACCGTTCCGTCAATATCCACACTCACCGAAGGGATAGTTTGCATCACATCCAATGCGGTACCGCCTGCGGTCAGAGAATTTTTATCCACATTCACAATTTTTTTATCCAGATTATAAACAATTTCATCTTTCTGTCCACTAATGGTCACGGCATCGAGATTTGTTGCTGCAGATTCCAGTTCCACTGTACCCACGTTCACATCTGAATTATCCGGGTTAACCAGTATATCGGGGACATATTTTGCTCCAAACCCGATAAAATTAACTTTTACGAAGTACTTCCCGAAGGGTATTTTATCAATAAAAAACTTTCCTTTACCGTTCGATAATGCTCCTGTAACCATCGTCGAATCTTTGCTGCGACAAACGATCACATTGGCAAATTCAATAGGTGCTTTCGTTTTCTTATCAAGCACTAACCCTTGTATCGTGGCAATGGGTGCTTCATCTGAATGGGTTCCACGATATTGGGCTTTGGCAACTATAGTAGTAAATAGTAGTATAAGTGTGATCCAGGTAAATTTCATTTCAAGCTTTTATTTTTAGTTTTTAATTGCAAGTTCTATAATTTGTTCAACATCGTGTGTGGCATCGCTCATCACTTCCGAAATAATTCCACCGATCGAAGCAGCCATCGTGCCCGAATTCAATCTGGAAATAAATGTCTTTTTATTTTGTTTTTCATATACCGAGATACGACAAGGCATCAAAGCCGAAACAATGCGTTCATCATTCTTTTCCAATATCCGTGAAGAATGTTTAGGATGACATATCTCAAAAACTTTCACCGGAAGCACTTCTTTGCCATAATTGAGCATGGTTTGCTGTAGATCATGCACAGCAGGCATTTTCCATCCCATAACAGTAATGCTTTGAGTCAAACGGTCAATAGTTTCCTGAAAACCAAAAGGACTTTCAGTTTCGAAGAATAATTCATTAATATTCATGATTAGTTTTATAGAATTGGATAAAAAGTAATGTCCGGAAATGGGATCAAACCTATTTCCGGACATAATGGTCTTGAAGTTTTATTTCATGTCTTTATGTGAGCAACCGGCTCCCTGTGGCATTCCTTGTTCGGTGCCTGCTTTATCTTTGCAGCAACCCATAGGTTTGCCATCAGTTGCTTTATCTTTGCATGAAGGATTTTCGCCTCCCTTCATCATCATTCCACATCTGGTTCCACCGGGCATTCCGGGTCCCATTTCACCCATGCCTTCATGACCTTCGGGGCCATCGCATTTCATATCGCAATGATGCATATCGAATAATACCTTTTGGTCGGCAGTTAAAAGTTTGCGTACATCCTGTTGAAAAGCTTCGTGTTTCTTCATCAGTTCAGCTTTCAATGCAAACATTTCATCGATAGTTTTATTTACGGCTGTCAAATCCACATTATCACCAGTCGATAAGGTGGTTAAATGTGCATCTTTTTCGGCGATTTGATTTTTAATACTCAAGGTTTCTTTCACAAGATTCAAATGCAGAGCATCAATTTGCTTTTGTTGGTCGGGAGTTAGATCAGGAACATTACAACATCCTTTCGGCATTGGCGCATCTTTCGTAACTTCAGTATTTCCCATTGGGTGGTTTTTGCATTGAGCGAACAAAGCAGTGTTGAACATAGTGCCCGATAATAGTATCAGTAGCACGATCATTAGTTTTGATTTCATTGTTTTCATATTGTTAGATTTGTTTTTAATTAGTATCTTGCTTTATTTGGGCCGCATGATTCATGCATTTCATGATGTTCTCCTCTGGGAGGTGGCATCAAATCGAACATGCTACCATCGCAGCAAAACATTCTGGCGAATATATCCGAAAGCTTTACTTTTTGTTCAGCATTACATAATTTCGAAAGTTCGAAATAATGCATGATATAGAGTTTGCGCGATTGAGCATAAAGGGTACCGATTTCATCGGCATTTCTAAAAAGCATACTGGTATCGGGGTTAGCCTGAACCATATTGGTAGAGATAAAATTCTTTTTCTCGTTCATTTGTTGAAACAAAACATAAACACTTGTGTGATGTTTTTCCTTTAGCTTCTTGAATTCCTCAGCCTGAATGGGTGACAGATGGAGTTCTTTTTCCAGAAACGACTGAGCACAGGGCATCTCTCTCTCGCACCCGTGACGTTCGTGATGAAAATACATTTTGTATAAAATCGTACCTATTGCGGTGAAATTTATAATTATTACCGCGACAACTATCCAAAAGGAAAACTTTTTGTTCGAAAAATAGCTCATAGTTTATTTTTTATCGGTTAAATAATAATTTTCAACAATATCCTCATTTGAGTTATTCATATAATACTCGCTTGCTAGTTGAGTAATAGTTATTTTACTTTTATCGTTTTCCACAGTTAAATTTGTTGCAGGTAGTTTGTTGCTGATCTTAACCCCGATAAAAATACCCAGCGCAGCCATAGAAACCAACCACATGGGTTGCAAAACTTTTTTTAAAAAAACAATATTGCCCGATTCCGTTCTTTTATTTTCGATTTTCGCCATTAATCGCGCACTGAAGAATGCATCCAGACGATTCTCTTTAATAGTGTCTGTTGAAGATAGCACTTTCGAAAAATTGCCATACAAAGTTGCACAGTTAGTACAATTATTCAAATGTTGCGCTACTTCCTGGCGAACATCATTTCCAATATCTTTATAAAAGAAATCTGCAAATTGGTTTTGAACTTTTTGGCATTCCATAATAAAACAACTTATCTGTTTGACACTTTTTTTATCAAAAACTTGCGGTACGAATAAAATTTTTATTTAAAAACTTTAAAAAGTTTCGTTTGAAGCCCATTCTTGGCTCTATGTATCAAGGATTCCACGGATGAAACCGATATCCCCATAATTTCTGAAATTTCTTTATACGACAGTTCATCTATTTTATTCAAGGTAAAAGCAATTCTTTGGTTTTTCGGAAGTCTTGCTATCGTTTCGTACAAAATGGTTTTCTGCTCATTATTAATGTAATTTGTTTCTGCACTTGCTTCGGGTATATCTTTATAAACAGATTCCTTTTCCTCAGCAGAGTTAGAAAGCAATCCAATATTGATCAGCCATTGATTCTGTTTTTTCTTTCGGATATAATTCAAAGATTTGTTGATGGCAATTCTGAATAGCCATGTCTTTATATGCGATTCTTTTTTAAACCGTGCAATGGTATTATAAACCTCAATAAACACGTCCTGACTTAAATCTTCCGCATTTTGTCGGTGATTCACAAAACTAAAGCATACACGAAAAACCATTTCAGCATATAAGTCAGTAAACGACTTAAAGGCCTGATGATCTCCATTAATAATCCTTTCAACTAATTCAATATCTTCCATCCCAAAGTAGACCAATTATATTACTTTTTTGCTACTCATAATCAATAACGAACAAAATAAAAAATTGTTTCCTCAATACAACTAGAGCACAATTAATAATAGTTAATAAAGTAAAAGATCGCAACAAACTTTCCTGAGAATACTTAGTTTTGCTGATATTTTATAATTTTACAAATTCAGGAAAGCAAAACAACAAAAAACAAATGATTCGAAAAAAGTCTCTGCTGATCTTATTTGCAATCATGGTTATTCACGTGTCGGGATATGCTCAAACGGCAAACTCATTCTATGATGCTGGAGTTATTAAATATAAAAATAAAAATATTGCAGGAGCCATCACGGATTTTACAAAATGTGTTGAAAAAAATGAAACTTTTTATGAAGCTTATCTTGAACGTGGAAAATGTTTTATTGACCAGAAAAAACATGATATTGCCATCAAAGATTTTACGAAAGCCATTCAGGTAAACCCCCAATATTATGAAGCCTTTATATTAAGGGCTAAATCCTATATTGAACTAAATCAAACAAAAAATGCACTAGCCGATTATGCTAAAGCTATTGAAATAAAACCTAATGATGAGGAGGCTTTTATAGCCCGGGCACAATATTACCTGAAAACAAATGACACAAAATCTGCATTAAAAGACCTGAATCAGGCCATTCAACTAAACGAAAAAAATGCTGATGCCTTTTACCAAAGGGGGTTGATATACGAAAAATCTCACAAGGCAACGGAGTTAATGGCAGATTTTGGAAAAGCCATAACGCTAAAACCGGATTTTGCAGATGCATATTATCATCGCGGGCTTGGCAACGAACAAATTAAAAATTATTCAGCAGCTGCAACAGATTTTTCGAAGACTATTGATCTAAAAATTCAAAATGCAGATATCTTCAAGCATAGAGCTTATGCTTATTACCTTTCACACAATTTTGCTAAAGCTATAGGAGACTTTACAATTTTGCTGACCACGTATGCCCAGAAAGATCATGATTATTATTTTAAACGGGCTTTATGTTATTATAAAACACAAAAGTTTGATGAGGCATTAAAAGATTTTACGAAAGTCACCCAGCTCGATCAAAAAAGTGATTCGTCTAATATCTTTATGGCTGAGATCTATCTAAAACAAAATAAACCAAAAAATGCGCAGATCAGCTACAATAAAGCACTTTCAATAAATCCAAACAATGCTCAGGCATACGCCGGCAGAGCACAAATAAATATGGATCAAAATAAATTCTCGTTGGCTCTCGAAGATTTGAATAATGCATTGAAAATATCACCCAACGCTGATTGGTATTATTTGCGAGCTGCCTGTAAAGATCAATTGAAAGATAAAAAGGGGATGTGTGAAGACTTAGAATCGGCAAGTATATTGGGAAATAAAAAAGCAAAAGAAGAATTTGGAAAAAATTGCAAATAAAAAAATCAGAACTTTTTAATAAAATTTGCGTTAAAATTAAAAAAATAATAAAAAAAATCATTAATCAAATTAAATTTATTGTAAATTTACCCGATTAAAATTTTTAAGTATGGAAAAAGCAAAAAGATTTATATTGGTAATTATATCCGTTCTTTTAGTTATACCTGTTATAAATTCCTGTAAAAAGGGCGATGAAGATCCATCACTTTCATTTTATTCAAGGAAACATCGTTTATGTCAGGACTGGGGGTTTTCATTTTATAAAAGAGTTGAACAACACAATGACACTATCACTTCTTATGAATTCGACGGTTCTTCTTTTGTTAAAGTTTTTGGAAGCAAATCTTATATTTCTTCTGCAACCATGGAAATTTCATTTGATAAAGACGGAAATTATGTTTGGAATGAATACATTTCAACAGATACATCAACGTTTACATATAAGGAAGAAGGCAGTTGGTATTTTTCAGGTGGTGGAAAAGATAGTGATACAAAGTATAAAGAACTATTAATACTTCAGCAAAATAAAATCTCTCAAACATTACAAATTGGAAGTTCAACAACAACTACAAGTTATATTGCAACTGGAAATTTAAAATCTACTGTTTTTAAAATACTTAAGCTAGCCAGTGATGAAGTAAAATTAAAATCTGTGACTGAAACCGATAATATTCAGAGCAATACTACTACAACTAATTTAAACATTCTTTCAATAGAAATTAATTTAAAAAAGAATTTATAGTTTCGTGTGAAAATTTTGTTATTTTTGTAAACAATTATTAACTAAAATGGTTATGTTTTAGGACATTGTAGAATACCCAATTCCTGGCTTCTTTTCTCAATAGTATGATAGTGCCTTTGAGTTGATATATTTGAAACGATGTTCTTTATTAAATCGACAGTTGGGTTTTTTGATTTTTTTGACTTCT
>CAIWKO010000008.1 GCA_903913285.1 uncultured Bacteroidales bacterium | reverse complement strand
TCAACACAATTTGTGTTTCTGTGAATCGACTCTTTTTCATAATTAATTTAAGGTTTAAAATTAGTGTTTTTTCTAACGCATCCGCAATAGCGGATTTGTTGAACTCTAATTTTAAATGGTCAACTTTTAGGGAAGCCTACAATCTCCACCAACACCGAAGTCATAGCCAGCGAACCCATAACTCGGTATATAATATTCTTTCCAAAAAATATTGGCATTAAATGGTTTGGTTTAAGGATAAATAGTATTTTTGAAGAAGGAAACGTTTACAAATGGATTGGCAGCAATAAACAAGTTAGCGGCAAGGCAATGAATAAAAACATAAAATGAAAAGACTATTAATAAGCATTTTAATTTTGACTTTATTCGTTTCCTTTATTAGAAATGAACAAAAATTAATTGTACAGGCGAGAATTAATAATATTAGAGACACAATTTGGGATTCTGTACAACGAAGATTATATGATATTAAATTGTCGTTAATAAATAATTCAAGTGACACAATTAATTTTTGGACTATGTCTTGCGACTGGACGCGTAATTGGACAATAGAACCTAATGGTTATTATTTAGAAGGAATGGATTGTGATCTCAATACACCCAGAAAATTTCATATTAATCCCTATGATAGTGTAACATACAGGCACCTTCTTATTAAAAATTGTTTTACATACAGGCACCTTCTTATTAAAAATAAAGTGGACTCAAACAATGAAATTACTAAAATAAAATTTGGCTTTATTCTAATTGACACTACAGTGGGCTATGTATTTAAACAAAATCCTGATTATAGTAGTGGTTTTTTTAAAATGCTTGTGGATAAAAGAAAACAAGGCGATGTTATTTGGAGCAATCCTATAAATATCGAAAAACATAAATAATAAATTATCAAGTTGCTAACAGCGGCCTTGTTGCATACAAAATCAACCTTACCACCTAACCCCCTACACCCCCTCCACCAATACCGAAGTCATCGAAAGCGAACCCATCACCGGTTTATCGTTAAAGAAACAGAGTTTTTCATCCGCTTGTTTCAGCGCTAAAACATACAGCAAGGGCAAAAAATGTTCGGCCGAGTTAACAGCAAGCTCCACCTCCTTGCCAAGCCCGGCATAGTTTACCAAAGCCTGATGATCGCCGCTCTCGATATGTTGCTTTATGGTTGCATTGGCGGCAAGAGCCCATGCAGCGCCGCCCTGGTTTTCCCATTCAATCATCCGCAAATTATGTACTATATTCCCGCTCCCGACGATCAGAACACCTTTTTCTCTCAGCGGCAACAGTTCTTTGGCAAGCTGATAATGCTGCGCCGGACTTAAATTCCAATCGAGGCTAAGCTGAACCACGGGTATATCGGCCGCGGGATACATACACCTTACCACGCTCCAGCATCCATGGTCGAGCCCCCAGCTCAGGTCGGGTTCAATGTTGTATTGCCCGCTGTGCTCCACGATATCTTTTGCCAGACTTGGGTTTCCGGGAGCAGGATATTGAACATCGAACAGTGCTTGTGGGAAACCGCCAAAATCGTGTATGGTCTTTGGCAGTGGCATGGCAGTTACTTTTGTTCCGTTGGTTTCCCAATGTGCCGAAATGCACAGGATGGCTTCAGGCGTTGGGAGCCATAAACCCAACGCCCGCCAGGTATCCGAAAATTTGTTCTTTTCAATAGCATACATGGGGCTGCCGTGCCCCACAAACAGAACCGGCATACGCGGTTGGATTGGTTTAGTGATTTTGGAATCCATATTTGTAAAGATTTTGTTGTTACAAAAATTGTTATTTGGAATTTATATAACGGACACGAAATTTCGTGTCCCTACATTTCTTACTTCTTACCTATTACCTCCTAATGCGCTTCCAGCCAATTATTCCCCGAACTGATCTCAACCTCCATCGGTACGCTCAGCGATACCGCGTTCTTCATGCCTTCTTTTATCAATGGCAGCAAGGTTTCGAGTTCGGGTTTATACACATCGAACACTAACTCATCGTGCACCTGCATGATCATACGGCTGCGGGTTTGCATTTCGGTCATTTGGTTAAAGATCTTTATCATCGCAATCTTGATCAGGTCGGCAGCCGAGCCCTGTATGGGCGCGTTGATGGCATTGCGTTCGGCATAACCCCTCACTACTGCATTGCCCGAGTTGATATCGCGCAAATACCTGCGTCTGCCAAGGATGGTTTCCACATAACCGTTTTGCCGTGCCGAGGCTATAGTGTTTTCCATATATTTTTTAATGGCAGGATATTTTATAAAATATTGTTCGATAATATCGGCTGCTTCCTTGCGCGGGATGTTCAGGCGTTCGGACAGGCCGAAAGCCGAAATGCCGTATATAATGCCGAAGTTCACCGTTTTGGCATTGCGGCGCATGTCTTTATCCACCCGGTCGAGGGGGATGTTGTAAACGCGGGCGGCCGTGGCCGTATGGATATCATGTCCCAGACGAAAATCTTCTATCATATTGGTTTCGTTGCTCACCGAGGCGATGATGCGCAATTCGATCTGCGAATAATCGGCCGAAACCAACACATAATCTTCGTTGCGGGGCACGAAACTCTTACGAATTTCGCGGCCTTTTTCGGTGCGCACGGGTATGTTCTGCATGTTGGGATTGTTCGAACTCAGTCGCCCTGTAGCTGCCACAGCCTGATTATACGAAGTGTGAATGCGCCCGGTACGTTGGTTGATGAGTTCGGGCAGGGCATCCACGTAAGTTGATTTGAGTTTGGTGAGCGAACGATAATCCAATATCTTCTGAATGATGGGATGTTTGTTTATCATCTTGCTCAACACATCTTCGGCGGTGGAGAATTGTTTGGTGGCGGTTTTCTTCGGGTTATCAATGATCTTCAGATGCAGATACAGCACATCGCCGAGTTGCTTGGGCGATGAAATATTGAAATGCATACCTGCCAGCGCGTAAATTTCTTCTTCCAGTTGCTGCACTTCGGTGAGGAGTTGGGCAGAATAATCGTTCAGGGCTTTTTTATCGAGTTTCACCCCCTCGGTTTCCATCGATGCCAGCACGGGTATCAGCGGTATTTCAACCTCGTGAAAAAGTTTTGCCGCGTTGGCGTTGTTGAGCAAAGGCTCAAGAACTTCTTTCAACTGAAAGGTAACGTCGGCATCTTCGGCGGCATATTCTTTAATGTCTTCAACAGGCACCAATGCCATCGAGAGTTGATTTTTGCCTTTTTTACCGATAAGTTTTTCAATGGGCACGGGTTCATAACCCAGATAGCTTTGCGACAGGTAATCCATGTTGTGGCGCATATCGGGTTCAATCAGGTAATGCGCCAGCATGGTATCGAACAAAGTCCCTTTCACTTCAATGCCATACCATTTCAGCATCTCCATGTCGAACTTCATGTTTTGCCCTATCTTCAGCGATGCGGAGTTCTCAAAAGCAGGTTTAAATTCCTGAACCAGTTCGCAGGCTTCTTCATATACCGAAGGAACCGGGATATAGTAAGCGTGATGCGGTTTCATGCAAAACGACATGCCCACCAGTTCCGACGAGTTGGGGTCTAAGCCCGTGGTTTCGGTGTCGAAACAAAACTGTTCGGCCTGCAGCAGTTCGGCAATTAATTTGCTGCGTTTTTCGGCGGTATCTGCTAACACATATTTGTGAGGTGTGTCGGCTATGGTTTTCAGCGAAGTGTTGACTTGCGGCGTCTCTTCTGCTTCATCCTCTGCAGCTTCGCCGAACATATCCATCTGACTGCTTTTCTGAGCAGCGGGGGTGGCCTGCTGCTGAACCGATAGATCGGTGAACACACGTTTGGCAAAGGTGCGCATCTCCAGTTCGTCGAAAAGTTCTTTCAGTTCGTGTTCGTCGGGGGCATCGAGGTGAAGTTTGGTTTCGTCGAACACTATAGGAACATTTAGAATGATAGTTGCCAGGGATTTCGATTGCAACCCCAGTTCGCGGCCTGCTATCACTTTTTGTTTGATACCTTCGGGAGTGATAGAATCAACGTTTTCCAGTATGCCTTCGAGCGAACCGTATTCGTTGATGAGTTTGCGGGCGCCCACTTCGCCTATGCCCGGTATGCCCGGAATATTATCCGATGCATCGCCCCAAATTCCCAACATATCGATAACCTGCAAGGGGTTTTGTATGCCGAACTTCTCGCATACTTCCTTAGGTCCCATGATGGCTGGTTTATCGCCAAAGCGGGCGGGTTTGTATATCATCACGTTTTCGCTCACCAGTTGTCCGAAATCCTTATCGGGAGTAACCATATAAACCGTAAAGCCTGCCTGTTCGGCTTCTTTGGCCAGAGTGCCTATCACATCGTCGGCTTCGTAGCCTTCTACAAATAAAGTAGGGATGTTAAAGCCTTCGATAAGCCTTTTAATATAGGGAATGGAGTTGGCAAGGTCTTCGGGCATTTCCTGACGGTTGGCTTTGTATTGAATGAAATCATCATGACGAAGCGTGGGCGCCTGAGTATCGAAAGCCACACCAATATGCGAAGGTTTTTCTTCTTTCAGCAGTTTGTAAAGTACGTTGGCAAAGCCGTGAACAGCCGAGGTATTTACCCCTTTTGAGTTGATAAGAGGCCGGTCGCGGTATGCATAGAACGCCTGATATATAAGCGCCATAGCATCGAGCAGATATAGTTTTTTATCGGAAGCCATGTGTTGAGTATTAAAGTTCAAAGATAGTTCTTTGTGGGCAAAAGCAGGTTGAGTTTATCAAGTTTATCTAATGCCGGAACTAACGGAAATGAATTAATGTGACTATAGTTGAATGAAGCAGCTTCAAACGGATTAGTTCTTCAATTCCGAAAGCAAGGTTTTCGCATCTTTCCAGATCGCGTAGGTTCGTTTTTTCCAGATAATATATCCGATCGAAGCACCAACGATCAAAGCACACAAGAATAATGCCTGCATGATGAAAAGTCTGTGTATCACTTCCTCATTCCACACCATAAAACCATTTATATACGGAATAATCTCTCCGATTTCAATCAAGACTACAATTATGCTTATCGGCAACCATTTCCTGTTAAAGAACCTGTAACGTTTTTCGGTCTTTTCGAGCAATTGCATCAATGGAAGCGTATAATCCATGTTTTTATACATTTTGTACTCGCGCCGAAAATACCAGCTTCCGAATAAAAATGCTGCAATATAAGATAAACCGGAGATGCGGTCGGCCAGATTTAGATCCGGATCAGGAGTAATGAACAACAGTACGGCAAGTAAACCCGAAAATAATAAATAAACGATGAAGATGGTTTTTACGTAATTCCTTTTCCGCTTGTCTTCGTTCTGCATGCGGCTCATCAGGTTTTCTATTTCGATGCTTGGTGTTGGGTTCATGTTTTTATCAGATTGATTCATTAGTGCCTCCTTTCATCATGGTGCGCAGTTCTTCGCGGATGCGGTGGAGCTTGGTGCGCACATTGGGTTCTGTGATTCCGATGATCTCTGCCATTTCGCGTGTCGAAACTTTTTCGATGGAGAGCGAGATCAGCAACTTGTCGATAACCGTAAGCCGGTTTATCACGTCGTTCATGGCATCGAGTTTTTGTTCGGTTTCGAGTTTTTGTTCGGTTTCGTCCTCGTGCATCAGGTGTTCGATGCTTTGGTTGTTGAGCGAAAGATTGAAGCCCGAACGGCGATTCTCTTTCATGATGTAGGTGAGCGACGTGTTTACGGCAATGCGGTATATCCAGGTGCTGAGTGCTGCTTCGCCCCGAAAAGAATCGAGGTTGCGCCACACGTTTATCATCACCTCCTGCTGAAGATCCTGAATGTCGTCTTCGGTGCGTGCATAATGCCGGCAAATGTTCCACACACGCTCCTGATGCTCGTCGACGATCTTACGGAATTGCTCTTCTTTAGCGGTCATCTTTTATGTTGACTTTTACGGTTTGATATAATTACAAGCAAAATGTTACAATTTTTGTGAAAGGAGGCGCTCGTAATTATTAGTTATCATTAACACGGTGCTTGCCGGGTTTAAAAAAACTATTTTACCACGATCTTAAAGTTCATGATCCTGGTTTCGCCATACAGATTCAAATAATAGATCCCTTCCGACAGTTTATAAGGAGCTAAATTGATCTGTCCTGACGAGGAAATGTTGTTCTTCATCACCACACGACCCGTTTGGTCGAACATCGTGATGGTGAGTTTTTCGTTCAAAGGGTTGGCGATGGTTAATGCTCCATTGCTGCTGACAGGATTTGGATACACATCGAAGTTGGTTTGCTTCACTTCTTTTACCGTGGTGTTATCGTTAGCGATGTTGATATTATCGACGTAGATGGTGTTGCCATAAAGTCCGACATTCCGGATGGCGACGATGAGTTGCGGTGTTCCGACATAGGCTGAAAGATCAACGGTATCGGTTCTCCATTGGGCTGGTGTCGGCTGGAAGAAGTTCTGGCTTGAAGGCGCTGTTGCTAATGTGCTTCCCCATTTGGAATAGAGTTGCGTGAACGTGGCTCCGCAATCGGTAGAGGCCAGCACTTTCAGGGTGTCGGTATATTGTCCGCCGTAGCAGGAATGAGCTACGTCAAAAGTGAGCAGGGAGTTGGCGGGAGCGGTGAAATCGACCGACAAGCGCATATCGTCCCAATTGCCTTGCGAATCGTTATCGTAGTTATCGAATATGGAGCATTGCGAACTGGTTCCGAAACCGCCCGCAGACGAGTATTGCGACCACTGATAATCGCCGTTCGGATTCTCGATAAAAATATCAGCGGGAGGAAAGCTCGACTGAAATCCTTCCTGAACAAATGTCGGCTCAACATAGTTGTTGACTGCAACCTGCAGCGAGTCGGTATCCGAATGCCCGCTTCCATCCGTAATGGTAAGTATGGCAAGATGAGTTCCCGGGCTGGCAAAATACACCGCCGGGTTTCTGAGGGTTGAAGTGGCGGGGCTGCCACCCTGAAATGTCCATTGCCACGAGGCTCCGGCATGGTTGAGCACCGAATAATCGTCGAAATAGAACGAATCGGCCACGCACACCACGGTTTGCTGCAATTTGTCGACCATGATCTGTGCAATAGGAGCCGAAGGCTGATCGTACAATGCTTTTTCCCAGATGCCTTTGCCGTAGGAAGCGATGCGGAGTTTTCCGTCGCGGTAGAAAGGCCGGGCTATGTCGGTATTGAAAAATGATGGCAGACTGTCGTTGTCCAACACCCAGTCCGAAAGGGTGTTGTTTCGGTAGTAGACGGTTCTTGCCGTGCAGAAGTAGATGCCTCCGTTGGTGTTGGCTATGTTCACGATGCTGTGGGCACTTTCACCGTTAAGAGTGGAGGTGGTGATGTTGGTCCATGATGTTCCGCCCGTGGTGGTTTTGAATATTTTTGAACCGTTGGCGCCATCGGGGTAGGTGAGCCAGAGCGTGTTCGCATCATTGAAATCTAACGATAGCAACATCTTCCGGCTGCTGCCCGACGGAATGGTGAGTTGGGTCCAGGTGGTGCCTCCGTCGGTGGTTTTCCAGAGTTTGCCGGTGCTCGACGATTGGGGTTGCTGATTGAGATACATTACCTGCGGGTTGCTGCGCGAAATTTCGATGTATTTCACCTGAAAGGTGGTGTCTGTTCCGAAAGCATGCAGCAGGTTGAAGGAAGCGCCTCCGTCGATGGTTTTCCATATTTTGTTGTCGTGTCCGAGGAAAGCAATGTTATAGCAGGAAGGGAAGAACTCCATCTCGCTCGATTCGGCCGAATAGTAGGTTTCGTTGGGGCTCATGCCCATGGTGAACGAACCGATAGCGCCCGTGATGACATCGGGCATATATTTACCGCCGATATCCGAAAAGTAGGCCTTGTTGTTGTTGCCCGGGTTGATATAGCCTGTGCTGGCTTCGCCTCCGCCCAGCGACAGGAAATTGCCTTCGCCGTAATCTTCGTCGTAGCCCAGGTTGCCGTTGTGATAGCATCCACCCACCAATATATCTTTGTTCCATCCCGAACCGAAGCCCCAGAACTCGGAAGCCCTGAGGCCTCCGCTTTTGTGAACGGCAGAGGTTTCGAAAAAGTCGGGCGAGGTGTAGATGCCGCCGTCGCAGGTAACCCAATAGTTGGTTCCTATGGCACGATAGTCCTGCATGTCGACATGCATGCTGAGGTTGCCACCCGAAACATAGCCCGAAACAGGCGAGAAGGTGAGTGCGCCGTCGTTGGAGCGCCAGGTGTTCAATCCGCCTATCAGCAGTGTGTCGGGATTGGTGGACGAAACCATGATGGCGCAGTTATAAAAGCCCTGATGGTAGGTCCAGTCGGTTGTGCCGTAGGCCAGGTTGAGATGTGTTGTAGTGTAAGGTCCGCCGGCCGGAGGGTTGGGCAGGTTCCAGCTGGTTCCGCCGTCGTCGCTGCGGTATACGCCAATAAAACCATAGTCGTTGGTTTTGGCTTCGCCAATCAGGTAAACATACACGCGGTTAGGGTCGGCAGGAGTTACCCCGATACGGGCACCCCCATCGTTGCGGGCAATATCTGTAGAGCTGTACCATCCGGTGGTTTGTTGTGTCCAGGTTAGTCCGTAATCCGTTGAACGGAAAAATTCGCAGATCATAGAAGTGGGATTGTCTTTCACCAGATACACCACAGCACTGTTGGCTGCATTGAGTTTTACATCGAAACAACGCTGGCTGTAGAGTTGTGTGAAGGTGGAACCTCCGTCGGTGGAACGGTATAAACCTGCATCGCCGGCAACCAGAACGATCTGATCGTTCACGTTGTTCACCAGAATTTCGTTGGCGTTCAAACTGCTTGCTGCCAGCACCACCGACCAGGTGGCGCCGCCATCGGTGGAACGTTTTATATACGAATCGCCACCGGCAAAAACTATGTCGGGATTGTTCGGGTCGACCTCGAGGGCTCGCGTACCGCCGCTGAAATCGTCGTTGAGCGAAATGCATCTCCACGAAACAGCCCCGTCGGTGCTTTTATACACTTCGCCCGGCTCGCTGCCGCAATACAGCACGTTGGGCGCGCTTGCGCACTGGTCGATGGTGTATATGTTCGACTGGTCGTTGGCAGGCTGGGCCGTGTTGTCGTATACCTGATAGGGCCCCACGGGCTTCCAGGGCGTGAGGGCTTTGGGACTGCTGTGCTTTTTTTGAGCCAGCATGTGCATATAATCGGTTTCCTTTTGCAATTGCTCGTTTTCGGCATAAGGGATCACGTAACCCTGTGCATCGAGGCGGTCTTCAGCGGCTATGCGCCAGCGTTTGTAGTATTGGGTGTGATAGCTTTTCACGAAAGGATGCGTGGCATAATACAGGCGGTATAAACTGTCGACGGCAAACACGTTGGGATTTGAGCCATACATCATCTGCGCCCAGGCAGGCAGGGTGCCGATCTCGGCTTTCGAAGGTTTGTACATCACCTGAGCACGCAGGCTTAAGGCCAGAAAGATGGTGCAAACAAGGAGGAGTAGTGGTTTTTTCATACAAAGGGTTTACGCAAAGTTACGCAATGTTTTTTATTTCTTGTCTTTCCAGTTCCACCATTTCAGTTTTTCGGTATCCTGTTTGTTGGCGGGAGTTTCGGCAAAATAAACGGCGCATTTGAACACGTAGAGCAGGCAGCGGTCCTGAACACAGCCTGCATGGCGGTTGGAGAGGTCGAAGAGCACGTAGGGGTCTTTGCCTTTCAGTTGGGCAATGCTGTTGATGCCAATGTTCAACAGGTCGTTGGCAATAGATTTGCCGACTCCGGGGATGGTCATTAGTTGTTTGAGGGCGGGGGAGGTGGTCATTTCTGGAGTTGTTTAATTGGGGTAGTAAACTATTTGGTGGATTCTAATATTATTGGCTACATTGTCTAAATATTGCGTTTGTTTTATCCAGTTGCCTGTATTATCAAATTCATACATAAAAATACACTTAGAAATTTTCCCATTAGAGGAATAATAAGTTTGTTCAATTTCATTTCCATTATCATCATATTTGTAAAGTATTTTTAGTGTAATAGTATTGCTTGAGCCTGTATACCAATCTTCCTCAATCAAATTTGCGCTATTATCGTAATTGAATATTCTTTTGCGTTGCAATATGTCGTTTGATGTGTATGTGTTTTCTTCAATCAAATTTCCAATGCTATCATACTTATAGTTAAATAGATCTTTCAATTTATTCAAATAATAAATGCCCCATTCTATTAAATTTCCTTTATCGTCATACTTATACTTATTAGTCAAGGTTTTATCCAAATTGATAATTGTATTGTAATTTATCTTTTTAAACTTATCTGTATTGCCGTCTTTATCAAAATGTATTAAATTTTTATAAATAACGTCTCCAGTTTGATAAACACTTTGCTTTTCTATTGGTTTGAAATAAGTGTCAGTAATTGATTGAATTTTTCCTTTAAGTTTTAAATCTGTAAGATCGTTTTTAGTTGCATTGTTTTGCCCGGAAGACGCAGTTAATGAAAAGATGAACAACAAAATAATGAGGGTATGTTTTATAAGTTTTTTGAGGGCGGGGGAGGTGGTCATAGTAAGTGTCTTCTGATCTTATTTATCCTGTATCATGGTCAAATCTACTACTTGACCGACCATGCAAACGCTAGCCGAGTTTGTTGCATTGTAAGTCAGCTCAACTTTTTGCCCGTCGGTTTTGGTTACCGTGAAGTCGTTCAGGTTGCCTGGTTCAAGTTTTGAATATCCATCGGCGTTGGTTTTGTCTAAATAGATAACCCATCCGCAGCCATCCAAACCTGTGAGGTTTTTTAGTTGGCCTGTAACGGATGATATAGCGCTGTCTTTTTTGCAAGCTGCAAGCATTATAATGATCAGCAGGGTTAGTATAAGTTTCGGGGGTTTCATGGTCAGGGGTGTTTGTATAATAATTCCTCCCTCAAAATTAGCATTATTTTTGAAATCATTCAGCATTATTAGCCAAAACTTTTGTTCATTTATTTTGTGGATAAAGATTCGATAATTCCCTTTGTAATGAATTAATGTCAAAGGCCAATGTTAAGATGCCCAAGGTCAATGTAAAACTGTCAAAGGTCGATGTAGAAATGTCGAAGGTCAATGAAGAACTGTCGAAGGTCATTGTAGAGATGTCGAATGTCGATGTAGAAGTGTCAGAGGTCAATGTAGAGATGTCGAAGGTCAATGTAGAAGTGACAACACGTTAAAATACATTTATTTACAAGGATTCAATAAATTTTAATATACAGTGATTAATCCTAATTGGAAATCGAAAGTTATTGATTTTTTCCATCAAACACATTATAAAAAAATATAAATCAATACGATTCTACTTGTCGTTGTGGTGAAAAATAATTTCGCTTCCCGGATTGAAATACCCGTGATACAACTTGGGGAATTCTTTGCGCAGCCCGTCAACCAAATGTTTCACGCCCGTGTAGCTCGCCGGTTGGGCAGGTGGAACAATTTCGGCATACCATTCGGGGTCGATATTGAAATTGCGCCATTGTATCATGCTGATGTCGTAATCGGCAATAAAACGGCGCAGGGCGCTCACCTCATTAGCTTCGTCAGTATAACCCGGAAAAACGAAATAGTTGACTGAAACCCAGATGCCATGGCTGCGGGCGGTGCGGATGCTCTGCAACACATCGGCAAACGAATATTTCACAGGTTTGTAATAGCTCAAGTAATTTGCTTCCTGAACGCTGTTCATGCTCACACGTATGCTTTGCAAACCTGCTTTGCACAGGGCTTCCACGGCTTCGGGCTTGCTGGCGTTGGTGTTGAGGTTGATGATGCCTTTTTGGGTTCGTTGGCGGATGAGCACGATGGCATCGCGCAGGGTTTGCCACACCAGCAGCGGCTCGCCTTCGCAGCCCTGACCGAAACTAACCACGGGGTTGGGAGCCGTTTCGAGATGTGCCACGGCCAGTTCGGCAATTTCTTCGGGAGTGGGAGTGAAGGTGATGCGGTTTTGTGTGGAAGAGATTTCGTGTTCTTTGGGTTGAAACGATATGCAGCCTACGCAGCGTGAGTTGCAGGTGGGCGAAGTGGGCAGGGGCGCCTCCCAGCGGTTGAGGAAATAGTTGCGGGCAGCCGGGCACAGATATACCAAGGCGCAGTCAGACAGATGCTTCAGCAAACGGTTGTCGGTGTTGGCTTTGAGCATGAGTTTGGCATTTTTCTCAACATATACCTGGTTAAACTGGTTGCAATCCTGACGGATGTCGGGGTCGATGCGGAAAGCGGTGGTGTAGAAACCTTGTTCGGTCCAGCCGATGGCGGCATAAGCATATAGCGGCAGCCGGGGTGCATCGGCTTCGGTGATCCAGGCAGCCTGATGGGTGAGGGTGTAGGCCGGAGCTACAAAAGCCGCCACGGCCCAACCTTTCCGGCATACGCGAAACTCCCTGGTTTTGGGGTCGTAGCCCACGGCAAGCCTGCCGGGCAGATGAAAAAAATCGCTGCCTTCGGGCAAGGAAATAAAATCTTTGGCCGGAATACGAACGGTGTCGACAGCTATCCTCCCGGCCACCAGCAACGAACGGTCTTCGAAGATCTGTCCTTTGTCGTCGGCATATAAAAGATAGGGAGGAATTTTAGGATGCATGGTGAAGGTTATTATTTAATTTTAACCGCAGAGTGCGCTAAGGTTATCGCGAAGTTCGCAAAGATTGCTTTGCGTTCTTTGTGTGTTTTTCTTTGCGTCCTTTGCGGTTAAATTCGTTTCATTAATTATTTTCCTGCATTGGCAACCCAAGTGGTCACATCATCAATTGAAGGGGCTTTGATGTCGAGTTTCATTTTTTTGCGCAAGCCGCAAATATCGTTGAACAGTTTGCTGGGTGTTGCGGTTTTCAATGATTCGAGGGTGGTGAATCCCGATTTCATGACGAGTTGTGCGTATTCGGCCGGAATGCCTTTGGCCACAAAATCGTCGACCGAACTTGCCAGTGATTTTATTTCGGGTTTCATCTGCGGGAAGAAAAGCACATCCTGAATGGAGTGCGAGTTGGTCATGATCATTGCCAGGCGGTCGATACCGATTCCCAAACCAGCCGTGGGCGGCATGCCGAATTCCAAAGCACGCAGAAAATCTTCGTCGAGCACCATCGATTCTTCATCGCCGCGTTTGCCGAGTTCCAGTTGCGCTTCGAAACGATTGCGCTGGTCGATGGGGTCGTTCAGTTCCGAAAAGGCGTTGCAGAGTTCTTTACCGTTCACAATGGCTTCGAAACGTTCTACGAGGCCTTCCTTGGTGCGGTGTTTCTTTGCCAGAGGCGACATCTCAACCGGATAATCGGTGATGAAGGTGGGTTGTATCAGTTTGGGCTCGCAGGTTTCGCCGAATATTTCATCAATGAGTTTGCCTTTTCCCATGCAATCGTCAACATTCACACCCAGTTTTTTGGCGGTTTCGGTCAGTTGTTTTTCATCCATCTTCGAAATATCGATGCCGGTATAATGCTCAATGGCTTCATACATGGTGAAGCGTTTCCACGGACGCTTGAAATCGATGGTGTTTTCGCCCACTGTGATCTTTGTATTTTTGTTGGTGCTCAGCGCCACGTTTTCAACCATCTCCTCCACCAGGTTCATCATCCATTCATAGTCTTTGTAGGCCACGTATAGTTCCATCTGCGTGAATTCGGGGTTGTGGAAGCGGTCCATGCCTTCGTTGCGGAAATCTTTGGCAAACTCGAACACACCATCGTAGCCACCCACTATCAGGCGTTTCAGATAGAGTTCGTTCGCGATGCGAAGATACAGGGTGCTGTTCAAGGCGTTATGATGGGTTTTGAAAGGACGCGCGGCAGCTCCGCCATACAGGGGCTGCAACACCGGGGTTTCCACTTCCAGATATCCTTTTCCGTTCAGGAACTGGCGCATAGAATTCAGGATGGCAGCACGTTTCACAAAGGTTTTTCTCACTTCGGGGTTCACGATCAGGTCGACATATCGCTGACGATAGCGTTGCTCGGGATCGGTGAATGCATCGTAAACCACGGCATCTTTTTCTTTCACGATAGGCAAGGGGCGCAGCGATTTGCTCAGCAGTTTGAATTCGCGCACATGGATGGTGGTTTCGCCCATCTGTGTGATGAACACAAAACCGCTTACACCTATGATATCGCCTATATCGAGCAGATGTTTGAACACCGTATTATACATGGTTTTATCCTCACCGGGGCAAATATCGTCGCGTTTAAAATATAGCTGAATTCTTCCTGTAATATCCTGCAGTTCGATGAACGAAGCAGCTCCCATGATGCGTCGGCTCATAATGCGGCCGGCAATTTTTACATCCTGAAACATGTGGGTGTTCGACGGAAAGTCTTCCAGAATTTCGGTAGCGGTTGCATTTATTTCGAACAATTCGGCGGGGTAAGGGTTTATCCCGAGTTTATAAAGTTCTTCCAACGATTGACGGCGGATCTGTTCCTGTTCGCTAAATTCAATACTCATAATCAATTTTTTTGCAAATTTACTGTTTTTGAATGTACTTATATTTATTTGTAAAATTAAGTATTAATTTTGTTCAATGAACGGAATCGATATTATTGTAATTACTTTCTAAATTAGCTGCATACAAATATTTATGACAAATGTAATTTTTAATGATCTTGGCTTGATTGATTTCGAAGATGCATGGAAACTGCAGGAGAAGCTTTTTAAAGACCTTATTACCTATAAAACTACGAAGACGTTTGTGGGCTGTGTTCCTCATAACGAAGTTTTGTTTTGTGAACATCCGCACGTTTATACGATAGGGAAGAGAGGTTCGGAGAAAAATCTGCTGATAAATCCACTTCAATTGAAGCAGAAAAATGTGAAACTATATCGTATCGATCGTGGCGGGGATATTACGTATCATGGTCCGGGACAAATTGTGGGTTATCCAATCCTCGACCTTGAAATGTTTGGTTTTGGATTAAAAAAGTATGTTCACAATCTTGAAGAAACAATAATCAGAACCTTATCGGCTTTTGATATCGGGTCAGGAAGGTTGGACGGGGCAACTGGAGTCTGGATAGATGCCGAAACTCCCAAAGCACGAAAAATATGTGCATTGGGTGTGCGCTCGAGCCGATATGTTACCATGCATGGTTTTGCACTAAATGTGAACACTGATCTATCATTTTTTAATAATATAAATCCCTGTGGTTTTGTCGATAAGTCTGTTACCTCAATTTCAAAAGAATTGGGAAAAGTTTTGGATATGAGTGTTGTTAAAAACGAACTAGTTGGTAATATGGCAGCTGTTTTTGACATCAACTTTATTTCAAATCCCTGATATTAGTGCTTTCTGCAAATAAATATTAATGTATTGAAAGACTGATAAGTGATAAACGCGGAAAACTTTTTTTCAGAAAAAAGTTTCCAGAGTTTATTTTTTGTTTACTTTTGCGGCATGGAAGAAAAAATTAGAACCATTCTGCAACAAGTTTCGGATCTATATTTAAAATATGGAATAAAAAGTGTTACCATGGATGATGTTTCCCGTGAATTGGGTGTCTCCAAAAAAACACTTTACGAATGTTTTAAGGATAAAAACGACTTGGTAAAATGTTTTCTGGATTTTCACATGCAAAAAATCCGGATTGTATTCGAGCAAGAAGCAAATGAAGGAAATGCTATTGATCATCTTATGAATATTAATAGGATCATTACAAATTTCCTGACCGACTTCAACCAATCTGTTCATTACGATCTTCAAAAATACTACCCCGAAATATTTAAATCCTTATTTGAATATAAGCGGGTTCACATGTTCAACAGTGTGAAAGAAAATATTATTCGGGGTATGAAGGAAGGATTATACCGTGCCGATTTAAAGCCGGAGCTAATTGCACAAATATATGTCAGTCGTGTAGAAGCCTCATTGGATGTGGATTTTTTGAGAAACAAAGATTATACTTCCAATGAACTTTTTACAGAAATGTTCATATATCATATCCGCGGAATTGCGAGCAAAAAAGGAATAGAATATTTTGAAAAACAGATGTGTCTTAATAAATTTATTACCAAATGAAAATGAATAAGCTTAAACCACTAATGAGCATACTATTAATGCTATTTTTCACTGCAAGTGTTTTTTCACAAAACAAAAACGAGATAAAAAGTTTTACGCTGAAAGAAGCAGTTGATTACTCTGTAAATAACAGTTACAAAACCCGTTCGGCTGATTTGGATATTAAATCCACGATCGCACAACGCAGAGGTTTTATTTCAATTGGATTGCCACAGGTAAATGCATCGGCAAGTTACCAATATTACGCAAATATTCCTACGCAGTTTATGCCTGATTTCTTAACGCCTGTAATTGAGGGAACAATGGCAAAGCATGGTTTAATTGCACCTAGTCAAATAAGTGCTCCAAACGGTGATATGATTCCGATACAGTTTGGTGCTAAAAACAATATGACCGTGGGGACATCGGCCAGCCAACTGCTTTTTGACGGAACATTTGTTGTAGGTTTGAAAGCGGCTGCCTTGCTGGTTGATCTGAGCAAAACAAGTAAGGATAAAACTGTTAACGAAACAAAAGCCAGCGTTATTCAGGCTTATTATCTGGTGTTGATAGCAAAAGAAAACCTGAGAATTTTGGATTCTACCTATAGCAACATGAATCAAATACTAGAGCAAAGTAAGCAAATACAGAAGAATGGATTTATGGATGAAACGGATATCGAACAAATGACCCTAAACGTATCAAATTTGAAAAGTAAAAAAGAAAGTACTGAGAGAAATATTCTTTTAATAACAGATCTGTTAAAGTTCCAGATGGGAATTGATATCAACGATTCTATTATATTGACAGATAATCTGACTTCGATGATTGATCAGGCAGTTGCATCCAATATTATCGACAAACAATTTGATGTTAATTCGCATTATGATTATCAACTGATGAAAGGTGCCGAGACACTTCAAAGCCAAGCCGTAAAAGTTGATAAAGCAAAATATTATCCTTCCATGAACCTGATCTTTTCTACTTCATCAAATGCACAAAGGGACAAGTTTAATTTTTTCGATTCGGAAAAATGGTATAACACAACACTTGTTGGGGTTAATTTGTCTGTTCCGATTTGGAGCTCAGGGATAAGGTATTACAAAATTCAACAGGATAAATTTATTCTTGAAAAACAAAGGATAGCCGTTAAGCAAGTTGAGCAAGGGCTAAAAATTGATGTTCAAAACTCGAAACTTTCCCTGAAGATGTATACCGATCAGTTTTATACCGATAAGAAAAATATGGAATTATCGAACAAGATCTATGGAAAAACTCTGGTCAAATATCGTGAAGGTCTTGCTTCAGCGATGGATTTGAATCAGGCATACCTGCAAATGTTGAGTCAAGAGGGAAGCTATATAAATACGATGCTTCAACTTTTAAATACATACACAAATTTAAACAAAGCACTTAATACTTTATAAAATTATACAAACGAATTAATACATTAAATTATGAAAAGAATACTAGTAATGTTAAGCCTTTTAATAGCTTTTTCAGCTTGTAACCGAAACGTTGATAAAAAGGCTCAGTTGGAAAAATTGATGAAAGAACACGATAAAATCAGTGAGCAAATTAAACAACTGCAAGATGAACTTGCTCTAACAGATAATCAAAATAAAAAGATAGTGAATGTAAAAGTAGCGGCAGTAATACCGAGCGTTTTTAAACATTATATTGAAGTACAAGGAAAAATTGACGGGGACGAAAATATTGCAATCAGTGCCCGTGCTGCCGGAGTGGTTACATCAATAAATGTTACCGAAGGTCAAAAAGTTAGCAAAGGTCAGCTTCTGGGTTTGCTGGATGCTCAGGTGCTATATACCAGTCTCGCCGATATGGAAACTCAATTGGATTATGTGACTGATATTTATAATAGACAAAAGAATCTTTGGGATCAGAAAATCGGTTCCGAAGTCCAATATCTGACAGCAAAGAACAATAAAGAAAGTCTTGAAAATAAAATAAAAACCTTAAAGGGTCAAATTGATATGTCGAGGATCACATCCCCGATAAATGGTACTATTGAAGAAATTCCGATAAAAGTTGGGCAATCAATTGCACCGGGAACTCCAACTTTCAGAGTTGTTAATTTCGATAAAATAAAAGTAGTTGCTGATGTGGCTGAAGCATATTCTCCACTGATAAAATCAAATGACAGTGTTTTAATTTTCTTTCCAGATTTTAATACAGAAATCAGTACTAAACTAAGTTTTTCAAGCAAGTTTATCAATACGTTAAATCGCACATTCGCGGTAGAAGCTTATTTAAATTCATTTAAGTATGAAGTACGTGCTAACATGGTAGCAGTTTTGAAGATAAATGATTATAAAGCTCCTAATGCAATTTCAATTCCTGCAAATGTAATTCAGAAATCTATGAATCAACAATTTGTTTATATTGTTGCTGTAGATAAAGGAAAGAAAATCGCAAAAAAACAGGTTGTTACAACCGGAATGACTTACAATGGGCTTTGTGAAATACTCAGTGGTCTGAAAGCCGGTGATCAGGTTATCACAACCGGTTATCAGGATTTGAATGAAAATGATATACTTAATTTCTAGTCTACAGACGATAAATTTGTGTTATGAAGAAGAAAAATAAAATTAAAGAGTTTTTTGCAACAAGTTGGGCTATTGATAATAAAACCAGTATTTATGTTTTAGTTGTCCTTATCACAGTTCTTGGATTGATGAGTTATAATTCTATCCCCAAAGAACAGATACCTGATATTGTTGTTCCAACTATAATGGTAAATACTCCATATCCTGGAACATCTCCTGTTGATATGGAAAATTTAGTAACGCGTCCTATTGAAAAACAAATAAAATCTTTATCAGGTGTAAAAACAGTTTCCAGTAATTCTATACAGGATTTTTCAAGTATTGTTGTTGAGTTTAACACAAATATTACGGTCACTGATGCCAAACAAAAAGTTCGGGATGCTATAGATAAGGCAAAAGCGCAATTGCCAAGCGATTTGCCAAAAGAGCCTGATGTAATGGAAATAGATTTTTCGGAAATTCCGATAATGTATATTCAGATTTCCGGAAATTATGATCTGGAAAAACTGAGAAAATATGCCAAAGTAGCTCAGGACAAAATAGAATCAATAAAAGGAATTACCCGCGTAGATATTACTGGTGCATTAGATCGTGAAATTCAGATAAATGTCGACATGTATAAAATGCAGGCAGCCGGAGTAGCCATGTCGGATGTCGAACGAGCTGTTTCTTCTGAAAATCGTACAGTTTCTGCCGGGGATATTTCTACTTTCGGTATGAAGCGTACTATTAGAGTAACAGGCGAATTTAAAAGCGCCGATGACATGAAAGATATTGTACTAAAATCTACCACCGGTGCAATTGTTTATTTGAAAGATGTTGCTGAACTTATAGATAGTTTTAAAGAGCAGGAAAGCTTTTCAAGATTGAACGGACAAAATGTAATTACCTTAAATGTTATTAAAAGAAGCGGTGAGAATTTAATAGAAGCTTCAGATAAAATTAAGGATATAGTTTTAAAAGATTTGAAAGTGAATTCGTTTCCATCAGATCTTAAAGTCACCATTACAGGAGATTCATCCCGTTATACGAAAAATACACTTGAAGAACTGAACAACACCATAATAATTGGTTTCATTTTAGTTATTCTGGTATTGATGTTCTTTATGGGAATTACCAATGCATTTTTCGTGGGGTTATCCGTTCCTTTATCCATGTTTATTGCCTATATCATTATGCCGGGTTTAGGTTTTTCGATGAATATGATCGTGATGTTCGGATTTATTTTTGCCTTGGGCATAGTGGTTGATGATGCCATAGTTGTTATTGAAAATACACACCGAACTCATCGAACCGAGCCCGATATAGTAAAAGCTGCTAAATCGGCTGCGGGTGAGGTTTTTGCTCCAATTTTGTCCGGTACATTAACCACATTGGCTCCTTTTTTCCCCTTAGCATTTTGGCCGGGTATTGTTGGAAAATTCTTTTACTACCTGCCTGTTACACTGATTATCACTTTGTTTGCTTCTCTTTTTGTGGCTTATATTATTAATCCGGTGTTTGCTGTATCTTTTATGAAACACGAATACGACAACAATGATAAGTTAAAGAAAGTTGAGAGAAAGAAATTAGTAATGTGGGCAATTATTTTTGGTGGAATTGCTGCAGTTTGTTATATGATTGGCTGGATAGGTGTTGCAAACCTGATGGTTTTTGCATATCTGATGATGTTATTTTATGAATTCGTGTTGAAATATGCAATTCTTGCTTTTCAGGAAAAATTCTGGCCTAAGATCATGTATTTATATGAAAGGACCTTACGTGCTGTTTTGCGTAGAAACAGACCTTATAAAGTTTTCGGAGGGCTGATAGGTTTATTTTTATTAACATTTGTAGTTGTTTGGATTGCAAAACCTAAAGTGATCTTTTTCCCTGATAATGATCCGAATGCGATTAACGTATATTTGAATATGCCTGTAGGTACTGATCAAAAGGTTACGGATTCGATCACGAAAATCATAGAATTTAGGGTAAATCAGGTATTGGGAAAAGATAATCCTATTGTTGAATCCATAATTGCCAACGTTACTAGTGGAGCCGGAGAGGGAACAATCTTTGACAGGTCAGCCTCGACAAATAAGGGAAAAGTTACAGTGAATTTTATAGAATCAAAATTCAGGAATGGTGAAAAAACAAATCCATATCTTGCAAAAATTAGAGATGCCGTTAAAAATATTCCGGGAACTCAGATCTCAGTTCAAAAGAACAGAATGGGCCCTCCTACCGGAAAACCTATTAATATTGAAATAAGCGGGATTGATATTGATAAATTAATAGAAACTTCCAATAAATTTAAAAAGCATCTTGATTCATTGCAAATTCCGGGCATAGATGAGTTAAAGTCCGATTTTCAGGAAAATAAACCGGAAATAATTATAGATGTCGACAGAATAAGAGCCAATCACGAAGGTTTATCGACGGCTCAGATTGGAATGGAATTGCGCAATGCAATTTTTGGAAAAGAGGTTTCGAAATTTAAAGAGAATGAAGATGAATACCCAATAATGTTAAGATATTCGGAAGCACAACGAAAAAACATCAATCAGGTTCTCGATATGAAAATCACCTATCGCGACATGTCTAATGGTCAGGTTCGTCAGATCCCTCTTTCGGCTGTGGCTAAAATTAATTATTCAAATACATTTGGCGGAATAAAAAGAAAGGACTTTAAACGTGTTATTACAATTTCCTCAGAAGTTCTGCCGAATTACAATGCTAATGAAATTGTTTCCCGAATAAAGAAAGAGGCTGTAGCATATACAAGTAATAATGGGATAGAAATTGCATTGACCGGTGAAAATGAATCTCAAAAAGAATCGATGGGATTTTTATCAAAAGCTATGATTATTGCTCTGGGTCTTATTTTCTTTATCTTAATTACTCAATTCAATTCATTGTCTAAATCCCTTATAATTTTAAGTGAGGTAATTTTTAGTATCATCGGAGTTCTGCTTGGCATCGTAATTTTTGGCATGTCGATTTCAATAATTATGACCGGTTTGGGAATTGTAGCTTTAGGAGGAATTGTTGTCAGGAATGGTATATTGATAGTTGAATTTACAGATGTATTAAAAGCAAAGGGATTGAAAACTCGTGAAGCAATTGTTCAGGCCGGAAAAACAAGAATAACTCCCGTTCTGCTTACTGCAACTGCTACCATGCTTGGATTGGTTCCACTGGCAGTTGGAATGAATATTAACTTTATTACTTTTTTTACAGAATTAAATCCTCATATTCATTTTGGAGGTGATAATGTTGCTTTTTGGGGAAATTTATCGTGGACAATTATTTTCGGGTTGAGTTTTGCAACCTTTTTAACCCTTTTATTTGTTCCGGCTATGTATTTGATCGCGTATAAAATGAAAGTACGGATCAAGAGAAGAAGATCCAATCGTTTGTATCGAAGAAGTATTAAAATTTAATGATGTTAAGAAGTTTTAATATTACATACAAAAGGATAGCAATATTGATAAACACCAAAAAATAGATAAAAATTCTAGGAGTACTATTATCGCTTTGCATAATACAAATGTTTTTTTTCAAAGAAAATACAAAAGATAAAAATAAAAATACCTAAAAATAGGTATTTTTATTTTTTTTTCATAATTGATTCAATTTGGCGAATTAGAATCATGAAAAAGGATGATATGCTCTTTTCTTTTACTCGATTTTATTGATAATTAATAAATCCTAAATTGCTTAAAATTTCTCTTTATAAGAAACTTATTCGTAATTTTGAAAAAAAATCGGAATGAAAAATGCCGTAATAATCATCACAATGTTTGTCTTGTCGATTGGATTTGTGTTTTCACAAGACTCATTAATTATGTATAATGGCAGGCATTTTAAGGGGAAAATTCTTGAATTCAATAAAAATAATACAGCTTTTAGGGTCCAATATCAGAAGAAAAATACTCTTAAGACTAAAGTCTTTTTAAAAGAAGATGTATTTGCACTTTATTACAAAGATAGTATTGAAAAAATTCTTTATTCACCCATAATTACTGACGAAGAGCCTTTTACTGTTTCAGATATGAAGAGTTTAATTGGTGGCGAAAATCTGGCCCGATATCATTACCATCCGAGATGGGCTACTATTTGCGGTGCTGTTACCGGAGCAGGTGGTATTTGTTTGGGATATCTGGGTTTGACGGTCCCTGCTGCCTATGTGGCTGTTGCTGCAGTTGTTCCTGTTAAAGCTATTCACAAAAAATACTTTCCTCCTGAAAAAGTGAACGATAAGTTGTATATCGAAGGATTTAGGCATGAAGCAAAACGGAAAAAGTTATTGAATGCGGCAATTGGAGGAGCTTCAGGTGTTGTTGTTCTGGGTACGATACTGGCAATCCTAACGAATAAGTATTATATCAGATAAAAATTGATTTTGAATCAATCTTTTCTCAAGGCATCCCAGCCTTGTGCAGTTATCGGAACCGATTGACCGCTTCTCGAAATTAAATTTATTCCGTAAGATTCATCTGTGATATGTCCAACAACACATACTTCGAGAAAACCTTTAATGATATCGTAATCCTTTTGTGAAATTGTAAACAATAGTTCATAATCTTCGCCACCGTTCAATGCTGCTGTTGTGGGGTCAATATTTACGCTATCGCAAAGATTCATAGTAGAAATATCGATAGGGATCTTTTCTTCATAGATAGCACAACCTTTGCCTGAGCCTTTACAAATATGAATTATTTCGGAGGCAAGACCGTCCGAAATATCGATCATGGAGGTTGGTTTTATGTGGTGTTCATTAAAAAGTGCAATAATATCTTTTCGGGCTTCGGGTTTTAATTGTCGTTCAATCGGATAATCGTATCCTTCCAGATCAGGTTGCATATTGGGGTCGGCTAAAAAAACGGCCTTTTCTCTTTCAAGTAATAATAATCCGGCATAAGCGCTTCCCAGATCGCCGCTCACACAAATCAGATCATGTTCGTTAGCTGTATTACGATACACCACATCTTGTTTTTCAGCAGTACCAATAACAGTAATAGAAATAAACAAACCTGATTTGCTTGAAGTGGTATCTCCGCCAACCAGATCAACATTATACTTTTCACAGGCCAGATATATTCCTGAATAGAGTTCTTCGAGAGCTTCAACCGAAAATCTGTTCGAAACGGCAATTCCGACAGTAATTTGTTTTGGTGTGCCGTTCATTGCATAAATATCTGAAAAATTAACAACCGCAGCTTTATATCCAAGATGCTTCAGTGGTGTATAAGTCAAATCAAAATGAACTCCTTCAACCAACAGATCGGTTGAGACTAATGAATATGAATTACCGTTATCTATAATGGCTGCATCATCTCCAACACCCTTGACAGTCGATTTCTGTTTAATAACAATTCCTGAAGTAAGATGATCTATAAGTCCGAATTCTCCTAACTCTGATAAAGAGGTATGTGTGGGTTTAGGTTCTATCATTTTGCAAAAGTAATAATTTGAAATGGATTTATGGATCGGGATACTTCTTCTGAATTTTATGAGCATTAAGATAAAATAGGATCATAAACTGCCAATTTGTCCTCGTATTGAAGTTAATACAAATAATTTTTTATCAATGTAAATTGGTTTTTGTTCAAATACGATCGTATTTAGACAAAATACAGTCGTATTTAAACCAAATACAGTCGTATTTGTACAAATCACTACTTTTAATTAAATGGTTCAATAATATTTCTGTGCGATCAGTATTATAAAGATCATTTATCAACTAAAACGTTTGCAGTATTGTCGTTATCGGGAATAAATTTACTTTTAGACTTCATTTTATTAATTTACTTTTGTAAAAAACTTGATTTTTGAAAATTTCTTTACAGGAATATATCAGTAAAAGCAAGCAAGCTGTTGCCGCCAACAAAGCAAAAGGAAACAGACATGCCGAGTTTCTGGCAACTATGTATGCACAACCATCGCGGTTTATTGAAGAAATTCTGCAAAATACAGAAGATGCTTATGCCCGAAAAGTTGAGTATGATTCTTTAAAAGCAATTCGGTTTAAATTATGTTCAGATCGTATCGAGATTCATCATAACGGAAAAGATTTTGATGAAGAAGATTTGATTTCGGTAACCACCTTTGCAAATACTACCAAAACCAATCACAAAGAAGTAAACCAAATCGGGAAATTTGGTATTGGATTTAAATCCGTGTTTTCAATAACCGATACCCCCGAAATACATTCGGGTTTGTATCATTATAAGATTACAGATTACGAAATTCTGGTTGAAACGCAAGCACAAAAACCTGATGTGGGATTTAACACATTAATAGTTTTGCCTTTTAAGAAAAAGCAACAACTTGAATGTTTTAATGCTGTTAAACAGGGCTTATTAACCCTTAATGAATACTTCCTTCTTTTTCTGAAACAAATCCAAAAGATTGAAATTTTCGAAGACAGTAAGCAGGTTTTGATTATTGAAAAACAGGAATTACAATTAACAAAGAACATTCTAAAGAAGAGTTTCATCAAGCAATATTTCGTTCCGGTATATTCCGAAATAAAAGAAGTCTTTTTAGTTGTTTCGAAAACAATTTCTTCTAAAAAGCCTCAACCTGAATTGGCTTTCAAAGTTTCGGAAAACCAAAAAACTTTTGATTTTATCGAAATTCCCGAAGCACCTCTGTTTGCCTACTTTCCTACCAAAATGTCGGGCAAATTAAATTTTTTGGTTCATGCCCCGTTTACAACAAATCCCCTGCGTGATTTTATTCCTTTTGATACAAATGTGGCTCCTGAAAATTTACAACTCTTAAAAGAGATCATTCAGATTTTTGTTTTGGGGTTAAAATGTTTTATAAAGTCAGGCTACTACAATTTGCAATTTTTATCGAAGCTTCCCATAAAGACTCCTCTGGATAATAAGTTCGAAAACCAAAACGATATTGTTTACAAAGAGTTTTTTGATTCGTTAAAGTTGTTCCTATCGCAAGGGAAAACAATTCCGGTAAAAAATAATAAAGTTGAAGAAGCCAAAGCGATACTGATCCCTGCTGATGATCTTCTTCACAATTTATTGGATGAGGTTGATCTGAAAACTTTGTTTCAGAAACGTTTTTTTGTCGATGATAGCATTGTTCAGGATTCTTTTACTGAATTACGAAATTATTTTTCAAATGTAATTCAAATAAAAATTGCCGATGCCGAAAGCTTTGGCTTCCGAATTCACGTTAATCCTGATTTTTTGGTAAACAAAAAAACAAAATGGCTGGCAGGGTTTTATTCATATATCCATTCTCACCAGCAACTCTGGGATATTCAGCATAAAACATCCTATTACAGTTTGCGAAATGCAGCTATAATACTTGCTCAGAACAATAAATTTGTTCCTGCATTTACGGATGATGATCAGCCATTTGTTTTTCTGCCTCACGGAAAAAAAAGTAAATTGCCTGTCGTTCATAACAAACTTATGCATGAAGAATCCAGCAAATTGTTTTTCTCCGATATGGGAATCCGGCAGCCCGGGGTAATCGATGAGGTTGAATATAGCATTTTGCCGCAATTTGCATTTATTGAATCAACTACGCGCAAAGGATATTTTCTTAGTATTGATAAAATAATTGAAGCATGCAGACTTGCTTCCGGTCACAGAAAAGACAGCATAATAAGCTTGTTGAAGGAAACTTCATTTTTGCTTTCCGAAAACAAAAGCGGACTAAAAAAATTTATGAAGCCGCAGGATGTTTATTTCTTCAACGATCCGTTAGATCGCTATTTCGGCCAAAATTCGCATACCTTTTTTATTGAACAAGCTTTTTTTAAAAGGTTAGATAAAAAATACCCGAAAACATTTTTTTCTTTTCAAAAAGAAACCGGACTTAACGAATTCCCGAAAATAGTTGTAGATCAATCTGGCTCTATTAATATAGATGGTTTCGAAGATTTTTTACACCATATCGATCTCGAAAGGTCAAAAGCATTTATAAAAATCTTAATTACAATTCCTGTCGATAATTTAAATGATAATTTAGTAAAGTTAATTTCAGGGACTAAATGGCTTTTTTCAAAAAGCAATACGTTTCAGGCTCCGGCATCAATGGCTTTTCAGGATATTTCACTAAAATACAATTTTAAGAATAACGAATTGTTTCAAATCGCCGGTATTTTAAATTTTGCAGAAACAAATTCAGAAATAAAAAAAAGATATCTCGATTGGCAGCCGGCAATATCACCCAAAATAGCGGCAAATAATATTATAGAAGAGAAATTAGAAACAAAAAACGTTACACTTAATGTATCATCAATTCTTAACACGCAGATGATGTTGTTTTCAGCCGATGATCCAGTCAACACGGAGAATACAGTGTATTCAGATTCAGATATCGAAAAAATTCAACAATGGAGTTTGGAATATGTTTTAGAATATTTGCATCTTAAAAACCCCGATCATTCCATTTCTGTTTCTCAACTGTCCGATATTCTGATTCTAAAGCCAGAAAATCCCAATCAATATATTTTTGTATCAGGTAAAACATCCTTAATGCCTTTATTTCCGCTTAGTTCAAATCAGTTGACCACTATTATCAAACTGTCAAAGGAAGCCGATAATGTATTTCTTTACTTAGTTTCTTTTGCCGGAAATGCAGAAGCAGAAATACTGATACATCAAAATCCTATCAATATAATTTCTAAGGGTACAATTGAGATAAATAGTAAAATTTGGATCTCTTCTAAATAGCGTTTCCTAAAAGAAATAAAAAAAAATTACCTTGTAATAATTTTTTTACTAAATTTGCTTGCAATTATTATTATTAATTATAATTTTGTAAAAATTAATTATTAACTAAAAAAATAAAAAAATGAAAAAAGTTTACATTTTAATTGTAATGTTATTTATTACATCAATAACATTTGCACAAATTGGTCATGTTGGATCAATTACCTCAAAAAAGTTTAACCATATTATGGCAACTGCAAAAACCCCAACGGATACAACTGGGTTTTCTACGAATTTTTTTCCTACATTTGCAGTAGGTGGTATTGTTACTACTTTTACTGATTTGAGTGGTGGTTATTGTTTTGGTGTTAATGGAAATGCGTTTAAAGCCGTTGCTCAGGGATATACTCATCTATCTCCCGGTACTATTGGAATTGAGGGTGCTATTGCATTTTTTTGCGGTGAAGTATCAAAATCAAGTGATGCTACTTCAAAATTAACTTTTACTATTTTTAACAAACCTGATTCTGTTCCAACAACACAAGTTGGTACTGTTTCAGCCGATTTATTATTTTCAGCTTGCGACACTAATTTCCTTGCTTTTAATACAGTTTCATTCCCTTCAGTTATTCCTGTAAGTGCTGACTTTTCTATAGTTTGTAGTTTACTTAACATCAAAACAGATACTATTGGTTTTGCAGCAGATCAAGATGGAGAAGGTAATGGATGGGCAGCATTTAAGTACAATACTACCTGGTACACTTATAACAATGGCTATGGTGGATTAAATCCTAATATGGCTCTTTTCGCAATAGTTGATGTTAATTATGTTGGTATCGATCAAAATGCTTTCTTTCAGGGAGCAAAAATGACTATCCAAAATCCTGCTGTCGATAACCTCAATGTTAGCTATGCAGTTGAAAAAGATTCAAAAGTTACTTTTGAATTATTAACATTAAAGGGTCAGGTTGTATTAACACAAGACGAAGGTTTCAAAGCACAAGGCAATGTTTATAATATCAATGCAAACATTAGCAATTTAGCTGCAGGAACTTATCTTTGCTCATTAAACACAAATGGCCAAAGATTAATTAAAAAGATTGTTGTTGAATAATTCATATTCAATTTAAAAAAAGAGGCTGCCTTATGGCAGCCTCTTTTTTTTATATTTATACTTTTTATTTCTTATTTTCTGCAAACGTTCCCCTACTGATTCATCAAACTAATAATCCCGCACGCCACCATCCCCGCGGTTTCCGTCCTCAACCTGCTATTTCCCAAACTTATTGCAGTAAACCCCGTTTTCTTTGCCAATTCAATTTCTTCAAAAGTAAAATCTCCTTCCGGCCCGATAAGAATAACCGCATCCTGTCCCTGCAGATACAAATTCTTCAATAAAGTTCGATCATCATCATTACAAAAGGCAACAAATTTTTCGGCTCTGAAATTCTGTTCAACAAAACTTTCAAACAATTTGCAAACATTCAGTTTCGGCAGAAACGCAGAAAAAGATTGTTTCATGGCCGAAACAATAATTTTTTCAAGCCGTTCTGTTTTGATAGTCGTTTTCTCCGAACGTTCACATATCAGGGGAGTAATTTCATCGATTCCTATTTCGCATGCTTTTTCCAAAAACCATTCAAACCTTTCAGGATTTTTTGTCGGCGAAATCCCTACATGCAATTTGTAATTGCGTTTATTAAAATTTGGAATAGTTTTAATAATACTAGCTTTATATGCATTCGGATCGTTATCTGTAATTGTGGCATGATACAAAGTCCCTTTTCCGTCGGTCAGATAAATAATATCTGCCGATTTTAATCGCAGCACTTTGCAGTGCCTCGATTCTTCCCTGTCAAACACAAATAGATCCGAATTGATCTCCGAAGCATAAAATAAATGCATAACCTACTTATTGAAAATTTCAAATTTGTTTTTTGGCCGGTATTCTTCAAGCCATCTAAAATTCTTCAAAAAAAGCTCTTTTCCGCTCAAATCTTTATCAGGATAAAGCGTTGCGATAGGTTTGTCCAAAAAAGTGATAGATTTAATTTTATTTTCGTTCACTTCGATCTCCATATTTGTCGATATGGCCTTATTGATCCCGCTTCTTTTTCCGTTGTCTTCGCGCATAAAATAAATAGTTTCCGCATTATTGTAAACCCTTATCTTTTTCAATTCCCCCTTCACAAAAAACCCGGTCATGGTTATTCCTTTAACCTGATTAAACCTATGCTTCGTACTGTCGTCGTTGGCAACCAAAAAACACGACCGTTGCAGAAACATTTTATCGAGCAAACTGTTCGCGAGTTGAATTTTAATAGTATCTGCCGTAAGTTGTTTATCTTCCGTCCACAAAATGGGATTATAGAACATACTGATAGTCGAATCGGAATAATTATAAGCCAGCGAATCGCATTTTCCCTGCAGATCATTACGGAATAGTTTTACTTTATGAAACGCGAGCATCAATTTTGCTTTTTCCGAAACGGTATCAAAAGTTCCTATAAGTGTGTCGGCATGCAGAAACAACGAATCATGCTGATCGTCTATTTGTATAAACAAAGCACTATCGGTAGCCAAACTGGTTTGATGTTTCTGATCATAAAGAATAAAATTTCCTTTCACAATAGCATTTCTTGAAGAATCAGTGATGGTAACATTGCGGTATGCAACTCCAACACCAAGGATTCTGTTATATAAAATACTGTCACCTGTTAATGTCTGGCTTTTATTTTTCAATTTTGAATTCTTCGAAAATTCAGAAATATCTTTTTTAGTGCTATACCAACCCTTTTCGGTATAAATATGATTCTCTTTACTGTAAATATTTGTAGGTCCGAAAAAAAATGAAACTTCTGAGCCTGTATTATACAAGAGCGAATCATTTTTTATAGTATAATTAATATTCACAAGAACTACCGAATCGGTGAAAAAGAAATTTTTATTATCCGAATTATAAAATCCTGTCTTGCTTGTAAGCGTATTTTCCGGATCAACAATTTTTCCTCCATCATAATATTGACCTGTTTTTGCATTCAAATCATAAATGAGGTGTTCTGTAGTCAGCGTAATTTTATTATCAATCAACTGCACATGTTTATGTATTTCTGCAATTTTCGTATTTCCATTATATATTAATGAATCACCATAAATATTAACCGAGTCACTGGCTTTAATATGCACATTACTGTATGCATCCAGGCTATTGGCTTCCGAATAAAGATGTGCACTGTCGCAATAAAGCAATGTATTTTCATGCTGAAATATCACATTCCCGATCAGCAAAGTATATTCACCTTTATTTTTATCGTAAATAGCTTTTTCAGCACTGATCAGGTCTATTTTTTTTGGTGGATTCTTTTGTTGTGAGAACAATACAAAAGTAAAACAGAAAAACAACAGACTAAATACAATACATTTTCTCATGAGTAGTAACTTCAGAAAAGGCTCGTAAAAGATTCTATTTAGAATTATTGAGTATCTGTCTCGTTTTTCAAATAGTTTCCATCCAGATCGAAATACACTTTTATAACTTTTTTGTCACTCGCTTTCTTTAAAATAACCAGATAACAATTTCCTTGTTCGGTCTCGGTTTTAAAAAATGATTCGCTGACGGTATATGAAGCATAATTCTTCTTCAGATATTTTGAAACAGCCGGAGGTAATTCTTTCTCGTTAACCCGTTCATCAGAAGTCCCATATTTTGAGGGGGGTGTTTCAACAGTTTTGGTATTTTCAACTTTATTTTTGAAACTGCCATTTTTTAAAAAATCTTCATTTTCGTTTTTTAGGAAGTTACCGTTTAGATCAAAATACAAAAGTGTACCGGTTGGTGAACCTTCTAACCAAACTGAAAGCCGATAAACATTTCCAAGACTATCATCGCTAAATAAGCGTGAACTTCTAATCGTTTGGTCTTTATAGTTCTTCTTAATATATTGAAGGATGGGCGTGGGTAGTTCTTTCGAATCAATTTTATCATTATAATTATCAGCATTTTCAAATCTATCTCCTTTTTGATCAACGCTCGACCCGAATTTACTATCTTTTTCTTCCTTCCTCTTTTGTTCATCTTCATTTATTGGCTCTGTAACATCAGGTTTGTTCACACTGATAAGTTTACCCGTGGTCGAAAACCATATCTCTGTCAATGGTGGAGGAAGCTCTTTACTGTGTTTATCATACATCCGTATAAAAATACTTTTTTCTTTCGGTGTTGTAACCAGATCAATGGTTTTTAATTTATAATTTTTAAAGTTTTCTTTCAGATAGCTTAAGATCAATTGATGCAAAGTTGCTTCTGGCTGTGATACACGGGTTTCTATCCATTCTCCGTCTTTAGTGTATGTTGCCTGACCAGTTTGATCGGATAATTTAAAGTTTACGATATAATTCTTATCCTTTAAATGCCATACAACACCAGTGGTTTTTTTCATCTTGCTTGTAAAATGAGTTTTGGCTATCGCTGGCACTTTTGAAACGTCCACGATATCTTTATCCGGATCTTCTGTCTTTTGAACTACTTCTTGTGTTTCATCCTCTTCTGATTTTTTGTTTTTTACCCCCGATTCTTTAACATGCTTCTTGTCCTTATTTTCTGTTACTTCCTGTTTCTGTTCCTGATCTGCTTTTTGTTCTTGATCTTGTTTTTTTACTTCATTTTGATCCTGCTTTTTAACTTCTTTCTGATTGTGTTTAACAACAGGTTTTTGTTCCTGTTTGCTTATACTGTCAGCTATTGCTTCATCCTGTCCATTTATTTTAAGTATTTTCCCTGTCAGATCAAACAATAGATCAACAGGCAGTAATTTTGTATTACCTTCCTTCCTCAACTGAAGACAATAATCGCTTTCGCCGTCATTGGTTTTTTGCAATTGAGAACTGGTTATCAAATAATCCTTATTTTGATAATTTTCTTTATAATAACTAATAATCGGGCTGGGTAATTCTTTTTCTGTTATATCATATTGAGTGATGATCCAAACTCCTTTTTTGTCGAAATTTGCCTTCCCAACCTGATCGTTTAATTTGAATTTCACTATGTAAATATCCTTATTCAGTTCCCACGAAATCACGGTAGCTTCCGAATACTTGTATTTGAAACTGATCACCACATCTTGTGGAACTTTATCTTCACTGAGTTTTTGTGCGAAGATGTTGCTGCATGCAAACAATAAAAAACAGGCAAGAAATAGAACTTTTGCTTTCATTAGAGTAATTTTTTATAATTTAAATGTTTGTTTTCTATCAGGGCTTAAAGATAATACTGAAATAGGAACGTTTACATTTTTTTCGATAAATTTAATATAATTCTTTAATTCTAAAGGTATCTCACTAATATCTTTTATACTGTCAACGTTTTGATTCCATCCGGCAATTTCCTCATAAACCGGCTCTAAACTACCTTCGCTCAAGTCATAAGGCAGATAACTGATAGTCTGATTGTTTAATTTATAAGAATTCGCTGTTTTAAGTGTTCCGAAAATACCAAGCACATCAGCTTTTGTCATCACCAGGTCGGTTACACCGTTAATCATCACTGCATATTTTAATGCTACCAGGTCAAGCCAGCCGCAACGTCTGGGTCTTCCGGTTGTAGCTCCGAACTCATGACCTTCTTTTTGGAGTATTTCTCCGGTTTTGTCAAACAATTCCGTAGGGAACGGACCGCTTCCTACCCGTGTACAATAAGCTTTGAACACACCATACACTTTCCCGATTTTATTCGGTGCAATTCCCAATCCCGAGCAAACCCCCGCACAGATAGTATTTGATGAAGTAACAAAAGGATATGCCCCGAAATCAATATCGAGTAATGTGCCCTGGGCTCCTTCTGCCAGTATGCTTTTTCCTTCGTTCAATGCTTCATGGATATAGATTTCTGTATCCGCAAAACGAATTTCTTTCATTTTCTCTGCAGCTTCAAACCACAATGCCTCATATTCTTTATAAGGCAAACCGTCTATGATATGTTCGTTGATGTCAAAATCGTATAACCCGATTATTTTAAGGTGGTCGGCTGTTAGCTCGTTATATTTTTGTGCAAATTCTTTGTGCAGCAAATCTCCAACGCGAATTCCCCTGCGGTTATATTTATCCGAATAGGTAGGAGCGATGCCTTTCAGTGTAGAACCTATCTTTGCCGCGCCTTTTGCTTTTTCGTAGCAGGCATCAAGAGCCCTGTGTATTGGTAATATTAGGTGAGCCCGTTTCGAAATGATGAGATGATTGGTTGCTGTCGGGTTAAAGGTTTTAACAAGCTCAAGTTCTTTTTGCAATATCACCGGGTCGATAACCACGCCGTTACCGATGATATTCATGGTGTTTTTATGCAGTATTCCCGAAGGTATGGTATGCAGCACTATTTTGTTGTCGTTGAATTCTATAGTATGGCCTGCATTTGGGCCGCCCTGAAATCGTGCTATAATATCATATTGAGGAGTCAGCGCATCAACTATTTTTCCTTTGCCTTCGTCGCCCCATTGAAGTCCTAAGATTACATCAACTTTCATAAATTAGTAATAGATTGTCTTGTTTTTTATTTTTTTGCAGCTTTGCATTTTCCATAAAAGGTAAGCGAATGGTGGGTTATTTCCACATTGAACATCTTTTCCAATGATTTCTGGATTTCCTGTATCCGTGGGTCGCAAAATTCGTGAACTTTCTTATCGTCTATACAGATTAGGTGGTCGTGTTGTTTGAATTTGTACGATTTTTCGTAATGCGCGCAATTCTGACCGAATTGATGTTTCACCACCAGATTGCAATCCAGCAAAAGCTCTATGGTATTATACAATGTGGCACGGCTCACCCTGTATTTATTGTTCTTCATTTTAATGTACAGGGTCTCTATGTCAAAATGCCCCTCGAACGAATATATTTCTTTCAATATCGTGAACCGTTCGGGTGTTTTTCGATGCGATTTCGTTTCCAGATAAGCAGTAAATATCTGCTTCACATCTTCAAATAGTTCAGGGTTTTTGTCTTTCATAACCACTTCAATATTTTTTGATAAAGATACGAATTTTAAATTAATTTAGAATAAATCTATCGTAATTTTACACTTTTAACTCTAGTCATTCAAGTCACTCTAGTCACTCAAGGCACTTAATTTATCCTGTTAATGCTCTCAATTCCCTCCACAGTTTTCAGGTTGTCGATAAGCGTTTTCAGCTGGTTGGTGTTGTGAATATAAACCGTGAGTATACCTTCAAAAATTCCCGAAGTGGTTTCCAGCGTTAACGAACGTATGTTTATGTTCAGTTGTTTCGAAATGATATTGGTAATGTCGCGTATCATTCCCAAACGGTCGAAGCCTTTAATGGTGATACCCGCCAAAAACTGTATCGATTCGTTGTTTATCCATCTCGATTTCACCAGTCGGTTTCCGTATTTCGACATAAAACTGATGGCCGTGGTGCAATTAGTTCGGTGAACCGAAATAACCCCGTTCTTTTCTATCAGCCCTATCACTTCGTCGCCGGGTATCGGACTGCAGCATGGGGCCATGGTGTAGTTGATGTTTTCAATCTGTGGTCCCAGCAACAGGGTTTTGGGTTTCTCGCCTGCAACCACATCCTTAGGCTCTATTTCTTCTTTGATTTCTGCATGACGGCTTTTGCTGAACGGAAACCTCAGATAGCGGAACCAATTTTCGCGTTCCTGCTCCATAAAACAGCTTTTCACTTCTTTGTTCCCGATATTGCCGTTCATCACTTCCATATACATATTGGCGGGCACTGTGAAACCCGTGTAATGCATGAATTTGTTCAGGTTCGGGGTCGAATACTCGATATGAAACTCATCAAACATCGCTTTCAATTTGCTTTTTCCTTCCGCTGCCAGTTTTTTCTTTTCTTCCTTCACAAACACTTTTATCTGCGATTTGGCTTTGGCCGTGGTAACATAGTCAAACCATTCTTCTTTGGGCGTTTGTTTGTCCGAAGTTATCACTTCCACCTGGTCGCCGCTTTTCAGCGAATAGTCTAAAGGCACCAGTTTATGGTTCACTTTGGCGCCTATGCAGCTGTTGCCGATGTGCGAATGTATATTGTAGGCAAAGTCCAGTGCCGTGGCCTTCATCGGCAGGGTTATCAGGTCGCCTTTGGGGGTGAACACGTATATCTCGTCAGAGAAGAGGTTGAGTTTAAAGTCTTCAATAAAATCAAGCGCGTTCGAGTCGGGGCTTTGCAACAGTTCGCGTATTTTGGCAAGCCAGTCGTCAAGGCCATATTCGCCCTGAGCGCCGTCTTTATATTTCCAGTGGGCTGCATAGCCTTTTTCCGCAATTTCGTCCATACGTATCGAACGTATCTGCACTTCCACCCATTTACCCGTGTGGCTCATCACGGTGGTATGCAGCGCTTCGTAGCCGTTGGCTTTGGGTATCGATATCCAGTCGCGGAAACGATCTTTGTTCGGACGATAATGGTCGGTAACCAGGGCATACACGTTGAAACATTCCGATTTTTCACGTTCAGGCGGCACGTTCAAAACGATGCGTATAGCAAACAAATCAAACACTTCCTCAAAAGGTATCTCTTTCTTGCGCATCTTTTCCCAGATAGAATAGATGGATTTGGTGCGGGCAAGTATTGTGTTGCTTATCTTTCGGGCAGTAAGGTCTTTTTTGATGGGCGCGATAAATTTCGTGATAAAACGCTTACGTTCGGGTTCCGATTCTATCACCATATTCAAAATGGTGTTGTAAATATCGGGTTCCATGTGTTTAAACGCAAGGTCTTCCAGTTCGCTCTTGATGCCGTATAAACCCAAACGGTGGGCCAGGGGGGCATACAAAAACGAAGTTTCCGAAGCTATCTTCAGTTGCTTTTCAATGGGCATCGAATCCAGCGTGCGCATGTTGTGCAGGCGGTCGGCAAGCTTGAGCAAAATAACCCTCACATCGTCCGACAAGGTGAGCAGCATTTTGCGGAAGTTTTCGGCTTGCAGCGATTCGGTTTTATTGTCAAACAAGCCCGAAATTTTCGTGAGCCCGTCAATAATGCGCGCCACTTTATCGCCAAACATGCCGCGGATATCCTCCAGCGTGTAGTCGGTGTCTTCCACCACGTCGTGCAGCAGGGCGCAAACAATAGAAGTGGTGCCCAGGCCTATATCTTCAACGGCAATGCGGGCCACTTCCAGCGGGTGATAAATGTAGGGTTCGCCTGTGCGGCGGCGCATATCTTTGTGGGCTTCCAGGGCCAGGTTAAAGGCTTTGCGGATGAGCAGCTTGTCGTCTTTGGTGGTGCGGGGTTTGCAAACCCTCAGCAGGTCGCGGTAGCGGGTTAGTATTTCTTTTTTCTCGTTGAGGGCTTCTTCACTTTGCATTTGGGATGAATTTGACTACAAATTTAGTTGAAAAAACAACATTATTTATGGCGAAATGCGGAAAGTTATTAATAGCGATTTGTCATTAAATCAAAACTTTCAACTAAGATCTTTAATAAATTCATTTGCCTTCAGCTTTAGTAACTTCTTTCATCGAAAGTTGAATCCTTTTGCGGTCGATATCCACTTCCATTACTTTCACCATAACTTTTTGGTTGAGTTTCACCACTTCGTTGGGGTTCGAGATGTATCGGTTGGCCATTTGGCTGATGTGCACGAGGCCGTCCTGATGCACGCCGATGTCGACAAAGGCGCCGAAAGCGGTGATGTTGGTTACTATGCCGGGCAGTTCCATGCCGGGGATGAGGTCGCGTACGTCATGCACGTTTTTGTCGAATTCAAAGAGGTCGAACCTTTGGCGGGGGTCGCGGCCGGGTTTGGCGAGTTCGAGCATGATATCGTTGATGGTGGGCAAACCGGCTTTTTCGGTAACAAATTCGGAGGGGACTATTTTTTTGCGCAGGGTTTCGTCGGTCATGAGGTTGGGCAAGGTGCAGCCGAGTTTTTTTGCCATGCTGAAGACGATGGGGTAGGATTCGGGATGCACAGCACTGCGGTCGAGGGGGTTTTTGGCATCGGCGATGCGCATGAAACCAGCGGCCTGCTCGAAGGCTTTATCGCCGAAGCGGGGCACTTTTTTGAGGTCGTCGCGCGTGGCGAAGAGCCCGTTTTGACCGCGATGGTCGATGATGTTTTTGGCGAGAACGGGCCCCACGCCCGAGACATGGGTGAGCAATTCTTTGCTGGCCGAGTTGACATCGACACCGACGGAGTTGACACAGGAGACGACGACATCCTGAAGACTTTTTTGGAGTTCGGTTTGGTTTACGTCGTGCTGATATTGCCCGACGCCGATGGACTTAGGGTCGATTTTGACGAGTTCGGCGAGGGGGTCCATCAGCCGGCGACCGATGGATACGCTACCACGAACGGTTACGTCATAGTCGGGAAATTCGGCTCGGGCAACCGAAGAAGCGGAATAGACGGAAGCGCCGCTTTCGTTGACCACAATAGCGATGATATCTCTTTTAAATTTGATGCGGCGGATGAAGAATTCGGTTTCGCGGCCGGCGGTTCCGTTGCCGATGGCAATGGCTTCGATTTTATATGCATCGACAAGGTTTTCGATCTTGGAGATGGCATGTTTGAGTTCGTTTTGGGGCGGGTGGGGATAGATGGTTTCGTTGTGGAGGAGTGAGCCGGAGCGGTCTAAACATACTACCTTGCAGCCGGAGCGGAAACCGGGGTCGATGGCCAATACATTTTTTTGACCGAGGGGAGGCGAGAGCAGGAGTTGTTTGAGGTTTTCGGCGAATACACGGATGGCTTCGGCATCGGCACGCTGTTTGGCGAGTTGTCGCATTTCGGTTTCCATGGAGGGTTGGAGGAGGCGTTTGTAGGAGTCGCGGACGGCTTCGGCGACGATTTCGGCGGAGCGGTTGCGAGCCCTAACGACCTGGCGGGAGATGATGTCGAGGGCTTTTTCTACAGAAGGTTCGATGGATATTTTAAGGAAGCCTTCGTTTTCGCCGCGAAACATGGCGAGCACACGATGGGAGGGCGATTTGAGAAGAGATTCGTTGAGTTCGTAGTAGGTTTCGTAGTTGCGTCCTTCGATTTCTTTTCCTTTGACGACCTTAGAAGTGATGTAGGATTCTTTTTCGAACAGCAGGCGCACACGGGAACGGATGTGCTGGTTTTCGTTGATGAGTTCGGCAATAATGTCGGAAGCTCCGGCAATGGCTTCGTCGAGGTTGTTGACACCTTTTTCGGGATCGATAAATGCGTTGGCTTTTTCTTCGATATCGATGTTATGTTGCGAAAAGATGAGGGTGGCCAGAGGCTCTAATCCTTTTGCTTTGGCGATGGTGGCGCGGGTTTTGCGTTTGGGTTTGTAGGGGAGGTATATATCTTCGAGTTCGGCCATGGTGGCGACGGCCATCAGGTTTTTTTCGAGTTCGGGAGTGAGTTTTTCCTGTTCTTTGATGGATTCGAGGATGGCGAGACGGCGTTTATCGAGTTCGCGCAGCTGAGCAACACGGTCGCGGATGGAAGTAATTTCAACTTCATCGAGCATACCGGTGAGTTCTTTGCGATAGCGGGCGATGAAAGGAACGGTGGCGCCATTGTCGAGCAGATATATGGTGTTTTCGACCTGACGGAGTTGCAAGCCGAGTTCGGTAGCTATTTTTTGAGCGTGTGTCATGAAAGTGAGATTTGGCTCAAAGATAAAATTTTTTGGGGGAAGAAAATAAAACCAATAGTGATAAGTGATCGTAGAAACAAATAAATTGCCGAAAAATACGTTTATGTGTTTGCAGGTGAAAAAATAAGCCTGAATTTTAGTAATTTTGCACTATAAATAGTATCAACCTTTTTAATTCATGTTGAAGACACTTAAGATTTTATTTTTGTTTTCATTTTTGGCAGGCACGCATGTGTTTGCCACGGGGTTGAAGGGTTATGATGTTTTATGTGGTGCGCTGACAGGGGCAGGACATCTGGATGATACTATACCGCCGGATACTCCTTTGCTGGATACGGTGAGTGTGAATAACGCCATCGGTAAAGTTGTTTTAGGCTGGGAACCGAGTGTGGCAACAGATGTGGAAAAATACTTTATTTATAGGAAAATAGGAGCTCCATGGCAATTAATAGATTCGGTATATATTCCGAATACCATATATACGGATATGACTTCGAGTCCGCTAAACCATTCAGAAATATATTGTATTGCAGCCAAGGATAGTTCGAATAAATTAAGCGCGATGGGAGTGATACATAAAACTATTTTTCTTTCGCTGCTAAAATTGAATCCCTGCAATAATGTGTTCAGCCTTCAATGGTCGCAATATATTAATATGAGCCCAAGTATAGCCGGATACCGCGTTATGGTGAGCGAAAACGGAGGACCTTATACGCAATTGGCTGTGACAGATCCTACGATAACAACCTATGAGCACACAGGATTAGATGCGAATGCCATTTACTGTTATTATGTTCAGGCGTTTGATTCGTTGCATACCCGAATTTCGACATCGAACATGCAATGTGCTCTTGTCCATAAGCCGGATCAGCCTCAATACGTATATCTGCGTTATGCGAGCGTTAAAGATAACGACCATGTTCGTGTTGGTTTTTTTGTTGATTCCACAGCTTATATTGGCAAATATAAAATCTTGCGTTCGGAAGACGGTATCAATTACGATGAGATAGCAACTATTCCGCACGGAACAGTTTATGACAACCTGACTTATGATGATGCTACTGCGAAATTCAACGAAAAGAGTTATTATTATAAAGTTGTTGTTGACGATAGCTGCAATAATGATCTGCTGACATCTAATGTCGGCAAAACAATATATCTGGAAGGGAATGCAAATGATTTTTTATATAACAACCTTGGCTGGAGTGCATACGAAGACCGCACTCCGCAGGCAAATAATGTACTGCGCGAAATTGATGATTTTGAGCCCTACAATAGAATTCATTCGCTGGTGTTAAATGAAACTTCATATCAGGATGATTTAGAAACATACACTGAAAGCGGCGGGCGATTCAGATATACCATTCAGGCTCCGCTCAATGATATTTTCAATGCGACTTATACATTTGCCGATACTGTTTATTCGAACGAACTCGTGTTATTGCAGCCTCCACGTTTATATGTGCCGAATGCTTTTACCCCTGACGGTATGAACAATATTTTTAAACCAATCGGAGTATTTACCGAAAAAGACAATTATAAACTCATTATCTATAACCGATGGGGTCAGAAAGTTTTTGAAACTACAGATTATAATGAAGGCTGGAACGGTGTTTTTGAAGGGAAGAAAGCCGAAACGGGTGCTTATGCATACTATATATACATAACCAACGCGTATAATAAGAGTTTTGAAAAACGCGGAACCGTGATGTTGATGCGGTAAAAGAAACGAACCGGCATAGAGAAAGCCGGTTTTTTTATAAAAAGACGTGAAACAATGATATTCATTTTGAAGAACAAGTATTTTTCATAATTTTGTACAAATATTTAAACCTAAATTTATGAAGTTTGATCCGGAAAAATTTATGGGAGAGGGATTAACTTACGATGATGTATTGTTAGTTCCTGCATATTCGGAAGTATTGCCGCGTATGGTGGATGTTTCGACACAATTTACCCGTAATATCAAGTTGAATATTCCGATAGTTTCAGCAGCCATGGATACGGTGACAGAGTCTGTAATGGCCATTGCCATTGCTCAGGAAGGCGGCATAGGTGTGTTGCACAAAAACATGTCGATAGAAGATCAGGCTATAGAGGTAAAGAAAGTTAAACGTGCTGAGAACGGTATGATCATTGAACCCATTACGATGAAAAAGGATGCCTGTGTGAAAGATGCTATAGATCTGATGCGTGAAAATAAAATTGGAGGTATCCCTGTAATAGATGATAGCGGTTATTTGGTCGGAATAGTAACCAATCGTGATCTGAGATTTGAACGTAATCTTGGCAGGCCTATCTCGGAGGTGATGACCAAGGAGAATTTAATTACAACTACTGAATTTACGGATTTTGAAAAAGCTGCAGATATATTGCAGGAATTTAAAATTGAAAAATTGCCCGTTGTTGATAAAAGCAATAAACTGATAGGGTTAATTACATACAAGGATATTATAAAAATAAAAGCCCGTCCAAATGCTTGTAAAGACAGCCGGGGAAGATTACGTGTTGCAGCAGGAGTGGGAGTTACAGCAGATATGCTCGATCGGGTTTCTGCGTTGGTGAAAGTTGGAGTTGACGCTATTGTGATCGATACTGCTCACGGACATTCAAAATATGTGATAGAAGCAGCAAAACTTTTCAAGAAACATTATCCTGAGATAGACCTTGTGCTTGGAAATATTGCTACTGCGGAAGCTGCAAAAGAATTGGTTAGCGCAGGAGCCGATGCATTGAAAGTGGGCATTGGTCCAGGTTCAATTTGCACAACACGTATTATTGCCGGAGTTGGTGTACCACAATTGTATGCAGTTTATTCGGTGGCTAAGGCCATAAAAGGTTCCTGTGTCCCTGTGATTGCTGATGGAGGTATCCGTTTTAGTGGAGATATTGTAAAAGCACTTGCAGGAGGAGCCAATACCGTTATGCTGGGTTCGTTATTTGCTGGAGTTGAAGAATCTCCGGGGGAAACTATTATTTTTGAAGGACGTAAGTTTAAAGCCTATCGTGGAATGGGAAGTATAGAAGCTATGCAGCAAGGATCAAAAGACCGGTATTTTCAGGATGCTGAAGACGATATCCAAAAACTGGTGCCGGAAGGAATTGTAGGCCGTGTTCCCTATAAAGGCACATTGTCGGAAGTTATTTATCAAATGGTTGGCGGACTCAAGGCAGGAATGGGATATTGCGGAGCAGGGAATATTCAAAAACTTCATGAAGCAAAATTTATTAAAATCACAGCAGCCTCTGTTGCAGAAAGCCATCCGCACGATGTGATAATCACTCGTGAAGCTCCGAATTATAGCAGATAATTTTTTTAAAATAAATTCGTTATATGGCTTTCGGATTATAGATTTTTTAAATGGTTTACTATAATTAAAAAAAATCATGTAGGTTTGTATTAATTTTAACAGATAAAATAGATTAATTATGAAACGTGTTACCTTTTTTTCTTTAATTTTTATTGGCTTTTTCGGAATTACAAAAGCACAGGTTAATGATCCGATATTATTGAATGTTGCCGGAGAAAATGTTACAAAAACAGAATTTTTAAATGTTTATCAAAAGAACAATGTTAAGGGCGAAGTAATGAATCGTAAATCGTTGGAGGATTATCTTGATTTATATATCAATTTCAAGCTCAAAGTTAAGGAAGCCGAAGAACAAAAACTGGATACTTTTACAAGTTTTAAAACCGAACTTGCCGGATACCGTAAACAACTTGCCCAACCCTATCTTACTGATAAGGAAGTTGACGATAAACTGATCAAAGAAGCTTACGAGAGATCGCAATGGGATATGAGAGCCAGTCATATTTTACTCAAAGTCGATAAAAATGCAACACCAGAAGATACCCTTGCAGCGTATAAAAAAATAATGAAAATACGTGACAGAATCATTAAAGGCGAACCTTTTGATAAAGTTGCAAAAGAAACTTCCGAAGATCCTTCAGCTCGTGATCGTGATGATCCAACGTCAAAAACAAATATTAAAGGAAACGGGGGCGATTTGGGGTATTTTTCAGTATTGGACATGATCTATCCATTTGAAAATGGAGCATATAACACTAAAGTTGGAAACATTTCCATGCCAATCCGGACGGATTATGGTTATCACTTAATAAAAGTAACCAGCAAAAAACCTGCAATGGGGAAGGTTACTGTTGCCCATATTTTTGTTAGTATGCCTAAAGACGCTAAGATTGAAGATCTGGGAAATTACAAGACCAAAATTGATGAAGCTTATACCAAGCTTCAAAAAGGAGCAAAATTTGAGGATGTAGTAAAAGATTATTCAGATGATAAAGGTTCTGCTTCAAAAGGTGGGGTTTTACCAAGTTTTGGCGTTAACAGAATGGTACCAGAGTTTATTGATGCAATTGCCAAATTAAATAATATTGGAGATTATTCTCAACCGGTTCAAACATCTTATGGCTGGCATATTATTAAACTGGTTGATCGTAAGCCAATAAAAAGTTTTGATGATGAAAAAGCACAATTAAAATCGCGTATTATTAAAGACAGCCGTTCAAATAAAAGCATAGAATCCGTTATTAACAGGATTAAGAAAGACTATAATTTAAAAGAATTTCCAGAAACCCTGAAAGATTTTTATGCAGTAATAGATACAAGCATATTTGATGGGAAATGGGATGTTCAAAAAGCTCAGAAATTATCAAAAACAATGTTTACATTAGGGCCTAAAACCATAACTCAAACTGATTTTGCTCATTTCCTGGCATCCAAACAAGCGAAACGCCCAAAAATGAGTATTCCGCCTTATGTGAACGATCGATACAAAATCTTTGTTGATGATTATTGCAAGAATTATGAAGATGGAAAACTTGAAGAAAAATATCCGGAATTTAAATCATTGATGAAAGAATATCGTGATGGTATCATGCTTTTTGAACTAACTGATAAAAAGGTTTGGTCGAAAGCTATTCAGGACACAAATGGTTTAAAAGATTTTTACGAAAACCATAAAAAGAATTATATGTGGGAAGTACGTCTGGATGCATCTATTTATACATGTAATAATTCGGAAATTGCCGATAATGCACGTAAACTTCTTAAGGATGTTGATAAAGGAAAAATAACTGAAAACGATGTCCTTAAAAAAATAAATACTGATACAATTCCTTCCATGAAAATTGAACATAAACTGTTTTTGAAGAAAGAAAATCCAATGATTGATTCAGTTAAATGGTCAAAGGGAGTTAGTAATAACATCTCAAAAGACAAAAAAATTGTTTTTGTAGTAGTACATAAAGTTGTTGAACCAGAACCTAAACAAATAAAAGAAGCAAAAGGGTTGATTACTGCCGATTATCAGAATTTTCTGGAAAAAGAATGGATCGATCAACTTCGGAAAAAGTATACTTATACTGTAAATAAAGATGTTTTTGAATCTTTGTTAAAATAATCGGCAAGCAATAGAAAACGACCAGATTGTTTAAAATTTAATTTTTGAAAAAACTATTTTTAGTTATCGGAATCTTTTTATGTGCCTGTTCATCAAATAAAAAAGAAAAAGAACAGGCAATTGCCCGGGTTTACGACAAATATTTGTACTCAAAGGATCTGCAAGGTGTGATTCCTAAAAATGTGCATAAAAATGATAGTATCATTTTAGCGAATGAATTTATTGATGAGTGGATAAAACAGCAATTGCTTATCAATCAGGCAGATAAAAATTTATCAAAAGATCAAAAAGATTTTTCGAAACAACTTGAAGATTATAAAAACTCATTGACAATATACAGGTATGAAACAGAGCTGATAAAGCAAAAATTAGATACCAGTATTACTGAAAATGAAATAGCTGATTACTACGAAAAAAACAAAAGTAATTTTGAACTTAAAGAAAATATAGTTAAGGTAATTTATGTAAAAGCTCCACATTCTGCCCCCATAAATATTGCCCGTTTATATATCGGATCTGAAAAAGAACAGGATAGAAAAAGATTACAGGATTTCTGTCATAAATATGCCGTAAACTATTATTTGGAAGACGGAAACTGGTTGTTATTTAATGATATTTTAAAAGAAATACCAATCAATACCTATAATCAGGAAGAATACTTGAAAAATAATCGCTTGATAGAGATTAAAGATTCTTCTTATATTTACTTGCTCAATATAAAAGGATTTATGATAAAAGAAAGTTTGTCGCCATTAAGTTTCGAGAAAGCAAATATCAAAGACCTTATTATCAACAAACGCAAATTGAAATTGATTGAAACTATGCAAAACGATTTGTTTAATAAGGCATTGAAAAAAGGTGATTTTGAAATAATTAATAAATAATTTTATACTATTTTCTACTTTTACAAGTTATTATTTGATAAATAAAGCAATTCATGAAGACTCTAATGAAACAATTCGCGATAATTTTCTGTACATTTCTACTTCCTTTTATCGCCAGATCTCAACAAAATACAGACAAAGTGCTTATTGATCAAGTAGTCGCAGTTGTTGGAAGCAATGTTATTCTTTATTCTGAAATTGAAAATGAATTTCTTCAATCGCAATTACAAGGAAATACAAAAGGCTCATCAACAAAATGCAGTATTCTGGAAGAGTTGATGTTTCAAAAACTTTTATTGACACAAGCAGAAATTGATAGTGTTAAAGTAACCGACAAACAAGTAGATAGTGAACTTGAAAGGCGTTTGCGTTATTTTATTAATCAGGTTGGATCTAAAGAAAAGCTTGAGGAATATTTTAAAAAAACTATTTTGCAGATTAAAGAAGATATGCGTGATAAAATACATGATTATCTGATTATACAAAACGTGCAGTCTAAATTAACACAAGATATTAAAATTACACCCTCTGAAGTTTCGGATTTTTTTAAAATGATACCTGTAGATAGTTTACCGCTTATAGGATCTCAAATTGAAATTGAACAAATAGTGAAGCAACCGGTTATTAGTAATGTAGAAATTGATATTGTTAAAGACAAACTTAATAGTTTACGGGCGCGCGTGTTAAAGGGCGAAGATTTTGCTACATTGGCAAATTTATATTCTGAAGATCCGGGTTCAATGAATAAAGGTGGCGAATTGGGATTTGTTGGCAGAGGGGAACTTTATCCTGAATTTGAAGCTGTGGCATTCTCACTTAAATCTGGAGAAGTTTCGCCAATTGTTAAAACTGAAAAAGGATATCATATTATTCAATTAATTGAACGTCGGGGTGAATATATTAATGTCCGTCACATTTTAGTTATACCAAAGCCATCCCCAATTGATCTGGCAAAATCAAAAAAGGATCTAGAAAATATCACTGCGCTTATTGCAATGGATACATTAACGTTTGAACAAGCTGCAGCAAGATATTCAGATGATCCAACTAAACTAAACGGAGGGAAATTAATTAATCCCTATACCGGGGATTCCAAATTTACTCCTGAAGAAGTTGAACCAAATCTGTTTTTTGTGGTGGAAAAAATGAATGTTGGTGAAAAATCTGCTCCTATGCTCTTTACAAATGAAGACGGACAACAAGCTTATCGTATTGTTTATCTGAAATCCAGAACTGAACCTCATAAAGCCAATATGAAAGATGATTACCCTCAAATTCAAAATATGGCTTTATCCATTAAGCAAAACAATGCTTTAAATAAATGGGTAATCGAGAAATCAAAAAGCACCTTTATTAAAATTGCAAGCGATTATAAAACTTGTAAATTTAAATACGATTGGGTGTCATACTAAACATTAACATTGAACAAACTATGCAAAACAAGTCGGATGTCGAAACATTAGAATCCTTTGTAGGAAAATATTCGATATTAAAATCAGAGATTGCAAAAATTATTGTTGGCCAGGATGACGTCGTCAGAAATATATTGATAACAATTTTTAGTAATGGTCATGCCTTGTTAATTGGAGTTCCAGGTCTTGCGAAAACATTGATGATAAATACTATTGCAAAATCACTTGGGTTAAATTATTCCAGAATTCAATTCACTCCTGATCTGATGCCTTCTGATATTGTTGGTTCTGAAATATTGGATGAAGCACGACATTTTCGTTTTATTAAGGGCCCTGTATTTGCTAATATTATTTTGGCCGACGAAATTAATAGAACACCTCCGAAAACCCAGTCAGCTTTGCTCGAAGCAATGCAGGAAAAGGCGGTAACAGTTGCCGGCAAAAATTTTAAGTTAGATGAACCGTTTTTTGTGTTAGCTACTCAAAATCCAATTGAACAAGAAGGAACATATCCATTACCTGAAGCACAACTCGACCGTTTTATGTTTAATATCTGGCTTGATTATCCCAGCTTTGAACAGGAAATAAATATTGTAAAAAGTACAACTGGAGATTATAGCCCTGAAATTAAAATCATTTTGAGTGCCGATGAAATAATAGCGTACCAACAAGTGATTCGAAAAATACCTGTTCCTGATAATGTTTATCAGTTTGCTATCAATTTGGCTTCGATCACACGTCCCGGTACAAAACTAGCTCACCAATGGGCCAATAATTTTATTTCTTGGGGGGCAGGACCTCGTGCTTCGCAATATTTGATTATTGGCGCAAAATGTAGTGCGGCATTAAATGGTAAATTTTCTCCCGACATCGAAGATGTTAAAGATGTTGCACATTTGGTTTTGCGTCATCGATTGGTGAAAAATTATAAAGCCGAAGCTGAAGGTGTTTCTATTGATGCTATTATTAACGAGTTTATTAAATAATTATCTTAGTTTCTTTTTTTCGTTAGCTGATACAATTAACTCTCCAATGAAATTTTCTGAAATTATCGGTCAACTTCCACTAAAAAATTATTTAATAAATACTGTAAAAAACAGTAAAGTTAGCCATGCTCAACTTTTTTTGGGAGCCGAGGGCTCAGGTAAACTTGCTTTGGCAATTGCATATTCTCAGTTCATTTCATGTACCAATAAACAGTATTTTGGTTCTGATTCTCCGTTAATCGGGGATTCGTGTGGAGTTTGTCCTTCGTGTGTTAAGTATAATAAACTTATTCATCCCGATATACACTTTTATTACCCGATAACTACAACTAAAGAAGTTAAAACCAAACCCAAAAGCATTGATTTTATTCAAACATGGCGAGAACTGCTGATAAAAAACAATTATTATATTTCCCTGAATGATTGGTATGATAGTATTGGTGTTGAAAATAAACAAGGTATAATCAATGCTGAAGATTGTGATGAGATAGTGAAAAAACTTAGTTTGAAATCGTATGAGTCAGAATTTAAGATTGTAATAATTTGGATGGTTGAAAAATTATTCCATGCAGCAGCACCAAAAATCTTGAAAATTCTGGAAGAGCCCCCTGAAAAAACTTTATTTATTCTGATTTCCGAAAAACATGAGCAGATTATTAATACAATAATTTCACGGACGCAAATGGTGAAGATTCCTAAATTATCTACCAAAGATATCAATAATGCATTGATACAACATTTTAATGCATCGGAAATTCAGGCACGAAAAATTTCGAATGTTGCTGATGGGAACTTAATTTATGCAAAATCTCTTATAGAGGAAGAAGAGGACGACAGTAATAATTTTACTGCGCTTCGTCAATGGCTTCGTATATGCTATCGCCTCAATAATGAAGATGCCTTGAATTTAGTGAAATTCGTTGACGAAATTTCAAAAATAGGTCGTGAGAAACAAAAAGGTTTTTTTAATTATGCTTTAAAAGTGGTTCGTAATTCTTCATTATTGAATCATGGGAATGATAAACTTGTGAAACTTGACGAAAACGAAATAGAATTTGTTTCGAAGTTCTCAAATATACTGAATTCAGATAGAATACCACTCTTATCTGCCGAATTTACAAAGGCCAGTTATCATATTGAGCGTAATGCAAATCCTAAGGTTTTGTTCATGGATTTGTCGTTTACGTTAAACAGTATTATGCATTCATAATTTGAATAATGTTGTGTAAATTGTTTAAATTTGCAGTAATTTATTATTATGGATAACGAGAAAAATGAATTTCTGTCGAGAGGATGTTCTTACAAACCTAAATCTTATCAGAAAAACGAGAATCTATATAGCCATTCATGTTGCAAGCGGAATTCGTACAATTGGTTGGAAAGTATAAGTCTGCCTAAAGCATATAAAGAATTTGGATATGCGGAGGTTCGGTTTAAGAACAGTCGTAAAGATTTTTATAAATTACCTGATGACTCTGAGTTTTATGTTGGCGATATTGTTGCTGTTGAAGCATCTCCCGGACATGATATTGGTATCGTAACTCTTTTAGGAGAAACTGCTCGGCTTCAGATGAGAAAAAAAAGAATTAATCCTGAAGTAAAAGAAATAAAGAAGTTATATCGCAGAGCCCGGCCTTCGGATATTGAAAAATGGATTTCAATTGTTGCAACAGAATTATTATCTGTTTCAAAAACAAAAAAAATTGCCGGTAACTTAAAACTTTCAATGAAAGTTAACGATGTAGAATTTCAAGCCGATGGTACAAAAGCTACATTTTATTATACTGCAGAAGAAAGGGTTGATTTCAGAGAACTAATAAAATTATTAGCTGAACAATTCAGTGTACGAATTGAGATGCGTCAGATCGGAGCCAGGCAGGAAGCAAGTAATTTGGGAGGTATAGGTACTTGTGGCAGAGAATTATGCTGCTCCAGTTGGTTGTACGATTTTAAATCGGTATCAACAAATACTGCACGGGTACAACAACTCACAATTAATCCTCAAAAGCTTGCCGGGCAATGTTCCAAACTAAAATGTTGTTTGAATTACGAATACGAGGTGTATGTGGATGCGTTGAAAGACTTTCCAAGCAGTGATATCAGACTAAAAACAAAAAAGGGCTTAGCGTTTTGTCAGAAAACCGATGTAATTAAAAAGATCATGTGGTATTCTTATAAAGACGATCCTGCTAATATTCTTGCTATTCCGGTCGATAAAGTAAAGAAAATAATTCAGGATAATTCAAAAGGAATTATTCCTGAAAAACTTGAAGATTTTTCTGAAATTAAAGAAAAGAAAGTGGAGTTTGAACATTTTGAGGAAGATCTGTCGAAATTTATGGATTGATTGATATGCGAAATAAACTAAAATCGGTACTATTACTTTTAATTCTGAGCTCTTTATTTGCTTGTAATTCGAACGTGGTTTTCGATAAAAATAAGCAACTGGAAAATGCTGTCTGGAAAAGTTCTGATATTGTGAAATTCACTGTACCATTAAACGATTCGGTTCAGCCATATAATTTTTATATCAACATTCGGAATTCCACGGATTATAAATACAGCAATTTATACTTATTTATTAAAACATTTTATCCAAGCGGAAAGATATCTGTTGATACGGTTGAATGTTATCTGGCAGATAATGAAGGAAAATGGTTGGGGAAAAGAAGCGGTAAAGTTGTAGATAACCGTATATTATTTAGAAGAGCCGTTCAGTTCAGACATACGGGAACTTATTCGTTTGAATTCGAACAGGCAATGCGTGTAGATGAACTGTCAGGGATTAAAGATTTTGGTATAAGGATCGAAAAATTTGAACGTGAAAAATAAGATGAGTAAAAAAACAGCAAATGATGGATCGCGTAAATATCTGAAATTTCTTTGGATCTTATATGCTTCTGTTTTTGGTTTTCTGATTGTGCTGTTTACCTGCATTTCTTTGGGTGTACTGGGTTTTATGCCCACTTTTGAAGAATTGGAAAATCCCAGAAGTAATTTGGCTTCCGAAGTTTATTCATCCGATCAGGTTTTATTGGGGAAATATTATATCGAAAATCGTTCGAATATTCATTTCGATGAATTATCGCCGAATGTTGTCAACGCATTAATTGCTACTGAAGATGCTCGTTTTACCGAACATTCGGGTGTAGATGTGCGTAGTTTATTCAGGGTTATCTGGAAAACTATTATCGGACGTGATCAGGGTTCAGGTGGTGGAAGCACCATAACACAACAACTTGCAAAGAATTTATTTCCACGCGATGAAAAGCTTTCAAAACTAAAACTCATCTCTATTAAACTTCGCGAATGGGTTACGGCTGTTAAACTGGAACGTAACTATACGAAAGAAGAAATTATTGCCATGTATTTTAATACAGTTGATTTTGGTAATCAATCTTTCGGAATAAAATCTGCAGCTCGCACTTATTTTGATAAAACACCTGATTCGTTGAATATTGAAGAGGCGGCACTTTTGGTTGGAATGTTAAAAGCGCCTACAAAATACAGTCCTACTCAAAATCCTGATAATGCCCTTCGACGTCGTGAAGTAGTTTTAAAACAAATGGAAGTCTATGGGTATATTACAAAAGCACAATACGAAACGGCACGTAAGAAACCTATCAATATGTCGAATTTTCATGTGCAGGATCATAATCAGGGCTTAGCTACATATTTTCGGGAATATTTGAAAACATTAATGAATCGGAAAAAACCTTCTGAAGACGATTATGATAATAAAGAAAGTTTCAAAGAAGAAATGGATCAATGGGACAGTAATCCCTTATATGGCTGGTGCAACAAAAACTTGAAATCGGACGGGACACCATACAATGTTTTTAAAGATGGATTACGCATTTATACAACTATAAATTCAAAAATGCAACGCTATGCTGAGGAAGCCGTTGCCGAGCATCTTGGAAAGGAACTGCAATCTGAATTTTATAAACACTGGAAAGGTGTCAGAAAAGCTCCATTCGACAGCCGACTGACGGATGATAAGATCAACGAAATTATCATGCAAAGTGTTCATCGGTCGGACCGATATTTGGCTTTAAAAAAAGCTAATGTTGCTGATGATAAAATAATGCAGATATTCAATACACGCGTTAAAATGAAAGTTTTTTCGTGGAAAGGTGAACGAGATACTGTGATGACACCTTTAGATTCGGTGAAATATTATAAATGGTTTTTGCTCGCGGGATTAATGTCGGTTGAAACTCAAACAGGTTATGTGAAAGCATACGTTGGAGGTATCAACTTCAGGTATTTTCAATTCGACCATGTTTGTTTGGCAAAACGTCAGGTAGGGTCAACTTTCAAACCTTTTGTTTATACTGTTGCCATGCAGGAAGGTGAGTTTTCGCCTTGTTCGCGTGTGCCGAATGTGCCGGTTTCTTTTGCTTTGCCTAACGGCGATACCTGGGAACCTAAAAACTCCAGCGATTATAAAGAAGGCGAAATGGTTACTCTGAAAGAAGCCATAGCTAACTCTATCAACTGGGTTTCGGCTTTTTTAATTAAAAGATATTCGCCCGGGCCTGTGATAAAAGTAGCTCGCAAAATGGGCGTTAAAAGTCCGATTCCGGAAGTGTATGCTATTTGTTTAGGAGTGCCCGATCTTACCTTATATGAGATGGTGGGCGCAGTTAATACTTTTGGTAATAAAGGAGTTTATATTGAACCGATCTTTGTCACCCGTATTGAAGATAAACACGGCAATGTGCTCGCCCGTTTTGTTCCTCACACTCAGGAAGCCATGAGCGAAGAAACAGCTTTTTTGATGAACAATTTGTTACAGGGTGTTGTCGAAAGCGGAACAGGAGCCCGTTTGCGCGGTAAGTACGGCTTTACTAATCAAATTGCGGGCAAAACCGGAACTACCGATAATAACTCCGACGGCTGGTTTATGGGATTGGTCCCGAACCTTACAACAGGTGTTTGGGTGGGTTGCGAAGACAGAAGCGTTCATTTCCGCAGCACTTTATTAGGACAAGGTGCTAACATGTCGTTGCCTATTTGGGCATTGTATATGAAAAAAGTTTATGCTGATAAATCGTTAAACATAAGTACAAACGATAAATTCTCAAAACCGCTTAAGCCCATTTCGGTTGAAATTGATTGCGATAAGTACAATCAAAATCAAACGCATGTGAATTTCGATAACAAAAAGTTCTGATAAGTTTCCGGAAAGTTATTTTAGTTTTGTTTTCAACAGATGATTTCAGTTTTGTTGATAAAACTAGCGTATAAATTCCTTAATTTGATAGCAAATAAGTAACTTTGCCAAAAATTCCAAGGCATGAGCGACCAAATTAAACACGAATGCGGCATTGCCTTTATTCGTTTATTAAAGCCTCTCGAATATTACCTGTCGAAATACGGCACTAACCTCTACGGATTAAACAAATTGTCGCTGTTGATGGAAAAGCAGCACAACCGCGGACAAGACGGCGCTGGAATTGCCTGCATCAAACTTGATGTGGAGCCCGGAATACGTTTCATCAATCGCTTGCGTTCAAATTCTTCAACTCCCATCATCGATATTTTCAACCAGATATATTCGAACCTGAAGAACATTAAAAAGGCAACTCCCGATCTGCTCGATGATGTTGAGTGGCTCAAACGAAACACCGACTTCGTGGGCGAAATGTATTTAGGCCACCTTCGCTACGGAACTTTTGGGAAAAATAATATTGAAAATCTTCACCCTTTTATCCGCAACAATAACTGGCAAACCAAAAATCTGGTTTTGGCGGGAAATTTCAACCTGACAAATGTCGACGAACTTTTTCAGAAGTTGATCTCACTCGGGCAACATCCTATTGAAACTTCCGACACCATCACGATACTCGAAAAAATAAGCCATTATCTGGATGAAGAGAACGAAGACCTTTATCAGCTTTTTAAAGCCGAAGGATTTTCGAAAAAAGATATTTCAGCTTTAATTGCCCGCGATCTGAACATTCAACGGATATTGACGCGCGCCACTAAAGACTGGGACGGCGGATATGTGTTGGCGGGTATGCTCGGTCATGGCGACGCTTTTATTATGCGCGACCCCTCGGGAATTCGTCCTGCATATTATTATGCCGACGATGAAGTGGTGGTGGCTGCTTCCGAACGTCCGGTTATTCAAACTGCATTTAATGTGCCGTTCGAAAAAATTAGCGAGATAGATCCCGGAACCGCTCTGGTGGTGAAAAAATCGGGTGCACATTCTGTTGTGCAGTTTCGCGAAGCTACTACCAAAAGAGCGTGTTCGTTCGAACGCATTTATTTTTCGCGCGGAACGGATAAAGATATTTATCTGGAACGTAAAAATCTGGGTCGTTTTCTAACGCCTTCTATCCTGAAAGCTATCGACTACGATATAGAGAATACCGTTTTTTCGTACATTCCCAACACTGCCGCTGTGGCCTACTACGGTTTGATGGATGCGTTGGAAGAGTTTTGCAACAAGGTAAAAAAAGATAAAATACTCAGCGCGGGCAGCAATATTACACCCGACGAACTGGAGAAAATACTGGCGTTTCGTCCGCGATTCGAAAAAGTGGCCGTGAAAGATATGAAACTGCGCACTTTCATCACTCAGGATAAAGAACGCGACGATTTGGTGGCTCATGTGTATGATGTAACTTACGGAATCGTTCGCGACGATGTGGATACTATTGTTGTGATCGACGACAGCATTGTGCGCGGAACTACCTTGCGCCAAAGCATCATCCGTATGCTCGACAGGTTGAACCCCACACGCATCATCATTGCTTCGTCGGCGCCTCAAATTCGGTATCCCGATTGTTATGGCATTGATATGGCAAAACTCAACGATTTTGTGGCGTTCAGGGCGGCTGTGGAATTGCTCAACGAAACCGGGCAGGAGGGCATCATCAATCAGGTGTATAACAAATGTAAGCTACAGATTAATTTGCCGAAAGAGCAAATGGTGAATCACGTGAAAGAAATTTATGCTCCTTTCGGTGCCGACCGTATTTCCGATAAAATATCCCAATTGCTTATTCCCAAAGATATCAAGGCCGAAGTGCGCATTATTTATCAAACTATCGAAGATCTGCATGCGGCCTGTCCCAACAACACCGGCGACTGGTATTTTACCGGCAACTATCCCACCGCCGGCGGCAACAAGGTGGTGACGCGCTCTTTTATCAATTATATTGAAGGGAAAAACGAGAGAGCGTATTAGGAAGTTTGAGAGTGCCTAAAGTTGGGAGTGACTAAAGTTAAAAGTTAGCCAAAAGCCAATAGCCACGAGCCATGAAAAAGGGGTTTAGGCTGTAGACTTTTAGGCTGTAGGAAGCCAAAAGCCACGAGCCATGAATTAGGCAAGGCGCGGTCAGGCTGAACCGCTGTTCCCTTTCAGTCAGGCTGAGCAGATTCACCTGAAACGATAGTGTAAGGTGAAGATTGTCGAAGTCGACCAAGGGAGGATTAGTCAAACTTCCATTTTTCCAATCTTCGGTCTTCCGACTTTTTTTTAACCACAGTGAACACAGAGGAAAAACACAGAGATTTCACAGAGAAAAATCCGCGCAAATCATCCGTCAGCTGACGGATCCGCGTTATCCGCATTCCATCCATCTATTCATCCATTCTTCCACCTTTCCATTGTATCATTTTCAAAACTTGTCCGCCTTTTGGCGGATTATCTTTCCATTTCTCCTTAAAATTTTATTTTGAAAAAAATAACAAAAAATTTGTTTCTATTAAAATAATGTATACATTTGAAGTGTGATTTAATTGAAAAATAATCCGCATGTCGATTCTATCTCATATTCACTGTTTTGAAATGCCTGTTTCTGTAGAGAGAGAGAGAGAGAGAGAGAGAGAGAGAGAGAGAGAGCTAAACTCTAAAGGCAGACTCGTTTCCTTATTATTATTTTTACCGTTTTTTATCATATTGGGCCAAAAACTATCTGCATTGGCCAAAAACTATCGACAATGGTTTAATGTTTATCAACATTCGCCAAAATCTATCAACATTGGTTCATTGTTTATCAACATTCGCGAAAATCTATCGACATTGGTTCAATGTTTATCAACATTCGCGAAAATCTATCGACAATGGTTCAATGTTCATCAACATTCGCGAAAATCTATCGACATTGGTTCAATGTTCATCAACTTTCGCCAAAATCTATCAACATTGGTTCAATGTTCATCAACATTGGCCAAAATTCATTTTTATTTACGAACCGTGCAAGAAAAACAAACCTATCATATTAATTATTAACCCAAAAAAATAACATTATGAAAAAGCCACGTTACAGTTTTGCCAGATATCATGTTGACATTCTCATTACCAAAACCCGCAACATTATTGCAAAAATGACGGGTAATCCCGATTTTCCAACTCCCGATCCCGACCTTGCCGATGTAAAAGCCCTGGTCGACGAACTGGAAAAGTTGGTGATTTTGGCAGCCGATGGTTCGCATCCGGCTCACGATTCTATGATAGCCAAACGCAAAGAACTTGAATTAATGTTGCGCAGTTTGGGTTTATATGTTGATAAAATCGCCCAGGGAAATGTCCTTATAATCGACCGAAGTGGGTTTGAAATTAACAAGGATACCTCGAGAGGAAATAAAGCCGGTTTTTGGATCGACCG
>CAIWKO010000007.1 GCA_903913285.1 uncultured Bacteroidales bacterium | reverse complement strand
TGGCCTTCCTGAGTCAGAAGAGTATGAAACCCTTGCAGGACTTATTATTTATTACCATCAAAGTATCCCCACCAAAGGTGAAGAAATTATAATTAAAAATTTCATTTTTACTATCCTGCAGGTAAGCAAAACGCAAATTAAACAAGTACAGGTTCGGATCAATGAATAGCATAGTGCTCCTGCTATGAATATATTCAGGACTGCCACCCATTACAATCCCGGCAGGAAAAAATTTTCAAAATAGCCAATCCGTTTACAATTTAGCAGTTTATTTAGTCGCTCCTCAAAAATACATAAAGGTGTTGAAAACATTGGTAAAACTTTCGTTTAGAAGGTAAATATATTTGCAAGAAAATAAAGAAATTTGTGTAAAATCTTGCAAAATGATTCGAAAACCAAAAGACAAACAACAGACAAGTTTCTATACAACCTTCGAGGAACAGTTAGACCATACACACCCGCTGTATGTCCTGTCAAACAAAATAAACTGGCAGCAGTTTGAAGAAGCCTTTAAACATCATTATTCAGAAAATATGGGCGCACCATCAAAACCAATACGGTTAATGGTAGCGTTGTTAATATTGAAACACATAAGGAATCTGAGTGATGAAAGTGTAGTAGAACAATGGTCAGAGAATGCTTATTACCAGTATTTAAGCGGAGAAGATGTATTTGCAGCACATCAGCCCTGTGTTCCGACAGAACTTGTTGAGTTCCGCAAGCGCATCGGAGAGGCAGGCATAGAGCTGATATTGAAAGAGAGCATTCGCGTGAACGGAAAAGACGGTCAAGAAAAGGATGCTACAACAGATACTACGGTTCAGGAAAAGAATATCACATTCCCCACCGATAGTAAGTTGCATAAAAAGATTGTTACTCATTGTAAAGCCATAGCTGATAAAGAAAATATCGATTTACGACAATCATACACTCACACGATAAAAAAATTAACATTATTGCAACGTTTTCGCAATCATCCCAAAAATCATGGAAAGGCAAGGAAGGCAGATAAAAAGATAAAGACCATCGCAGGAAGACTTATTAGGGAACTGGAGCGGAAGCTACCTGCGATAAATGATTATCAAGTGGAATTAGAGTTGTACAAGAAAATACTTTTACAGAAACGTAATGACAAGCAAAAAATATACAGTATCCACGAACCACATGTACAATGCATCAGCAAAGGTAAAGAACATAAGAAATATGAATTTGGTTCAAAGGTTTCCATTACCACCACCAAGAATAGCGGTGTTATTATCGGAGCCATCAACATTCCATTAAACGATTATGATGCTCACACCTTAGATCCTGCAATTAAGCAACAACAGCAACTAACCGGACATGTATTGGAAAATGATTATGTGGACAGAGGATATCGAGGCGTTAAAAATGTTTTAGGTACAAACATTATCGTTGCAGATAGCAACAGGAATAAAACGGCTTATCAGAAACAAAAACTCAGGCATGGATTTAGGCGGAGAGCCGCAATTGAACCACGAATCGGACATTTAAAATCAGATCATCGCTTAAGCAGAAATTACTATAAGGGAATTGTCGGTGACAATATCAATGTAATGCTCGCCGCTGCTGCTATGAACTTCAAGAGGATGATGAATAAATGGAAAACAAATCCTCCTTTTTATTTTTTCTTAAAACAATTATACTTTAGAATCTTTAAAAAATCATATTTTTGTATAACAGTTCCTTGCAAAAATACTTTTTGAGGGATGACTA
>CAIWKO010000006.1 GCA_903913285.1 uncultured Bacteroidales bacterium | reverse complement strand
ACTGCTTGCATTTAGTGAAGTTGCTGAGCCATTACATATTGTTGTAGAGGTTGCAGTAGCAGTTACAAAAGGAATCGGATTTACGGTTACTGTAACAGTAGCAGTTCCTGTACAACCGGAGGCATTGCCTGTCACAGTATATACAGTGGTAGAAGCCGGTGAAACGGATACCGGAGTTCCGCTTAAATTGCCTGGCATCCATGAATATGTTGTTCCCGAGACACTATTTGTGGCAGTTAGGGAAGATGAAGTCCCATTACATATTGAGGCTGGAGAAGCTGATGTTGTGATAACCAAATCGGGATTTATTGATACCGATAAAGTTGCTGTGCCAGTGCATCCTGAAGCTGTTCCTGTAACGGTATAAGTGGTATTAGTCGCTGGTGAAACAGAAACAGGGGTTCCGATTAAATTTCCGGGCATCCAGGTGTAAACTGCTCCTACAACACCACTATTTGCACTTAAGGAAGATGAATTTCCAAGGCATATTGAAGTTGGTGAGACAGTGGTAGTAATAACAATATTAGAGTTTACAGTAACAGAAACTGTTGTAGATCCTGTACAACCTGTCGTGGTTCCTGTAATAGTGTATATAGTCGATGTCAAAGGAGTTACAGTAACAGAACTTCCTGATAAATTTCCAGGCATCCAAGTGTAGGTAGATGCACCAGAGGCACTCAAAACAGATGATTGTCCGGCACAGATCGTATCCGGTGTTGCTGTTGCGGAAATAGTAGTAGATGCATCGACTGTTACGGTTACTGTGATGCTGGAAGCACAAGCATAAGAATCATTACCAGTTAATGTATAGGTAGTCGTGGCAGTAGGAGTCACAATAGGAGTAAGAGTATTTGTGATATTTCCTGGAGTCCAGATATATGTGTAGGTAGTTGGTACTGGGTTATTGAATGTTATTGTCCAATCAAGCAAAGTCCCAACATCCGCAGCATATTGATCCCCTAATAACAAACTCCATGTTCCATTTGGAGTGGCACACCCTTGCAAAATTGTCCATATGCCTGTTCCACCTGATGGAATCCAGATTCCAGAATAAGGGCTACTTCCAGAGCTGATAGTTGTTGTGGCGATTGGTGCAAAATAAGTATTTGTAAAATTTGTCCCATAACAACCGGAATTAATAAGGCTGACAATATTTCCACAGGGATCCTTAAGATATACAATGATGTCTCCGTCGTATGTATGGTTAATATTAAGGCAAATGTTTTTTATACTCCAACCAGTCAATATTCCAGAAACTGTAATATTTGACTGAACATAAGAACCGGTTGTTCCTGTCCAGCCTGAAGCTACACCAGCATCAGGAATCGAATAATCTGTTGTGTTGGTAAAAGATGGATTTTGAATAGTAGTAGTAGGATGTGAAATAATGGTTCCAGATAATGTGACTGAACCTCCCTGACAAATATTGGTGGGAGAAGCTGAAGTAGTTATTTCAAGACCCAATACTGAGACAGCATTGGAGATTGTTGAAGTTAGTCCAGCAGAATTTGTTACTGTAAGTTGAACATTATATGTCCCGGGATTAGCATAAATATGGGTCGGATTTTGCAGCGAAGATGTGGGTGATCCATCACCAAAATTCCACAACCATGTACTTATTGGGGTACTACTAATACTTTGGTCCGTAAATACTGTTGGTTGTCCAACACAAACTGTTGTATTAGAAAAATCCGATTCAATAGCCATACAAACTGTTTGCAAATTCCAACAGGCCCCTGTAGATGCACTTATACCCCAATAAACATTTGGGTTGCCACCAAAAATATTTGTAACAATATCGCCTGTATAAGTAAAGGTCAAGGTCCCGTCAAACCAAACTTGGATGGTTCCGTTAGGTGACCCCGGAGTCCATTTGAAGCGGAAAGTATGATTATTGCAGTCCTCTATTTCAGCAGGAAAACCAACAGCACTCGTATAAGAAACAAATTCGTTGGTTGTCCCATGAAGTATGTCTCCATTCTGATTTATAGAAATGTGATCATAAGGTGGGTCAGTTGGATTTGCAGAGTAATCATCCATAACAACACCCAATGAAGGTGTTATACCTTGAAAACCTACGCCACCACCTGTTGCTGAAACTCCAGTATTTAATGATTGCAAAATAAAAGACATTCCATCTCCCCCACAATTGGGAGATAATGTATAATCATCAGACCCAGCATTAGTACATCCAAAATTTAATATTAAAGTAATATCAAAAGGCTGCGTCAAATTAATCATGGTTGAATTCCAAATCGCGCCCGATTGTGATATGTTGTTGGTTAATGTATAACACCCTCCTCCTGTAGATGATGCATTTCCTGCAATAATAAACTGTGCTTCAACTTCATTTTTATGAAATAAAAACAAAAGAAGCATTGTTGATATAAAAATTGTAAAGCGAAAATTGAATCCGGTTTTACAATTTTGTGTCGATTCTTTTGTTTCCATGAATTTATTATTAGGTGGAAATATGGGGTTTTTTACTGACTTTTTTATGTTTTGCTTTTAAAGTTAATAACTATCTTATATAAACGCAAAGATAGCACAATTTATGAGTAAAAACAATAAAAAAGTATTGCTAAAATTCAGAAATTTAATATAATAACAACTAAAAGTTTTAGATTTTTACAGGAAACAGTTCAAGGAAAATTTTAAAAAGATTTTTAAAGTAAATTAAGGGAATAATCATTCCTAAAAGGCATTATTAAGGAAATAGTATTTACTTCTAAAAAAAAACAATAGAATGCGACACTTTAATACTATTTCATTACACTTTCCACATCCGAACGGACCATATCGATATTTAAGGCAAAATTGCAATTCTTACAATCGGCTTCTTCAAACGAAAGTGTAGCAACGCCAATGACTTCTCCTTTCATATTCATTACAGGGCTACCACTACTTCCATGCGAAATGGCCACATCAATCTGGATGTAAGTATTGCCACTGCCAAATTTGCCTTCAATAACATCTTCCTCTGTTCCTCCCTTTAACCCGGAAACAATGCCTTTTGTAAGTGTGCTTTCTATTCCTTGAGGATTTCCCAACACATAAATATCCTGACCTTTTTCAGGAGGAGTATCCGATATTTTTAAATTCGTAAATCTCTCATCAGAAATAACTTTGAAAATAGAGTAATCGTATGTATCGTTTGTTCTTAGAACTTTTTCTATGGAATAAGATTGTCCGCTGTATGTTTTGATTTTCCAACCGGAGCCGTTCCGCAAAACATGTGCATTCGTAATGCCGACACCATTGCTGCTCACAAAAAATCCGGTACCATACGCAACAGCTTGTCCGCTATTGTTGTCAGTTTCAATCAAAAAAACTGCCTTTTCGGTATATTTAACCAGTTCGTTTAAATTAGAAAAAACAGGCATTGTATCTGAAGGTATAGAATCTGTGTTGGAACCCTTGATAATTCCAATTTTCACACCGATAAACCATGCAGAAATCATTAGCAAAACTCCTGCTGCAATACTTGCAGCAATGATTATCCAAAACCGAGTTTTGTTGGTTTGATTGCTCCTTCCGTTTTTATTAGTTTGTGGTTCACAATAGTCTGTCCAAATTAGAGGAGTTCTGGCAATCCGAAGTCTGTCACCGGGATTGATAAGAATGTTTGTTATTTTGCAATCGTTTACAAAGGTACCGTTTGTAGAACCGATATCCTGAATAATAACTTCACCTAGGTCAGTTAATGACAGCAGAGCATGTTTTCCAGAAGCATAATCATCAGAGATAACAATATTATTATCGATGTTTCTACCTATTGAATATTGTTTGATAATTTTCCCGGTGTAGATGCCTGCATTTTGCTGAAAATATTCCTGCCAAGGAATGATATGTTCACCAATTTTTACGATATCGTTATAATACAGCATCTGCTGAACTATTTTCTTCCCATTAACGTAGGTGCCGTTTCGTGAACCTAAATCAGAGATTCTAAAGCTGCCATCGTCATTTTGAGTAATAGATATGTGTTGCCCTGAAACATAAGGGTCGGCAATAACCACATCGTTATTGGTGTTTCGTCCAATAAATATTATTTTCATTGAGGAAGGGCAGTTAAAATAAAATCGTTATGATTATTATCGTAAGTATAGACTTTGCTTTTGTTTCCTTGTTTTTCCGTAATAACTAAGGCATCGCTTTTGAGCATATCATAAACTTTTACGTTTACTGTATATATTTCACCATACCAATCAATGCGGTTTTCGGTAGTATATTTTCCCGTAAAATATTTTGTGCCTCTTGGTAATTTTTTGATAGAAATCTTTTGGTCTTCGTTCTCTGCAATTTTAATTGTAGCATCCAATACACTGCCACTCACAAAAACAAGCAGCAGATATTTATCTCCATTATTTGCCACACAAGCATAATCGTCTTTACTATCCTGATTGAAATCAGCGAAAACATAATTGTTAAATTCGGCTCCTGATAAATTACCATTAATACTCCAATTGCTGGAGTTATCTTTATCGATCATACCGTTTGAATTCAAATAGTCGATTACTGCTTTCTTATATATGACGGGTGTATCCTTCAGTGCGTTATCTTTAAACACAGCATTGATACGCTCGTACTCATCTTCACTTCCCAAATAATCTATTACTGTGTAACCTTCCTTACCATCTTCAGATCTTACTTTAGCCCATCGAAGACCGTTTGCGTCAAGTTTGCTGTCAGTTTCCAATACATTCAGTTTTTCACCGAATTTCAGCAATTCAACTCCATTGTTCCCCGTTAATGCTTCAGAAGAACGTATCCAGAGTTTATTTGCAAGCACATACTTTTCAGTCCCGCTGAATATAAGTTTGTACGTTGTTACTACCAATGCAGTTGAAAAAAGCATACCAAAAAAGATTGACCAGAAAATAGTCCAACCTTTACGTTTATTATTAACCTTTGCTGAAGGTTTTTTAACAGGTCTATTAGATACAGGAGTTCTTGCTGATTTAGCTTTTGCTTTCTTTGAGGTACTTTGTCCAAAACTTAAATCTTCCAAAGCTTGTTTAAATTTATCACAATCGCTGAATCGTTCGGAAGCGTTTTTAGCAGTTGCCTTTTTGAGAATAAGCTCCATACGGTCGCTCACCCCAATATAAAATGTTTTCGCATCAGGCAATGGTTCTTCAACTATCCTTTTATAAACTTCATACTCACTTTGGTCTTCGTCAAAAGGGCTTTTTCCTGTTAATGTTTGAAAAAGAGTTATGCCAAGTGAATAAATATCTGTGCGTTTGTCAACTTCAACACCTTTCACTTGTTCAGGACTCATAAAAAGAACCGTACCCAGTTTGGTGCCGGTTTTGGTAAGTTTATGGTTGCTTTCCGAAAGAATCTTTGCGATACCGAAATCCAATATCTTAGCTTTGCCTTCGCTAGTAATGATGATGTTAGAAGGTTTTATATCGCGGTGAATCACATTCCGTTGGTGAGCGTATGAAACGCCATCGAGGATCTGCGTAAACAACGGTATAGCTTTTTCTTCAGGAATAGGTCCTGTAATCGTTTCTATATATTGGTCAAGCTGTTTTCCTTCCACGTATTCCATCACCAAAAAAATGCCCTGATCGGTTTCCACGTAATCAAAAAGTGTGACGATATTTGGATGATGCAATTGCGATAGGGTGGAAGCTTCGTTTTTAAAACGTTCTCGTATGTCAGGATTTTTTGCTAAGACAGGATTGAGTGCTTTAATGGCAACTTTTCTGCCTATATGGGTATGTATGCCTAAATACACGTTTCCCATGCCGCCTTCGCCAATAAGTTTTTCAATCTTGTAGTTTAGAATCTGCTGACCAATCATCTTGTCCTGTCGTGTTTATTAAGTGTTTTTATACGTTTTCAAAATTATAATTTTTTTCGATAAATTAGTAGAAACTCTTTGAAAATTGAATTTATTAAACAAAGATGGTAAATTATTATTATATTATTTGAAATTTATCGAATTCTTATTTTATTGCACTTAACCCTTGCTTTGCCTGAGCATGCTGTGGATTTATCTGTAAGGTTTTTAGCCATGCTTTTCGTGCAAGATTATAATCTTTTATTGTATAGGCAAAGCCACCTAAATTATACCAAAATTCTGAGTTTAATGAATCAATAGAAATAGCCTTTTGCATATTTGCCTTAGCTTTTGGGTAATTTAACAAAGTTACATTTAGCATTCCGATATTAAAAAATGCAGGCGCATTTAAAGAATCTAATTTGAGCACTTTTTCAAACACTGCTTCCGATTCTTTTATTTGCCCTTTTTCTCTCAATTTCAAAGCTTCTGATGAAAACCCGCTAATTAAAAAAGTTCTGTTTTCTTGATTACGAGGTGATTTTGGATCCAATAATTTGAATTTATTCCAATAGTATTGTGAAGAATCATACTTTTCAAGATAAAAATATGCAGTTCCAATATCCAAAATATTTTCCGGATAATCAGCGTAGATATTGTAGGCTTTATATAGATATGTCAATGCAGTACGTGAATATTGTGTTTTTTTAACCTCATCAGTTTCTTTTATGGCCCAATTTAGATAAATATCACCTGCTGATTTGTTCATGCGTACGCTTTTAGGGGCATGAGTTATATCAGTCAAAAACAGAGAATCGTTATTTTTCCATGCAAAATTTCGTGTAAACGTTTTGATCATAAATACCATACAAATTGTTAATACGGCAACAGTAATGAATTGATTTGCAGTTTTTGTGATAAGAAACTTATCGGCAATCATGATTAATAGAAAAATAACAGCAATTGAAACAGCAACCGAAGGCAAAAACAAAAATCGTTCAGCAGCTGTAGCAGCAAGATCTGCGTAAATATGAAGGTAAATAGAAATAGTAATTAAAAAGAACAGAATAGACCATGACAAAACGCTTTTTCTTTTAAAGAAATATATAGCAATAACTATAAGAGAAATCAAGATGATCAAACTGCACAACGAAACTGGTGCGAACAAAGAAGTATGACTAATTTGTGCAAAAGAATAGTCATAGGACAATGGAAACGGGAAAAAAGAAAGCTTGAAATAAAGTAAAAAAACCACCAAGATTGTACCCGATTTGGTTGCAAAATCGGGAATCAGGTGGATAAAGTTATCAATAAAAGCTATTTTATCGCTGGCGGATTCGATAAATGCCGTTCGCATTCCAATAAATAAAAGAACCGGAATTAAAAACAAAGCGCTTATCCTAAAGATTTGTTTCCATTTCACCTCTCTAAAAAAGTAAAGACTCAACGGAATGAAGGGGAAAAGTGTAAGAATATTTTCTTTGCTCAGAAGTCCTAGAAAATAAAAAATAATGCTAAATATCAGGTATTTGATCTTTCTTGAACCCACATATTTGTACAGAAACAGAAAAGTAAGTAGAAATCCAAAAAAGAAAGCAATAATTTCATCACGACTTTTTATGTTTGCTACAACTTCTGTATGTATAGGATGAACAGTAAAAATGAGTGTAATAAATATGGGTATTATCAGCTTTTGTTTTTCAAAAAACTTTAACATTAAGATAAAAAATAAAGCGCAACACAAAGCATACATCAAAACACTTATTAAATGATTTACGTGTGGGTTTTGAGCAAAAAAATGATATTCTATTGCAAAAATACTTTGTGTCAACGGACGGTAAGCACCGTAATTCTGTCCGTTAAATCCATACATATTGGTTGTTGTAAATATCTCAGGAATTCCTAAAATACCTTTTTGAACAGATTTGTTTAATTTATAAACCAGATCATCATCAAGCGCATAGCCGTGGTAGAGCGTATTAGAATAAAGCAAAAAAGCTAAAGCAAAAAACAGAAATGCTAATAAAATTCGAAAATTCGAACTTGAATTCGAAGAAATATTTGATAGCATCTCGGCAAAGCTTTGGCTTTTGAACGGTTGATGTGGTTTTTGTTGCTTGTTCTTACTTTTGTAAAGAACATTTTTGTTTTTTTGTACTTTCATATTATTCGAAGTCGGTATAAAGCAAATATTTTTTACGGATCCTTTTAAAATTATCCAGATCAGATTTCCAGCTTTTGCGGATGTCTTCTTCGCTCATCCCTGAAATTATTTGTTGCCTGAGTTTTGAAGTGCCTGCAAGCTGGTCGAATCCCTTTCCAAAATATTCGGTTTTATCTTTTAATTCTTTATAAAGTTCAATCAAAGGGAAAATGTACAATTTGCCATAGCCTTTAATATATTCTGCAGCGTAGTTGTGGAAATTGTAGCCCTTGCATAATTGCCCTTCATAAGGAGGATTTTTTGCCATACCTGCAATACTTATTGGTGTGAAACTGTATTCAGTGCTGTCGATCTTCGGATGGCCAATGATCTCAAAGGGTGTTGCAGTTCCTCTGCCAACACTTACACAGGTTCCTTCAAACAGGCATATCGATGGATACATATAAACTGATTCCATTGATGGGAGGTTGGGCGATGGTTTAACAGGTAACTGATAAAAACAGGTATGGTTATAGTTGAATACGGGAACATATCTTAACTGGCATTGAACTCCGTTTTTCAACCATCCTTGTCCGTTGAGCATTCGGGCATATTCGGCAACGGTCATTCCGTGAACAATAGGAACAGGGTCCATGCCTACAAATGATGTGAACTCATTTTCCAGAACAGGTCCGTCCACATAATATCCATTCGGATTAGGTCGGTCCAATACAATAAAAAATTTGTTGTTTTCAGCGCAGGCTTCCATCACATAATGCAGGGTCGAAATATAAGTATAGAAACGCGCTCCCACATCCTGTATGTCAAAGATCACCACATCAACATCAGACAGATCTTCGGGACTGGGCTTTTTGTTTTTTCCGTAAAGCGAAATAACCGGCAGTTTTGTTTTTTCGTCGATGCTGTTGCCGATAATTTCTCCTGCATCTGCATCTCCTCTGAAACCATGTTCCGGACAAAATACTTTGGTAACCGAAAATCCTGCATGCAGCAACGAATCAACCAGGTGCGTCTGGCCTATCATCGATGTTTGATTGGCAACAACGGCTATCTTTTTGTCTTTTATCCACGGATAATAAACTTCCGTGCGTTGCGCCCCCACTTTGATATCTTTTGCCGAAATATCAATACCGATAACTTGTGTAACCTGATTCTGTGCTGAACTTTGAACCGCAATTGTCATCGATAAAAAAAGCCCTGTGAGTAAACCGATTATCCGCATATTTTCGAATTAATTAAATACTTTTGCAAATTAATAAATTTTTCTGCTTGAATATAGAATTTTTTATAGCAAAACACATTATTTCGAAAAATAAAACCAATTTTTCGAGGCCCATCATTCGTATTGCAGTGCTTAGTATTGCTCTTGGAATTGCTGTAATGATAATGTCTGTGGCTATTGTAACGGGGTTTCAGAAAGAAATACGCAACAAAGTCATAGGTTTCGGAGCGCATATTCAGATCTCGAGTTATACGAACAACAATTCAATGGAATCCACCCCTGTCAGCATCAGGCAAAAGTTCTATCCTTCTATCGAGCATCAGAAAGGCATCCGTCATATTCAGGTGTATGCCACCAAAGCAGGAATCGTAAAAACCGATGAAGAAATTCAGGGTATTGTGCTCAAAGGCATCGGAAAAGATTACGACTGGTCGTTTTTCGAAAATCGCATCGTCAAAGGTCGTAAGTTTATGGTAAGCGATACCGGAAAAACCAACGATATACTTGTTTCCGAATTTCAGGCCAAACAACTCAAATTAGATACAGGACAGTTTCTGCTGATGTATTTCATCAACCAAAACGAACTACAACCCAGTGTCCGTAAATTCAGAATTTGCGGCATCTATAACACCGGCCTCGAAGAATTCGATAAAATGTACGTGTTGGGCGACATTCATCACATTCAACGTCTCAACAACTGGGATTCCACTCAGGTGGGCGGCTTCGAAATACTTATCAACAATTTCAACGATCTGGATAAGATCACTGAATCGGTCTACAAGCAGATCGACTATAACCTCAATTGCACAAGCATCAGGCAACAATACCCTCAAATATTCGACTGGCTGGGATTTCAGGATGTAAACGTTACCATCATCCTCATCATGATGGTGATAGTGGCTGCCATCAATATGATATCTGCTTTGCTCATCCTTATTATCGAAAAAACCAAACTTATAGGTGTGCTGAAGGCTCTTGGCATGAACAACTGGGGCATCCGCAAGATATTTCTCATCAATGCATCCTACCTCATCATCCGTGGATTAATTTGGGGAAACATAATAGCAATAGCTCTAAGCCTCATCCAGATGCAATTTGGCATCATCAAGCTCGACCCATCTTCCTACTATGTCAGTCAGGTTCCCATCAACCTCAACGCCCTGCATATTTTGTTGATCAATGCGGGCACCATAGTGGTATGCATGCTGGTACTCATCATCCCAACTTTTGTGGTAACAAAAGTATCACCGGTCAAAGCCATACGGTTCAACTAGAAAAAAACTGTAAATGTTCTGCTGATACGCAAAAAAATCTTATTTTTATGGCTCGATTCATTTTAAAAAGCTGCTCTTATGCCATACAAACCCAAACAAGCCGAAAAAATTTACTATTCCATTGGCGAAGTAGCCGAAAAATTTAATGTAAATCCTTCCCTCATTCGTTTCTGGGAAAAAGAGTTTGATATTATCCAACCTTTTCGCAACAAAAAAGGCAACCGTCTGTTCACCAAAGCCGACATGGATAATTTCTACATCATCTACCATTTGGTGAAAGAACGCGGCTTCACACTTCAGGGAGCCAAAGATAAAATGAACGAAAACAAAGCCGACACCATCGAAAACGTCGAGATCGTTGCCTCACTCAATCGAATAAAAGATTTTTTACTCGAACTTAAAGAAGAACTCTAACCTCTCAAGTTTTTCAACTGATTTTTCAAGTTTGAACACTTTTTCGACCCGCTTGAACCCTTTCCCGACTCGTTGGAATGGTTTCCCGACTCGTTGGAACCCTTTCCTGACTCGTTGGAACCCTTTCCCGACTCGTTGGAACGGTTTCCTGACTCATTGGAACCCTTTCCCGACCCGTTGGATGGGTTCATCACCCGTTGGAACCCTTTCCCGACTCGTTGGAACGGTTTCCTGACTCGTTGGAACCCTTTCCCGACTCGTTGGAACCCTTTCCTAAATCGTTGGAATGATATCGTCACACCTTGGAACGATATCGTCACATGCTGGAACGATATCGTCACACGTTGGAACCCTTTCCTCACTCGCTTGAACCCTTTCCCAACTCGTTGGAACCCTTTCCCCGATAGGTTGAACCCTTTCACCGATAGCTTGAACCCTTACCCTTCTCGCTTGAACCCTTTCCCCAATAGCTTGAACCCTTTCCCAACTCATTGGAATGCTTTCGTTTTTTATCCAAATAGTTTTACCGGTCTTACGATTCAATAACTGAACTAAAAAACTCATAACTAGTAATCAGTAAATCGTAACTTATTCCTTCTTCTGAGGATAAAAATCCCTGTTTCTGTATATCACAACGGTTTGGTTCGTGTTGTTAGGATTCATCCTGTACAACAGATCATCGATAAAGCTGGGTTTAATGGTAGTTTCATATTCCAAATCGGGCAGTACGGTTTTAACCGAAGCCACTCGGCGGTTGATATCCTTATCATCAAAAAATAAAGCGAATCTCGGGTTCCATTCAGCTCCCCATTTATGCAATTTGGTTTGCAACGAATCAATGGGATATTTCTCACAAACATTAAGTACCACTATCCATTGGCCCAAATAGAACAAGGGCGGCATGTCAGGCTCCCTCTTATAAATATCTTCAAGCAAAATACATTTCAAATCGGGGTAACGCGATAAATAGTACATCGATTCCACCCGCGATTTTTTCGAATACATAGCCGAAACAAACGGAAGCAACAGCAAATTCAACGACCAAAAAATGATCAAACACACCCGCATCATTTTCTTATGTCTTGCCCAGAAGTTCGATTTATTATAGAATTCAAGCCAACCAACTACGCCTAGTGTAATGATCATTGGTACTATAGGCAAAATGAAGCGCTCCTGTTTGTTGGGAAAATAGGAGTGGAACACCAAAAATAACATGGTGCCTGCAAACAGCGCCCATTGCATTTTGTAGCTTCGCAGAAATCCGAAGAACCAAAAGAAACACATGGGTGGTAGTAATATTCCAAATATCAACAAAAAGTAGGAATACCAAGGATTCCGAATATAATGATAAGCATTGTCGATATTATATTTCACATACTCGATAAACTGTGCGAACGGATATCCCCATATACCAATATCAACAAAAAATTGTATCAGGCAAAAAGAAAGAATAACTCCCGCACTCCACAACAAGGCTTCTTTCCATTGTTTCAGCAACAACATGCCGAATCCGAAGCCTATCACATAGAACAGCACCTGAAACCGAATGTCGACCGCCAAACCTATGATCAAACCCGAAATAAAATAGTGAATGATCTTGCTTTTTTCGGTAGTCGCTTTCACATATATCCATGAACCCCACATCATAAAAGGAACACAGGTAACTTCAATCAGGTTTCTAACGCTCAGCCACGGCATGAACCAATAGAGAGCCAAAAGAAATCCCGTCATCCGTGCAGCTTTTGTTCCTGAATGTTTTTCGGCTATCTTAAACCCACAACCAACAGTAATCAGCGAGAACATGGCATGCAAAAAACGTATAATAAACATTTTATGTTGAGGGTCGTTGATACCGAAAAATTTGATGATGGTGAACAGTATGAAATGTATGCCTGAATAGAAAAACGAATGACCGTCGGGAACTTTTGCCCCGCTCGAGGGAAGCCAGTTGTTGTAGTCGGTTCCGTCGACCCACGATTGCGAGGCTTCTATCACCAGAAAATGATCGTCCAACATGCCGAAGCCTTTGGCAAAAAGCACCGATACCATTCGAATAGCGAAGGCAAGAAACAGAATATTCCTCAGAAGATTCGGATTCGAAAGTGAAAAACTATTAACTGTGTAGCTGTATATTTTGTTCATGCTGACATTGGGTTCGAAACATTAAAAAGGCTTCCCTTTTGCGACAAAATTAAAAATAATGAGGTAATTAATCCGTAAATTTCGTTTAAATCGTTTAATTTTGCACGAAATCATAAGGTTATATATTAATTCTCAATATCAGATACCATGAGTGAATTTAAAGTATGTATTAACGGGCATTATTATCAGGACAATTTGAACGAATGTCCGTATTGCCCCAAAAACCAAACTAATATGGATAAAACAAAAATCGATAATCCTTCGGGAAATCAAAACGATAAAACCCAGATATTTTCGGGCAGTGCTGCCGGAAACGATCTGAACAAGACCCAAATATTTCAGGGTGCAAATGCCGAAGAACCTGTGTTTAACTCTTCGGCCGAACGTTCGGGAAGAAAGCTTGTAGGCTGGCTGGTTTCGTTCACCATTGATGCTAACGGAGCCGATTTTAAACTTTACGAAGGTCGCAACATTGTGGGTTCCGATCCGGCTTGCGATATTATTGTTTCCAACGACCACACAGTTTCGGTTAAACATCTTACCATATTGTATCGTATGGGCATTTTTAAGTTTAAAGATGAGTTTTCGACCAACGGAACTTTCGTCAACGATGAGTTTAAAGAAGAAGGCAACCTTACCGATGGCGATACCATAAAGGTTGGCAATACCATTTTCCGTTTCCGTACAGTTTAATATTACCAAAAAATAATAAAACAAAAAGTCATGAAAAAATTACTTTCACTGATAATGTTGCTCGGGATGTTCACATACGTCTCTGCACAAAAAATAACAATTTCGAATGTCGACAACACGGCATATCCCAAAATAAATGTAAGCGTCACCCTTCAGGATAAGGGAGAAGCTCAGCAAAGCGATTTTAAGGTCTATGAAAAAGATAAAGAAGAAGCGTTCACGTTTGCCAAAGAAAACAACACTTCGGGAGGCGGCGGCCGTAACATTTGTTTTTTGATAGAAGCTTCGGGTTATACCCATGGCGCTGCTATCGACCAGTTTAAAACGGCTGTGATCTCTGCTTTGGGAACCATAACCGAAAATGACAAAGTGAATGTTTGCTATTTTGGCAAAGCCAACAGCGATGGGAAAACCCTTAATGTGTTGAGCGCAGAATTCACAAATGATAAAGGCATTTTGAAAGACGAAGTCCAGAACAAGATTGTTGCTGCACGCGATACAAACCGTGTTGCCGACGTGTTTAAGGGAATTTATGAATGTCTGGATTTTTTTAATTCGAAAAAGGATCTGACCGGCAACAAAATTCTCATCGTGATTTCGGCAGCCATCAACAACAGCAAATCGCCCATCAAGGCCGAAGACTGCATCGAAAAATCGACCAAGTTCAATATTCCTATCTACACCATTACCTACAGAACCAATAATAAATATGCTGCCGACAATTTTATCCGACTGAGCGATAAAACCAACGGCAAAAGTTCGTCGGCCAAAAGTGCTTCCGAAATTAGCTCTGACATCACCGATTTTATGGGCGCTGCCGAAAAAGCAGTTGCAGCAACCGGCACGGGCTACACACTTACTTTCGACGCTACCCAGTCGGGCGAAACCAACAGCTTTGATGTTTTATACAAAGGCGAAAAGGTGAGCGGAACATATACCGTGCCCGAAGGTCAGGAATCAGTCTTGAAAAAATACTGGTGGATGTTGCTTATCATTGGCGTGGTTGTTATCGGAATTGTGGTGGTGATAATATTAATGATGAATAAAGGCAAAAAAGCCAAGGCGGAAGAACGCAACCGCCTGAAGAACCTTGAAGAACGAAACATTCAACTTCAGGAACAAATGCGTCAGGGGGTCAATCAACGCACTCAGGTGCCTCCTTCACCGGAAGCCCAGAAGTTCGATCTGAAACGCACCATTATTGGAGGCGGAGGCGGAACTCCCACTTTGATGGTTAGCTCAGGCACTTTCTCGAAAAATTTCCCCATCAACAAAATGAACATGACCATTGGGCGCAACGCCGGCAATGATGTGGTGATTCCCGAAACCACCGTGTCGGGCAACCATGCTTCGCTGGTGAATGAAGGCGGCAACTGGTTTATAGTTGACAACAACAGCACCAACGGCACCTTTGTTAACGGAACTAAAGTGAGCAAACAAAAACTCAACAATAACGATCTTATCAAGCTCGGCGCTGCAAACTTAAAGGTGCAGTTCTGATCGATATAGTTAAAATATTAATAGAAGGGTGTGGTTTATTACTGCACCCTTTTTTTTATAGTTATTAAAAGGTTCGTTGATATTCCATACGATAACAATCATAAAACGTTGAAGATAAATAACGGTTTGTTACGTTTCCATTATGAACTTTATCAATTCCATATAGCTTTTCCGAACTTCTATATGGAAACGTAACATTTCCATATAGCTTTTCCGAACTTCTATATGGAGTCATAGCATTTCCATATAGCTTTTCCGAAGTTCTATATGGAATTAAAGCATTTCCATATAACTTTTCCGAAGTTCTATATGGAATTAAAGCATTTCCATATAGCTTTTCCGAAGTTCTATATGGATTTATGACATTTCCATATAGCTTTTCCGAAGTTCTATATGGATTTATGATATTTCCATATAGCTTTTCCGAAGTTCTATATAGCATTACCGAAGTTCTATATGGAAACGTAACATTGCCATATTGTTTTTCCGAACTTCTAATTGGATTCGTCCGGGCTCATGATGGAAATGTCAGGTGTAGTGATTTCTATTGCAGTATTTGTTATTGAGTCCTAAAAGAATACTATGGGATTGAAAGAATCAATTGTTGATTCTATAAGGTTTATCTATGGTTTGATAAGCTCGATAATTGATGTTTATCGAAAAGTAGCGGTTCTATGTTATATAGTATTTGAAAGGGTGCATAAAAAACACACCTTTGAAGTTCATTAATATGAAAAGTAAGAAAATGATATCTTAATCAGCAGAAGAGATTATTATTGGTAGATGTTGTTCTAAAAATTCTGTCTATTCCTCAAACAGCTTAACAAAGCGTTTCCGGGCAAAGGGATTATCGAAATCCCAAACGGTGGCAACGCAATTGATAATGCACAGCAAGCCCATAAAGTCGTAGCCTTTATAATCTATCATGGGTTTCAGAAACGGACGGGCGTCAACAATTTCGTGTTTCAACGCCAGATTCTCATCCATATCGGTGGCTGTGCCAGTGATGCGTATCTGAATTTTATCGTGATAAAAACAAAGTTCGGTTTTAGTGTTGGCTTTAAGTTGCTGAAAAAAATCCTTATTCTTGGCCGTAGAAATAACAATGCCGCTGCTATCGGCCTTATACATCATAATACCTCTCACGCGTGGTTGTCCGCCATCATCGCTGGCTACAAAGCACAAGGGATTTTGGTTGATATAGTTCAGAATTTCTTCTTTGGTGCTTAACATAAAATGGATTTAAGGTATTGGTTATGGATCAGCAAAAAAAAAGCTGTACAATTTTGCACAGCTTTTTTTATATTATTTATTGCACTTCCCTTTTGTTTTTTCCAACAACTCTGTTGCTTTCTCGTTTTTAGCATCGAGGATAATGATCTTATCCCAGTATTTTCTGGCTTCACAAATTTCCTTATTCGGTCCGAGGAAATAATACGAAGCAAAGTAATCATAGCAGGTTACCAGATCTTTCGCAAATTTAACCGAGTCATTCTTAATCATTTCGGCATATTTTTCGAAATAGGGTTTTGCTTGCCAGGTAACAGAAGCCGAATCGATGTTTGAATTGATCAATCCTCTCCAATAATAAGCCTTCCCGTTCATAAAATCGGGTTTGTTTCTGGTAATATATGCGTAGGTTGAGTCGGCCTTTACCCAGCTCTTCAGGTTGTAGTAAACCAATCCTAACTTATAGTAATCCGTGATCTTCGATTTTTCGGAAGGTTTGCTGATCTTTAGTTCATAATAATAGGCAGCATCGTTATATTTTTTCATTTTGCTAAACGAACCTGCAATATCGCTCAGGATGTCAATATTTGTAGTGTCCATTTTATAGGCGGCTTTAAATTTTTCTATAGCAAGAGAATCTTTGTTGTTTTTCGAAAGCGCTTTGCCATAGTAATAAAGGTCGATTGGTTTTGTTTTTTCGGGAGTGGTCTTTTTGAAGAAATGTTCGCTTGCACTTAAAGCTTTGTCGTATTTGCTGGTTTCGAAATAACAAATAGCAAAAGCGCGGTTGAGGTCGTTACGGGTGGTATCGGTCTTTGAAATTTCATTCAGTTTTGTGATGGCTTCGTCATATTTTTTCGATTCCATCAACACGTTCACGTATTTAATTTTAGCCGAAACATTAGTGGACATCTGATCATATTTTTTAAAGTATTGCAACGATTTGTCCAATTGACTTGCCTTTGAGAATAGTACTCCCAATTCTAAATAAGCAGGAGCAAAAGTAGAATCAATGTCGATAGCTTCTTTATAATATCCAATAGCTTCAGTCCAGTTGCGGGCTCTGATCCAAAGATTGCCCAGTCGCAATTTTGCAGCAGGCGATTTCGGACTTAATTCCTGAGCCATTTTATACTGTGCAATAGCATTCGAGCCATCATTATTTTCAATGTAAGCATCACCGTATATCAGATAAATTTCAGCGCTTTTCGGATCCAGTGCTACTGCTTTTTCGAGCAACGGCAAAGCTTTACTGATGTTCTTCTTTCTGTCGACCAGAATATAAGCTTCGGCAATCTTTGCAAGTGTTAAACCTTGTTTTTCGGGAGTAACAGTCGAAGCTTTGTTTGCTTTGCTGGGAAATTTTGCCTGAGCATCAGCAAAATCTTTTTCGGCCGAAACTTTGTCTTTGAGCATTAGAGCAACTTTACCCATGCCAACATAACATAATGGATTGTTTGGGTCGACTTCCACACCTTTTTTAAATAAGGTCAATGCATCTTTTGCAGCAGCTTGTTCCGAACCATAAACGGTATCCGTAAAATATTCGTACAAATAATTTTCACCGTAATAATAGTAAACATCCCCATTGTTCGGCTGGTCTTTCAGCATAGCTTGAAACGCTTTACCAGCGTCTTCAAAGTTTTCTGAAATAGTTAACCTGGTTATCGATTCGGGTGTTTGAGCCATTGCTCTGAATGAAAATAAGGCCAAAGTTGTTACAAAAAGCAGTGTAACGATTTTTTTTAATTTGTTTAACATGGTATTATCCTCCGATTTCTATTTTTATTTTTTTATTTCAATAAGTCTGACAGGCATTGTTGCCGGAACAAGTCCTGATTTTAAAAATATTCTTTGTCCCTTTTCGCCTGCAATAAATGATGCAAAACCTGTGCCGAGTCCCGAAAAATATTCCCGGTTTATTACATAAACATCTCTGATGAATGGATACGAACCTTCAGCAATATATCCCTGATAAGGTTTCATAAAAGGTCCTTCGGTAAAGCCTTCGGCTGAAACGCCAGCCACTTTTATTTTCGACAAAAAATTATGCGAAACGCTGTCTTGTGGGTCGCTGATCCAGTTCACACTAATAATTCCGATAGCGCCTTTGTTTTTTTGAACATAATTGATCACTTCTTTATTGGAGTTCACAGCATAACAATTTGAAGGAAATTCGTTGTTTATCTTAAATTTATCTCTTATATAACGTGGGTTTCCTGATTTATTGTTATCGAAAACAATACTTATATCGCCCAATTTCGAATTTTTATTAAGATCCGTCCAAGCTTTTATCTTTCCGGAGAATAGCCCTGCAATTTGTTCGAATTGCAGAACCGAATCGGGATTTTCTTTGTTTATGATGAAAGTAAGAGCATCATAAGCGATCTTTGTAACCTTTGGTATTATTTGCTTATCTTGCAAGAACTTTTCTTCAGTAGGTGTAAGATTGCGGTTGGCAATGATCAGCCGCACCGAATCATTCAAAAGATCCTTAAAACAATCTACTTCATTTTTGTAGGAAGCATTGATTACCGCATAATTATAAATAGCTTCAAATGTCGATACCTGAGCATCTAAAGCTAAAGTATAAGATTCATCAACACTTATTTTAATGTTGCCGCGGGTAGGGGTTTCATCTGTTTTTTTTGATGAGCCGCAACCCGAAAAAATAACAGTTACCAAAACAACTGCTATAACCGATAGCTGTTTAATCATTTTCATAATCTTTTTTGTTTTTAAGTTTAGGATAAATACGAACAAACCTAAAAAAACCATAGGCAACCAAAAAAATGCCGAAGAAGATTCTGATACTGTTATATTCAGGCGGAATATTAAATTTGGCATTAAAACCCGAATACAAAAGAAAATAAAATCCCATCCCAACATACATAATTACCATGAGTAAACCAAAAATCACCATGAAATCGAAATTGAGCTTCTTACCCATCAATAAAACATAAATTGAATTGAAATAACGAATTACTTTAAAAAAAATTGCGGAGAGAATGGGATTCGAACCCATGAACCGCTTTTGACGATTACACACTTTCCAGGCGTGCGCCTTCGACCACTCGGCCATCTCTCCGAAGGGTGCAAAGATATGAATTTTTTCATACGCAATGCCTTGCCATGTATTTTCTTTTTTTGTGTTTGAGAGGTTTGTCTCAAAATTACTCCTTATGGTGATAGTTGCAAACATTGTTTTTGGTTTGTTAGTACAATGATACAACATTTTTGTCCTGAAAAAAAGCATAAAAAAGTTAACGGTAGGAAAAAAAAAGTTAACGGTAAAATTGCTTATAAAAACAAATATTTATTAATTTATAATTGTTTTTGGTTCGAAAATTATCACTATCTTTACAAAATCTAAATAAGAACTAATGAGACCTACTACTGAACAGATTGTTAACGCGTTGAAAAATGTTATTGACCCCGATTTGCAAAAGAATCTTGTGAGTTTGGGTATGATTGAGAATATTGTCACCGGTGATAACACAGTAAGCTTTAAACTTGTGTTAACCACTCCTGCGTGTCCGTTACGCGAAAAATTAAAAAACGATTGTATTGAAGCTGTCAAAAAATACGTTGATAGTTCGTTGGATGTGCGGGTAGAAGTGAGCTCAAAAGTAAAAACCAATCCGCAAGTAAGCGATAAAACAGCAATTTTACCTCAGGTAAAAAATATTATTTTGATAGCTTCAGGAAAGGGAGGAGTTGGCAAATCGACAGTTTCTGTCAATATGGCAATTTCTCTTGCTAAAACAGGTGCCAAAGTTGGATTAATAGATGCTGATATTTACGGACCGTCGATTCCGATGATGTTTAACTTAAGCAATCAAAAACCCGAGGCTTTTGAAAAAGATGGTGTAGTTAAAGTACTTCCATTCGAAAAATTTGGAATCAAACTTATTTCTATAGGTTTTTTTGTCGATCCTGAGAAAGCACTGATATGGCGCGGACCAATGGCTTCCAATGCCTTAAAACAATTATTTACTGATGTTGAATGGGGAGAACTTGATTATTTGATAATAGACACGCCTCCCGGAACCGGGGATATACATTTAACTTTAGTGCAAACTCTGGATGTGGCTGGTGTTGCAATTGTGACAACTCCACAAAATGTTGCTTTGGCAGATGCACGCAAAGCCATTAATATGTTTCGTGCCGATGGGATCAAAGTTCCTGTTCTTGGGCTTATTGAAAACATGTCGTATTTTGTTCCTGCCGAATTGCCCGAAAATAAATATTATATTTTCGGTAAAGACGGTGGAAGTAAACTTGCTGCTGAAATGAAAATTCCCTTGTTGGGTCAGATACCCATTGTTCAAAGTATTTGTGAATCGGGCGATGCCGGAGAACCTATTGCTGCTATGGAAAATAATATTGTTGAAAAATCGTTTGTAATGCTTGCCGAAAAGCTCACTCAGCAACTTTCAATTTGGAATGCATTTTATGAAGCAACTGATGTTGAAAAACATGAAGAAACTTGTAATTGTAAAAAATAAATTTAATAATCTAAAATAAACTAAAAAATGGATACTAAAGAAGTAATGATCAGTAAAGTAAATGCTGTAATCGACCAGATCAGACCCTATTTGGAAGCTGACGGCGGAAGCATTAGTTTTGTTGAATTAACTGAAGATAACGTAGTAAATGTTGAACTGCATGGTGCTTGCCGTAGTTGCCCTATGAGTTTGATGACTTTGAAGAACGGTGTCGAAGCTGCCATGTTGAAAGCAATTCCCGAAATAAAATCGGTTGAAGCAGTGAATCTATAGAAACAAAATTGGGAATGATGAGGTAAATAATTACTTTTACCTTGTTTTTTTTTGTTTGTAATACATTTTATATGCCGCTAAACAGGAAAATTAAAAGTATTGGAATTATTGGCTCTGGGAAACTGGGTACCGATATTTTTTATTACTTGTTACCGTTTAACTTTTATTTGGTATGGAAATGTATAGATGCTGATGAATGTGAAAGGATAGAAAGTACATTTCAAAAGAAACTAACCCGCCAGCTAAAATGCGGTATAATCGGTGATTTAGCATTAGAGAAGATTAAAAAATCAGTTGTTATTACAAGTTCGAACAATGATTTGTTTCCTTGTGATCTGATAATTGAATGCATTTGGGAAAACAAATTACAGAAGCAAAATTTGTTTCATGAAATTGCCGATGTTGTGAATAAAAGATGTATCATCGCAAGCAATTCATCGTCAATAAATCCTTCCGAGTTGGTTGATGAAACAAAAATATTGAATGATGTGATCGGACTGCACTTTTTTTATCCGATCATGTTGAAGAATATTGTTGAGATCCTAAAAAATGAGCAAACTACTACTGAAACCATGATTACGATTGTTGATTTCTGTAGCATAATACAAAAGAAACCATTGATTCTAAATGAAAAGCATTCTTTTATTCTTAACAAACTCTTTCTAGAAGTGCAGAATGAAGCTTGTAAAATCTATGCTGAAGGAGAATTATCGTACAAACAAATTGATGAACTCATCAATACAAATCTATTTCCTGGCGGTGTTTTCAGCTTTTTCGATCAGGTGGGCATTGATATTATGCTCGAATCTGTGAAAAATTATACTGAACAATCCGAAGACAAAAACAAATATCAGAGCATAATTAATGAACTTGAGAATAAGTGTTCGAAAAATATGTTGGGTTTGAAAACAAGATCCGGGTTTTACAATTATTCAGACGATACTGATAAAGAAGGCATGGTTTCTGAAAATGATCCGGGAAATAATTATGTCCAAGGTATTTTATTAAGATTGAAAACTGTTTATATCGAAAAGGCGCGACAGATAGTTGATGAAGGAATTTGTTCTGAAGCCTTACTCGAATTTGCTGCAAAGGAATATATGAATGCTGATGAGGGTCCTTTTACTATTGCCCGTAAATTTAATATCTGAAAAAAAGAAATATGGAAAGAGTTGTTGTTACAGGAATGAATATGATCACATCTCTGGGATTAAACCTCTCAGAAAATTGGGAAAATTTGATTGCAGGCAAAAGTGGAGTAAAAAAAATATCTTTGTTTGATGCTTCTCAATGCCAAACCCAAATAGCTGCTGAATTACCTGCTGCCTTTGAGGAATTATGGCCAAACTATATTAAAAAACGTTCAGCTGACCAAATGACACGTGTGACAAAAGCATGTTTTGTTTGTGCCAAAGAAGCTGTTCAACAAAGTGGAATTAATTTCGACGAAATGGATAAAAACCGTTGTTCGGTTATTCTAGGCGTTGTTGCTACAGCAAACACATCGAGTGAACAAAATACTACTCCTCAGAATCTTATTCTAAAAAGCATGAACAATGCTATGTCGGCATGGATATCATTAGAATATAAACTTCAAGGTCCTAACTATACTGTGGCTTCTGCTTGTGCATCATCGGCCTACGCCATCGGATTGGGATATGACATGATACGTTCAGGTTCCGCTGATGTTGTTATCGTTGGAGGAGCAGATTCGATTGTGAACAAAGAAGAAATTGAAGGCTTTAACAACTTGTATGCATTATCAACAGAGAATGAAACACCTGAAAAAGCAAGTAAACCATTTTCGAAAAACCGTGATGGCTTTGTAATTGGAGAAGGTGCAGGGGTTTTGGTGTTAGAGTCAGAAACATCTGCTAAAGCAAGAAATGCCAAAATCCTTGCCGAACTTTCAGGATATGCCATCACCAGCGAGGCATATAACATTATGGCTCCAATGAAAGACGGTGAAGGCATTGCACATACTATTCAACAAGCATTAAAAAACTCCGGTACAGATATCAATGAAGTTGATTATATAAATGCTCACGGAACCTCCACTACTTTGAACGATAGATATGAAACAATGGCTATAAAAAAAGTTTTTGGTGAACAGGCTTATAAAATTCCGATCTCATCTTCCAAATCGATGATAGGACACACAATTGGAGCTGCTGGTGCTGTGGAACTTATCATCACTATTCAGTCTATAAATAACAGCTTATTAACACCTACTATAAATTATGATGAGCCTGATCCTGAACTTGATTTGGATTATGTACCCAACAAGGCTCGAAAACAGGTTGTTAACTGTGCATTGTCAAATTCTTTTGCTTTTGGAGGGCACAATGCTGTTTTGGTAATTAAAAAATATTGCTAAATTTGCCAAAAAAAACTGATGGCAAAAATTAACGATAATACCCGTAATGAAGTAAAACAAACCGTTTACGATTTTTTTACCGAAGAATGTGAAGTAGATGCTTCAGCTTTAAACGAAAATACTAATATAATAAGCGATATCGACGGCGACTCTCTTATGTTCCTCGAGTTGATAGAAATCTTCAAAAAGAAATACAATCTTAATATCGAACTGAAAACTATTGGCAAATACGTGGTGAAACATCCTGTCGAAACTATTGGACAGCTCATAGATATGACCATGCTCATCATCGAACACGAAAATAACATCATTGCTTTTGACTAGAATTCGATCCTAAAATCGACTTTCAGATTTATCTTTTTTAATTCTTTTATTTCGTTATGATTGAATCATTATTGTGATAATGCATTGTTAGATTGTTCCAATAAATATTGAAATTCAAACCTATAAGATTGATAATATTGTATATTTAGAGGATGGAAAGAGTATTTAATGTTAAATTAATTTTATCATTTATATAGATTACCTGACAAGTTTTTATTTGCTTAAAATAAATGTGTCCGTATAATTAAGCTTCAACCTTTTTCATTAATTTTGTCCTCACTAATAAATTCAAATTTTATTTATCTAAAACAAAAGATATGTTCACAGGAATCGTAGAAACCACAGGCAAAGTAGTAGGCATCGACCGCGATCGTACCAATATTAACATCACTATACAAACCCCCGTTGCAAAAGAACTCAGCATCGACCAAAGCATGTGCCACGACGGTGTGTGTCTTACAGTAGTGAAAGTTGACTACGAAAAACAGCAATATGTTGTCACTGCTATACAGGAAACTCTCGACAAGACTAATCTGGGCTCATGGTTTGTCGGCTATGAAGTAAATCTAGAACGAAGCATGCGTATGGAAGCCCGTTTCGACGGTCATATAGTTCAAGGTCATGTCGACCAAACTGCAGTATGCACTAAAGTTGAAGAGATGGACGGCAGCTGGAAATATTGGTTTGAATATGATCCGGGCAAACAAAATATTACTGTTGAAAAAGGTTCAATATCTGTCAATGGCGTTAGTCTTACCGTAGTAGATTCATTACCATCGCAGTTTTCGGTAGCAATCATCCCTTTCACCTTCGATGTAACCAATTTCCACAACTTCAAAAAAAGCACCGTAATCAACATCGAATTTGATGTGTTTGGCAAGTATGTGGCGAAACTTTTGAAACTTTATCTGGACGAAAAGAAATAGGTGTCCGGTATTTGGTATCTGGTCTATTATTGCCTTTGGTAATTCGCTGTGAACCTCTGTCTATTCATTGTGAACTCTGTGGTTAAGAAAAAGCAAAAGATCCTCGTAACATTATAAACTTTTAACTTAACTCTAGGCACTTTAAGTACTTTAGTCACTTCTTAAACTTTCACCAGTTTTACATTTTCGTTTAAATAAAGTAGAAATTTTTCTGTCGGTTTTTTATTGATATCAGTGAGCAAAGCAGCATAATTACTAATTTGCTGCTGATGTTTTTCCTCTGCAGCACCTGTTTTAAAATCGATCACGATGTTGTTGTCGTTATCAAAAATAATACGGTCGGGCCGATATAACTTGTTGTCTGCTGTCAGGATTTCAGATTCAGTCATCACCTTCAAACCAGGAGCAAAAAATGCTTCCATCTCAGGTTTCGAAAAAACCTGAGCAATTAGTTTCCTGATTTTATTGCTGTCTTCCTCGTTCAGCATGAATTTTTGAACAGTTTCGGCTATAGCTTTGTCCATGTCGGCCATATCTTGCATTTCCGATAAAATTTCATGAACCATATTTCCCCAGGACAAACGTTTGTCCTGTTTATCAAAATCGAGCGCTTGAGGTGAACTATAACGTATTATCAATTTTTTTGTCCAATCCGACGAAACCAGTGAATCGTAGAATTTTAGATTATTTTCCTTTCTTTTTTCAACAGCGTTCAAAATAAAATTCTCAGTGTGTCCAAACTCATAAATAGTTTTTCCATCAACCCATAGGTTTTCTAATGTAAGATATTTTTGAAGTTGTACCCCAAAACTCTGACTTTTCGAATTGTCGGCGTATTTCTTTGAAAAAATATATAAATGTTCTCCAGCCCGTGTAAGTGCTACGTAACAAATATTAAGCATATCAAGCGTTGCTTTCGATTTCTCTTCTATAAAATATTTTTCGTATGAAGTGCCCTTCAACAGTTTTTCGCTTATTTGCAATTGAAATACCGGAAGCTCCGATGTTATTTTATCCTGATTTAATACCCATGTCGAAGCATTTTTTATTACGGGTGATTCGTCGGCAAAGGGGTAAATCACAACAGGAAATTCCATGCCTTTGGCTTTATGAATCGTCATAATTTTAACTGCATTCAGTTCATCAGGAATGACGATGGATTTTTTTGCTCCGAATTCGTCCCACCATCTCAGGAAATCAAAAATAGTTGATGTGTTTTTTTGAGTGAACTGGCTCACAGCATCAAGATAAAAGATAATAAAGGGGTCGGCATATATCATTAACCCAAACTTACGGATAAGATATTCGTTCAAATCGAATAAAGAAAGCTTTGCAAGGACGTTAAAATCTATTTCGATATTGAATGATTTCAGTATCTCTGATAAAGCTGCAAACCCTTGCATCGTGTTCCTAAGGGTATTATACCGTTCAATCAATGTGTTGGTGTTTTCCACTGTCGACCTGTTCCTGCTTAAATAAAACAGGATATATGAAGCAGATAAATTATCGTCGGCATTATGTAAAAACTTGAGAGAGGATATGATAAGGTTGATTTCGGATGATGCACAAAGCAGTAGAGATTCAGATGAAACAACTTCAATATTGTTTTTAAGTAGATGGGCAGCAACTATTATGGTCTCAAAATTTTTACGACAAATAACCGCAATATTATTCAAGGGAATATTCTGAATACTGAGGTTTTGAATGACTTCAAGGATAGCATTCAATTGGTTTTCTTCATAATCTTCCGCATCAAAAAACTGCACCTTAATATAACCTCTATCGCTACCGGGCTTAACATTTTGTGATATATTATCGTAAATGTTTCTGTGTTTTTCGCTTAACAGGTTACTTAGATAGCCGAAAAGTTTGTTGTTGAAATTCACAATTTCTCGTTGTGAGCGATAATTAATATTCAAAGCTCCGTTCTCAGTATCAGCATAATTGATAAAATTTCTTTCTAAGGAAGATTCTATATAGTCGAAGTGGAGCAAATCCGGCTTGTTGAATATTTTAGGTAAAGAAGCAAATTGCATAACCTCGCCGTTGCGCCAGCGATAAATTGCTTGTTTTCCGTCGCCCACCACAAGATTTGTATTAGCAGTAGCCAGAGAATTATCAATGAGCGGGAGCATATTCTGGAATTGCAAAACCGAAGTATCCTGGAACTCATCAATAAAAAAATGTTCATATTTTTCGCCGGTTCTTTGATAGATAAATGGTACGGGTTCGTTCAGCAATTGTTCGTGAATTTTTTGATAGAAGTCGGAAATAAAAACCAGATTTGAATTTGATTTTACTTCGTCCGTTTCAGCTCTGATTTGATTGAGCAACGAAAGTTGATACAGGCTTTTTGTAACAATGTTGATGTTTTTGAACTGTATCTGCAATTCAAGTATTTTATGATAAGCTTCGCTAATCATATCTTTTAGCGAATCAATATTTTGTATGTCTTGTGCCGGTGCTTTTTTTGAAAACCATTCGTTTTCTTCAACGGTTTTTATATAATAAGTTGAGCTGAGAGTTGCGTTTGCCAAACCTTTGGAAATAATTTTTTTAAAAAACCCCGGTATACCTTTTGTTCCATAATAAAACGAAGTGATATCGATTTGAAGCCGGTTGATTTCGATAAGAACCGATTTTGCCATGGTCTCTGCTTGGTCGCTTAACGTTTTTCGTATTTCAAATGATTTTGATATAATTTTTTGAAAGTTATTTATGCTGAATCCCTCAATTAAGGGAATAAATTTTTGAGTGTCTTCTTTTAGTAACTCTTCAGCAAACGATTTGAGGTCTTTTTCAATATCCCAGCTTTTTCCTTCAGAGATTTTTTGTTTGATAAATTCAACCATCAATTCTGTTATGGCTTCGCCTTGATTAACAAAACTCAGTAATATGTCAACAGCTTGCGATAAAATATTTTTTGAATCCAGTTCTACCTCAAAATTCTGAGGTATCTTTAGGTCGAAAGCAAATGTCCGTATAATGCGTTGAACAAAACTGTCGATAGTGCAAATCGCAAAATCGGTATAATTATGCAAAATTTTTTTAAGAACGATATCTGCACGGCATGAAAGTTCATTAACGTTAACTCTTGTTACCGAACACAATTCATTTATCAGTTCTTTGTATGAGTTTTTGATTTGTTCAACATCAGCTTTGTTTGTTGATTTATTGATTTTTGAAAGATTGACCAAATATTTTATAATCCGGGTTTTCATTTCATAGGCTGCTTTGTTTGTAAAAGTAACAGCCAAAACGCGACGGTATTTTTCCGGGTTAGTTAATACGATTTCTAGGTATTCTTTTACCAGAGTATAGGTTTTTCCAGAACCGGCCGAAGCTTTATAAACAATAAAATTCTTGTCCGAAATCCCCATATGATGATAATTTAATAAAATTATTGTCTTTTACTTTTTCGATTTGTAAATTTAGAGAAAAAACTAACGGCTAATTATAAATCCTTATAAATATACAATTTTAGTGGTGAAAAAGTCCGTACTTTGTGTGGCTTAAGTACAGTCAAAGCAAATAAGCTAAGTGGAATGAAAATTAATATCATTGGGGCAGGCGTTTCTGGATTATCAGTTGGATGTTATCTCCAAATGAATGGATTCGAAACCCATATCTTTGAAAAGAATCCAGTATCAGGGGGATTATGTACCAGTTGGCAACGTGGCGAGTATACTTTCGACGGTTGCATTCATTGGTTACTGGGTTCTAATCCTTCGAATCCTTTTTACAAACTTTGGTCTGAACTTATTGATATGGATTCTATCCGGTTTGTAAATCATAAGCTAAGAGCTGAAATTGAAGTGAAAGATACCTCAAATAAATATGGGAGCAAGGTTTTCCATCTATACACAAACCTTGATAAACTTGAACATTATTTGCTTGATATTGCCCCTGAAGATTCGAAACTTATCCGAAAGTTTGTAAAATCCATGCGGAAGATTCAGCATTTTGAGATGCCTCCAATCGTTGATAAAGTTCCGGAATTACTTACTTTCCCTGAGAAAATCAGAATGATTAAACATTTGCCATTACTGATGTTTGTTAATAAATGGAAAAAGGTTACCAATTTTACTTTTGGTGAAAAATTCAAGAATCCCTTCCTTAAAGAAGCATTCCAACTGCTGTACGATGGCGATGAGATCTGCCTTCTTATTTTAACGATCCCTTTGGCATCTTATGATAAAAACGGGGCAGGTTACCCTATTGGAGGGTCTTATAAGTTTTCTAAAAAAATTGAACAAAAGTACCTAGACCTTGGAGGTGAGATTCATTATAACCAAACTGTCGAAAAAATTGTTTGTGATAATGATATTGCAACTGCTGTCCTACTCAAGGATGGATCTGTAATAAAATCTGATATTACTGTTTCTGCAGCTGACTGGCAATATACATTGTTCCATGCTCTGGATGGAAAATATACTGACACTCTTATAAATCAGTTGAATGAGCAAAAGAAATTAAAGGTATATTATTCCATCTTTATGGTTGCTTTGGGCATTGCGCGAAGTTTTAATGATTTTCCTCATTTTTTTAGGTTTCCTATTGAAAAAGAGTTGTCCTCTCCTGATGGCACTGTATACTCCAGACTAGAAGCACATGTTTATAATTATGACCCTACCTTAGCACCTGAAGGAAAGACAGTCGTTTCTGTGAGCTTTTATACTACTAACGGAGATTATTGGGTACAACTCAGATCCAATGACAAAGCCGCATATGATACGCAGAAAAATGCTTTTGCACAACAAATTATTGATGCTCTTGATAATAAAATCGGTAATATTAAGAATTTTATTGAGGAAATGGATATAACAACTCCCGCTACCTACCAACGATACACGGCAAACAGAGCCGGTAGCGTACAAGGATGGTTGCCTGATAAAAATCTGACGGCTCGTTCTCCAATAAAAATTGATTTGCCCGGGTTAAAAAACTTTTATTTCACCGGTCATTGGGCCATGCCTGGTGGAGGATTACCTGTAGCAATAAAAACAGGTCGCGACCTGACACAAATTATATGTAAAAAGTGCAAAATAAAATTTGGAGTAAAGTAACTTTAAAATAGAATAGAAAGTTTTATTTCAATTTTTTTGTTCGTAAACGTAATGAATTTAAAATAACGACAACATCCGATAATGCCATCGATGCAGCGGCTATCATTGGATCAAGTAATCCAAATGCAGCAATTGGAATAGCAATGATATTGTAGAAAAAAGCCCAGAATAAATTTTGTTTAATCACTTTCATAGTCGCGTGGCTAATTAGCCATGCTTTTGATAATAGGTTTATCTTACCGTTGAGCAGGACAACCTGTGCCGATTTTATGGCTATCTGTGTGGAGTCGCTTAATGATATTCCTACAGCCGCTTTTGAAAGAGCAGGTGCATCGTTTATTCCATCACCTACCATACATAGATCATTATTTTTGTTCAGTTGTTCAACCAGTTCAAGTTTCTCTGCAGGCAGTTTTTCAGAATATACACCATCAAAATTAAGTTGAGAAGCAAAGATGTCGCATTTCTCTTTCTTATCTCCACTTAACAAAATGATTTTAACATCTTTTGATTTAAAAAAATCAATTGTTTGAGGAACATCTGCACGAATTTCATCCTGTAAATCGACAGTCGCAACTAGCTTGCCGTTTTTTACAAGATAAACCGAATGAGAATAATCGGAAGTTTCGTGTTTTGCGATCCTGTATGAACCTGCAGCATAATTATTTCCTTGATTATCTATTCCGCTTATGCTGATTCCTTTTTCATCTTTTATATCATTTAATTCGATCGGGAATTCATTTTTTAGTTCATTAGTAATTGAAACTGCTATCGGATGAGTTGAAAATTTTTCCAAAGAAAAAAGAATCTTTTTTGCTTCATTTTCACTGATATCATTCGTGTTTATTGCGCGAATCGTGAAGTTTCCCGTGGTCAGTGTCCCTGTTTTATCAAAAATTATTGTTTTAATGTCATTGATTTTTTGAATAGTACTGGCACCTTTTATTAATATCCCTTGTTTGGCAACACGTCCTACGCCAACAATAACGGCAGTAGGAATAGCAAGCCCTAAAGCACACGGGCAGGCGATTACCAATACGGCGATACATCTAAGTAGTGAATGCTGAAAGTCGATATCTGCAGCAAAATAATTGATTAGAAATGTAACAACAGAAATCAATAATACAACAGGTACAAATACTGCACTGATTCTATCAGCTAAATTTTGCATTTCGGGTTTGTCCTGTTGTGCATTTTTTACAAGGTCGATTATTTGACCTAAGACAGATTGATTACCGATAGCGGTTACTTTTACTTTAATATTTCCAGATACGAGAATGGTCCCGCCTATTACTGCATTTCCGGTTTGTTTTTCTACTTCGACACTTTCGCCTGTTATTGCTGATTCGTTAGCATTTCCCTCTCCCCAATATACGATTCCATCTGCTGGAATTTTATCGCCTAAATTCACTAACAGCATATCGTCCTTTCTGACTTTCGAAGCTTCGATTTCGGTTATTTGTTCAATGCCATTCACTGTGCTAATAAGTCTTGCTGTAACTTTTTGCATTTTTACAAGTTCATCAATAGCAGATGTGGTTTTTTTTATTGCTTTATGCTCAAGTAAATTACCAAGTAAAACCAATGAAATGATACTTGCTGATGTTTCGTAAAACTGATAATTATGCCCAAGATCCAATAAGGTCCCCGATAAGCTGTAAAAAAATGCAGCTGTTGTTCCTATAGTAATAAGCACATCCATATTGGGGACACCTGATTTTATTGAGAAGAATGCGCTTTTACCAAAATGCCACATTCCGATTAAATAAACAGGCAATCCTAATGCAAGTTGAAAATAAGAATTATGCAGGAAATCAATTGGGATAAACATTGCTGTGAGAAGTGGAATTGTAAAAATTATTGAAAAATAAAATTTAATCTCAATGCTGCTCAAACCTTTTTTTACGATTTGTTCTTCCTCCGATAGATTTGCAACTACTTTATAACCCATTTTATTGATCTTATGAATTGCAAACTCTGTCTGCTCTTCAGAAGCACTGTTGAAACGAACTTCTGCCGTTGCAAAGTTCACATCCACATTATCAAGACCTGCTTTATCCAATTGTTTTTTTATACCGAGTGCACAATTCGTACAATCCATCCCTTCAACAACCAGAACCGTATCTTTTTTCGGTTTCATTTATAATTTTTTACAAAGATACGAAAGAATGTTATTAAGAATATTTCTAAATAAAAATAATTATTATTTTATTCATTGTTGTTTATTGAAATCAGTAAAATAATCGTAGGTTTGTTAAAACGATTTTATGATTTCAAAGAGGTTTTTTAATGTTGGTATGTATCCGGAAAATCCGAATTGGTCAATAGCGACAAATCGGGTTAATAATATTTATAAAAAAAATGATGATATAAGGAGTGAGTTTACACGAGATTACAATCGAGTACTACATTCTAAGGCGTATAGAAGGTTGAAGCATAAAACTCAGGTTTTTTCTGCAACACAGAATGACCATGTTTGTACAAGGATCGAACATGTGAATCATGTTGCGGCTGTGAGTTATTCTATAGCAAATTATTTAGGACTAAATACTGAACTTACTGCTGCTATTGCCATAGGTCACGATTTAGGACATGCACCTTTTGGTCATGAAGGAGAGCATATCTTAAACGAGATATTAATGAATCAAATTTCAGAATCATTTTGGCATGAAAGAAATAGTTTGTTTTTTGTAGATAAAATTGAAACATTACCAAATCTTAATAATAAAGAAAACAATCTTAATTTAACGTATGCTGTACGAGATGGAATTATATCACATTGTGGCGAAGTAAATGAAAATGATTTACATCCGAGAGATGAATCTATTGATTTGGAACTGATTCGTCATCCAAACCAGTATTCACCTTATACTTGGGAAGCTTGTGTTGTAAAAATTGCCGATAAAATTTCATATCTGGGGCGCGATATTGAGGATGCATTAACACTAAAGATACTCAATAAGGATCAGATTGCAGAATTGTCCGAAATAGTTAGCAGAATAAAAAAAATTAAGGTATGGCAAATCAATAACACTATTCTGATGAATGATTTTGTAATTAATTTATGTAAAATGAGTTCGCCCGAAAAAGGAATTTTGTTTTCAGAAAAGTACTTGGAACTAATAAATGAGGTTATTAAGTTTAATTATAAAAATATTTATAAGAACAAACGGCTGCTTTATTTTAATGAATTGGCAGGATTAATAATAAATTCATTGTATCATACATTAGCTATTTTGTTTGATGAAAGGCCAAAACTTATTTGCAATCTTGATGAAACCGAAAAGATTTATCCGAACTTAATAGGTGCTTTTAAATATTGGCTGATGAAATATTCTGATATTAATCTTAAGGAAAGAAAAAATACTAAATTTGAAAATTCTATTGTATGCGAGATTGATGATATTAAGCAATATAAACACGCAGTAGTAAGTTATATATCTTCAATGACAGACCAATATGCAATGAAATTATTTGGAGAACTTACTAGATTTTGATAAAAGAAGTCATTGAGATATTTGAAATTTAATAATTTTGTTTTTATAAAGTAATAGATATGACACGGAAAAAAAGTCGCCTGAATGAAGTAATCGATCGTTTTAAAAATAAATCGGTATTAAAACAGAAAATATTTCAAAACACGAGTGATACATTTGTTGAATTGAAACAGGTTGCAAAAGATTTTGCTGAAGAGGCAAAAAAGGAATTGAAAAAAAATAATATTCCTCAAATTAAAGTGGAATTCTTTGATAAAGGTCAGTTTGAAGCAGAATTAAACTTTGCCGGAGATACATTAGTATTTATTATGCATACCAATGTATTTGAATTTCCCAGAGAGCATTCAATAATGAGAAGTTCATATATAAAAGAAGACGAAAGTCGTTCTTATTGTGGTGTGATTTATGTTTATAATTTTTTGGCAGACTCATTAAAATATAATCGCGAAAATGATATTGGATATTTAGTTGCAAGAATCTTTATTAACAAAGATTTCCATTTTGTTGTTGAAGGGAAAAGGCAAATGGATTTTTTGAATAATACATTCATGAATGAACCCATTGATTACCCAACATTGCGTCAAATATTAGAAACTGCTGTTATTTATTGTCTGGATTTTGATTTGCTTTTACAACCTTATGATATGATTAAAGAGATTTCGGTTTTACAGATTTTTGAGTATTCATCAACAATGAAAATACAGACGGGAAAGAGGTTGGGTTTTAGGTTTCAGGCAGACCCTGAAGAAAAACTGTAGAAATGGTATTATTAATGAAAAAGATCAAAAAAATTTGTTGTAAATAAAAAAATAAGTATCTTTGCACCCTCAAAAATTGAGGAGAAACCATACGGTCCGTTCGTCTAGTCGGTTAGGACGCCAGGTTTTCATCCTGGAAATCAGGGGTTCGAGTCCCCTACGGACTGCAAATAAAAGAAATTAAAATGGCAAATCACAAATCATCTGAGAAAAGAATCAGACAAACAGAAATCAAAAGGACACATAATCGTTATTATGCAAAAACTATGCGTAATGCGCTTAAGGAATTCAGAAGTTTAAAAGAAAAAGAAAAAGCTGGAGAAGAGCTTTCAAAGTTAGTATCGATGATTGATAAACTTGCAACTAAGGATGTTATTCATAAGAACAAGGCGGCAAACCTAAAATCAGGTGCTGTAAAGTTCTACAATTCCTTGAAATAATTGAAAAAATATTTTATTAACCCTTGCCTAAAGCAAGGGTTTTTTTTTGTCTTTTTTTTCAATTTTATCTGAAAGAATTTATTTGGAAAAATGTTTCTTTGAATTTGTGTTTTAACTTTTTTTGTTTAATTCTTTAAGTCTAGTATATTTGTTGTTGATTTTTAATAACAAATATATGCTAGAATTTCAAAATATAAAACAATGGGCCGAGGATGACCGCCCTAGAGAAAAGCTGATATTAAAAGGAAAATCTTCATTAAGTGATGCCGAGTTATTGGCAATTTTATTGCGTTCCGGCTCAAAAAAGGAAACTGCTGTTGATTTATCAAAGCGTATTTTGCATCAGGTATCCGATAACTTGGTTGAGCTGTCTAAGATGAATTTAGGCGATTTTACTGCTTTTAATGGAATTGGTGAGGCAAAAGCGTTAAGTATTATTGCTGCTCTTGAATTAGGCAAAAGACGACGTGAAGCTAGTATTGCAAATAAGGGGAAGATAACCTCAAGTAAGGATGTCTTTGAATTTTTTCAATCAAATTTATCAGATTCTCAATATGAGGAATTCTGGATATTACTCTTGAATAGAGCAAATAAAATAATTAAAAAGGTTTTAATAAGTGAAGGTGGAATAACAGGAACAGTCGCTGATCCGAAGCGGATTTTTAAGGCAGCAATTGAACAAAATGCAACTTCTATCATATTATGTCATAATCATCCATCAGGGAATATTAAACCTAGTGACGCTGATATTAAGCTTACAAATAAATTGAAGGAAGCAGGTTCTTTTCTTGATATCTCTATATTGGACCATATTATTATGGGTGATGATACATTTTACAGCTTTGCCGATGAAGGAATACTGTAGCTATCAATTAGTATAAAAAAAACGGAGGGCTATTGCCCTCCGTTTTTTTATTAGAATATTCTGTTTAGTTAATAATTATTTTCTCGACGTGAGAGTAATTTTTTGAAATTACTCTGATGAAATACATGCCTTTAGCATATGAACTTAGGTCGATGGGTTTATTAACGAATCCGGAATTATCCAGTTGATCAGAGTAGATGATTTGTCCACTCATGGAGAAGATATTCAGCGAAGAAGATTCATTTAGTCCTTCTATTGTAAGATAGAACATACCGTTAGAAGGATTTGGAATGACGCTGAAAGAGATATCAGAAGTAATAGTTTCAATTCCCGTACATGGATTGAAAATCACGACAATATTATCTGAAGCTATACAAAGATCAGGACTTGTCACTATAACTGAATAAGTATGAGCTCCAATTCCAATTCCTGAGGAATCAACTGTAATAGTTTGAGAAGTTTGTCCTCCAGGAGTCCACAGATATGTTGATCCTGAATTTCCAGCATCAAGTATAACAAATTGATTTATACAAAGTGCTGTATCATTGCCAAGAGAAACAACGGGAATAGTTTTAGGAGCTGCTATACCTGTTCCGGGTATACTCGTACAACTTCCAACTGTTTGTGTTACGCTGTATGTTCCAGCTGAAGTAACAGTGATAGAATTTGTAGTTGCAGCAGTATTCCATAATAAACTTCCCGTATAACTTGAAGCTGTCAGAACAGAATTTCCGCAGTTATCAGTTACACTAACAACAGGTGCTGAAGGTATGGTCAAAGGCGCAGCAGTACCACTTCCAACAGGACTTGTACAACCATTTATTGTTTGTGTTACTGTATAAGTTCCTGCAGTAGTAACCGTAATTGAATTTGTAGTAGCTCCGGTGTTCCATAACAAAGTTCCGCTATAAGGCGAAGCTTCAAGATCAGAGTTGCCACAATTATCCGTAACAATAACTATTGGAGCCGAAGGTATTGACAAAGGTGAGGCAATACCGCTACCAGACGAACTTATACATCCTCCAATAGTTTGTGTAACAGTATAAGTTCCGGCAGTTGTAACTGTAATAGGATTAGTAGAAACTCCGGTATTCCATGCTAACGTTCCTGTATAGCTTGAAGCAGTTAATACGGAGTTACCGCAATTATTTACAACTGAAATTACAGGAGCAGAAGGTATAGCAATAGGTGTTGCTATTCCGCTGCCTGCAGGACTTGTACAACTTCCAACGGTTTGTGTAACTGTGTATGTTCCTGCAGTTGTAACTGTTATTGAATTTGAAGATGCTCCAGTGTTCCATAATAAAGAAGATCCTGATGTTGAAAGAACAGAATTTCCGCAATTATTAATAACTGTGACAACAGGTGCCGAAGGTATAATTAGCGGTGCAGCAGATCCACTTCCTGGTGCACTTGTGCAAGTTCCAACAGTTTGTGTAACTGTATAGCTACTGGCTGTTGTAACAGTAATAGAGCTTGTCGTAAATGAATTGCTCCATAATAATGTCCCTGTATATGCAGAGGCTGTTAAAACTGAGTTTCCACAATTATTAACAACATTCACTGTAGGAGCATTCGGTAAATACAATGGTGCAGCGATTCCACTTCCGGCAGGACTCACACAACCATTTACGGTTTGAGTAACTGAATAGGTTCCTGCTGTAGTAATGGTTATTGAAGGAGTGGTTTCATTAGTATTCCACAACAAAGTTCCCGTATATGCTGAAGCTGTCAGAACAGAATTTCCGCAATTATCAGTAACAGTAACTACAGGTGCTGAAGGTATTGTTATAGGTGCTGCAACACCGCTTCCTAAAGGACTAACACAGCCATTTACTGTTTGAGTAACGCTATAAGTTCCTGCAATAGTAACAGTAATTGAACTTGTTGTAGCTGTATTACTCCAAAGTAAATCGCCTGTATAACCCGAAGCGGTCAAAACTGAATTTCCGCAATTATCAACTACTGAAACCACTGGTGCTACTGGTATTGCAATAGGCACTGCAACAGCACTTGTTGAAACACTGGTACAGCTTCCTACTGTTTGAGTAACATTATAAGTCCCTGCAGTAATAACAGTAATAGAAGTTGTTGTTTCCCCAGTGCTCCATAATAGATTTCCGGTGTATCCAGAAGCAGTTAATACAGAGTTGCTGCAATTATTGCTAACCGTAATAATAGGTGCTGAAGGTATTATCATTGGTGCTGCAAGACCACTTCCTGCAGGGCTAACACATCCATTAACAGTCTGTGTAACAGTATATGTTCCAGCTGTTGTAACAGTGATTGAACTGGTAGTATCAGTAGTACTCCATAGTAAGGATCCTGTATAAACAGAAGCTGTCAAAACAGAATTTCCGCAATTATCTGTAACAGTAACCACTGGTGCTGAAGGTATTGTTATTGGTGCAGCAGTTCCGCTTCCAACAGGGCTAATACATCCATTCACAGTTTGAGTAATAGTGTATGTTCCTGCTGTATTCACAGTGATAGAATTAGTAGTAGCATTATTACTCCATAATAAAGTTCCGGAATATCCTGAAGCGGTTAAAACTGAATTACCACAATAATCTACTACACTAACCACTGGAGCATCAGGAATTATTTTTGGAGTTGCTATTACGCTTCCGGCTAAGCTAACACAACCGCCAACGGTTTGTGTAACAGTATAAGTCCCTGCTGTTGTTACTGTAATAGAATTTGTTGTTTCTCCGGTGCTCCATAATAAAGTTCCTGTATATGAAAGGGCGTTTAAAACAGAGTTTCCGCAGTTATTTACAACTGTAACAACAGGAGCAGAAGGTACCGTCAGAGGTAAGGCGATGCCACTACCTGCAGGACTGGTACATGTTCCAACAGTTTGCGTAACAGTATAGGTTCCTGGTATTACAACAGTAATTGAACTTGTTGTATCACCTGTACTCCATAATAATGATCCGGTTGCTGTTGTGGATAAAGTAGAGTTACCACAATTATTAGTAACCGTAACAACTGGAGTTGAAGGTACTAATAATGGTGTAGCAACAACACTAGCAGCTGGACTGGTACAAACACCCACAGTTTGTGTAACTGTGTATGTTCCGGCTATATTAACATGTATTGAGGTTGTTGTAGCTCCTGTACTCCATAAAAGTGTACCAATACTATTTGTAACCGTTAAAACAGAGTTTCCACAGTTATTTTCAACAGTAACTATTGGTACATCGGGTATGATCAAAGGAGAAGCTATACCACTTCCTTCTGGACTAGTGCAGTATCCTACAGTTTGTGTAACAGTATAGGTACCGGCTGCAGAAACAGTGATGGAGCTTGTTGTTTCTCCAGTGCTCCATAATAGTGTTCCGGTATAATTCGATGCTGTCAAAACTGAGTAAGCACAATTATCAGAAACGGTAACAACAGGAGCAGAAGGGATAACATTAAATGTAATTGTAACATCATCAGTTGACACACAAAGCGAATTTGTAATTGTCCAGCGCAAAACATAAGTTTGACCTGCAATTCCGCTAAATGTTGTAGTGTTAACAGTAGGATCATTAAATGAACCACCAATTCCACTTACAATACTCCAGGAACCAATTCCTATTGTGGGGCTATTAGCTGCTAGTGTAACAGTAGTCAGACCGCAAGTAGATGTTCCTGTTTGATCCGGCCCAGCATCTGCTGTGGTCGGTAATGCATCATTGGTTAAGGATACCTGATCAGAAGTAATACATGATCCATTCACAATGGTCCATTGCAAAACTACTGTGCTGCCTGCAGGCACACCTGTAACAGTTGATGTCTCTGAGTTCGGACTAATAATATTAGCTGTTCCGCTAACTATTGTCCATGTTCCCATGCCTACTGAAGCGGCATTACCTGCAAGTGTATATGTATCATTGTTACACTGTTCCTGATCTAAACCAGCATTTGCAGGAGTTGGAGCTTCATAGTAATTAACAGTAATATCGGCAGTACTTGGGGTACAAACACCATTGCTTATTGTCCAGCGCAAAACGTAGGTTCCATATGCATCAGCTGTGAATGTCGAATTACCGTTTGTTGGTGAACTAAAGGTTCCTGTTCCACCACTAACAATACTCCATGAACCTGTTCCGATCAATGGAGTGTTACCACCCAATGCTCCGCTTGTGAAACTTGCACAGATATTTTGTGTAGTTCCAACTGTTGCAACCGTTGGAGTAGCGTAATTAGTAATTGTTACTGTGCTTTCTGTTGGAGAGCAAACGCCATTAGTAATCGTCCATTTAAATACATATATTCCCGGAATCAAATTGGTAATTGTTGTATTATATAAGGATGGATTTGTAATAGCAGGGAAATTAGGTCCGCTTATAGTCGTCCAATAACCTGTACCTGAAATAGGATTGTTGCCATCAAGTGTGGTATTATTAACATCACATAGGAACTGGTCACTACCTGCATTGGCTATTGACAGTTTTGTTATTGTAAGAACCATAGCATCACTGACAGGAACACAAGGAGCATTCGATTGACCTGTGATAGTTAAAGTAACATTACCTGCAGCGATATCAGCAGTACCAGGGGTGTAGACCGGATTCAGCAGTGTAGCATCGTTGAACGATCCGTCACCTGAAGTAGACCACAACACACTTGTAGTGTAATTCTGAGTAGCTGAACTTAAAGTATAGTTTCCTGCAGTTTCACAGATAGTAGCATCCGTACCTGCATTAACAATAGCTTGTTTTGTAATCGTTAAGGTCATAGCATCAATAGCAGCAACACAAGGAGCTGTAGATTGACCTGTAAGGGTCAGAGTAACAGAACCGGCATTGATATCAGCAACACTCGGAGTATAGATTGGGTTCAGGGTGTTTGCATTATTGAAAGAACCTGTACCGCTGGTAGTCCACAACACACTCGTAGCGTAGCTCTGAGTAGCTGTAGTCAAGGTATAGCTTCCGGCAGTT
>CAIWKO010000005.1 GCA_903913285.1 uncultured Bacteroidales bacterium | reverse complement strand
TTTTTGTTTTCCATATTAGTATTTGGTTTAAAAGTAAATAAAAAATCCCAGAGTTTGCTTGTGCTTCGTTCCGCTACGCTCCACTTTAGCACAAGCAAACTCTCCTTTAAACCTGTTTACACAATCTACTTTATACTACCTCATAACCACATACGTCGGGGAACAAACCGCATGCGTCGGGGAACAAACCGCATGCGTCGGGGAACAAACCGCATGCGTCGGGGAACAAACTGCACGCGTCGGGGAACAAACCGCACACGTCGGGGAACAAACAGCACACGTCGAGGAATAAACAGCATGCGACGAGGAACAAACAGCTTGCGACGAGGAATAAAAATGATGTGACGCGGAATAAAAATGATGTGACGGATAATAAAAATCACCTGCCGCGTCATAAAACATGCAAACCCGGTTCTCGCTTTCGCCTGAAGTTATGGCTCAAGGCTTTTGACTAAGTTAAAAGGTAGAAGACCGAAGACGAAAGTCGGAAGAATTTCTCTGTGTTCCTCTGTTTTTTCATTGTGGCCTCTGTGGTTTATTTTCAAATCACCAATCACCAAAAAAAGATGTGGGTTTGGAATTAATTTGTAATTTTGGAGGGAAAGTTTATAAATAGTTACCAAGGGGCTTATGTCTGATAGGAAGTTACAAATTATGCAAAAGACAAAAATAATATCTGGAATCTTGATCATTTTCTTTTTGACAAGCATGTTAATGTTTACGAGTTGTTATACTCCCGGGACAATTTCAATTATTTATTCTGCTGACTATAACAATAAAGAAAAATTGACCAAGTATGACAAATATCCATTTGGCCAGGTAAAGATTCCGGGAAACTGGATTCTTGAAAATTATGATCCCGTCAATAGGACACATTTTTATAGAGATAGTGCTCAAGTTTATTTGGGTATTGGCATGGTTTTTTGCAATCAGACTCCTTTTTATCAAAAAGATATGAGCGATAGTTTATTCTTAAGGGAATATTATGAATGGGATTCAAAATATTGGATAGAGAAAATAGGAGCATCGGCAAGAATAATTGAGAAAGATACGATAAATAACACTTTGCTTTGGAATTTGAAAGATGACAAAAATCTTAATAGTTTTTACCTATATGGTACAAAATATCACAGAGCATTTTATTTTTTAGTATCCACAGACAAATGGTCCGACTCAGAAAAAATTAATTTCTTAAAGACTTTATATAGTAATACAGAAATATATAACTGCTGTGAAAACTATTATTAAAATCACCAACGCAAAAGAGAACATTTTCTACATCCTAAACGCCTGAAAGCCTAAACCATGGCTCGTGGCTAATGGCTCATGGCTAATCTAATCACCAATCGCTAATCACACTTCTTACTTCTGACTTCTGAATTCCCAACCTGCCCGTCCGGTCAGGCGGGCTTCAGGCACTTCAAACTTTAGGCACCTGCCCGACGGTCAGGCGGGCTTTAAGTACTTTAGTTCACTTTAGGCACTCCCAACTTAACAAAATAATAACCCCATGCCTTTCAGCGCGTAAAACATTATTACTGTATATTTGTCCTTTCAATTTCACCTCAATTCCGTTCCTATGAGATCATTTTTCCTTACGTTCGCTTTCGCCTTACTATCCGTTTGCGCCTTTTCGCAGTCGGCCATCTATTCGCGCGTAAAAATAAATCTAAAACCCAACGATATGGCGCGCCTTTCGTCCATCGGCATCGACCCTCAGGGCGACTGGAAAAAAGACGGCTACCTCATCACCGAGATCTCTACCGACGACATTCAGAAACTCGCCGTCAACGGTTTCACCTATCAGGTGCTGATTCCCGACATGGCAAAATGGTATGCCGACCGCAACCTGCACCCCGAAAAAGACGACCAGCGTTCGCAAAACAACTGCACCGCCAACAGCTACCCCACGCCTGCGCATTTTGTTTTGGGCAGCATGGGCGGATTCCTCACCCTTACCGAGGCGCTTGCCCAGCTCGACAGCATGCGCGTGCACTATCCCAGCCTCATCACCGCCAAACAGCAAATCGGCAGCCTCACCAGCATCGAGGGCCGCCCCACATATTTCGTTAAAATATCCGACAATCCCGACGTGGACGAAGCCGAGCCCGAAGTGCTCTACAGCGCCCTCACCCATGCCCGCGAACCCATGGGCATGCAGCAGCTTATCTTCTACATGTGGTATCTGCTGGAGAACTACGCCACCAACCCCGACATCAAAAACCTGGTCGACAACACCGAAATGTATTTCGTGCCCGTGGTGAATGTGGATGGCTACACCTACAACCAAACCACCGATCCCACCGGCGGAGGCTTGTGGCGCAAGAACCGCCGCAACAATGGCGATGGCTCTTATGGTGTCGACCTAAACCGCAACTATGGATACCAATGGGGATACGATAACGTGGGTTCTTCACCCACGGGCAGCGACGAAACCTATCGCGGCACTGCGGCTTTCTCCGAACCCGAAACCCAAACCATGAAATGGTTTTGCGAACACAGGCATTTTATTACTGCCATCGACAACCATACCTATAGCGACGTATTGTTGTATCCCTGGGGATATAAATCGACGGCCAACCCCGATTCGGTGCTCTATAAAACCTACTCCGCGCTGATGACCACCGACAACAAATATTTCTACGGCACGCCTTACCAGGGATTGGGCTACAACGCCAACGGGGGCAGCTTCGACTGGTTCTACGGCGATGTATCGACCAAACCCAGGATCATCAGTTGGTCGCCCGAGGCCGGCGATGCCGCCGACGGTTTCTGGCCCGCGTCGACACGCATCGTGCCCATTGCCAACTCCTATGTTTTGCAGAACTTATACGTGGCACGCTTTGCCGGCAAATATGCCCGCCTCACCGACCAAACCCCCAAGATCATTTCGTCCCAAAACGGATTCATTAAGTTCGACATACAACGTTTGGGATTGGACACGGCCAATTTCACCGTATCCATACAGCCCGTCAGCTCCAACATCGCTTCGGTGGGCTCAGCCAAATCATTTCCGGCCATGGCCCTTCTCGCCGACCTCACCGACAGCATTTCATACACATTGAACACGCCCATGAACGGCGGCGATCAGGTGGTTTTTCTGCTCACGGTCAACAACGGACTCTATTCCACTTCGGATACCATCCGTAAGATATACGGCACACCCGTCGTCCTGTTTACCGACAACGCCTCCACCATCGCCAACTGGACCGCCGGCGGATGGGCCCTTACCACCGCGCAATATTATTCATCGCCCTCATCCATCACCGATTCTCCTTCCGGAAACTACAGCAACAACCAGAACAAAACCATCACGCTCACCAATGCTGTGAACCTCACCGGACCGATATTTGCCCTGCTGAACTTCCGCGCCAAATGGGATATCGAAAAAGGCTACGATTATGTTCAGGTGAAAGCTTCCATCGATAATGGAACTACGTGGACGCCTTTGTGCGGAAAATACACCGTATTGGGAACCAGTTATCAGGTTGCCGGCTCGCCCTTGTACGATGGAACTCAAAGTTCGTGGGTGTTGGAAGAAATAGACCTCAGCCAGTTTCTCGGCCACAACGTGAAGTTTGCTTTCACCCTCAAAAGCGATGGCGGCACCGTTGCCGACGGCTTCTATTTCGACGATTTCAAAGTTACCATCATCAACCAAACCACCATCGGCATCAACGAACAGACCATGACAGACGGTCAATTGCTTTCCGAACCCATGCCGAACCCTGCAACAGGCTCGGTTGAGTTCACCTATGGCGGACTGAAAGGCATTGCCAACCTCGAAGTCTATAATGCTTTGGGCGCTTTGGTCAGGACGATGCCCATCGAACAAACTTCAGGCACAATCGACCTGAACATCGGCAACTGGCAAAGCGGATTATATCTTTTCCGTTTGAGCGGATCGGGCTGGAGCAGCGCTTACCGCAAACTGATCAAAGAATAGTAAGGATTTTTGGATTAACAGATGCGTGGCAACTGTTCGCCTGTCAGCATATCGACGATGCGCTTGCCACCAATTTGGGTGTTGAGCAGCACTTGCTGCTGATGGTCGGCAGTTACTTCGCCAATGATGCAGGCGTTCCGGCCGGCTTCGTGAGCGCGCATAGCTTCCACCACCTTTAAAGCATCTTCCGCTGCAACTATCATCACCACTTTGCCTTCGTTGGCAATATACAGCGGGTCGAAACCAAACACCTCGCACAAACCCAGCACACTTTCGCTCACGGGTATATCATCCTCGTTGATGAGTATCCCGTAGGGGCGGTCTTCAACCAGTTCGCACAACACCGTGGCAATACCTCCGCGGGTGGCATCGCGCATAAAGCGGATGTTATCCGTTGTCTGCATCACTTCAGCTATCAAACTGTTCAGGCTGGCGCAATCCGACTGAAGGTCGTCGGTAAACTCGATATTATTGCGCGCACCAATAATGGTAACTCCGTGTTCGGCAATATTCCCGTTGATGATGATCTTGTCGCCGGGTTTTATGTGTTCGCCGTAGCTGATATGTTTGTCGCGTTCTTCAATAGCTCCAATGCCGCTGGTGTTGATGAATATCTTATCGCATTTACCTTTATCCACCACCTTGGTATCGCCGGCAACTATTTTCACGCCTGCTTTCCTGGCTTCGTGGGCCATGGTCTTCACGATCTCTTCGAGCTTTTCGAACTCAAACCCTTCTTCGATGATGAAGCCGCAACTCAAATATAAGGGCACAGCGCCCGAAACCGCCAGGTCGTTCACGGTTCCGCACACGGCTAGTTTGCCGATGTTTCCGCCCGGAAAGAAAATGGGATCCACCACATACGAATCGGTGGTGTAGGCTATATGATTCCCCGGCAGATCGAGCAGCGTTGAGTCGGTAGCGAAATGTTTTTCGTTTTGCCCGAAATGCTTGAAGAATATGCTTTCAATAAGCTCGTGGCTCAGCTTGCCGCCGCTGCCATGACCGAGAAGGATTGATTTGGTTTTCATTTTCCTTTAAATTTCATTTAATACAATCAACAACACTATTCACTATTATCTATTCACTATTAACTACTCCCCGTATCTGTAATATGCCGCGCACGCCCCTTCGTTCGAAACCATACAGGCGCCTATCGGGTTTTCGGGTGTGCATACCTTGCGAAACAACTTACAATCGGTAGGCTTCTTCAATCCTTTCAATATTTCACCGCAGCAACAACCTTTATCTTCCGACGGTTCGGGAACATTAATATCGAAGTGGGAAGCCACATCATATTGTTTATATTTCTCACGAATAGCCATACCGCTGTTAGGGATAATACCAAACCCGCGCCACCATTCATCACCAATTTCAAAAACTTCTTCGAGCATCGCTTTGGCTATCAGGTTTCCTTCGGGTTTCACTGCCCGCTTATATTGTATTTCAACTTTCGTATCGTTCTGTTCTATTTGGTTCACCAGCATCAAAATACTCTGCAGCATGTCGGTGGGCTCAAAACCGGCAATCACACAACCCAGTTTATACTTTTGCGGTATAAACTCATAGATAGCCGAACCGGTGATGGCACTCACATGACCCGGACAAATATATCCGTCGATCTTCACACCTTCGGTTATCAATGCTTCCATAGCAGGCGGCATAATTTTGTGCGAACTGTGTACATAAAAGTTTGGCAAACCTTCCTTATGTGCATTGATGATGGCAGCCGCAGTTCCGGGAGCCGTAGTTTCGAATCCGATGCCGAGAAATATTATCTTCTTATCAGGATTTTCGCGGGCAATTTGCAAAGCATCGATAGTGGAATAAACAATGCGGATATCGTTTCCCGCAGCTTTCGACATATCGAGGGTTCCGTCGGAGCCCGGCACACGGATCAGATCGCCGTAAGTGGTGATAATAACGTTAGGTTGCTTGCTGAGATGAACCGCGATGTCGATATATTTTTTACTGGTGACGCAAACAGGGCAACCGGGACCCGACAGCAAATGAATATTCGCCTGAAGCAACGAAGGGATACCGAATTTATGTATCGACATGGTATGACCACCGCATACTTCCATCAATGCAATTTCTTTACGTGAAACCAGGTTGATTTCCTTCACTATCTTTTCAACGAGTTCTTTATCGCGATATTCGGAAACAAATTTCATTTTCTGAATCAATTATGCTGCAAAAGTCGGAATAAAATTTTAATAAGAAATGTAAAAAAGAAAAACACCCCGTTTCATTTATTTTCTCGCTTCTAAAAAGTACTTTTGCCGACATAAAACTCCTGATATGCCGTTCATTTTTCGCCAAAAACTTGGCGCAATCGAAAAGAACACATTTATAATTCATTTTGCTTATTCCATCATAGAAGGGATTATACTCGGTGTTTTGGCGCTCAACGAATTTGTGTTTCTGAAAAGTTTGCACGGCAGCGATATCGGAGTCAGTGTTTTGTTTCAGTTCAGTGTGTTTGTGCTTACATTTTCCATCATACTTAACGAGTGGTCGCGAAGGGTAAAAAACAAAAAGAAATTTCTGACATGGATTGGTATTATTACAAGGGCACCTTTGTTTTTGCTGGTCTTCTTTCCGTTAGATGTTGCACATCAGCCAAATGTCTGGATGTATCATTATATATTTCTGGCCATCTTTTTAATATATTATTTTGCCAATCCTATCATTTATCCGGTAATCAATCAATACTTAAAATCAAATTACACGCACAAGAATTTTAGTGTTTTCTATAGTTATTCAACCATAGCAAATAAAATAGTGATGTTGCTTATCACCTTCTTTTATGGCTTGTTGCTCGATTGGGACTACAATATGTACCGCTATGTATTTCCCTGTATTTCTGTGTTGGGTATGTTTTCCGTTTGGCTGCTGGCACGTATCAAACACAATGGTGAAATGCCTGATAAGATAAGTATCCCTCTGTTCAAATCCATCAAGCGAACCATAACTGATATGCGCTTGAAGATGAAATCGAACAAACCGTTCCGCGATTTCGAGATCGGTTTTATGTATTATGGATTTGCTTTCATGGGAACCGTTTCGGTTATTGCAATCTACTTTAACAAAGCCCTCGATCTGAATTATTCCAGTATAGCTTTCTATAAAAATTCTTACAATCTGTTAGCTATAATTCTGTTACCCTTGTTCGGAAAACTCCTGGGCAAAATTGACCCCAGACGTTTTTCCGCGATAACGTTTGCTTCATTGTTGTTTTATTTGCTGTTTATCGGTTTAACAACTTATGCTCCCTGGTTTATCTGGATTAGTGGCATAAAACTGTATTACACTCTGTTTTTGGCCATGTTATTCAACGGGGTATTTGCTGCAACCATGGCGCTGTTGTGGAGTATCGGGTCGGCTTATTTCTGCAAAAACGAAGAAGCATCCGAATATCAGGCTATCCATTTAAGTTTAACGGGGCTCCGCTCGTTTTTTGCACCGATGCTTGGTTTGGGAGTTTATAAGCTTGTAGGATATACGGGGACCTTTACAATGGGGGTTGTACTATTGCTTATATCGGTAATAATTTCGCTGCGGTCATACAAGAAGTATCATCTCGATGGTGCTCCGAAATCCGATACAGCGATCTTTACAGATCCGCAAATAGAAAAGTAGCTTTAATTTCCGGTTCTAATTGCAACTACAGGGTCGAGTTTTGAGGCAATATATGCAGGAATAAATCCGGATATTAAGCCTATAGTTGCCGAAACAAATACACCCAGCATAATATTCCCTGACGTGAGAGAGAGTTGCATATCAAAAGACGCTGAAACGATCAGTGTTCCCAGATAAACCAAAAGCAATCCAAGCAAACCGCCGATCAAACTTAAAATGATGGCTTCGAACAAAAACTCGAATAATATGAAATAGTTCTTGGCGCCAAGGGATTTCTGGATGCCAATAATATTGGTCCGCTCCCTGACAGAAACGAACATGATATTCGCAATACCAAAACCACCAACCAACAGCGAAAACCCACCGATAATCCACCCGGCTATGGAAAGAACTGAAAAAATACTGTCAAAACCCTTGGTCAAAATATCGGTTTCATTAATAGCAAAATCATCGTCAGCTCCGGGTTTTAGTTTTCTTACAGAGCGCATCACACCTGTGAGTTCTTCCTTGACCTCCGCATTGGAATATAAAGGCCTGGCTTTAACGATCAGGGTTGGATCATACCCTTCATACCGAACATCAAGAATATTCCTTGCAAAATTTATCGGAATCAACACTTGTTCATCCGGTCCGTTGCCAAACATATCGTTTCCTACCTTTTTAAAAACACCAATTATTTCAAGGTTACGGCCAAATATCTTAATTTGTTCTCCAATCGGATCAACATTTTGAAATAGGTTCTCAGAGATAGTATTGCCAATAATAGCGACATTCTTGCCTCCTGCCGATTCAAGAGGTGTAAAATACCGGCCATCTGCCAGGTTAACTGCCCAAACCTGATTATAATCGTGCGAAACGCAGACAATTTCAGCATTATCAATACTTTTGTCCAGATGTTTTACAGTTTTATTGGTTGAAATCATAAAAGCAGCTGATTCTATGCCGTTGGAACGTTTCAAAACTTCATTCATTTCGGCAGTGGTGGGTTCAGGTCGGTTCATATATTTCCACCAGGGATAATCGCCACCAAAAGCCCAGGGCCATTTTTGAACAAAAAGGACATTATTACCCAACGACTCGATGTTTTTCCGGATAGTAATTTCCATAGAATCTACAATAGTAAAAACCGTAATTACAGCAAAAATGCCGATAGTGATCCCCAGTAAAGATAAAATAGTACGCAGTTTGTTTACAATAATTGCTTGAAATGCAAACAGGTAACTTTCACGTAATAGTCTAAAAAAGAGAAACATTTAATTAATGTTAAAAGGGTAACAAAGCGTATTATATATCGTTAAAATGTCTTAAAAAAGTAATTTTATTTACGAGCATAAAATTAGTCAAATTATCAAACAAAAAAGACTTTTGAAAACGGAAGCAGAAAATGTTTTATCACACGAGCAAAAAGTACATGCTTTTTTAAGAATTCTTTTAAATATTAATACCCGAAAAAAGTTTTAATCCATTTATTTTTACGACCTTTGCAAGAATTTTCGAAAAAGCGATTTATGAAAAAGATTGACAGCGCGTTAATTTCAGTTTATCATAAAAACGGACTGGATGAGATCATAACTGAACTTCAAAAACTAAATGTTCAGATATACTCTACCGGAGGCACGCTCGATTATATAAAAAGTCTTGGTGTTGATGCCATTCCTGTTGAATCACTGACATCTTTCCCTTCCATATTTGGCGGCAGAGTTAAAACATTGCATCCTAAGATATTCGGTGGAATTTTATATCGACGAGATAATTCAGATGACCTGAAGCAAAAACAAGAATTAGAGATACCTGCAATTGATCTGGTGGTTGTTGATCTGTATCCGTTTGAACAAACATTAGCATCAGGCGCTACAGATGAGGAAATTATTGAAAAGATCGATATCGGCGGCATTTCCCTTATTCGTGCAGCAGCCAAAAACTTTGCCGATGTTGTGATCGTTCCTTCTGCAGTTCATTATGAAAAACTTGCCGGTCTGTTGAAAGAAAAAAACGGTTGTACTGATATAGAAGATAGAAAATATTTTGCAGCTCAGGCATTTAATATATCCTCACATTACGATGCTGCTATTTTTAATTACTTTAATTCCGATAAACAGATTCCTTCATTTAAACAGAGCTTCGATACACAAATTGTGCTTCGCTATGGAGAAAATCCTCATCAGCAGGGCATATTTTATGGCAATCTGAACGAAGTTTTCCAACAACTGAACGGAAAGAACATCTCGTACAATAATTTGGTTGATATTGAGGCTGCCGTTAATCTTATTCACGATTTTACTGAAACTACATTTGCCGTCTTAAAGCATACCAACGCTTGTGGGGTTGCCAGCCGCGATAAACTTATTGATGCCTGGAAAGACGCACTTTCGGGCGATCCTGTTTCTGCTTATGGTGGTGTTTTAGTTACAAACAGACCCTTAGATATCGAGACTGCCGAAGAGATCAACAATTTGTTTTTCGAAGTGATCATCGCTCCTGATTACAACCCACAGGCTTTAGAAATTCTTCGCCAAAAAAAGAACCGTATCATTTTAAAACAAAAACTTTTTGAATTTCCTGCCAACCAGTTTAAATCATTGCTCAACGGAGTAATTGAACAAGATAAGGATAAAACAATTGAAACACCCGATGATTTGAAAGTTGCAACTTTCACTTCACCCGATGCTCAAACTATACAGGATCTGTTGTTTGCGAATAAAATTGTAAAGCATACCAAATCGAACACGATTGTTTTGGCAAAGAACGGCCAACTTTTAGGCAACGGTACCGGTCAAACTTCCCGTGTGGATGCTTTACGGCAGGCCATAATTAAAGCTAACGAATTCGGTAAAGATCTGCATCATGCTGTTATGGCATCCGATGCATTTTTTCCGTTCCCCGATTGTGTTGAAATTGCTCATAATGCAGGAATAATATCCGTTATTCAGCCGGGAGGTTCAATAAATGATAAAAAATCCATCGATTTTTGTAACCAAAATGGTGTTTCGATGGTATTAACCGGAATCAGACATTTTAAACATTAAAAAATAAAACCAGCATGGGATTATTATCACTTTTTACAAAAGAAATTGCCATCGACCTTGGAACAGCCAACACTATTATCATTCATAATGATAAGATCGTTGTGTCGGAACCTTCTATCATAGCAATAAATCTGATCACAGGAAAAACAGAAGCTGTTGGAAAAAAAGCAATGATGATGCACGGCAAAACGCATCAGAACATCAGAACTATACGCCCGTTGCGCGATGGTGTTATTGCTGATTTTCATTCGGCAGAGATCATGATCAAAGCATTCATAAAAATGATCAGCACTAAAAGAGCGTTGTTTCCGCCGGCTTTGAAAATGGTTATCAGCATTCCTTCGGGTATTACGGAAGTTGAAGAACGTGCTGTACGTGATTCTGCCGAACAAGCCGGAGCAAAAGAAGTACGTTTGATTCACGAACCTATGGCTGCTGCAATCGGAATCGGTATTGACGTGCTCGAACCGAACGGCAACATGGTTATTGATATCGGCGGTGGTACCAGCGAAATAGCTGTTATTGCTCTGGGTGGTATTGTTAACAATAAATCAATCCGTATTGCAGGAGATGATTTCAATGCCGACATTGAAGAATATATGCGTAAGCAACACAATATCAATATTGGTGAACGCACTGCCGAACGGGTAAAAATCGAAGTAGGCGCTGCGATGCCTGATATTGATAATCCTCCCCCTGATTTTGCAGTTCACGGAAGAGATATGTTAACAGGTATCCCGAAAGAGATCATGGTAAATTCAGCCGAAATTGCTCATGCACTCGATAAATCCATCGTTAAAATTGAAACAGCAGTTTTGAATGCATTGGAAATGACTCCGCCCGAACTTGCTGCCGATATTTATCGTACCGGAATTTATCTTGCCGGTGGCGGTGCTTTGTTACGGGGTTTGGATAAACGTTTGCACCTGAAAACCAAGTTGGTGGTTCATATTGCGGAAGATCCTTTGATGGCTGTGGCTAGAGGTACTGCTATCGCTCTGAAAAACTTTGATAAATTTCCTTTTCTCATTAAATAGTTTTTTGGTTATTTTTGTACTGATTATCAGCCGAAAAAAATCAGCTGAGAACTAAATTTATTATGCGTCCGCTGATTCAGTTTTTCATTAGAAATTATAATTTTTTCCTGTTCCTTCTACTGGAATTTTTTGCATTTCTATTAATATTTCAGAACAACTATTATCAGCAATCGGCTTTTTTCAATGCCTCGAACGCTATTTCGGGAGGGATCTATTCATACTACAGCGGTTTCACTGATTATCTTTCGCTCAAAAAAGTGAACAAGACTCTGGCAGATGAAAACTCCAATTTGCTAAACTTGCAAAAGAGTTCTTTTATTAAAACCAACAACAAGACCTTCATTGTCAACGACACACTATATCAGCAACAATACACATACCTAAGTGCGAAAGTTATTTCCAATACAACCAATCGCATAAATAATTATCTCACACTCAACAAAGGTTCGAAACAAGGTATCAAAAAAAACATGGGGGTTATATCACCCCAAGGTATTGTGGGTATTGTGAAAGATGTTTCCGAAAATTTCTGTACTGTTACCTCGCTTTTACATTCCAAATCGAAGATATCCGCAAAGATCAAAAAGAACGATTATGTGGGAACCATTGTATGGAACGGAGATGATTACCGCATTGTTACTATGAAGGATGTGCCGACCCATGTTAAAATTTATATCGGCGATACCATTATCAGCAGTGGATATTCCATGATGTTCCCTGAAGGAATTTCTATCGGGACTATTTATTTGTATGGAACAAACAAAGGCAAGGATTTTTACGAAATCAAGGTGAAACTTTTCAACGATTTCAACAATATATCATACGTATACATTGTGAACAACCTGATGAAAGACGAGTTAAACGAATTGGAAAAACGATCGCAAAATGAATAACAATCTGCTGAAAAATATCATCCGTTTTATCGGGCTAGTATTATTGCAGATATTGGTATTCAATAATATTGAAGTATTTTCGTTTATTACTCCCTTTATTTATATCCTTTTTATCATCATGCTTCCATTTGATACTCCCAAATGGGTAATATTGGTTTCAGGATTTATGATGGGAATGTGTGTAGATATCTTTTCAAATACTGGAGGCATACACACGGCTTCAACCGTTTTGATGGCCTATATAAGTCCATGGGCACAAAAAGTGGTTTCATCAAAGCAGGATCCCGAAGCGGGCACACAACCCGGCATAAAAACCATGGGATTCAGATGGTTTTTCTTTTACACATTGATCTTAACAACCGTTCACCATATCTGCCTGTTCTATCTGGAGATATTCAGTCTTACCGATTTTTTCGGCACCTTAAAACATGCACTTTATAATGTTGCATTTACGATGGTATTTATTATTATTTCGCAATATTTGTTTATCGGACGAAAAACGGAATAATTATTTTTGCATTTTAGTACAATTGCATTTATATTTGCCGAAATTTTTAATACATTCTTAAAATTTATTTTATTATTCTAAATCGGCACATTTTTTGATTAGGGGAAATTTTTAATCATACTAAAATTTTAAACTCTATATGGAAAACAAAAAAAATGTTATTGTTCACATCAGCAACATCAGCCCCGAAGTGATGGAAGCATTGCATGAAAAATATCCTGATGGTTATCAGGACCACATATTTAAAGTTACAAAGCCTAACAAAGATTTTTTTTATGCTGTTACGGTCGACACGAAAGATACGAGCTATTTGATAAAAGTGGATGTGAGAATTGATACGGCTACAACGGAAAAAATTGATGAGCAATTGTTTTCGAACATAGACAGCATTGAACCAGAAATAAAACCGACTGACGAGGATGAAGAACCCAAGAAGAAAAAGTCGGAAGATGACGATTTATTTTAATCTTGCTCTTGTGATCCCCATTCGTAGCCTTTGACCTGAAAACCGGCCATGTGTAACACTTTATTTATTACTGTTTCTACCACTTCATCTATTGTTTGAGGTTTCGAATAGAATGAAGGCGAAGCAGGACAAATAATAGCTCCCGCCAGAGCGAGCAACCTAAAATTCTCGATATGAATTAAATTGTAGGGCATTTCGCGCACTACCAAAACCAATTGGTTTTTTTCTTTCAGCATCACATCGGCAGCCCGTGTCAGCAGGTCGTCGGCATAGCCATGAGCGATACGGCCAACGGTGCCCATGGTGCACGGACATACTATCATAACATCATAGTTGGCAGAACCCGAAGCAAAGGGAGCGAAAAAATCTGTATTATCGTAAATTTTATATGAAGTCATATCTTGAGGCGTTTTGTTCAATTCATATTCAATCACTTTTTCGGCACTGTTTGAGAATACCACACCGCATTCGTCTATTTGGTCATCCAACAATGCTAGCTTTGCGAGAAGTTTCTGCGCATAAACCGAGCCGCTGGCACCGGTAACCCCAATAACGATCTTCTTTTTCATCAAATTTCGTAAATAAATGATATTATTATTGAAGAATTGTATTGCCATCGGTCAAGATGCCAAGTGGTATTAGGCTGTGGCTTGCGAACAGGGATGAACGAACTTTGGGCGCGTAAGTCGACCAAGAAATGTCTGGCAAACCTGAAGCCCAACCCTCCAAGGGCACTATAGTCGAGACGGTTGAAGGCTGGACGCTGCGAATTGGGAACCAAGCCGTTTCCGTCTTTTTCAACTCCCGTATTCTTTATCAGCACTCCCAGTGCAGGGCCAGCTTCGAGATAGAAGCGCTTGAAGAATTTGAATTTGAACAATATTGGCATCTCGAAATATTGCAGATTCAGTTTATAGGTGTAAGAATAATCGTTCTTGAATATTTTGCGGCTTCCTTTTTGAACATAATATAGTTCCAGTTCAAGCCCATATTTTTCTTTAAAAAAGATATTGGTGAATGCACCAGCAAAAACCCCAGGTTTGTTGAAACCCGAAAGATTGTCGCCCGATATTTGCGATGCGGCAACACCTGCAAACAAACCTCCGTGAAACTTTTGTGCCTGAGTTATAAAAAAACACAAACTACAAAATACAAACGTTAAAATCATTTTTTTCATAAACTTCTCTATTTTTTATTTACAAAATCTTACAATATACACACCAGCATTTTTACCACCCAGATCCTTATATTTTTTGGCATCGAGGCAGGCTGCATCAATATCCGAAAACGAATTTTCGATAAACATACGTTCGCCGTAGTAGAAAGGATTTTCGGGATTCAGGGCTATGGCTTTCGCCATGTCGGCCAAAACTACTTTTCTGTCTTCGGCATTGAGAGTGGCCTGATGGCAATATAAATAGGAAAAAGCTCTCAAATAATATGATTCGGGATCATCTGGCGAAATGGCAACCGTTTTAAGTGCATAGCGATAGGCATCGTTATATTGTTTGATACGGATATCAGAAAGAACAAGATTTTTCAGGTATTTTTCACTGGCAGTATCTATCTGGTAAGCTTTTTTAAAATAATAGGCTGCCGAATCGTAATCCTCCTTGTCGTTCTTTATCACTCCCAGCATATTCCAGGCATCGGCATGTTTAGGGTTGAACTTAAGCGCTTTTTTTAAATGATAGGAAGCCGAATCGTTGTCTTTTTCCAAATCCTGCAAGGCTCTGGTATAAAAAACCTCGTCGAGCGATACCAGTTCTTTCCACGTAAATTTTACCTGTTGCTGTGGCGTGAAATGGTCTTTTTTGACTCCGTTCTCGGTTATTACGCTTTTTTCTTTCTCGAGTAGCAAGGTCAGATTTTTGCCAGCTATGGTCGAAACTTTCATGTCGCCTATTGACATCCATGCGGTGACCGAAGTGCCAAAGAGTTTGGTATCGATATGTTTCAGCAATTCGCCGTGCATCCCTGTTTGCGGAAGATTCTGATTATTGTCGTCGAGCACGATCTTGACGTTATTGCCGGTACGCGATGCTATCACACCATAAACTTCGCGTTCGATGGTATCTTTTCGCATGGTTTGCGCCCCGCACGGCACTGCTTCAATCAAAAACAGGATAAACGTAAGGGGTAAATATTTTTTCAGTAACATAATATCAGTTAATGCTAAAGATCCAGGGAAAAGTGACTTTGCGATTTGTTTATGTAAAAGTACAGATTTTCTCTGAACCGGATGCGAATGCAGGGGCGAAATTTATCGACTTCGGGTGACAGAAAATACACAAATATGCCATTATGGCAGTGGTAATATGACATAAATTGTCATTATGGCATTTATATTTTTTGGCATAAAAAGATTATATGATTGTTATTCTGCAAATTAAAATTTTTTAGTAAAAAACACTTCGGTTTTGCACGGAGTTTGAAAAGATGCGTTTTGAAAATAATTATTAACTAAAATATAGGAGATAAAAACTATGAAAATTATGAGATGGAACCCCGAACCCACATTTTCGGATCTGATGAACAGTTTTTTGGAAAATGACTGGAATACGTTGGCACCACGCCGCAATTGCTGCACACCTGCCGCCAACATCGTTGAAAAAGAAGATGGTTTTCATTTGGAACTTTCGGCACCGGGCATGAACAAAGAAGACATCAAAATGGAAGTTGAAAACAATGTGCTGACCATTTCGGCCGAAAAAGAAGAAGAAAAAACAGAAGGAAACAAGAACTTCAGCCGCCGGGAATTTGTTTACGACAGTTTCAGCCGCTCATTCGTTCTGCCCAAAAGCATTGATGCCGATGCTATAAAGGCCGATTACAAGAATGGCATACTGACAGTGGAACTTCCGAAAAAAGAAGAAGAAAAAACCAAGGTGAAAAGAGAAATTACGATAGGTTGATTAGCATGTTGTATGGGTTGAAAAAAGGGGGCACTTTGTGCTTCCTTTTTTTGTTTCAAAGGATAAAGATTAAGTTGAGAAAACAGAAACCAATATCATTTGTGATAATCCTTCGTTGATTCGAGCTCTATTTTTTTGTTTCCATACGTTATTACCAATTTATTTGTATCAAAGCTCATAATGCCATTAGAGTAGGTGAATGTTTGGGTTATTTCGAAATGAAATTTACGGGGAAGTTTTTTATAATCATTCGAATCCAGAAGTTCTTTATTATCAAACGTATTCGTTTGAGCAAATTGAACAGGTGCACCCCACAAATTCTTTTTGTCGATCAGCCCGACAGTGGTCAATTTTATTTCGGAAGCATCTGAGCTTAGCTGCGACATGGAAATAACAGTTCCCCAATTCGAACCAATATCGGGACCATTGTTGAAGCAATCGGTGTTGAGAATTACGGCAACTTCATTACAGTTATTGCTTTCGTAAAAATAGGTATTACCCTCAACGGGCGTATAATCTTCATAAGGAGCACCATTGGCAATGCCTCCGCGTAACACGAACAATTCGTCTTTGGCAGGCAGAACCAGCACTGTATCGGGAGAATGTGCCGAAGAAAAACTTCCTTGAAAATCGACAAAAGGATTGAATGCAACCAGCTTCCAATCGTGCAATTTCTTAAACAATGCCAGACTTAACAGGCCGGAAGAAAATCGTCCGCAGGGTGGATAATCGCTTGAGGTGGTGAACGAAACCAAACACGAAGGGATGCCGTTTTCATCGGTATATGCTATTTTGTTCAGTTGGGTGGTGAAGTTGGTTGGATAGGGCAAGGTGTCGAGGTAAACACTGGAATCATCGTAATAGTTAGGTTCTATAAATATATGAGGCAGGCAGGTGGGGCAGTTCCAATAGGCTACATTAAGGTCGCCTACATAGTCCAAAGAGTTGCTGTCAAATGGAGCAGGATAGAGGCGAAACAAAATGCTTGCAGCATCGAGCGTATCGGTGCCGAAGCTGAGTTGTTTTAAACTGTCAATAGTAAACCTGATGGGATAAGGCTTTGTGTAGGGCGTGGTGTCAACAGCAAATTCGGTGGCGGTTTGATATTGACTTTCGTAAACCTGAAGCAGCGAATCGATCTCGGCCATTTCAGCCGCCTGTTTTTTTGAAAGGGTTTCGGCTTGCCGCTTGTTTTTAATATGAAAATGATAGGTACATGATATGCCGGTTGCAGCAAACAGTAGTAGTATCAAATATTTATACAGGTGTATGGTTTTCATGGGTTTTTTAGGCAAATAAGCGTTCAAATTTACTACAATTATCTGAAAGGAAAGTTGGCAGAGCAGAATCAATTGAAGTATTGCGGAGATTCAGAATAGTGATTAGCGATTTGTGATTAGCGATTTGATATAGCCAATATCCAAAAGCCATGATTCACGTAATAGGTGTTTACATAATATAGGTTTATGTTGCGAGTAATTATTATGTTTTGGAGGGAGTAAGGAGTTAGAAAAATACTTCCAACCAGAACCCTTTATTCATAACGAAAAAAATCGATTTTATAAAGCCCGTAAACGCTTAAAATGAGTATAAAATCGATTGAAATAAGCCTTGTAACTTAAGGATGGTTGCGAAAATTGTTTTTTTATATCCTGTTTTATGCTACAACAATATAAATATCGTTTTTTTATAACATGTGCAGCAGCACAGATACCTAAAAAACGTCTTTTTACTATCTGTTCTGCAGCAAGTGTGACAAAAAATCAGTTTTTCATCGTCTGTTCTGCTGCACTTATGACAAAAAGTCGTTTTTTTGCCACCTGTGAAGTTGCACACATAGTTAAAAAACGTTTCTTCAGTGTTTTACGAAACAGCAAAAAAACCACATCAAAATTAATGCACTGATTTTAACTGTCGGTTTGAATTAATTTATAATTTTGAACAGGAGAAAGATAATTTGAAAATGATATAATTTGAAAATTGAAGACGAAAGTCGGAAGATGGTAGACGGAAGAATCGCTCTGTGTGCCTCTGTTTTTTCACCGTGAACTCTGTGGTTTTTTTTCAAATCGCCATTCTGAATTCTTACTTCTGAGTTCTGAATTCCCCTACCCTCTTTTTCCTAAAAAATTCCTATCTTTGCTTATCAAACCGCTGTTATGGGCAAAACGTCAAACATCAGAACCTTATATCTTTTGCTTCTGATCGCTTTGTTTGCCGCCTGCAAAACCCCGCAACCCGCTAATCACACCCGTGGCAAGAAACCCATAGCCCACAGCCACACCAACAATAATAACTCCGAAACCGATTTCTACAAAACCTATTCGGCCAAACTCAACATAAAACTCTCGGGCAGCGAAGACAAAAAGCTTATCACCTGTCTGGCCTCGTGGCTGGGCACTCCTTACAAATATGGCGGCAACACCAAACAGGGCACCGATTGTTCGGGGCTGGTGCTGCAGGTGTATAAAGAAGTTTACAACAAAGATATGTATCGTAGCTCGGCCGACCAGTTGAAGAACGTAACACAAATAGCCCGAAGCGAACTTCAGGCCGGCGACCTGTTGTTTTTTAAGATATCGGGCGAAAACATCTCGCACGTGGGCATTTATATAGGCGAAAACAAGTTCATACACGCCTCCACCAAACGCGGCGTGGTGATCAACAGCCTCGACGAAGACTATTATAAGAAATATTTTTTTGTGGCAGGAAGGGTGATAATGAAGTAAGAAGTAAGAAGTCAGAAGAGAGGCAGGTGGCGGGTAATGAAGAATAATTTGAAAATGGAAATAAACCACAAGAACGCAAAGTAAACTTAGCGCCCTCTGCGAAAATCTTTGCGTCCTTTGCGGTTAATATAATTCTGACTTCTTACTTCTGAATTCTGAATTCTCAAAGATAATGTCTGAACGGCACCATCAGTTGTTCGAACATTCTATAGATGCGCGGGCGTCGCAGCCATTTCTCGTAGTCGAAAGGTTCGCAGTCTTCCATCGATTCGTTCACGTGTACCAGCAAATCCTGCAGCAGGCCGGGGTCGGTTCCCTGCACCATAATTTCGAACATATAGCGGAAACTTCGGTAATCCAGATTGGCCGATCCGAAAAAAAACTGCTCGCGGTCCACAATCATCAGCTTTGCATGCAGGTTATTGGGCGTGTAGAACATCAGTTTCACATTGCTTTTGTGGAGCAGGCCCAGATACTTGCTTCGCAGCGCATCCACAAACGTAACATCCGATTGTTTGGGTGTGAGCACTTTCACATCCACTCCCCTTTTGGCCGCATCCATAATTTGTTTGCGCAGCAGGAAGCCGGGCAGGAAATAAGGCGTTTCGATGATGATCTCGCTTTTGGCTTTTTTTATCAGTTCTTCAAAACGGTTCTTCAGGCGCTGGTGGGTTATCGAAGGCACGTCGCGCACTATCTTGAAGGTTCCTTTGGTGATCTGCCGCAGCAGGGGCTTATGTTTAAAAAGAACCTGTTCGTATATCTTCCAGCTGTCGTTGAACATCTTTTTCAGCGTTAGCGCCAGGGTACCTTCTATTTTCACGATGAGTTCGCGCCAGTTGAGCGAATAGTCGTTGATGTTGGCCGAGCCTATGTAGGCTATCGTATCGTCGATGATGATTATTTTGCGGTGGTTGCGGCGGTGATGTTTTGTGAACGCGTCGAAGGTGTATTTCAGTTTCTTGAAATAGCGCACCTGTCCGCCGTTCTGGGTCAGCTCGTCAAAAAAAGTATCGCTCACTCCTGCCCCCCACGAATCGATGAGCAGCTTCACCTTAACGCCCTGCTTACATTTCTTGGCAAGCGCGTCGCGGAATTTGATGCCGATAGAATCTTCGATGAACTTATAAATTTCGATGCAGATGGTTTTTTTTGCCAGCTGAATATCTGCCAGCAAACGCGTATAGAACTTGAGCGGGTCGCTGAACACCTCGTGACTTTTCAGGATATCGGTATCTTGTTGTTCTTTCTGCATATATTACACCATTCTGTCGGGGTTGTTCGTAACAAAAGCTTTCCATCCCGAATAGCTTTTAGTGCCTGATTTCGGCACCTTCTGAAAATAATGACAAACAGCCACACCCAGCGCATCGGTAGCGTCGAAATATTTGGGCATGCTGTTGATGATAACCAAACGTTCAAGCATCTGTGCCACCTGCTCTTTCGTTGCACTTCCTTTTCCGGTGATAGATTGTTTTATTTTGCGCGGCGAATACTCGAAAACAGGTATCGAACGGTATAAAGCTGCGGCAATAGTAACTCCCTGTGCCCTGCCCAGTTTCAGCATCGACTGCACGTTCTTACCGAAGAACGGGGCTTCGATGGCCATTTCGTCGGGTTTATATTTATCGATAATGGCAAGCGTTTCCGAAAAAATTTTGCCGAGTTTCATATAGGTGTCGTCGAGTTTACTTAATTTCACCACGTCCATGGTAATTAGCTCAATCTTATTACCTTTGTTATGAATTAAACCATAGCCGAAGATATTGGTTCCGGGGTCGATGCCAAGTATAATTCTGTCTGTGGTTGCCATAAAGTCCGTTGAATGATAAAAGCAAATATAGTTAAAACCAGTAATGTTGCCATAAAAATACTGATAATTATTTTATCGTTCTGGTTTATTTTTTATCATTTGTTTTTGAAATACGACAGCCGTGTTTTTATTAACAGTTTCAAATCGCTGATCATGCAACCCTCCATGCTTGTGGTTCTGCTCATCGTTGTTGTGATGATGCTGCTCAACTGGAGCCTCGAAACCCTCAAATGGCAATACCTTATAAAAAAGATCGAAAAAGTATCGTTCTTTCGCGCGTTTTCGGCGGTATGGGCAGGTCTCACCATTGGTTCGTTCACGCCCAACCGCACAGGCGAATACTTTGGGCGTGTGTTCATCCTCGAAAAAGCCAACCGCTGGGAAGGAACATTTATAACCTTTACGGGAAGCATTAGTCAACTATTGGTAACCCTTTTGGTAGGAACTGTTTCTTTTTTGATATTTATTATCAGCGAAAACCCTGCCATGAATTTGCCTGCCAACCCACTTTATCTGATACTGGCAATTGCGGCTATTGTGGCAACGGTGTTCGTGGCATTATTGTATTTCAGGATCTCTTGGTTGAAAACATTCATCCGAAAATTGGTGCCGAAAAAATACGAACTCTTTCGTTCGCATCTCGAAGTGTTTTCCTACTATTCTGTAAAAGATATGATGACAGTGCTGGCATTCAGTTTTGCCCGCTACGCGGTGTTCACCCTGCAATATTTTCTGCTGCTGCGTTTGTGCAATATTCCCATTCCGTTCTTCGAAGGGGTTATGCTCATCTCCTGCATCTTTCTGATCATGACAGTGATCCCTACGGTTGCTCTCACCGAACTCGGGGTTAGAGGTTCTGTAAGTATTTTTATTTTGGAAAATTATTTCAGCAACAACACGGCAATTTTTCAAAGCATCGCATCGAGTGCATTTATCTCTTCGGGTCTGATCTGGATGATAAATCTTATCATCCCGGCTTTAATAGGCAGTATTTTTGTGTTTCGCTTAAAGTTTCTGCGCAAGTGAGTTTGTTCATGGTCATATTGGGTATCAGTATTATTTCGTGCCTGCTCTATGCTTTCCTTATCGGAATATTCACAGTGGGATGGTTCAAACTGAGAACGTTTCCCGACAAGCTCCTTACAGAATATAAACAGATCAGTGTTATTGTTCCTTTCCGCAACGAAGAGAAACTGTTGCCCGACCTGCTGGATTGTCTTATCGGACAAACTTATCCACCACAGTTCTTAGAGATCATTTTTGTCGACGACCATTCAACCGACAAAGGCCCGGAGTTGATAACTGATCTTATCGAAAAAGAACAACTTGGACATTTCACTTTATTGCGGTTAACGTCAGAGGATGGTTTTTCGAAAAAAGCGGCATTAAAAAAAGGCATAGAACATTCTCACGGTGAGCTTATAATTACCACCGATGCCGACTGCATCATGGGCCAATCGTGGTTAAGTCAAATAGTGAGCTTTTACAACAAAGAAAAATGTTCGGTGATATCGGCTCCGGTATACATTATGCCCGAAAAGGCTTTCTTATCAAAACTGCAATCGCTCGAATTTATGAGTTTGATCGGGAGTGGAGCGGGAGCAATCTCTATCCACCAACCCTTTTTAGCCAACGGTGCAAATCTGGCTTTCGAACGAAAACTGTATGACGAACTTCAGGGTTATAGCAGCAACCTGAATTATGTTTCGGGCGATGATGTTTTTATGCTGATCAAAGCTAAACAAAAGCATGAGATCCGTTTCCTAAAGAATATAGAAAGTATTGTTTTTACATCAGCCGCCCCCGATCTGAAGACCTTTCTGCATCAACGCATTCGCTGGGCCTCAAAAAGTAAGGGATATAGAGATGCTGTTGCATTGATCACATCACTCAGTGTCTTTATGCTGAACTTCATACTTATAGTAACCTTAGTACTCGGACTAATTGATCTGCGATTTCTGCTTATGTCAGCACTCATATTCATATTAAAAGCTCTGATTGATTTTCCCTTAATGTTGAGTGTTTCGAAATTTTTTAAAGCAGCAAAACTAATGTGGTACTATATTCCTATGCAGTTTTTTTACCCATTATATATAGTAACGACAGCATTTTTGTCTTTATTTATTCCGTTTGAGTGGAAGGGAAGAAAACAACGGCAATAAACTGTACTATTGTTGCATGCGTTTTTTTAGAATGGCTTCTGCGATCAACAGATCTGAAGGAGTAGTGATCTTAATGTTTTCGTGATTGCCTTTAACAAGTCGAATTTGTCCACCGTCATTTTCATAAACGATGGCATCATCCGTAAATTTCTCATCAAAATTCTGAATGTATGCTTTCTTGATCAAAGCAGTTTGAAAACATTGCGGTGTTTGAACGATCAGGAGGTTCTTACGATCGATCGGTTCGTTGAAAGCTCCTGTTCTCTTTCGTACAGAATCCTGAATCGGAACAACAGGGATAGCGTTACCGAATAATTCGGCTTCTCTGAAACAGGTTTTAATTACATCCATATTTACCAAGGGTCTCACGGCATCGTGTATTGCAACCACCGAATCTGTATTTGTTATTTTGGTCAAACCGTTTTTCACGGAATGGAATCGGGTTGGACCACCATCGATAGTTATCATAGTATTACCCACAGGATGCTTATCATAAACCGATTTCCATAAAAACCTCCATTTTGAATTTACAACAACCACAAATTCAATATCGGGAACTGCAGTTGCAAATGTTTTCAGCGTATGCAAAATGATAGGCAGGCCACAGATCTCAATAAACTGCTTTGGGGTTGCCGACTCCATTCTTTTTCCTGAGCCACCGGCAACAATTATCGCGTATTTTTTCATTACATAAAAATAAAAAAAGTCATCCGCAATGAACAATTGAGAATGACTTTTATCGGCATACTAATTTCTGTATTAAATGATCATCATTGCGTCGCCATAAGTGAAGAACTTGTATTTTTCTGTTATGGCTTCTTTATAGGCTTTCATCAAAAAATCATATTCAGCAAATGCTGCCACCATTATCATCAAAGAAGATTGCGGCAAATGGAAGTTGGTGATCATGCGGTTCGCAACGCCAAAATCATAAGGCGGAAAAATGAATTTATTTGTCCACCCGTTGAAAGGTTTCAGCATACCTGAAATAGTTACCGAAGATTCAATAGCTTTCATAGTGGTTGTACCAACAGCACAAACATTCTTTTTCTTTTCCTTTGACTTGTTGACAATATCGCAAGCTATTTTATCAATTATAACCTGTTCAGAATCGCATTTATGTTTACTCAGATCTTCAACATCGATGGTACGGAAATTCCCTAAACCTGCATGTAATGTAATCTCTGCAAAATTCACGCCTTTAAGTTCAAGACGTTTCATCAGTTCGCGACTAAAGTGCAGACCAGCGGTAGGAGCAGCAACTGCACCTTCGTGTTTTGCATAAATTGTCTGGTAACGCTCTTTATCTTCGGGCTCGGTATCTCTTTTAATGATCTTAGGCAAAGGAGTATCGCCTAATGATTCAATAATTTTTTTAAACTCTTCATAAGGTCCGTCAAATAAAAAGCGTATTGTACGGCCTCTCGAAGTAGTATTATCAATTACTTCAGCCACTAAGGCATCGTCTTCGCCAAAATACAGTTTATTACCAATACGAATTTTACGTGCAGGATCAACCAACACATCCCACAGGCGGGAATCATGGTTAAGTTCTCTTAGTAAGAAAACTTCGATCTTTGCTCCTGTTTTTTCTTTTCTGCCATACAAACGGGCAGGAAAAACTTTAGTATTATTTAGAATTAATGAATCACCATCATCAAAATAATCGATCATATCGCGAAAGGTCTTGTGCTCGATAGTTTGAGTTTTTCTGTTAAGGATCATTAAACGTGATTCATCTCTTTGCTTCGGGGGTCTGTCTGCTACTAATTCCTGTGGTAAATGAAACCGAAATTCCGACAACTTCATAACTTACAAATTATTAATAATAAATTAAAAAACGTGTGCAAATTTACGCATTTTTTAGGCAGAAGTCAAGTTTTTACTTAAATAACTGTCTAAAAAATAGAGTTATTAATGAATATTCTTGAAAATAAAATTAAATTTTCAAGCCAACATTTCTTAATAAAGCACTTAAACCTTAACGATTTTCTTAATAATATTATTGTTCGAAGTAATGAGTTTAATGATATAAACTCCTTTTTGAAAATCTGAAAAATCTAAAGTCAGCTTATCTATCCCATTGTTTAGATCTATTTTTTGAATCAATTTTCCACTAACATCATAAATTTCAATATTTTCAGCAGTATTGCCAAGATTTTCTATCAGAATAGAATTAGAACATGGATTTGGGCCTATCTTAATTGAATTTTCGGAATTCTCCTTCACACTATATACAATATTGCTTGAAATCAATTGAGCAACCAGATCCGATTCAGGATCAAAAGTAATTGTATTAGGAATAAATTTTAATTGTGCATTAAATGACTGATTATTCGTAGTATTATCAAAAACTAACAGCGTATCTTTCACGCCGTTTGAGAATTTAATAGGCACCGGCATTTCGAAAAATGTAACTGAGGGATGAGATTGTGTTTGGGATATTACCATATTAATTGTACTATCGGCATAAGCAGTACAATTAAGCGAATATGATGGGAACCCCTGATTATAAACCCAATCATTAAAAAATTCCGTCAAACTAATCCCTGAAGCTGTTTCAGCATGATCCTGAAAATTTGATGTTCCAGCAAAGCCATACGCCAATTGTGCATCCGTAATATAGCTTTTCATACAACTAAAAAATGCGGAATCGCCAATTTTCCATCTAAGCATATTTAATACCATTCCACCTTTGCTGTATGATAAGCGACCGTCAAAAATCCTGTTAACTGAAGTCGTATCATCACAATATACCGAACCATCTGTCTGTGAGATTATATCGCTGATATTATTCTGTTTCCAGGTAATAAATGAATTAGCATCGTGTAAAAATTTATAGGTAAGTCCCGTTAAATAAGTTGCAAATCCTTCGTTAAGCCAGATATCATGCCAACTTTTGCACGTTACTTTATCCCCAAACCATTGATGTCCTAGTTCGTGAGCCATCAGGTCAATTCCAAAATTAATCAAGAAAGTCATGGTTTGATGTTCCATTCCTCCACCCCAGTTAAATTGCGCATGGCCATATTTCTCATTCATATACGGATAATCTGAAAACAAACTATCATAAAGTTGAATAACAGGAATTAACAATGGAAGATTTGTTTGTGCATCTGTAATGTTTTCAGGATAAACATAATTCAGAATTTGAATTGTTCCACTGTGCAAAGGTGCAGAAATAGTATATACCTGATAGTTAGTAACTGCAATAGCGATAAGATACGTTGCAATCGGATACTTATGTTTCCAATGATAGATTTTATTCGCACCAACCGTTGTTTCTGAAAGCAATAGTCCATTACTTCCCACTCTGTATGCACTTGGAGTTGTAACAATAACATCAATCGAATCTATTTTATCGCTTAAAGAATTTTTACATGGCCACCAATCCGGAGCTCCAAATGGTTCAGAAAGTGTCCATATTATCGGGGTGCCACTATGAGTTTCCTGAATGAATGAACCAAAACCAACTCCCTGGGGAGGGGCTCCTTGATAAAACACTGTAATTGAATCCATATGATTTACAGGTATTGCTGATGGCAAAGTAATTGATATTACGTTTAAAGCATGTGTATAAGTTGTGAGTTTCGTATTATGATACTTTATCGAATCTACTGTAAGAGTGTCTGTAAGCTCAAACTGCATCGTACTCATTGTAGTAACAGCCTTAAAATAAGAGGTTACGGAACCACTTATATAATTTACAGCAGGATTAACAAACCAATTCATCCTATGATAAATAAGGTCGTAATTATCTCCCATTTTGGAGTTTCCAAGTTTAAATAGTTTCTCGTGACTCTTTGCTTCCTGAAGCGCAATTTTTTTTGTAAAATCTTTATCAGGTATTTGCTGGGAAAATGCAACTAAATAAATGCTAATCAATAAATAAGTTGTAATAATTTTTTTCATAAGATTTTTTAATTAATTATAAACATGTAAAGTTAGTCCGTCGAAACTTGTATTATATTGTTTTAGAGGGTATGTGGCTGGTCCTTTCACCACTGAACCATCAATAATTAAATATTCTGAACCACAACTTTTGCATTTAATAACAAGTCCGGATGGTTCAACACTTACATAAGCAGAATCCGTTTGCCAATCGTATGGACATGCTCTGTCAAAAGCCACAAATTGGTCTGATGCTTCTCTATAAACAACAACTCCTCTATAACCCCCAGTAAGATTTTCCCATCCACCAACCGAAGCCAGATCTATATATAATGTGGAAGAAATGTTCAAGTAGAAGCTCACATAAACATAAGGAACAGGGTTTTTATTATCTTTCTTACAGGAAATAAAAAGAAATGAAAAAAAAATAATTAGAAAAAAAATATTAAATACTCTTTTCATGAGTTAATAACAAAAACAAACAAATAACGCATTAAATTGTGGATAATTTTATTATTAATTATTTTTATTAATCCATTTCCAAAAAAAACTTTTATATATTTATCGATTCAAATCAAACACAAAATTAACGAAACTCGACAAGGAAATGAACGTTTTCAAAAAATTTATTTTTATAGTATTGGCCATTACAATTGTCTTTTCATTTGATGGTTGCAGCAAATTCCAACAAAGTAAACATCAGGAAAATGTCAGGAGAAGACAATTTGAAAAAGACAAAAAGCAAAAAGACAAAGAAGCCCAACAAGCATATAAGGATGCTATTGAACGTCATTATCAGATGCAGGATGGAAACACAAAGAAAATGATGCGCCAAACTGCAAGAAAATCTGAAATTGCCAGAGAACATAAAAAACCTAACTTTCTGCAACGTTGGTTCACTCCAAAAAAGAAAAAAGGCAAGTCACAACGAAATGCAAAATAAGAGGAATTACTGTTGAAAAATTTTAGTAAGCATATTGTAAACTATTTAAGCTATTTATGGCTGACAATTTTTATAGCATCTTTTTTACCCAATGCTAATTCACAAAATAATGCAGATATTAAATTCGACAGGATTACTTCAGAAAATTTTAAAGTTGAAAAGGGTTTATCTCAAAACTCTGCTAATTGCATTTTACAGGATTCCAAAGGATATATGTGGATTGGAACATGGGATGGGTTAAACCGTTTTGATGGGTATAGCTTTGTAACTTTCAAATCTACAATCAGCGGAAACACAAATGAACTTAGCAACCAGACAATCTATGCATTACTTGAAGATAAAGAAGGAATAATTTGGATTGGAACTGAAACAGGACTTAATAGTTATAATCGTAAAGATCAAAAATTCACCCAGTATAAAAAAGACCCAAACAATCCCTTTAGTATAAGTAGTGATACTATTTTATGTATTGTAGAAGAAAATGAAAATATATTATGGATAGGGACCAACAATGGGTTAAATAAACTTGATAAACGTACAGGATATTTTTATCATTTCAGATTAAATCCAAATAATGCCAACAGTCCAAGTAACAATAATATCAATTGTATTTTGCCTGATGCTGCTGGTAATATTTGGTTTGGAACAAATGAAGGATTGAATTATTTTAATACAAAAGCAAGAGTTTTTTCACATTGGTATTATAATTCTAGCAATTCTAATACAATTAGTAATGATTTGGTTTTGGATATACTATATGACAAACAAGGAAACCTTTGGATATGTACAAATGGAGGATTGGATGTTTACAATTTTTCTACAAAAAAATTTATTCATTATTACCATAATGAAAATGACAAATTTTCCCTTAGTAGTAATAATACTACGTGCATAATGAAAGATAACGAAAGTAATTTTTGGGTTGGAACTTATGGTGGAGGTTTGAACAAATTTGACAAAAAAAATAATAATTTTATTCATTTTTTCAGTGATATATATAATAGCAGAAGTTTAAGCAACGATTATATTAAATCCATTTATCAGGATAAATCAGGAATTATTTGGGTAGCTACTGCATGGAAAGGAGTTAGTAAGATTGATAAATACTCAAACCGTTTTAACCACTTTCAACATTTATCAAATGATGAAAATAGTTTAAATAATAATAATGTATGGTCTATCTTTCAGGATAATAAAGGGAAATTGTGGATTGCTACTGATAACGGAATAAATATCTATGACACAACATCCCGAAAATTTTCTTTTTTAAAACATAACCCAAATAATAGCAACTCTATTCCTAGCAATTTAACTCGGCTTGTATTTCAAGACAGCAAAGGATTTTATTGGATTGGCACTTTTGATGCAGGAATTTGTAAGTACGATCCTACCTCCAAGACTTTTATCAATTATTCTAATGATTTATCTAATCCACAAAGTTTAAGTTTCAACCGAATAAATTTTGTTCTTGAAGACCATTTGAAAAATATTTGGATTGGGACTGATAAGGGATTAAACTTATATATGCCTGAAAACAATTCCTTTAAACGTTATTTAAATAATCCTTTGGACAAAAATTCAATCTCAAATAATGGTGTGTATTACATGTATGAAGATAAAGAAAGAATCATATGGTTGTGTACACTTGGAGGGTTAAACTGCTTCAATCCGAAAACTGGAGAATTTTATTGCTATAAAAGGAACGACAGAAAATACAATACCCTTAGTTCAGATAAAATTTTTTCAATGTTCGAAGACAAAGATGGGATATTGTGGATTACAACTTGCGGAGGTGGAATAAATAAATTCAACCGCCATACAGGGGAAATTAAGTACTTTTTAGAAGAAAATGGGCTCCCAAACAATGTAACTTATAATGTTTTTGAAGATAAACTCAACTGTTTATGGATAACAACCAATTATGGACTAACCTGTTTCAATAAAACCAATGAAACCTTTGTAAATTATGATGTGAAAGATGGCATTCAAAGTAACGAATTTAATTTAAATGCTGCATATCACAACTTACAAAATGATGAAATGTTTTTTGGTGGTATGAATGGATTCAATTCATTTTATCCAGCAAAAATCGCTGATAATAATTTTGTTCCTCCTATTATTATTTCAGGATTTAAAATATTTGACAAACCTGAACCGATTGAAATATCTAACGGTGATTCTATATTATTATCATACGATGATAACTTCTTTTCATTTGAATTCGCAGCTCTGGACTTTTCCAATCCCCAAAAAAATAAATATGCCTTCAAATTAGAAAACTTTGACAATAATTGGAATTATTGCGATGCTTATAAAAGATTTGCAGGTTATACTCGTGTACCTCCGGGAACCTATACATTTAAGATCAAAGGATCGAATAGTGATGGTATATGGAATGATGCAGGAATATCAATCACAATAATTATCTCACCTCCATGGTGGCGTACCTGGTGGTTTAGAATAGGATCCGTATTTTTTATTGCATTTATTGGAAGCTACATTATCTATAATCGTTTAAGAACTATTAGATTAAAACATGAAGATGAAAAACGAATGCTTGAAATTGAAAAGCAAATGTTTAGTCTCGAACAAACTGCATTAAGACTCCAAATGAATCCTCATTTTATCTTTAATTCCTTAAATTCAATCCAAAGTTTTGTAATTGCAAATGATACAGATAAGGCAATACATTATTTGGCGAAATTTTCGCAATTAATGCGGTTTATTCTTTCCCATTCTCAACAATCTTTTGTTCCTGTGAGCGATGAAATAAAATCTATGAGTATATACCTTGATATTGAGCAATTACGTTTTGATAATAAGTTCAATTACGAATTTGATATTGATTCAAACATTGATACTGAATTTATTGAAATCCCTCCAACGATCATTCAACCTTATATTGAAAACGCTATTATTCATGGAATTTTGAATAAGGTTGAAAATGGTTTCATAAAAATTTCTCTTAAATTACTTGATGAAAAATACTTGTTATGTACTGTTGAAGATGATGGTATTGGTAGAGAAAAAGCAATTGAAATAAAGGCTCATTCCGACCTAAAACACAAATCTCGGGGAATGCTTATCACCCAAAAAAGACTAGAACTTCTAAACGAACGAGATAAAGACATGGTGAATGTTACAATAACTGATTTAAAAGATATTAATAATGTGGCAAATGGAACAAAAGTTGAAATAATAATAATTTTTAAAGAGAACTGATTATTGCTTCATTCTTTTCGGGTATCAATAATAAGAAAGTTGAATAATCGTTCAGATAATTGTTTATTTTTGCCATTATAAAAACTAAAAATATGCTCAAAGCAATCATTATTGATGATGAGAAAACTTCCAGAGATGCACTGATGGGTTTAATTTCAAGGTATTGTGCTAATGTAGAAGTTATTGATCAAGCTAATGGATATAAAAGTGGATTAGAAGCTATTCGTAATCAAAACGCAGATATTGTTTTCTTAGATATTCAAATGCCTGATGGAAGTGGCTTCCAATTACTTGAAGATCTAAAAGAAACCAATTTTGAAATTATTTTTACAACGGCTTATGATCAGTATGCAATAAAAGCTATAAAATATAGTGCTTTGGATTACTTGTTAAAACCTGTTGTACCTTCTGATTTGATTAATGCTATTCAAAAAGCTGAGAAAAAAAAAACCTCAGGGACCATGAGCGGGAGCATTGAGGTACTTCTCGAAAACATTAAAACAAAAACCGAACCCAAAAAAATTGTATTATCTACCTCTGATAAAATTAATGTTGTTGATATTGAAGATATTGTTCGTTGTGAATCAGATGGTTATTATACTCGTTTTTACTTATTAGATGGAACCCAATTAATCATATCTAAAACATTAAAAGAATATGAGACACTCTTAGGAGATAAAATATTCTTACGACCGCATAAATCACATCTTATAAATATCAGATTCATTAAGGGTTATCTTAGAGATGATAGTGGTTATATTATTATGAATGATGATTCGAAAATTCCAGTTTCACGAAGAAAAAGGGAAAATGTTATTTTGGTCATCAATAATTTATAGAACAAAAAAAAGGTCATTTTCCCTCAAATTTTACCGTTAACTTTTTTTATCCTACCGTTAACTTTTTTGTTCTTGTTTTTTTTTAATTTGTATATTAAATTTGATGCGAATTTTAATTGCGTTTTTTTGTTTCGAGATTATTAATTAATGTTAAACTAAAATTTCAATATGGCTAAATAAATACATCCTTCAATTTCAAAGTTTTATAAAATAAAACTTTTTAACGAAAAAATATTTGGTTAGTTGTTTCAAATATTTATACCTTTACCGACCTTTTTATAAGAACAAATTTTAAGTTTTATTAATACATTAATACATAAAAAAACACATATGCTTCGAAAGTTACTTATTTCAGCGGCTGTGATACTAACAGCAAATTTGATGGCATTTTCGCAGTCTGGATCTTTAAAAGGAAAGATTACAGATAAAGGAACCAATGAACCTGTTCCTTTTGCCAATATAATCATTGAACAGGGCGGCAAGCAATCTGGAGGTACAACTTCTGATTTTGACGGAAATTATACTATCAAACCAATTCCTCCTGGAAAATACGATGTTAAAGCATCTTATGTTGGTTATAAACCAATTATGGTTGCGAACTTGGTGATTATTGCTAATCAAATCACCTTTCAAGATATTCAGATGGAGTCAACTACTATTAATATTGCAACTTTTGAAGTTGTTGATTATAAAGTTCCATTGATTAGTAAAGATCAAACTACTTCTGGTGGAACAATGACATCAGAAGAAATTTCTAAAATGCCTGGTCGTTCAGCAGAATCTGTTGCTATTCAGGTTGGAGGAGTATTCTCTCAGGATGGACAGATGGGTAGTATTCGTGGTGCTCGAGGTGAAGGCACAGTTACCTATGTGGACGGCGTTAAAGTTAGAGGTGCTACTGCTGTTCCAAAGGCAGCTATCGAACAGGTTACTGTTTTGACAGGTGGAACACCAGCACAATATGGGGATGCAACAGGTGGTATACTTTCAATTTCAACAAAGGGTGCTTCACGAGAATTTGGATTTGGTTTTGAAGGAGCTACTTCTCAGTATTTAGATAAGTTTGGCTATAATTTAGTAGCTATGAACATTCAAGGACCGCTGATTAAAGGAAGGGATTCTACACAACCTACAGCATTATTAGGATATTTTATTGCTGCAGATTATACTTATCAAAAAGATCCTAATCCATTTTATATTGGAAGTTGGAAAGCTAAAGATGATATAGTCTCTACGATACAACAAACGCCTCTTGTTCCAACCGGAAAAGGTTCCGGGACTTATAAAGCTGGCGAATTTTTGCTAAACTCCGATTTACAAAATATTACTTCAAAATTAAATTCACAAAATAATGATCTCAATTTAAATGGTAAAATTGACGTTCGTACATCCAATAGCACTAATCTGACTTTTGGTGGATCCTGGAATACTAATTGGGGGCATGATTATATTAAAAGTTTTTCTCTTTTAAATTGGCAGAAAGATCCTAATGATAAATCTAGTACGTGGCGTGTTTATGGACGTTTCACTCAACGTTTTCCAACTGCTGGCGATAGTAAAGCTACTGTAAAAAATATTTATTATTCAATACAGGGAGACTATTCAAAATATACTCACACTGTTGAAGATGCTGAATTTAAAGACGATTTGTTTAAATATGGTTATATTGGAAAATTCAAAACATATACAGCCAAATCATACGAAAAAGGAAATGATCAAACTACAGGTATTAATGCATATCTACACAATGGTTTTGCTGATACTTTAGTTACTTTCGAAAAAACAGATATCAATGCTATCCTTGCAAATTACACTCAATCTTACTATGATTTATATAATACTCCTGAAGGACATTACAGAAACTTAGATCAAATTTTACTTGGTGGTGGCTTAATAAACGGTGAATTTCTTAGTCAAAATACTATTTATGGACTTTGGAGTAATGTTGGAATGCCTTATGATTCTTATTCACATTATGAAACAACACAACTTGGTATTTCTGCTACAGCTTCCGCTGATATCGGGAACCATGCTATTCAATTAGGGTTTTCTTACGAACAACGTCAAGATCGTTCAATAGCATATAGCCCTGTAGAATTATGGTCTATTCTTCGTCAACAAGTTAATAAACACATCAAACAACTTGATCTTTTAAATCCGCATTTGGTTTATGATGCCTACGGTGTTTTTCAGGATACGATTTGGTACGACAGAAAATATTCAGAAACTGAACAAGCCTTGGTTGATTATAATTTACGCGAAAAACTTGGGTTAGCAACGAATGGGACAGATTGGATTGATGTTTATAGCTACGATCCTACTACGTTTAAAGTTGATATGTTTAGTGCTGATGAATTACTTAACAGTGGACAATCTGTTGTTAGTTATTATGGATATGATCATACAGGAAAGAAACTTAAAAGTAGACCAAGTTTTGATGATTTCTTTACCGCAACAGATGCTTCTGGAAGATATACACGTTTAAAAGCTGCTTTTGAACCCATTTATATAGCAGGCTATATTCAGGACAAATTCGCTTTTAACGATCTTATTTTTAATGTCGGTTTACGATTAGATCGTTATGATGCTAACCAAAAAGTGTTAAAAGATCCCTATTTACTTTATGAAGCAAAAACTGTTAAAGAAGTTTCGGCACTTAATGGAAGTTCCGTATTGCATCCTTCAAATATGGGTTCAGATTATGTTGTTTATGTAGACGATGTTAAAAATCCAACAGCAATTAAAGGATATCGCAATGGTAGCACTTGGTATAATGCTCAGGGTACCGAAATAAGCGACCCTTCTGCAATCGAAACTTCTTCAGGTATTGCCCCATATTTGGTTGATCCTTCTCAGGTACAGGTTAATTCTAGCGCTTTTACCGATTACAAACCTCAAATAAATTTAATGCCAAGAATTTCTTTTTCTTTTCCAATTTCTGATCAGGCTTTGTTTTTTGCACATTATGATGTGCTAACTCAAAGACCTAGTTCTGGAAACATTATGGATCCCACTCAATACTTCTTTATTTATACTCAAGGTCTAAATGCAATCAATAATCCTAACCTTAAATCAGAAAAAACAATTGATTATGAGTTGGGGTTCCAGCAAATTCTTAGTAAATCATCATCCTTAAAAATTTCCGCCTACTATCGTGAACAAAGAAACATGATCGAGGCTTATAGGTATTCGGGAGCTTATCCTGTTTCCTATATTTCTTATAACAATATTGACTTCGGTACGGTTGAAGGTTTGACTTTATCTTACGATTTAAGAAGAACAGGTAATGTTCGGTTAATGGCCAGTTATACGCTGCAATTTGCTTCAGGTACAGGATCAAATTCAGAATCTGGATTAAATCTTGTTCAAACCGGACAACCGAATCTTCGTACAATCACACCACTTGATTTCGACAGAAGACATGCTTTTACTGCTAGTTTGGATTATCGTTATAGCGAAGGAAAAGAATACAACGGTCCTAAAATTACAAGAAAAATTAAAGGAACCGATAAAGTAAAAACTGTTCAATTGCTTAAAAATACTGGTCTTAATATTTCATTTAATGGTGGATCAGGTATTCCTTATAGTAAATCAGCGACTATTGTTGGTACTCAGGTAGGAACCGGAACTTACCAGCTCGACGGACAGATCAATGGGTCCAGAATGCCTTGGCAATTTCGTATTGATGCTCGTTTAGATAAGGATATCGAAATTAAAACAGGCAAAAAAGGACATAAAGGTGCTAAAGCTTTCGATATGAATATTTATCTCGAAGTTTTAAATGTATTAAATACTAAAAACATACTTTCAGTATACAGAGCTACTGGTAATCCAAATGATGATGGTTATTTGTCTGCAAGCCAATTTCAGGCTCAAATTGAAGCTCAAACTAGTGAAGCTGCTTACAGAGATCAATATGCAATTAGTGTTAATAACCCCAGTAATTATAGTTTACCACGAAGAATTCGTTTAGGTATTTCTTTTGGGTTTTAATTAAGTCTATGAGTAAAAAAATTTATAAAATCACAACTATGAAAAATATCATTCGTTATCTATTATTTACAGCAGTTCTGGTAGGTTTCTCTAAATCCAATTATGCAGAACAATGGCCTGTATTAAAATCTCATAAAAACACAACCCAAAACAAATCAGTGGCAGAAGGCTGTTTGCCTGCTTCTGCTTCAACCGATCTTGATATTAACAATGTCAGGGCTCGTATAAATACTGGTGGTGATATGTGGTGGGATTTGCAAGGCAATGCCAAATATTTTATACCAGCAAATACTACTAAAACTTCTATGTTCTCAGCTGCTCTATGGATTGGAGGGTTGGATGTTAATGGTCAGCTTAAACTTGCAGCTCAACGCTACCGTGGAAATGGCAATGATTATTGGACGGGACCCATTACTAACGAAGGAACTGCATCTACTGATGCTACTACTTGTGAAGCGTATGACAAATTTTTTGTTATTACTCGCTCTGACGTTGAAAGTTTTAAAGCTGCTTTTATTTCAAATGGGGGATCAATACCAAGTGGATATGAAGTACCTCGTAGCATTTCCGAATATCCTGCTATGGATCAAACTGCAAATCATGAACTTTATTTGGCACCATTCTTTGATTATGATGGCGATGGTATTTACGATTATAAAAAGGGTGATTACCCTTATTATGACTTTGATAATGCTCTCTGTCCATCTAATTATCCTCCGGGAACTCCTCAGCCCAAAACAATGGAAGGAAATGGTATATTAGCTGATCAGGTATTAAAAGGTGATAAAACTCTATGGTGGGTATTTAACGATAAAGGCAATATTCATACCGAAACAAAAGGAGAAGCTGTTGGTATGGAAATCCGGGCTCAGGCTTTTGCTTTTTCTACCAATGATGATATCAATAACATGACTTTTTATTCTTACGAAATTATTAACCGCTCTACCTACCGTCTAACTCAAACTTATTTTAGCCAATGGGTTGATACGGATATAGGCTACGCCTATGATGATTATGTTGGCTGCGATGTTTTAAGAGGATTAGGATATTGCTATAATGGTATTGATCCCGATGGTAGCGGACAACCCTTTGCTTATGGAGCTCAGCCTCCAGCAGTAGGTGTTGACTTTTTCCAAGGTCCGTATATGGATCCAGATCTTACAGATAATCCTAAATATGATATCAATAATCCGTTAGTAAATTGTAATGAAGCTATAAATGGTGTTAACTTCGGAAATGGAATTGTAGATGACGAACGTTTTGGAATGCGTCGATTTGTATATCACAATAATACAGGTGGGATAGCAGCTTGCACAGACCCCGATATAGCTCCTGAATATTACAATTTTTTAAGAGGTATCTGGAAAGATGGTGAACGTATGCGTTATTGGGGCAATGGTCACCCAAGTGCCGGTGGTACAGGCCCTGCTTGCGATTTTATGTTCCCGGATAATACTGACCCATGCGACTGGGGAACAGCTGGTGTTCCGGTATCTCATCCTCCATATTGGACCGAACAACAAGCAGGAAACCAACCTTATGACCGTCGTTTTATGGAATCTGCCGGACCTTTTACCTTGGAGGCTGGATCCGTTAACTATATTACTGTTGGTGTTCCCTGGGCAAGAGCCACTACTGGCGGTCCATGGGCTTCTGTTGAATTACTTCGTACAGTTGATGATAAATGCCAGGCACTTTTTGACAATTGCTTTAAAGTTTTAGATGGTCCCGATGCACCTGATTTAACAATTCAGGAGCTTGATAAAGAATTGATTCTTTACATTTCGAACAGAAAAGATATTTCCAATAATTATCATAAATATCCTGGAATGCCTGAAACCAACGAAAACTACTTTGAAGTTGATAAAACTATTATAAGTGGTGACTCAGCATATCGCTTTGAAGGTTATCAAATATTTCAGGTAAAAGATGCTTCAGTATCAGTTACCGATCTGCAAAATTCTGATAAAGCACGTTTGGTTGCTCAATGCGATATTAAAAATGGGGTATCTAAAATTATCAATTATAACTATTCTACAGAATTACTTGGTAATGTTCCTACCCTTGAAGTTGACGGTACAGATAATGGCATCGTTCACTCATTTCGTATTCTTGAAGATAAATTTGCGACAGGTGATAATAAACTAGTAAATCACAAACAATACTATTTTATTGCAATTGCTTATGCTTACAATAATTTCAAAAAATATATTCAGGACGATCCAATCTATTACGATGGTCAAAAACTTCCTTATAAGGCGGGACGTAAAGCTGCTTCTGGAGGAATAAGTGTTGTTTCTGCAATGCCTCATATACCTTCTCCTGAAGCTGGGGGTACTATTGTTAACTCAGAGTATGGAGTAATGCCTCAAATTACGCGTATTGAAGGTAATGGAAACGGTGGTTTGATTTTAGATTTTACAACTGAAACTACTGATAAAATTATGTCAGGACCACCCTATTTTACTGCAAATCCAACTTACGATTTCAATAAAGGACCTTTAAATATTAAAGTTGTTGATCCTTTAAATGTTGCTTCTGGAAATTTTACGCTGAAATTTATTCCTCCTGCCAGTGGAAAAATTGATTCAAGTAATTGGATATTAACAAATACTGCCACATTACAAACTTGGACATCAGAAAAAACAATTACTGTAGGAAATGAACAAATAATACCTGAAATCGGACTATCTTTTACAATAGCTCAAACAAAATATCCCGGAGACCTTACAGGTATAAACAATGGTTTACTTGAGGCAACTATTCTGTATGCCGACAGTTCAAAAAAATGGTTATCCGGTGTAACCGATATTGATTCTTATGCCCCATTTAACTGGATTCGTTCTGGGACTACAGCTGACAAAACTGATCCAACATTAGATGATTATGATTTATTTTATAGTGGAGAAGTAGTATCAGGAACTGCTCTTGATCCTAATGAAAATTATGAAAAGCTTCTTTTTGGTACATGGGCTCCATACAGAATGGCTTCAAAATATGAAAATGGCCCTCAATGGGATGACCCTATTGCCAAAATTTGGTCTAAATTAGCAAATATATACAGCATTGATCTTTATTTAACTCCCGACAGATCAAAATGGACAAAATGTCCGGTTATTGAAGAATGTGAAGTAGCCAATATTTCATTAACAGAAGACACTGTTAAGAAATTTGATATGAGAAAAGGGACTTCTGATGCAGGTCAAGGTATGGGGTGGTTTCCGGGTTATGCTATCAATGTCGAAACAGGAGAACGTTTGAATATGATGTTTGGTGAAGATTCATGGTTGCAGGGCGAAAATGGTCGCGACATGATTTGGAATCCAACTAATAATCTTGTTTCTCCTTTAGGTCAGGTATTATTTGGTGGTAAACATTGGACATATATTATGGCACACAATGGAGATGCCTTTAATTCAACTTATGGTGTAACTACTGATTGTCCTGCATATGATGGCGGTGCTTGGATAAAAAGCATGCTTTATCCTTCAAACAATCCGAACCATCTTGCTTTTAAACGTTACGTTTATAAAGATGTTATGTGGGTAGGTTGTCCGATAATTTCCGATGCAAAATATAATTTCACCGATCCTTCTAATATGCCTTGCGAAGTTAAAATACGCATTCGTGTTACCAGACCTTATCAACGCTATTATTCAACTGCCGGCAATAGCGCTGCAATTCCTGAAAACAATAATTATCCAATGTATTCTTTCAATACAGAAAATATTGCAACAGGTAAAAATAATGCAACTGCAGCTAAAGGGGCGCTAAATTTGATTAATGTTGTTCCTAACCCCTATTATGCTTATTCAGGATACGAAGTAAATCAAACTGATAATCGCGTAAGAGTTACAAATTTGCCACAAAAATGCACTATATCAATTTACACAGTAGGTGGTTCATTAGTTCGTCAGTATTCTAAGGATGATGCTCTTACTTATGTTGACTGGGATTTAAAAAATTACTCCGGTATCCCAATAGCAGGAGGTATGTACCTCATCTATGTTAAAGTTGACGGAGTTGGCGAAAAGGTAGTGAAATGGTTTGGATCTTTACGTCCTGTTGACTTAAATGCATTCTAATTTATTAAACTGTAAATAATAAAAAGTACAATTATGAATAAGACTTTTAGAATATTTTTGGCAATTACCATTCTTGGGTTATTGATACTTCCTGTCAATAATTTAAAAGCTGGTAACGAAGACCGCGTTGGAGAATGTGGTTCACAAGAACTCTTAATAAATCCCTGGGCCAGAAGTTCTGGATGGGGTGGCGTTGGTATTGCTTGCTCCAGAGGAATTGAGGCGATGTATACGAACATTGCAGGTATGGCCTTTACACCTCGAACTGAATTAGTTTTTGCCCACACCCTATGGTTGCAGGGCTCAGGTGTTAGTATCAACACTTTTGGTGTTTCTCAAAAAGTTGGTCAAACAGGTGTGATAGGAATTGGTGTTATGTCAATGGGGTTTGGTAATATCGATATTACTACGGTTGATCTGCCTGAAGGTGGTTCAGGAACGTTCACTCCTTCACTGATGAATATCAATATTTCATACTCCAAAATGTTTTCAAATAGTATTTATGGTGGTATTAATCTTAAAATTATCACTCAGAAAATTTCAAATCTCTCCGCTCAAGGTATCGCAATTGATGCAGGTATACAATATATTACAGGGGAGAAAGAAAATATCATGTTTGGCATTGCATTGAAAAATGTCGGACCACGTATGAAATTCAAAGGTGATGGTTTGGCATACAGAACAACTTTAGATCAAAGCACGAATGAATATACTATCGAACAACGTTCCGCTGAATTTGAACTTCCAACTACTTTAAATATTGGGGTTGCTTATGATATTATTATTTCTGAACAACATAGAATTACAGTTGCCGGCGCTTTTATTTCTAATTCGTTCGGTAAAGACCAATACATGCTGGGACTGGAATATAAAATGATGAATTATCTTTATTTGAGAGGCGGATATGCTTTTGAAAAAGGAACTTTTAATAAAGCTGACAGGACTAACGTTTTAACAGGCCCAAGCGCAGGTGTTACCGTTCAGGTACCGATTAATAAGAAAAAAGGTTCAACAATAGGCATCGATTATTCATATAGAGCAACGAATCCTTTTCAGGGAACCCATTCATTCGGAGCCCGGATCAATTTATAATCTGGTTTCTTTTTCCATTTTGAAAAGAATCCCGAACAACCGGGATTCTTTTCTGTTTTTATAACTTAATTACTTTATCATGTCGAAGTACTATACTTTAGAAGGCCTGAACAGGCTAAAAAAAGAATTGGATCATCTGATGATTGATGAGAGAAAAAAAATATCTCAACAAATTGCTGAAGCCAGAGATAAGGGAGATTTATCAGAAAACGCCGAATATGATGCCGCCAAAGATGCTCAGGGTATGTTGGAACTTAAGATATCGAAACTTCAGGAATTGATAAACAGCGCTAAAATTATCGACGAATCAAAGATGGATAATTCAAAAGTTTTGATACTCTCTATCGTGGAGATCAGAAACACTAAAACCAACACCAAAATGACCTATACTCTGGTCCCTGAAAATGAAGCCGATCTTAAATCGGGTAAAATTTCGGTGAGTTCCCCAATTGCACAAGGTCTGCTGGGTAAAAAAGTGGGCGATACTGCTATAATTAAAGTGCCGGCTGGCTCAGTTGAGTTTGAAATTATTAGTATTACACGCTAAACCAATCATTATGGCATCTATTTTTTCGAAGATAATTTCAGGGGATATTCCTTGTTATAAAATAGCAGAAAATAAACATTGTTTTGCATTTTTAGATATCAATCCGCTTTCGCTGGGGCATACACTTGTGGTTCCTAAGATGGAAACGGATAATATTTTTGATTTGGAGGAAACTGTATACAAAGAACTGTTTGGGTTTGCAAAAGATATTGCCAAAGCACTGGAACAAGTTGTAAAATGCAAAAAGATCGGAATTGCTGTAATTGGACTGGAAGTGCCTCATGCACATATTCACCTGATCCCCATAAACGGGATATACGATATTGATTTTAAAAAACCTAAGTTGAAATTATCCACGGCTGAGTTTGAAGATATCAGATCGAAAATAATTGCAAAACTGGATTATTGATCTTTTTGGTGAAGGTGATCTGCCAACATCACCAACTCATTGTACCATTCTTCTCCAAATTTATTGATCAAAGGAATTTTTAAATACTGATAAAGATAAATGTTGCTTTCAATACCATTTTTCAATGCTGTTTTACAGATACTCCATTTGTGATAGTTAATGGCAACAAAATCGGAATAGTCGGTTATACGCACCGGATATAAATGACAGGATGCAGGTTTTTGAAGCTTAACTTTTTTATTGTTAAATGCCAGTTCTATACTGCAAAAAGTAATTCCTTTTTTATAAACCACAAAAGCACATTCTCGGCCATCAATCAATGGGGTTCCTTTTATACCTTCTACATCATAAGCGAATATACCTTGAACGTTTATGGCATCAATACCCTGTTTGCTCATAAAAGGCTTTATATGCTCGATATGGGCAGTAATTTGCGTAATTTCATCATCATTCAGGGGCGCACCTGCATCACCTTCCACACAACACTGCCCCAGACATAAATTGCAATTGCAGGCAAATTTTATTTGAGCAAGATCTTCTGAAACAAGTGTGTTTTGAATTATTAGCACTGAATTTTTTGTCAAACTTACGAATTTTTTAAAAATTTATCGCGTTGGTGAAAAAGAAATCAGAAGAAAGGATCTCGAATATTTCACCTACCCAAGTTCATAAAATAATGAATAATAGGCGCTAAAATGTCGTCGTGTAAGCTTCCCCTTTTTTATGACCATTCAAAATTAGAGTTTTTATTTAAATTTTCATTGCAATATTCCATCGGCGTTTTGTTATTTAAAGCCATATGAGGCCTTTTATAGTTATAATCCATTTTCCATTTTGTGGTTAAT
>CAIWKO010000004.1 GCA_903913285.1 uncultured Bacteroidales bacterium | reverse complement strand
TTTTGTTTTCCATATTAGTATTTGGTTTAAAAGTAAATAAAAAATCCCAGAGTTTGCTTGTGCTTCGTTCCGCTACGCTCCACTTTAGCACAAGCAAACTCTCCTTTAAACCTGTTTACACAATCTACTTTATACTACCATATAGTACTCATCTTTTCAAAGTACTAACTCATATTTTGACTGTGTCACGAATAAATTTGCAAGTGTTTCGAATAAATCTGACTGCGTTACGAGTAAATCTGTCTGCGTTACGAATAAATCTGACTGCGTTACGAGTATATCTGCAAGTGTTTCGAGTAAATCTGCAAGTGTTTCGAATAAATCAGCAAGTGTCACGAGTAAATCTGCATGCGTTACGTTTTTTTCTTCATCTGATTGAGTTTTTAGTTCAAGGTAATTATTCAAAACTCATAATATCTACTAATTAAATCATATTCTTATGAAAGTACATGACAAACTCCGTCTCGATTCCCTCCACCGCCCCCGACAACAATACCCCCTCATCCTAAATTAATTATTCTATAACTCTTCAAGGGGCTTATTCCATACGCCCTTTTTTATTGTGAAAAAAAAAGGACACGAAAAATCGTGTCCCCTCCTGCAAAAAAAAATAAAATATCTATTTGCAATTTTTTGCAATAAAACTGCCCAGAGTTTTTCCGGCAATCACATAAGCATCGGTTATGCGCAGGCCAGTATCGTAGTTGGCAAACGAAGTGGCGGTTCCAACGCTTTTCGGAACCGAAATAGTTGCCAGATCGGTAGCAGGGGTTGTCGTTTCAACAAAACTTACCATAATGGTAATATAGGTTTCCTGTCCGGCATCGTGCCCGAAAGCCGAAACACCAATATAAACACCCGGTTCGGTTTTAATAACCTTAACGATCATGGAATATTTTGTGGTGGCATCGCCTGTAACCGAAGTGGCCACTATGCCCAGTTTTTTGATCGATTTGTTGAACCATTCCATAAATTGCGGTTCGAAACGCGAAGCTTTGTCGGCTTTCCATTTCGTGGCCCAGCTGTCGCCCGAACCCGATTTCATTTTATTTTGCTTTTGAGTTTCCTGAGTAATATAGGCTTCTTCAGATAAATTACCAACCAACATGTTGTCGTAATCGAATTTCACATTCAGTGATGTTTGACCTTTCAAAAACTTAACATCTCCGTTGATGAATTTAGCCGAACCCGAACCGCCAAAGCCGGGTTGAGCCATACTTAAGGTTGCACTGCACATCAAGGCGATGAACAATACCATGAATTTACGTGTTTTCATAATCATTGGTTTTGGTTAATATAATTTTGATTTATTGTGTTACTCGTCGTCGTCTTTATCTTTCTTTTTTTTCTTTTCCTTCTCCTTTTTATCTTTCACAGGTTTATCCTCCTTATCTTTCACAGACTTATCATCATTTTTGATTTCGGGTTTCACCTCTTTCACCACTTTTTCTTTTTTGGTGCATTCTTTATAAATGATCTTGCTGATCTTATCGGCAGCAGCGCCATAAGCATATGTTATCCTTGTATTGGTTTCTTTCATTTCGGCCAAATTATCGGTTTCGCCAACAATGTAATTAGCCTTGACAGTGCACAAAACATGATTGGTATCGGCAGTTTCAACAAAATTCACCACAAGATTAATATACGTATCACGCTTCATTCCACTCGAACCATGATAAAACCCGGGTTCAGTTTTCGCAGTTTTCACGATCATAATATATTTCGCATCACCAAGCCCCATATCGGCTTTAATATCGGCTCTAAAAAGCGTGAGATTTAATTGTTTGAGGAACTTGGGTTCGTATTTCCCCGCGCGATCGGCTTCCCAATCGCTCATAAACTTTTCGTAATCGGCAGTTTTTCTGTATTCCGATTTTTTTTGTTTGAGAAAGATAGGCTCCGAAAACTGGCTCACCAGCATACCATCGTAAACAAATTGAACATTTAAGGTAGTTTGTCCTTTCAGGAACGACAGATCACCTGAATTTACCGTTACTTCGGGCACCTGACTTTTTGCATGCAGCTCTATGCTCAGCAATAAGATTAAACATAATTTTAATGACCTCATACTAAATTGTTTTTTACAAAAATATGATATTTTTTTAGTGTTAGCAATTTTTTATGAAATTTTATTGCCTTAACTCAAATTACTTCGATCCGGTTTTTTTGTAAAGCTTGAAACGCTGGTTGCTCCAGCATAACGAAATTTCGCCAGGTGATGCATCTATATATTTCTGAAGTGGCAGATTTATCATTTCGCTTAGCAGTCCGCCCGAAGGTTCGTCGGGTTTTTGGCAATAGAGCAAATAATAAGTCACACCGACTTCGTCAAACTTTCGAATGAAAGTTGCTGTTTCTGTTTGGTCGGAATTGTTGGTGATGCATTTACGGTTGGTGAACAAAACCAAAGCCCTTGGTTTTACAAAAGCTATAACTGCATCGGGGGGTGTTTGGTTTTTGATATAATCGAACACAGCCCACGAATCTGCAACGCAGGGGCCTTCCTGGATAACAGACTCGGATCTTTTTATTTCGTTTATACCATATATATATTGCACCAACACCAGCGAACCCAGCAAAATTGCTTTTGCAGGTGTTTTTAGAGTGAAACCAAGATGAATGGATTTCAGTCCTATCACCGCATAGCTCATAAAAAAAGGCAACAAGGGAAACAAAAACCTGAAGCCCGAATTATTATACGGATAAACCAGCAAAACCAGCATATACATAACCACAAAGAAATCGCTCACCCCGGCATTTCTGAACATTTTCTTAATAAAGCCCAGCAATATCATCGTGAACACAAATGATTTTGTGATAAGGGGTAAAAATATCCACTTGTTGTTATGTGGATTGAAGAAGTATTTTAAAGTTTCGGTATAATTCGCCAGATTCTTTAAAAAAATGGCATCCAGGTTTTGCAGGCTGAATATGGATAGATATCCGCTTGCCGGGTCGGAAGGTATTTTAAACACCACATAATTCAGCAAAAAGTAAAGTCCAAAACATGAAGAAAAAATCATACCTATATTAATCAGAACCTTTTTGGCTGTTTCTCCATAAGTTGTTTCTTTCCTTTTTATGGCTATAATAGAATTCCTTGTTGTTTCGGCCAATATCCCCAGAGGCAATACCACTCCGATGGTTCGTATCGAGATCAGATATCCGCACAACAATCCGACGAAAATAAAGGAATAGATATTTTTAAATTTTCTGTACAACAGAAGTGTAAATAAAAGAATTACTGTGAAAGGAATTTCGGACATGATCTCCGATTTAAAGTTCAACGTCCAGGGATTGTAGGCAATTATCAGTACCAAAAAAACCGAAGTTATAAAGTGATGTGTTTTTCTGTAAAAAAGAACCATCATAAAACACAATGCTATCAATGCCATGGTCAGAACTAAACTGAAAGCATGCAAATTCAACCCTTTAAAAAAATATACAACAGACAACATCAACGGAAAACCCACAGGATAGGCAGCCGGGCCAAGGACCGGACAATTGCTGTTATAAATGTATTGCGTGTTAGCCTGAGGAGTACCTTCAGAAATATATTTTGCCTGAAGCAGATAATGTGAATTATCATCGCCCCAATCAATATCGTTTCGGATATTGATAAAAAGCAAGGGTAAACATAATAACAAGGTCAATAAAACCTTTAAAAGATCATTAAAGTAGGGAAGTTTTTTGATTTTTTCTAACAAGCCATTATGTATTAAATAAACCCGCCAATTAGTTACAAATGTAATCTTATTTCAAAATTACCAGTTTTTCTATTTTACTGGCGAATTGTCCAGAGCTGTTCTTTACTTTCAGCAAATAGATATAAACCCCTTTGCCAATATTATCGCCATAATCGTCCTTGCCATCCCAGGGAATAGGATCGGCTCGGAATCCGTTGGTTTCAATAGTGGTTTGTATTGTTTTCACCAATTTACCCGAAATGGTAAAAATTTGAATTTGTACATCTAATCCGCAACAAGGCTGATTATGTTCGAACCAAAACTGGGTATAAGTTGTAAATGGGTTGGGATAATTCAACACATGGCTTAAGGCAAGTTCTGCCGATTCGGCAACAACAAAATCAATTTCTCCTTCCGATGAATTGTTAAAAACATCCCAGGCTTTCAGTTTTAGTTTATGGGTTCCCGATGCCAGTTTTGAAAACGGATATCTGACGATGCCATGCTGGTATGTATTAAGGTCAGATTCGTAGTAATCGTTCAGCACGAATGTATTGTCGGTATTATTATCAATAATTGCAGAAATATCGTGCCCGATACCATTCCCCACGGTATTTAAACCTGAAGTATCCGACAGGTATGTAAGTAATAAAGGATGATCGTTAGTGATCCCTCCTGAAACAAAATGATTATCATTCAAAAATATCCGAATATCGGGACCTGTATTATCTGTTATCGTGTTATTGCTGCTTCCGCCGATAATAAAATTCTTGTAGTTTCCATTAGCATCTGTTGTTCCATTTTGCGAATAATAACTTATCTTTCCTTTACCGAATTTGCTGGCAATATCTTTAGGTACAACAAAAGAAAAAGAAAAATCACCGTTTTTAACTGTCACACGTCCTTTGAACACAACATTTTTTTGTAATGAGAATTTCTGAGGTGCACCATCACTGCCCAAAGTAGATTCCTGCATCGGTTTATCAAAAACAATAGGAATGATCGTTCCATTGTATCCGGTTTGTTTCACATTCAGATCATCGGCAATATAGCCTTTAACGGTAACTTTCGACATGGCTTTAAGTGTATCGGAAGTACCGGTCAGTGGATGACTGTTTATCATGGATGTAACAACATTATACTGTGGATAAGCGAGACGAAGCGCCGGATCGCCCAATAATAAAAAATTACTGATACTACTCGGACAACCCATAAAGTTTTTAGAAGTCTTCACTGCATCACCTAGGCGGGGATACGAACCCAATGATTTATTAAAAATATTTTTGTAAAACTCTAAATTTAAGGTTGAATTAGAACCTGACCATGCTAACCGTGTAGTTGTAAGGAGCGCTATCCCTCCACCATTAGGATTTACCAACACATCTTCACCTGCTGAAACCCGATCGGGATCATCGCACCGACTAAATTCACATGTAGCCGTAACAAATAAAGGGGTATTGTATTTATTTGTCCAACCATTAATATCAGAAAGCCCCAAAATAGATTCAACGGCCCAGCCTATTTCACCACCATGCCCGATATAATTCATAATCAGGGAACCTTTTTCCATCCGTTGATTAATGGCATCGTTACATTCTTGGGAACGCTGACCTCCCGGAGTTGAAACCTGAGGATACGCATCGAGGTATATTTTATCAATATTATAATTACCGTATGTTGAATCGACAAATTTGGCAATATCTTCCGAATTTCCTAAGAAATTTTCACCTCCATCATTATCATCAGCAACAAAGCATAAAACATTACGCCAATCGGCCAAATTGGAGATGGAACTTGAATAATCAGCACATGCAGCTCCGCCAGCATTAAGGTCGTATTTAGCTACATAATTTAAAATTTTATTGGTAACTGCCTCTGCATCTTCAAGTGTTTTAGAAGGAATTCTCCCAACTCCGATATCCATTAAATTACCATAAGGACCATTATCAGCATCATCCAAAAAACCAACATAATCATCTGTTGAAAAAGAAGATGTAGGATCAATAGAATTATCGGTTTCATAAATAGGTGCGAAATTGGTATTATCGGCTAATCGGTCTTGACAATCATAAGAAGCATCACCAAATAATAACAAATATTTTGGCATAAGTGCAGTATTTCCTCCTGCCCTGTCGAAAAACATTTTGGCAAAATCTTTAACTGCAGTTATATCCTGATTTCCTGAAGAAAATTCGTTATATATTTCCTGAGGTGTAGTTATAACTACTGATAAATTATCTAATGTGCGATGCATATCGGCAAGCCGTGAAGCCTGACCGGCAAAATCAGGATATGTAACAATAATCATATCATTTTGTGCAAGGCCGTGTAAGTTTTGATTAGAAATCTTTCCGCCTACCAAAATAGAATAATAAGAAGAGCCGTCAAAAGCGACAAATTCTTTCAATGAATCTGTTCGAATACGAAAAGATAGATTTGATCCGGTCAATAAACCATCAACATGTTTTGGGTTCGTAAAATCACTCACATCCCATATTGTCGTATTCGCAGAAGAATTGCCCAACACAAATTCAGAAACACCTTTATGGATAGAAAACACATCTCGAAACGGCATTTGGCCCGAAACAAATGTTAAATTTCTACGAGCATTCAATTCAATATAATCAAGCCAGCCCACTGCTGAGGCGTTTGCTCCTTTATTATAATCCAGACGGACAGTCACAGAACTTGTAGCAGGAAAACTTACTTGACTGTCAGCAATAACTGCGTAAACAGCAGGATAACTTGAAGGCGTAGAACCTATAATAACATTTTTAACATTACTCCCATTTATATAAACTTGGAATGATGAATTATAACCAACAGAGCGTGCCAATAAATTTGTATTCAGATTAATTACAGAGCCCGCAACAATATTGGGGAAATAAAATCCAAACGAATAAGAAGTGTTTACATCAAATACTTCACCATAAAACTCCCTCCCTGATTTTATTAAATTTAGTGAATCCTTTTCATGAAAAGCATAATCATTAAACTCGGTAACACTATAATCCACAGGTGAGGAAAGAGAGGTTTCATTTTGAATTCTTTTTCCCAAACCTAAACTTGCAGTGATAAAATAAGTTGACGTTTTTGTATACTTATTTATTTGATGAGTAAAGACCTTATTTATTGTATCTTTAGTCCAGTATTCAGGACCTTGTCCATAGAATAATATATAATCACCCTGATCAAATTTACCATCAGCTTCTCCGCTAACAATAATACTATTTTCAACCAGATCATCATATCTGAAAGTCGAATTATTTTCTGGCAACATTTTACTGCCATTTCCAAATACACGTATATTTCTCGGCGCAATTTGAGCAGGATCTATTCCTAAATTAACCAGGTCATTGTATGTAATGATATGAATACCTGACTCTAAAATATTAATTTTATACCAATCACCAGTTTTTAATACTGAGTTAGCTACGTAGGAATGTGATTCTTTTTGAACAGGTAAAACCAAAGACTTATTGTAATTATATTTTAATCCAAATGAAACCAAACGCTCAATTTTTCCATTAAGACTATTCTTCCGTAATGGCATAAAATCAACCATCAAATACGGATGTTTCAATTCATAAGAGATTTTCGTTTTTAATTCAATTTTCTCTGTAATAATATTCTCATACTTTTTAATAATGTTTAAATCAGTCTCTGGGAGTTCTTCATATTTACAGTTAATAATTTCAACATCCGGTATTTGCGAAGACTTAATAACATTACCAATCGTTTTATAATAGGGGATATCAGTATTATCATTATAAACCCCTCCATCGAAATTAATAACTTGTCTTCTATTCAATTCACTAACATAAATTGTCATTACCGGATTCCAGTGAATAGAAAAAACGTTATCAATTTTTAATTGCTTATCTTGTGCATTGAGCATATTAACATAAACAAAAAAAGAAATTGTTAGAAAAAACCGATATAGAAACTTCATTAAAAATTTTATTAATTTTACAAAATTACCAAATAAATATTTTCAGGTTCGATAAATAAAAAAAGTTTTATTGAAACATTTATGGCATTTTTAGAGTAAAAAAGTAAAAAAATAATCATTTCTACTTTTAATACAAAAAAATATGTTATTTTTGCTTGTCATAATTTAAAATAAAAACGAAACACTATTAGAAATATTGTAAGAAATTGATATTAATATTTTTTTAAATTACCAATATTAATGTTTCAAATTTCGTTATTATGTTTTAACTAAAAAATATTTAATATGAAAAAGCTATACACAGTTGTTTTATTTATTTTATTTTTGGCAGGAAGCACCACATATGGACAAGACCCGCATTTTTCTCAATTTTATGCTAATCCATTATATTTAAACCCGGCATTTGCTGGAACTTCTCTTTGCCCTAGACTAATTCTAAACTTTCGTGATCAATGGCCATCCATTGCAGGAACTTATGTAACTTACAATGCCTCTTATGACCAACATATTGAAAAAATATCAGGTGGAATTGGAGTGCTTTTAAATACGGACCGTGCTGGACAAGGCATTTTAAACACAACAAATATTTCCGTCATGTATTCCTATCGTTTGGAAGTTAATCGCAAATTTTCAATGAGAGCAGCCATAGAAGCAACTTACTTTCAAAAAAGTTTAGATTGGCAAAAGTTAACTTTTGGTGACCAGATCGATCCTAGACATGGATTCGTTTTCAATACAAATGAATTACAGCCCAGCAAATTAACAAAATCAAATATTGATTTTTCAGCAGGTGCACTTGGATATGGTGAAAATTATTTTGTTGGATTTGCTGTAAATCACCTTACTGAACCAGATGAAGGATTTATTAGTAAAAGCAGGATGCAACGAAGATACACTATTCATGCCGGCGGTGTGATTAATCTCGTGAAAAAAGTACGTCGCAGAAGTAACGAACATATTCCGACCTTATCTCCAAATATACTTTTTATGCAGCAAGGAAATTCTCAGGAAATAAATTACGGAATATATTTTAACAGATATCCCTTTGTAGGCGGAATGTGGTTCAGACAAAATTTCAAAAACTCTGATGCTGTAGTTTTTATGGTTGGGATTCATGCTAGTATGTTTAAAATTGGTTATAGTTACGACCTTACAGTATCAAAGCTAACAAACGCTACGGGCGGTGCTCATGAAGTTTCATTTGCACTACAATTTAATTGCAAACCACCTAATAAACGTGTTAGAGCAATAAATTGTCCCTCTTTTTAGTTATATAACAAGAAACACAAAAAACAAACAGAATATGTACGGAAAAAGAATTTTCAGTTTTTTAGCGGTTGCAGTTACTGCTTCGTTATTTCTGACATCATGTAAGAAAGATATGTCATCAACCACAGGTTGGGAATATAATAATCCTAAAAATGGTGGTTTTGAAGTTGTTCCTTACGAAGAACAAGAAACAGGTCCAGGTCTGGTTCTTATCGAGGGTGGGACATTTATGATGGGCAGAACAGAACAAGATGTTCTTTATGATTGGGATAATATTGCTCGAAGAGTTACGGTATCTTCATTTTATTTAGACCAAACTGAAGTTCGCAACTTGGACTATTGTGAATTTTTGTATTGGACAAGGAGGGTTTTCAGTGTAGATTATCCTGAAGTATTTCAAAAACGTTTGCCCGATACATTAGTTTGGCGCGATAAATTAGCTTATAACGAACCTTATGTTGACTACTATTTACGTCACCCTGCTTATCGTGATTATCCGGTTGTTGGTGTTAGTTGGGTTCAAGCTTCTGATTATTGCAATTGGCGAACTGACCGTGTAAATGAATACATTTTAGTTCGTGAAGGTATCTTAAAAATGGATCCTAACGAAGAAAACTTTAATACAGATTCTTACCTTGCCGGCCAATACGAAGGCATGGTTAAAAACGACCTTTATGATATGAATCCAAATGGTTCCGGAACTCGTAAAGTACGTATGGAAGATGGAATATTATTACCTAAATACCGTCTGCCGACCGAAGCAGAATGGGAATTTGCTGCTTTAGGCTTAATCGGAAATACAATATACGAACGCGTTCTTGAACGCCGAATATATCCATGGAATGGTCATATTGCCCGTAATGACAGGACCAATAACCTTGGAGAATTTGTTGCAAACTACAAACGCGGACGTGGAGATAATATGGGTGTTGCAGGAAACTTAAACGATGCCGCAGATATTACTTCTCCAGTATATTCATATTGGCCAAACGATTATGGTTTGTACAATATGGCAGGTAACGTTTCAGAATGGGTAATGGATGTTTACAGACCATTATCTTTTGAAGATGTCACAGATTTCAGACCTTTCAGAGGAAATGTTTTCCAAACCCAAATGCGTGATGCGGATGGTGTTCTTGAAGATAAAGATAGTTTAGGACGTATTAAAATGCGCGATGTAACTGTTGCCGAAAGTAAAGACAGAAGAAACTATCGTCAGGCTGATAATAAAAACTATTTGGATGGGGATTATACTTCAAATCTGATCCAAAGTGATGATTGGACAACGCCGGAAGAAAATGAAGGTAAAAATGGTATGTATGATTATACCAATACTTCAATGATTAATGATAAAGCACGTGTATACAAAGGTGGTTCCTGGAAAGACAGACAATATTGGATCAGCCCGGGTAACCGTAGATTCCTTGATGAAAACTTATCTACAGATGACATTGGATTTAGATGTGCAATGACCCGTGTGGGAAGTCCTGTTGGTAATTTTTAATAAAATTTCTTTCTATTTTCAAAAAACCCCATTTACTTTGTAAGTGGGGTTTTTAATTATTAATAATTTAAATCAATCTGAATGAAAATTAGTGAATTTTATCTGCTTTTCAAAAAGCACCCTATAATATCTACCGATACCCGAACTATTCAACCTGATTCTCTATTCTTTTGTTTGAAAGGGGAAAGTTTTAACGGTAATAAATTCTCGAAACTTGCTCTTGAAAAAGGTGCTGCTTATGCAATAGTAGATGAAAAAGAATTTGCTACAGAAGACCATATTATATTAGTTGATGATGCTCTTAAAACCTTAGAAGATTTAGCTACTTATCATCGAAGTCAATTGAAAATACCTGTTATCGGAATTACAGGAAGTAATGGAAAAACGACTACCAAAGAATTGATTTTAGCTGTTCTTTCAAAAAAATACAAAGTATTTGCTACACAAGGCAATTTAAATAACCATATTGGTGTTCCCTTGTCTGTGCTACAAATAACATCCGATATTGAGATTGCCGTGATTGAAATGGGGGCTAGTCATGTAGGTGAAATAGAATTGTTATGCAAAATTTCTCAACCCAAGTTTGGTGTTATCACCAATATTGGTAAAGCTCATTTAGAGGGGTTCGGTTCGTTTGATAATGTGGTAATAGCTAAAACCGAGCTTTATAAATATCTTGAGCAAAACAATGGGTTGGTTTTTATCAATAACAATAATCCTGTTCTTAAAACTCATGCATTAAATCTTCAACAGTTTAGTTACGGTACTAATCAAAATTCAGATATTCATGTTACATTTATTGTGGCCAATCCATATGTAAAATTATATTGGGAAAACAAAAAAACAATTATTGAATCGAGACTCATCGGAAAATATAATTTCGAAAATATTTTAAGCGCCATCGCAATTGGTGAGTACTTCGAAGTAGAAGTGCCATTGATCAAAGAAGCTATTGAAGATTATATCGCCAAAAACTCCCGTTCGCAATTTATTGAAAAAAAAACCAATACTATAATTCTGGATGCTTATAATGCAAACCCCACCAGTATGCAGGCCGCTCTGGAAAATTTCAATCTAATGCAATCGGTTAATAAAATTGTGATGCTCGGAGATATGCTTGAACTGGGAGATTATAAAGAAAATGAACACGAGAAGATTATTGAGTTTATAGTGGAATCAAACTACCAAAAAGTTTTTCTGGTGGGAAGTATTTTTTCAAAAACAAATTCGCATCATAATTTTCTGACCTTTGCAACATCAAATGATTTAAAAAATTACCTGCTATTAAATCCTCAAAAAAACGCTTTAATTCTTGTGAAAGGTTCACGCGGAATTAAAATGGAACAAGTGCTCGAAGCACTATAATTTATGAACACCTCCTATTGTGTTATCGGTATTATGTCAGGAACATCGCTTGATGGTCTTGATATTGCATACTGCCATTTCAATAAAATTGGGGATCGATGGAGCTACGAAATTATTAAGGCCACCACTATCCCCTATTCGATTGAATGGAAAGATCGTTTATCTAGAGCTGCTCATCTGTTATCGCTCGAATTTTCGTTGCTTCATAACGAATATGGAAGGTATATAGGCCGTTGTATTAATAAATTTATCTCCGAAAATAAAGTTGATGTGGATTTTATCAGTAGCCACGGTCATACTGTTTTCCATCAGCCTGAAAAATACTTAAGTGTTCAAATTGGAAGCGGTGCCATGATTGCTGCAGAAACTCATAAGAAAGTGATTTGTGATTTCAGAGCTTTGGATGTTGCTTATCAAGGTCAGGGAGCGCCTTTGGTACCCATCGGGGATGAAATGCTCTTTGCAGAATATGGTTCATGCCTTAATATTGGTGGTTTTGCCAACATTTCTTATCAGAAGATTCATAAAAGAATTGCTTTTGATGTTTGCCCCGCCAATATTATCCTCAACCATTTTGCAAAAAATGCAGGTTTCGAATTTGATAAGAATGGCCATATTGCAAAAAGCGGAAATTGCAATAATGAATTAATGAATTTGCTTAACAAACTCCCGTTTTATGCTCTAAATCATCCAAAATCGTTGGGAAAAGAATGGCTGGAAGATGATTTCTTACCTATTATATATAGTCACAAAATTTGCAACGAAGATTATTTGCGGACTTTGACTGAACATATTGCCTTACAAATTGCTTCGGAAATAAATAAATCGGGCGCAAAAAAAGTTCTTGTTACAGGAGGCGGTGCATTTAATACCTTTTTAATAGAATTAATTCAATCGAGTTGCAAATCAGCCATCGAAATTCCTTCGGCTGACGTTATTAATTATAAAGAGGCCTTGATTTTTGCTTTTTTGGGTGTATTGCGCGAGCGAAACGAAAACAATTGTCTAAAAAGTGTTACAGGCGCTATTGCTAACAACTGCGGAGGCGCAATATATAATGGTATAATAAAATAAATTATGGATCAAATTAACGAATTTCTTCAGCAATCTTTTTTAGATAATACTATCGGGAAGTATATCCTCACCTTATTATTTATTATTGCAGGCTTAGCTCTCAATAAATTATTAGCTGGTTTGTTAGGGCGTATTATTTATCGTTTTTTGAAGAAAGCTTCGCACGGTGTAAGCATAAAAATGTTCTTTCAGCTTATCCGTAGACCTTTCCGGTTGTTTTTTATGCTTATTTTCATCTATATCGCTTTCGATTACATCCATTTTCCGAAAGAATGGAATCTTGTTGCACCTGATGAATTCGGTCTAAGAATGATTCTGCAAAAAGCGTATCAAATAGTTTTTATTTCCGACATTATCTGGATGTTTCTGAAAACAATCGACTATTTCGGAATCGTTTTTAAAAAAAGACTCAGCAAAGAATCACAGACAATGAATGAGCAAATGGTTTCAATTGCCGTTGATATTATCAAAATAGTTTTGCTGATATTCGGGGGTTTTATTATTTTGGGTTCAGTGTTTAATGTAAATGTTGGCTCTATCATAGCAGGCTTGGGGATTGGTGGATTGGCTATAGCGTTGGCTGCAAAAGAAACTCTTGAAAATTTATTTGGCTCTTTCACTATCTTTTTAGATAAGCCTTTCATGGTTGGCGATTTGATTCAAGTTGGCGAGACGAAAGGAAATGTTGAGAAAATCGGATTTAGAAGTACGAGAATCAGAACACTCGACAAAAAATTCGTTACCGTCCCGAACAAATTGGTGATTGATTCGCATCTTATCAACCTTACGCAACGAAACGAACAAAGAGCCAGTTTTAATTTGTTTTTCAAACAAAACAGTGCTGCTAAAACGATTCAATTGTTCATGGCCGATTTGAAAAAACACATTGATGAGCATTGCGATACGAATGATGATAGCATGGTTATTTTTATGGATATCGAAAAAAATGCCTACAAAATTTCGGTATTGTATTTTGTTAAGACAACAGATTGGAATATCTATACAAAGGCAAAAGAAAATATCAATTTTAAAATTTTCGAAATTGCCAATACGTATCATTTAGAATTTGATTTTCCAGAAACAAATTATCTGATAACACCCGAATAAAAAATATTTATCAGAAAAAATGATTTTGATGCTAAAGTTGTTATAAATTTGCCGATTCTTTTTTTAAGCATGAAAAGTCCGAAAAATAATTTATCGAATGTAACACTTGCTGGTTTTATCATAACCTTAGGCATTGTTTATGGCGATATCGGCACCTCACCGCTGTATGTGCTTCGGGCTATTGTTTCTAATTCGCAAGGCATTTCGGAGATGCTCATTTTGGGCGGCATTTCATGTATTATCTGGACATTGACCCTGCAAACCACCGTTAAATACGTGATGGTTACAATTCGTGCCGACAATAAAGGTGAAGGCGGCATTTTTGCTTTGTATGCTTTGATCCGGAAAAAGGCAAAATGGGTTTTTATTTTCGCTATCATCGGAGGCGCTACTCTTTTAGCCGACGGTATCATCACTCCTGCCATTACGGTGGTTTCGGCCATCGAAGGCTTGAAGATGGTTAATACCGATGTTCCGATTATTCCTATCGTGATCGCCATAATTTGTGCAATATTCCTAATTCAGCAATTTGGCACAGGCTTTATCGGAAAATCGTTTGGGCCCATCATGTTTATTTGGTTTGCCATGCTCGCGGTATTGGGTTTTTCGCAGGTTATTCATTTTCCATATATCCTGAAAGCTTTCAACCCCTATTATGCTTATAAATTATTGAGCGCTTATCCCGGCGGTTTTTTATTGTTGGGGGCTGTTTTTTTGTGTACCACGGGTGCCGAAGCTTTATATTCTGATATTGGGCATTGCGGAATCAAAAATATACGTGCCACCTGGATCTACGTTAAGATTGCCTTAGTTCTTAATTATCTGGGACAAGGCGCCTGGCTGCTTTCAAATCCGAATTTGAACATCCATCAGGTAAATCCATTCTACGGCATCATGCCCGATTGGTTTTTGATGTTCGGAATCGGTATTGCAACTGCCGCAGCCATAATCGCCAGCCAGGCATTGATAAGCGGTTCGTTCTCTATCATCAACGAAGCCATTTTATTGAACTTCTGGCCCAAATCGCGCATCATTTATCCTACTCAGATCAAAGGTCAGCTCTATATTCCCAGCATAAACAGGTTTCTATGGATATCGTGCATTCTGGTAATCTTGTTTTTTCAGGAGTCATCGAAAATGGAAGCTGCTTACGGTCTTTCTATCACCATCACGATGCTGATGACCACCATACTGTTGGGCTATTATTTCTTCTACCGCAAGCTACCTTTATACCTAACCATTCCTTTCGTGCTCGTTTATTTATCGATCGAGGGTTCATTCCTGCTGGCAAATCTGAATAAGTTTACGCACGGCGGTTGGGTAACGATTTTGATCGCAGGTTTGCTGTTCTTTATTATGTATGTTTGGCAAAAAGGCCGTGCTATTAAAAACCGTTTCATTGAATTTATACGTATTGCTCCTTACACGGATATTCTGAGAGACCTTAAAAACGATAAAACCGTCCCGAAGTATGCAACCAATCTGGTGTATCTAACCAAAGCCAACCGCACCACCGAAGTTGAATCGAAAATTATTTATTCTATCATCAACAAGCAACCCAAACGTGCCGATTTGTATTGGTTGGTTCACATCGATATTTTGGATGAGCCCAATACTAAAGAATTTAAAGTTACAACCCTGATTCCTGATACTGTTATCAAAATTGATTTCAAGCTGGGCTTCAGGGTGCAGCCACGTATCAATCTTTTTTTCAAACAAGTGATAGATGAATTGATACGAAACAACGAAATTGACCTCACATCCAACTATCCGTCGCTGAACAAGCATAAAATTCTCGGCGATTTCAGGTTTATTATTATCGACCGCATTCAAAACTACGATTTCGATTTTCCGCCTTTCGAACAGTTTATCATGGATATTTATACATATCTGAAAAGGGTTGGTATCGGCGAAGTGCGTGCTTATGGAATGGACACAAGCAGCGTGGTGGTTGAAACCGTTCCGCTTGCCATACCCAAAAATCCTAAATTTGATTTGAAGCGCATCGAAAACCAGCCGAATAAATAAAGCCTTTTTATTGATTTTTTTGATGGGATGAGGTAAAAATTTACCTTTTTTACCGATTTTGCTACCAACTTTGGTGTTTTTACTACCGTAAACGATGTTTTTGCTACCATAAACGGTGTTTTTGGTACCGCAAATTGTGTTTCTGCTACCGCAAACGATGTTTTTGCTACCACAATCGATGTTTTTGGTACAGTAATCGGTGTTTTCGGTGCCGTAAACGGTGTTTTTACTACCGTAAACGGTGTTTTTGCTAATGTAAACGGTGTTTTCGGTGCCGCAAACGGTGTTTTTGCTATCGCAAACGGTATTTTTGGTACCGCAATCGATGTTTTTTATCAAAAATTCATTTTTTTTATCAGTAAAATTGCCACAAAAATTATGTGCCTCGTATCTTAAAATATTTCTACTTTTATATCTCCTAAAAAAATTACCGATATGACAACAAAAATTATCAAGATTTGGATATTAGCGCTTGTTTTCAGTGTTCTTACTCCTCTATTCACCGTCGAAACTGCAACAACATGTCAGGCACAAACTCAGGAAAGCCCTCTGTTGCATAAACTAAAAGCCCTGCCCGGGGTTATAGATGTGAAACCATTGAAATTTGCTGCACCTTTCACCGAAAAATATCTGGTAGAACTCAAACAGTGGCTCGATGCAAAAGATACAACTGCCGGTTGGTTCGAGCAGCGGGTTTTCGTTTCGCACTATTCGTTCGATGCGCCCACGGTTATCGTTACCGAAGGCTATGGCGGCGATTATGCTGCCTATCAAAACTACACCGAAGAGCTGGCGAGCCTGTTTCACACCAATCAGGTCTTTGTCGAACACCGCTATTTCGGTCAATCGATGCCCAAAGTTATGAACTGGAAATATCTCACCACTGCCAATGCTGCCGCCGACCATCATCACGTTAACGAGCTCTTTAAAACCATCTATACTCACAAATGGATTGCAACAGGCATCAGCAAAGGAGGCGAAACGGCTTTGATTTATCGCACGCTTTATCCCAAAGATGTTGATATTTCGGTATGCTATGTAGCTCCGCTCAGTTTCGGCGTCGAAGACGGCCGCCACGAACCCTTTATTGCCAACAAACCCGGCACTCAAGCCGACCGCGACAAACTCAGGGCTTATCAAATCGAGATGCTCAAACACAGAAAAAATATCCTCCCGCTTTTCAAGAAATTTTGCGACGACAAAAAATACACGTTTAACCTGCCCCTCGACGAAATTTACGATTACTGCGTGCTCGAAACCTCTTTTTCGTTTTGGCAATGGGGTTGGAAATCCTCCTCCATTCCTTCCGACAAAGCTTCCGACACCGATTTGTTCAATTATATGATGCGGGTTTGTTCGCCCGATTATTTTGCCATCGAGGGGATAGAAGATACCAAAGCATTTTATGTTCAAGCAGCCCACGAATTGGGTTATTATGGCTACGACACCCAACCTTTTGCAAAATATCTGAAGATAATAACAGCCAAGGGCTATCTCGATAAAATATTTTTGCCAAAAGATTATCGGGTTGCTTTCGACTCGACTATTTCCCGTAAATGTGCCCGATTCATCCGCGACAACGACCCTAAAATGATTTTCATATATGGCGAATTCGACCCATGGTCGGCTGCAGCAGTTAGTTTCGATAACAAAAAGAACATGTATAAAGCCGTTTGCCCGGGTGGAAATCATGGTAGTCGTATTTCTTCGCTTCCCACCGATATGAAAAACGAAGTTACCGGCAGGATACAAAAATGGTTGGATGAATAATTGATAGTGAATGGTGAATTGTAAACAATTCTAATCGCCAATCACTAATCACTAATCACATTTCTATTAACAACCGCGTGTTTAAAACTAAACAAATATCTGCTTAACTATAAGCCTGCAAACCATTACTTTTATTTTTCAAATAAATAAAGTATTATGCTGGGTATAATTTTGCAAATCACACAAGGCACTGCTGCTGCTCACGACACCGTGGCTCAAGCAGTTCAAACAACTCAACAAGCCTCTACACAAATCCAAATGTCGTTATGGGAACTGATACTCAAAGGCGGTGTTATCATGATTCCTATTTTCATCTGCTCCCTCTTAGCCGTATATTTCTTCATCGAACGTTTCATTGCATTAAGAAAAGCAGGCAAATCAGATAAAAACTTTATGACCAATATCGACATGTTGGTTTCCGACCTGAAACTCGATGCTGCAAAAACGATGTGCAAAACGACCAATACACCGGTTTCGCGCATGGTCGAAAAAGGGCTTGAGCGTATTGGCCGACCCATCAATGATATTGAACGTTCTATCGAAAGCGTAGGAAAATACGAAGTTTCGAAATTGGAACGCAACATGAAAATATTGGGTATCGTGGCCGGCATTGCCCCTATGCTTGGGTTTATCGGTACCATAATGGGAGTTATCAAGATCTTTTATAAAATTTCGTTGGCCGATAACATCAGTATCGGAGTTATTTCAGGAGGTTTGTACGAAAAAATGATTACCAGCGCCTCGGGACTCATTGTAGGAGTTTTGGCTTATGTGGGTTATCATTATTTGCAGATATTGCTCGATAAAGTAATCTTCAAACTCGAAGATGCCGGCATCGAATTCATGGATATCTTACAAAAAGAAGCATAATATGAATTTGCGAAAATCAAAAGGCTATACAGCCGAAGTATATACAGGTTCGCTGAACGACATCATGTTCTTTCTGCTGTTGTTCTTTCTGATAGTTTCCACTATGGTAAATCCTTCTGTAGTAAAACTCATGCTTCCGAAAGCCACCACTTCGCAGGCAATGAACAAACAGCAGGTCACCCTATCGATGACTGCCGACAAAACCTATTATATAAATAACAAAGCCATTGCAAGCGACCATCTGGAAGCCGAAATGGCCAATGCTATTCGTAACCTTGAAGACCCGACCATCGTATTAAGGATAGATAACGCTTTGACAATACAAGATCTGGTTGATGTGTTGCAAATCGGGAACAAGTTGAAAATAAAAATGGTTTTAGCTACAAAATCTACCCAAAAATGATAACCGAACAAAAAGAAACTCAAAGACCCTTAGCAGTCATCCTCACGGTTGCCTTTCACGGGATATTGATTCTTGCGTTGGTTTTGATAATTCTTCGCACACCGATTCCTCCTTATCCAATGGTTGGTGGTGGTTCAGGCTTGGAAGTCAATTTCGGCAATTCTGATAAAGGCATGGGTAATAATAATTCCGAACAACTCATTCCTATCAGCACAAAAGATATTTCACATAACAACAGCGACGATAATGTGATTACGCAAAACAGTGAAGATGCCATAGCACTTAACTCTAAGGATAAAACAAAAAAAGTTACCAACAACATCATAAAGATTAATGACCCTGTGGATAATCCGAATGCTTTATACAAGAAGAAATCGGGTGATGGAAACACAAATACCAACGGAAATCAAGGTAATAAAAACGGGGATATCAATTCAAAAAGTTACACAGGCGATGGTGGTAGCGGAGGCGGTACAGGTGGCGGTAATGGAACAGGTCAAGGTCCGGGCGACGGGCCCGGCATTGGACCCGGACACGAAAAAGGCGTTTCATATTTTATGAAGGACCGTACGGCAAAATATATTCCCAAACCAGTGAACAACTCAAAAGCCGAAGGAATTGTTGTTGTTGAAATATGGGTTGATAAAAAAGGAAACGTTACCAAATATATTGCAGGAGCAAAAGGAACCACAACCACCAATCAGGGCTTATGGAAAATCGCTGGTGATGCTGCAAAACGCGCAACTTTTAGTGTTAAAGCTAACGCTCCCGAAGAACAAAAAGGAACCATTTCCTACAACTTCGTGAATTTAAATTAGGCTTCCTGACCTGAATTGTAATGTGAGTTCCGGCAATGATAGATGATTATTCTCAAGCTTTAGATTATATATACAGCAAACTACCTATGTTTCATCGTATGGGAGGAACTGCTTATAAAAACAATCTCGACAACACATTTGCCCTGAGTGAACTTACTCATAACCCCGAACAAAATTTTCCGTCCATTCATATTGCAGGCACCAACGGCAAAGGCTCAGTTGCTAACATGCTGGCTTCTGTTTTGCAGGAATCGGGCTTGCGGACAGGTCTCTTCACTTCTCCTCATCTGAAAGATTTTCGTGAACGCATCCGCATACTTGGTGAAATGATTCCAAAGAGGAGTGTTACATCTTTCATTTCTAAATTTGAAAACAATTTTGAAAAGATCCAACCTTCCTTCTTCGAAATGACATTTGCTCTGGCCATGCATTATTTTGCTGAACAGAAGATCGACATCGCGGTAGTTGAAACAGGAATGGGTGGCAGGTTAGATTCAACCAATATTGTTCGGCCGATACTAAGCATTATTACCAATATCAGCCTCGACCATACTCAATTTCTTGGCGCTACCCTGCCCGAAATAGCCAATGAAAAAGCAGGAATCATCAAAGAGAATATCCCTGTGCTCATTGGTAAAACACAAGCTGAAATAAAAGAAGTTTTCGTAAAAACAGCAAAGAAAATGCATTCGGATATCCATTTCGCAGATGCTGAATATAAAATTGAAGATTTCAGGCATTCTGAGGCTCGGCCTTTCGGAAGTATATTTACAATTATTAAGAACGCAGTCATAAAATCTCCTGATCTATACAGCCCCCTATCGGGAATTTATCAGAAGGAAAACCTTCAAACAGTTTTTGCCGCGTACGATTTACTGATATACCAGGGATTAAATATTAGCAAAGAAGCCTTAATTGAAGGTATAGCAAATGTAACATTAAACACAGGGTTTAAAGGCCGCTGGACGATTAAATCAAACCATCCCTGGATCATATTCGATACGGCTCATAACGAGGCAGGAATAACTGAAGTTATGGCTCAAATCCACATCATGAATTTTAAGAAACTCCATATTGTGCTGGGAATGGTTAGCGATAAAGACATTTCGAAAGTTTTGTCTCTTCTTCCGAAAAAAGCAGTGTATTATTTCTGCAAACCCAATATTCCACGAGGTCTCGAAACCGATACATTGATGCTTGAAGCAAAAAAATTCGACTTAGTGGGGAAAAAATTTCAATCGGTAAAACTGGCTTATCAACAAGCCAAAAAAGAAGCAAATAAAAACGATTTGATCTTTGTAGGAGGAAGTACATTTGTGGTGGCTGAAGTGATTTAGGTTGAATTAATACCTTCATCATTTTTTAATTGAACATTTTGCAAAGAGTTCCCGTATCAATTTTATTGCTAAATAAATTTTTTTATTGGTAAGAAATAGTAATTTTGATTCACAATCAAATCTATGCTGCTCATTTATATACCACAAACCACACCACGTCACCAGTACGTTTTCAACCATATTATGGGGTATTTGGGCATTGATTTCAGCATCACGAATAATAGAGACCTATTTACCACCTCCGAAAACATAAAATTCAGTTATGCTGATGCTCCTCTGCACGATGAATTGCACTTTTATGCTGATGGTCTGCTCGGTGAAGATACCCTGAGAACTTTTACACCGCAAACAGGCGCAAATAAAGAAATAATAACATTGTTTCCGAATCACGTATCGGGCTCTGCTTTACCCTTCGATGTATTTTTCGCTGTTTTTTTTATGCTCAGTCGCTATGAGGAATATTTGCCTTTTACATCTGATGCGCATGGCAGATTCGAGGCAATAAACTCTCTGGCACACAAACATAACTTCCTGCATTTGCCCTTGGTCGACCTTTGGATTAAACAGTTTGCCGAAGTATTGCATCTAAGATTTCCTTCCTTGCAATTTAAAAAACATTCCTACGCTTTCATTCCGACTTACGATATCGATATTGCCTATTCCTATAAACACAAGGGATTTGCCCGCAATCTGGGCGGATACTTCCGCGATGGTCTTCATTTTAACATTGCAGCCTGTTTCAGACGCGTTCATGTCCTGTTAAATATCGCTCACGACCCTTTTGACTCGTATGATTATCAGTTCGGATTGCAGGAAAAATATCAATTAAATCCGATTTATTTTTTCCATCCGGGCACCTATGGCCCCTTTGACAAAAACATTTCCCCCGAAAATAAACGCATCCAACAATTACTTGGTCGTATTGCTGAAAGGTCGCCCATCGGCATTCATCCCTCCTATCTCTCGGCCGAAAAACCCGAACTGCTTGCCGGAGAGATCAAAAGGCTTGAAGAAGCCATCGGAAAAAAGATTACGTCAGCCCGTCAGCATTTCATCAAAATTCGGTTCCCCGAAACATACAGGAATTATCTTGCCAATGGCATCACCGACGACTACTCTATGGGGTTCGCAACCGACATCGGTTTCAGGGCAGGCACTTCCCAGCCTTTTCTGTTTTTCGACCTGCAGAAAAACAGGGTAGAAAATCTCACCATTCATCCTTTCGTCTTTATGGAAGGTGTATTTAAACAGCACAAACAACTGCCGGCTGACGATATCCTCAGGCAAATTGCTCCAATTATTGAGAAAATAAAACAACTCGACGGAACATTTATAAGTTTATGGCACAACGAATCGTTGGGCACTTCCAAAGCATGGAAAGGTTGGCGTTCGATGTATGAAAACATGATTGAACTGGCTCAAAACAAATGATACACTATCTGCGGCACGATAAAATTGACAGAAACAAATGGGATTTGTGCATCGACCATGCCACGAACAGTAATATTTATGCCTATTCATGGTATTTGGATTGCGTCTGCGAACATTGGGATGCTTTGGTGGAAGAAGACTATGAATCCGTGATGCCCTTGCCCTACCGCAGGAAAATGCGGATCACCTATGTTTTTCCTCCTTCAATGACACAGCAGTTGGGTGTATTTTCGGCTCATACTATTTCCCAAACAAAGTTGCAGGAGTTTATTGAAGCCATTCCCGACAAATTTAAATTTTGCCGCATCAATCTCAACCATGGCAACACTGCCGATGCAAAACTAAACAACCTCACTTCACACACCAATCTTGAACTCGAACTCGATATGCCTTATCAAAATTTGTTTGAGCTTTATTCTGAGAATACCCAGCGCAACATCAAAAAAGCCGCTAAATTCAAACTCAGCATCAATAAAAAAGGCAACATATCCCATCTCATTCATCTTTTCAGCCAAAACAAAGCCAAAACGCTGGATTCTCTTCCTGAAGATTTTTATCCCATTCTGCGAAAAGTTTATAAAATGCTCAACGGCAAAAACCGGGCACAGCTGTGGGAAGTATATCGGGGCAACGAGCTCTGTGCAGGAGTTTTCTTCGGTTTTGCACAACAAAAAGCCTATTTATTGTTCTCAGCTGCCAACGAAAAAGCCAAGGAATCATCTGCCATGCATTTCCTCATCGATAGTTTTATTCACGAACACGAATCAAGCAATTTAACCCTCGATTTCGAAGGCTCCGACTCCCTTTCGCTCGCCCGTTTCTACCGAAGTTTCGGGGCTTTGGAGAAAAATTACGATCAGATTCTCATCAATAAACTCCCGTTCATTGTCAATAGTTTTATGAAAATTATCCGAAAAGGAAAAAAATAAATTATCTTAGCGTTTCAAATTCAAATAAAATGGTAAAGATCTTAGGTGAAAAAAATTCCATACTCAATCAATTCATTTCCGAAATCAGGGATGTCGAAATTCAGAAAGACAGTATGCGCTTCCGCCGCAACTTCGAACGCATCGGCGAAATATTTGCTTACGAGATCAGCAAAGGGCTCGAATACGAGGTCAAAGAGGTATACACCCCCCTGGGTGTTGCCGAAGTTCCCGTGTTGAAAGACTTCCCGGTACTTGCCACCATTTTGCGTGCCGGACTCCCGCTCCATCAGGGTTTTCTCAATATGTTCGACCGCTCCGAAAACGCCTTTGTCACTGCCTATCGCTATCATCACAAAGACGGCCATTTCGACATTCGCGTTGAATATACCTCCAGCCCCGACCTGACCGATAAAATACTTATTATTACCGACCCCATGCTTGCCACAGGCGCCTCGCTCGAATTATCCTTCAAGGCGCTGCTCGAAAAAGGCAAACCCAAACATATCCACATCGTAACCGTTATTGCCAGCCACGAGGGCGTCGAATTTATCAAGAAAAAATTCCCTACCTCAACCACCACGCTTTGGGTGGGCGCCGTCGACGACGAACTCACCGCTCAATCCTACATCGTTCCCGGTTTGGGCGATGCCGGCGACCTTGCTTTCGGAACAAAGATCTAAACTTAATTATCTGTTTTTTTCTCGTATACAACTCGTAACTTGTAACTTGTTACCTCTTACCTCTTACCTCTTACCTCTTACCTCTTACCTCTTACCTCTTACCTCTTACCTGTTACCTGTTACTTGTTACCTGTTACCTATTACCTATCCCTTGCTCCTCTCCAACTCCCCCTGCCATTTCTCCCACAGGTCCATTTCCGTTTTCAGTTGTTTCTTCAGCTCTTCATACTTGCTGAAAATCCCCGGCGTCTTCAGCGCTTCCTTATACGTGTCGGGGTCTATCAGCACCGCGTCCAGTTCGGCTATCTCGGCTTCCAGCAACCCTATCTTTCTCTCCGCTTCCTCAATTTTGTTCGCTATCTTCCTCAGTTCCCTGTCCTGCTCCTTCTTCTTTTCCCGGTTAATTTTATTGTCCGAGGCCGGAACATTTTTCGCTTCCACCGCTTTTGCCACCGTTTTCCGTTCCAGTTCCTTCAGCGTGTTCAGGTCGCGGGCATCCAAAAACGTGTAGATGTCGCCGATATATTGTTTAATTTTTCGGTTCTTAAACTCATACACCTTCGTGGTCAGCCCCTGCAAAAAATCCCGGTCGTGCGAAACCAAAATCAGTGATCCGTCATATCTCAGCAGGGCATTCTTCAAAATATCTTTCGAAACCATGTCCAGGTGGTTCGTCGGCTCATCCAAAATCAGCAGGTTCACGGGCGACAGCAGCATCTTTGCCAGCGCCAGCCTCGACTTTTCCCCGCCCGAAAGCACCTTCACCTTCTTATCTATCGTGTCGCCGCCAAACAAAAAACTTCCCAAAATCGCGCGTATCCTCACCCTGATGTCGCCCACAGCCACATCGTCTATCGTCTCAAAAACCGTCTTCTCCCCGTCCAGCAGGTCCGTTTGGTTTTGCGCGTAATAGCCAACTGATATGTTGTGTCCCAGCTTCACCTTGCCGTCGTGCTCCACCTGGTTCAAAATCACCTTCACCAGCGTCGATTTGCCCTCGCCGTTCCGTCCAACGAAAGCTATCTTTTCGCCTTTCAACACCGCCAGGTCGATGTCGCTCAACACCAGCTTTTCGCCATAGCGTTTCGAAACCTTCTCCAGCTCCACCGCCACCTTGCCCGAAGGCGGGGCAGGCGGAAACAAAAACCGTATCGTCGAAGTGTCCGTTTCGTCCACCTCCACCAGCTCCATTTTCTCCAGATATTTCACCCGCGACTGCACCTGCCGTGCCTTCGTCGATTTCGAGCGGAAGCGCGTAATAAACCGCTCAATCTGCTCTATCTGTTTCTGCTGATTATTAAACGTCGCCATCTGGCTTTCTATCCTTTCGGCGCGCATCATCACGTAGTCCGAATAGCACGCCTTATAGTCGAAAATCTTTCCCAGCGAAATCTCCACCGTGCGCTGCGTAACATTGTCCAAAAAAGCCCTGTCGTGCGACACCAGCAGCACCGCCCCCCGGTAACTCACCAAAAAATCCTCCAGCCATTGTATCGATTCAATGTCAAGGTGGTTCGTGGGTTCGTCCAGCAGCAGCAGCGAAGGCTTTTGCAGCAGCAGTTTCGCCAGTTCCACCCTCATTTGCCAGCCGCCGCTAAACTCGCTCATCGGGCGTTCAAAATCCGCCGACTCAAAACCCAGCCCCAGCAACACCTTTTCCACGTCGGCCTCAATCGTTTCGCCGCCCATAATCTTAAACTGCTCGTTGGCCGTGTTCAGTTTCTCAACCAGGCGCTGATACCCCGCCGAAGCATAATCCGTCACGTGCATCAGCTCCTCCGAATACCTGCGTATGTTCTTCCCGATGTTCAGCACCGGGTCGAAAGCTTTCAGCGCCTCGTCCATCACCGTTTTGCGGCTCTCGGTTGCCATTTCCTGCGGCAGGTAGCCTATCGTCGTGCCTCCCGGATACGAAACCGAACCCTTTTCCGGTTCCATCAGCCCCGCAAAAATCTTCAGCAGCGTAGTTTTGCCCGCCCCGTTTTTCCCCACCAGCCCAATGCGGTCGCGGTCGTTCACTATAAACGAAATATTGTCGAAAATATATTCGCCCGTAAAATGTACCGAAAGCTGGTTAACCGAAATCATCCTGAGTGCCCTAAAAAAGTCGTGCAAAAGTACGCATTTTTTCCACTTTCACCTTTCAACTTTAATCTTTAAACTCATTTGGGCGCCTCCGCTTACCAGCGGACCGGGCTTTCCGTTACAAGTCCTCGCTACGCTGCGGGCTTTTCACTTCAATCCCTGGCGCGGGGGCCAACAGCCTTCCAATTAATCATCTGCACATCGCCAATCCATCTTTCCAATTTTCCATCCATCCATTTTCTTCAAAGCAGTCGGAGTGCGACTCCAAGTCGCGCCCCGACTAATACCAAGTGCGCATCGCCAATCAACCTTTCCTAACCCCGTAGGGGTTTAAGTTTGGTAGCCAGGGGCAACGCCCCTGGTAAAAGACACACCCCTCACCCCCCAACCCCGTATGCCTGTCCGCCTTTTGGCGGAGGGTTGAACAAAATCATTCCAATCATTTAATCAGTTTAATCAGCGCTTGCCTGCCGAAGGCAAGGTTCAGACAATTTTCCCAGCCCCATCGGGGCGTCATATTGGTAGCCAGGGGCAACGCCCCTGGTAATATATCACCCCCACAACCTCCAACCCCGTATGGGGTTGAACAAAATCATTCAAATCATTTAATCAGATTAATCGCCTGTCCCGTTTACATGGATTAAGCAGAGTGCTAGAAAGCCTGGCATGTTGGTTACGGGTAACTTTTCAAGTAACTATATTTGCTCTAACTATAACAATGATATAGAAAACAATTATTGAGAACACCATGTACAATATTATAATAGTTTTACCTTTTTTTATCTTTTTTTCATTGCTTTTCATATCATAATCTTCAATTATTCGTCTGAATTTTTTATTTATTAATAAATAAGTATAATTGAATGAAAAAATTAATAAACAAACTAGTACGTAAAGTAATATGTTTAATTTTAAAAAATCTCTTTTAAATAGAATCCATAATAGTCCATACAAGGATAACAGATTTACACCTTGAAAGAAACAAAAAGGAATAATTGCATTTATATTGCCATTTTTCTTTAGTTTATAAAAATAATAAACAAAATAATCATAAAGTTTCACATCAACATTTTTTAAAAATCAATAAATTCATTATCTACTCCGCTTACTCATATCAATTCGGCTGAGGTTCCAACCTCAGTCTTTTTATGTTTTTAGGTTCAAACTTCAAAGCAGTCGGAGTGCGACTCCAAGTCGCGCCCCGACTAAAACCATAATTTTTTCTTTCCATCTGCCATTTTGTCATATAATATAACATTCCCGTATAAAACAAATCCCCTAAAATTGCCTCATTTTCCCTTTAAAATTCTTGTTTTTTAACTCACTTTTTCAAAAATTTAAATATAGCACAGTAAAACAATAAGTTAATCACAACATCAACTCATCAATTAGCAATCCCGAAACAAAAATTAGCAATCCCGAAAGCAATATTAGGATTCCCGGAAACAAAATTAGTAAACGCGGAAGCTCTCTTAGTAAAATCATAAGCCCTCTTTGCAATCTCATAAGGTCTCTTTGCAATCCCGAAAGCCCTCTTAGTAATCGCGGAAGGCAAATTTGCAACCGGGTATGACAGATTAGTAACCGGGAAAGGTCTCTTTTTTAAATCGGAACAAAACCATGCAATCGCGGAAGCTTTCTTGGCATCCGAGCAAGCTGAATAAGTAACCGCGGAAGCTCACTAGCTCACCGGACAAGGCTCCGTTCTTCCCCACAAGCTCGCCATGCAACCGCGCAACCCAAATTAGTTATCGCGGAAGCTCACCATGCAACCGCGGAAGGTCGCCACGCAAGCTATTTTCTGCCAAAATGTCACCGCAGCCAAAAATAGCTTTCCCGAAACCAAAAAAAGCATTCTCGGAGCAAAACACCAAAAACCTCTCCGTGCCCCTCCGTGTTCTCCGTGTCTCCGTGGTTTAATTTTTCAAACCCCCAATCACACAAAAAATTTTTCCTAAAACAATACCAATATTCCTCAAAAGTTGTAATTTTATCTGGCCTAAAAAAACTCTTTCCGATGTCACCCTCAAAGCAAACCACTCCTGTGCAAAACCAACTCCATTTCGAAGCCCTGTCGCCCGATAATTGGGATAAGTTTGTAGAACTCTTTGGCAAAAGGGGCGCGTGCAGCAACTGCTGGTGCATGTCGTTCCGTTTGCCCACCGCCGATTTCAAAGCAGGCAAACAAAACGACGGCAACAAAAACACCATGAAAGAACTGGTTTGGGCCGGCAAACCCACGGGCATTTTGGGCATCATCGGCGGGCGGGCCATAGGCTGGTGCGCCTTTGCACCCCGCGAAAACTACCTGAAGATAGAGCATTCGCGCGTGCACAAACGCATCGACGCGGAAGCAGTGTGGTCATTGCCGTGTTTCTTTATCGACAAAAACTACCGCCGGCAGGGGCTTTCGGTCGCCATGTTGAAAGGCGTTATCGATTATGCTAAAAGCAAACACATCGGCATCATCGAAGCCTACCCTACGATACCCACCGTGGAAAAACTTCCCGACGCTTTCGTGTGGATAGGGTTGTATAAATCGTTCCAGAGGGCGGGCTTCCAAATTGTCGACCACCGCTCGAAAAGCCGCCCGATGGTGCGCTATTATTGTAATAAATGAAGTGCTAATTTTTAAAACCTCGTTATATGCTATCATCAATCAACATCAGCAATATCCTGTTTCTGGATATAGAAACCATTCCGCATTGGGAAAACTTCGGCGCGATGCCCGAAAATTTCAGGAAACTGTGGGAACATAAAGCCACAAAACTTTCGTCGACCAAAACCGCCGAAGAAATCTACGAACAGGCAGGCATTTATGCCGAATTCGGCACCATCATCTGCATTTCGGTGGGCGTGGTGGCCAACGGAGGCCTTAAGATAAAGTCGTTTTTCGGTCACGACGAACGCCAATTGCTTACAGAGTTTGCCGCCATGCTGAACACGCATTTCAACAAAGAAAGCAGTTTGCTGTGCGCCCACAACGGCAAGGAATTCGATTTTCCGTATATAGCCCGCCGCATGGTGGTGAACCGCATCGAGCTGCCTGCGCTGCTGGATGTGGCCGGCAAAAAGCCCTGGGAGGTGAAACTGTTGGACACGATGGATCTGTGGCGCTTCGGCGATTATAAGGCCTATACATCGCTTGCGCTGTTGTGCGCTTTGCTGGACATACCCACACCCAAAAATGATATCTCGGGCGCCGATGTGGCCAGAGTGTATTGGAAAGAAAAGGACCTGCAACGCATCGTGACCTATTGCCAGAAAGACGTGATCACGATAGTGCAGCTTTTTTTGAGGTATCAGAACAAAGAGATGATAGCGGAGGACAGGGTGTTTTTTAGTTAGGTGTTTAGCTATTTAGCTATTTAGGTGTTTAGCGGTTTAGCGGTTTAGCGGTTTAGGCTTTTAGGGGGGGGGCAAATCGCAAATCACTAATCACCAATCACATTTTTCTCCTTGTTGATAAAATTTTACGCAGAAAAAAAGCTTCTGCTTTAAACATTACACTATTTTTGTTATCCCAAAAAAAAATTTATGGCAGAAAGTGTACGCAAACGAGTGAAACCAGCACTTGCAGAACAAACCTTGCTTCAGTACGGAAAGATACCCCCACAGGCCATCGACCTTGAAGAAGCAGTTTTAGGAGCTTTGATGCTCGAAAAAGATGCACTGGCAACAGTTATTGAAATACTGAAACCCGAAGTTTTTTATAAAGAAGCGAACCAGCATATATTCGAAGCCATACGGAATTTGTTCAACCGTTCGCAGCCCGTGGACATACTCACCGTGACCAACGAACTGAAATCGATGGCGCTGCTGGACGTTTGTGGAGGACCTTATTACATTGCCCAGCTTTCGTCGAAAGTGGTTTCGGCAGCCAACATTGAGTATCATACGCGTATTTTGATACAGAAATTTATTCAGAGGGAACTGATACGCATTTCGGGCGAAATAACCAACGAGGCCTACGAAGATACTACCGACGTTTTCGATTTGCTCGATAAAGCCGAAAGCAACCTGTTTAATGTGAGCGATACCAACCTGCGCAGGAAATACCTCGACATGCAGGCCATATTGAAGGAAGCCATAGGCGAAATTGAAAAAGCCAAGAAAGCCAACGAAAATAACGAAATACCCACGCTGGGAGTTCCGGCAGGATTTACCGGCATCGACCGCATTACGGCAGGCTGGCAAAAATCGGACCTGATCATTCTGGCAGCACGCCCTTCGATGGGGAAAACAGCTTTTGTACTTTCGATGGCACGCAACGCCGCCATCGACCATGGAGTTCCCGTGGCAGTGTTTTCGTTGGAAATGTCGGCACTGCAACTGGTGCTGCGTTTAATTTCGATGGAAACAGAACTGCCTTCGGACCGTTTGCGCCGCGGACAATTGGAAGATTATGAATGGGAACAACTGAACAGCCGCATCAAAAAACTTGAGGATGCACACATATTTATCGACGACACTCCTGCCCTGTCGATCTTTGAATTGCGTGCAAAATCGAGACGTTTGGTGGCACAGCACGGCATCAAACTTATCATCATCGACTACCTGCAACTGATGACCGCCAACGTGGAGAACAAGGGCATGCGCGAACAGGAGATCAGCAGCATTTCGAGAGCGCTGAAAGGATTGGCAAAAGAACTGAACATACCGGTTATTGCTTTGTCGCAGCTGAGCCGCGAAGTTGAAAAACGTCCGGGTTCGAAAAAGCCGATATTATCCGACTTACGTGAATCGGGAGCTATTGAACAGGATGCCGACCTGGTGTTGTTTATTTATCGTCCGGAATATTATAAAATCACAGAGTTCGATGACCAGACTCCCACACAGGGTTTGGCCGAAATCATCATCGCCAAGCATCGTAACGGGCAAATAGGTGAAGTGAAACTGCGTTTTATAAGCCGTATCGGGAAATTCTGCGACTACACCGACAATTTCGACGGTGATGCCCAACAGATAAATCCGAACGAAGAATTTTATGAAGCTCCCTCGAAAATAATACCTTCGAAGATGAACAAGAAGAACGGCGCCGCTTTTCAGGACAACAGCGAAGGTTACCCTTTTTAACCGTAGCTGAGCTTTTTTAAACTCTAATTTTATTTTGCGTACTAATTTCTACATGTTTTTCGTTTATTACCACAGAACACTATCAATCGGGAATTATTGATGAAGAGAATTATCATAGCGGTCGTAATACTTTTGTCGGTTAAATTTTGCTTTGGCACTTATTTGCTCATACCGATGGATGATTCGCAGAAAAATCATCTGAAGGCTTATGGTATCACCTTTTGGGTGCTGCAACACGAGATGGAAGTGAGCTGGTTGCTGAACTATCGGGGCGGAAGTTTTATGATAAAATATGCTAAACCATTTCAGGACGAATGCAGCATACGAGGCGTTTCGTGCGAAGTGATATCCGATGCACAGGCTTCGGCCATATTGCTTGATATTGCCGACCCCGAAGCGAATATGGATGAAGTGAAACTGGTTAAAGCGCCTAAAATTGCGGTGTACTCGCCAAAAAACAAAATGCCGTGGGACGATGCAGTTACGCTGGTGCTGACGTATGCCGAAATTCCGTATGATGTGGTTTACGATGAAGAAGTGCTGACCGGACTTCTGCCAAAATACGACTGGCTGCACATGCATCATGAAGATTTTACGGGACAATACGGGAAATTTTGGGCAGTGTATAAAGATGCGGCATGGTATAGAGAAGATAAAGCGCTACAGGAAGAAACCGCAAAGAAAATGGGATACGATAAAGTATCGCAGCTGAAACTGGCCGTTGCAAAAAAGATACGCGATTTTGTGGCAGGAGGCGGATACCTCTTCGCGATGTGTTCGGCCACCGACAGCTATGATATTGCATTGTCTGCCGAAGGTATTGATATATGCGATGTGATGTTCGACGGCGACCCTATGGACCCGAATGCACAAAAAAAGCTTGACTATTCGCAATGTTTTGCTTTTACAAATTTTAAGATCGTGACCAGTCCGATAGAATATAAAATATCGGACATAGATGTTACTCAAACCCGAAAAGTGGTGCCACAAAACGATTTCTTTACGTTGTTCGATTTCTCGGCCAAGTGGGACCCCGTTCCTTCGATGCTTTGCCAGGACCAAACCCAAATCATAAAAGGTTTTATGGGACAAACAACCGCTTTTAATTCAAAGCTGATAAAATCGAGCGTTCTCATTATGGGTGAAAACAAATCGGCCGGTGAGGCCCGCTACATACATGGTGAATATGGTAAGGGAATGTGGACCTTTTACGGTGGCCACGACCCTGAAGATTATCAGCATTTTGTTTACGATCCTCCCACAGACTTGAATCTGTATCCGAATTCGCCGGGATATCGTTTGATCTTAAATAATGTGTTGTTTCCGGCAGCCCGAAAGAAAAAACAGAAGACCTAGAAATTAAAATCGAAGGTTTCGTTGTTCAATACATAAGTGGCATGCTGCAAACAGCTATCGGCATATTGAACTGTTCGTGCAGGCAAATTATCGGGAAGGACTTCCACCCTACCGGCCCTCAACCAAAAACACCAATTCGTAAATGCTATACTCTGGATAATATTACTCTGAAATCCACTTACACCAGATGTATTTGCGGATAATGGAACTGCTGCGGATTTGCCGTTATACAAAAATATATCATCGTTCATGTCGGTATGTGTAGTTGTACCGGAAATCCAGTTCAGGTCGTGCACAGCGTGCCATTGAAAATAATCTGAGCCGTATTGAACGTTGAAATCAACAGTATCATTAAAATCAATATTTTTGCTTAAAACAGAATAAACAATACTCAAACTTTTGGTTCCGATTACCGGTATTGAATTGACAAAATAATTGTCGAAAGAGAGCTTATAAGTAGAATTTACATGAGTTATGATTCCTGAAATGGCAACATTCATCGTTCCCGACCGTTTCAAACCATCGTTACACATGCAATCTGAGTTCGGAAAATTAATATTTAAGGTCTTGGGCCAGGTAATAGTATCGAACGGGACTAAAGTAATCTGCATGCAAGGCTCAATGTACCGAAAATTCAATGAATCGTGGGGATGATAAAGACTATCTTCCAAAACTATCCATGTGTAAAGAAAGGTCTTAAAGACATCGTTAGAGAGCGCCTCAGCCGTATTGTTGATGAGAAGATGACTTGTATCACTATTTGAAAAAGAAGCGTCCTTTTTGCACGAGAAGCATGAGAACAATATCAGTAATATCAGAGCAATATTAAAAATTCTAATTTTCATCTTTACTTTTTAATGAAGGTGCAAAACTCATAATTAAGACCGCATTTTTCATCCGTAAAGGTTTCACTATTTTCGATAAGGGTCCACTCTTCTTCATCGATTGCAGGAAAAAAAGTATCGGCGTCGAACTTTGCATGAACGCGGGTTACATACAATTTATCGGCAAGTGGAAAAAACTGCCGGTAAATACTTGCGCCACCCATCACAAAATTTTCAGAATCATCATCCATTTTTTCGACAGCTTCATCAATAGAATAAGCCATTTCGCATCCCAGAATAACCTCATTGCAAATATCTGTTATCAGAATATTTTTTCGGTTGGGTAAAGGGCGTATCGGCAACGAAAAATAAGTGTTCTTTCCCATCACCACAGTATGGCCTGAAGTAAGCAGTTTGAAGCGTTTTAAATCATTCGAGATGTGCCAGAGGAGTTTATTATCTTTCCCGATACCGTAATCTTCAGCTACGGCTACAATTATTGATATCTGCTTTTTCTTAGTCATAGTAAAAGTTTAAACTGCAATATCAGCTTTTATATGTGGATAAGGGTCATAGCCCGTTAATTCGAAATCCTCAAAATGAAAACTGAAAATATCCTTTACAGCAGGGTTAATATTCATCACCGGTAATTTACGAGGTTCTCTCGAAAGTTGTAATTTGGCTTGTTCAAGGTGATTGATGTATAAATGCGCATCGCCAAGTGTATGGACAAACTCACCGTATTTCAAATTACATACCTGCGCAATCATCATAGTGAGCATCGCATAAGAAGCGATATTGAACGGGACACCAATAAAGATGTCGGCACTGCGCTGATATAGCTGGCACGACAATTTGCCTTCTGCAACGTAAAATTGAAACATTGCATGGCAAGGCGGCAGCGCCATCTTATCAATTTCACCCACATTCCAGGCACTGACTATTAAGCGCCGAGAATCCGGATTATGTTTGATGGTTTCAATTACATTTGAAATCTGGTCTATTGTTTTTCCGTCGGCACATTGCCATGAACGCCATTGATGACCATAAACAGGCCCTAAATTACCATTTTCATCAGCCCATTCGTCCCATATCGAAACGTTGTTGTCGTGAAGGTATTTAATATTTGTATCACCCTGCAAAAACCATAATAACTCATGAATTATTGAACGCAGGTGAAGTTTCTTTGTAGTAAGCAATGGAAATCCCTGCTGGAGATCAAAACGCATTTGGTATCCAAAAACGCTACTTGTACCTGTTCCTGTCCGGTCAGATTTTTGAACTCCATTTTGCATCACGTGATCCAATAACTCGAGATATTGTTTCATTTATTGCTCAATTACTTTATTAATTTGACAATAATTGAATTATTATTTATAAACTTCAGGTTGTATCTGACCATTTAATACCATTAACCCATTCATGGCTAATGATTTCATTTCATCTTCACCAGGATAGACATATACAGGGGCGATAAAATGGACACGTTCTCTAATCCAACTGATAAAATTTTCGTCGTATGCAATTCCACCTGTGATAAGAATACCGTGAATTTCACCTTTCAGAACGGTTGCCATTTCACCGATGCTTTTTGAAATTTGATAGGCCATTGCTTCATAAATTTTCTTAGCTTTTTTGTCGCCGTTTTTTATACGGTCTTCAACTTCAGCTGCATCATTAGTGTCAAGGTAGGCAGTTAATCCACCCTTTCCGCGAATCATATTCATGACTTCATCTTCAGTATACTTTCCCGAAAAGCACAAGCGGGTTAACTGACCTACAGGCAATGTACCGCTGCGTTCCGGAGAAAAAGGACCGTCACCGTCCAAAGCCTGATTTGTATCCACAACTCTTCCTTTGCGATGTGCAGAAACACTTATACCTCCGCCTAAATGAGCCACAATTAAGTTCATATCCTCATATTTCTGACCCAGAAATCGTGCGTGTGTCTTTGCAATGGCCTTTTGATTTAATGCATGGAAAACAGAAACTCGTGTAAAATTCGGATGTCCGGAAATGCGTGCTATATCATCCAGTTCGTCTACAACAACCGGGTCTGCAATATACGCTTTCAGTTCTTCTCGCATGCTTGCAATATCCGATGCAATCAACCCACCTAAATTACTGGCATGTTCGCCCTGATAGCCTGCTATCAGATCTTTCTTCAAAGCATCGTTAACCTCATAAACACCCGATTTAATAGGTTTAACCAAACCTCCTCTTCCCACAACAGCATCTATTGACTCAATATCGATACTGGCTTCTTTCAGTTCATTCAGAATAATATTTTTCCGGAATTCGAACTGGTCGGCAATTCTTTTAAATTGCGAAAGTTCTTCAGTTGAATGTTTGATATTCTTTAGAAAAAAGAGCTTGAAATTTTCGTATACGGCTATTTTTGTTGAAGTAGAGCCGGGGTTAATTGCTAATACCTTCATAGTTGTTAGTATATTTTAGTATATTATTTTGCTACAAGTGCGGCAAGTGCTATAGAATAGAGTTTTGTTTTTTCGCTGTCGCCACGTGAAGACAATACTGCAGGAACTTTAGCACCCATAACTATCGCACCCAGTTCTCCGCCCGACAATTTTGTGTTGGCCTTATAGAATACATTTCCCGATTCAATATTCGGAAAAACAATACAATCGGCATCGCCGGCAACCGGGCTTTTGAATTTCTTGATCTGAACACTTTCCATATCAATGCATACATCCAGCGCCAAGGGCCCGTCAACAATACCACCCTTGATCTGACCGCGGTCGGCCATTTTTGATATAATAGCAGCATCAATACAGGCAGGCATTCCGGCCGACATTTGTTCGGTTGCTGCCAACAAAGCTACCTTCGGGTTTTCAATTTCCAGAGCATGTGCAACTTCAATAACATAATTGGTTATCGCGATCTTTTGTTTCAGATCGGGTAACGGAATGATAGCCACATCGCCTACCGTCAATAATTTCGGATAATTTGGAGTTTCGATGACCGTTACATGGGAAAGTATTGCATTCGGCGACATCAATCCGGTTTCTTTGTTTAGTATTGCCCGCATATATTTATCGGTGCTAACCAAACCCTTCATCAACAAATTGCCTTTGCCTTCGCGGATCAGAGCAACTGCTTTTTCGGCGGCCCTGCTTTCGTTAGCTTCCTGAACTATCTGAAACTTATTGATATCAATATTTTCTTCCTGACACACTTTTGCAATTGTTTCATGATCGCCCACCAAGGTGGCATCTATTAAACCATGATCAATAGCCTGACTAATGGCTCCAATGGTATGCGAATCGTTAGCAAATGCAGCTACCAGACGTTTTTTTTCTTTGCTTTTCAGCACTTCGAACATTTGATCGAGCTTCGTTATTGACATAAATCTCCTCCTAAACGATTTTATTTTTTGCGAAAATAGTATTTATAATAATAATCGGACCCTAATGTTCAGATTATTTTGTGTAGAAATCGATCATTTTTTGTATAGCTGCTCTGCAAACAGGACAAAAATTATTTACTGAGATCGATTTCATGCTGCAATCATACGACGGACGATAAACCCCTTTGTTAACATAACCTCCGCCTTCGAAAACGCCGACAATACCTTTATATTTTACATCATTCGGGGTGGGAATGGGTGTATCTTTGCCTACCATGTTTTTCCATTTGATATCAAAATTTACCAAAGTTGTTAAATTGGGCTCGTTCGGTTCTACATCCAGAGGATAAAAATCATTATATGAAGTCTCAGAGTCATAATATTCGTCGCCCAAATTGGCAAAACAATGACCGAATTCATGTGCAAAAACATATTCACCGTTCGGGTTTTCGCTCACACAAACGGCATAATGGTTGTAGATGGCACCACCACCATATCTGCTTGTATTTACAATAATATAGATCTCATCGTAGGGTGCATTAGCTGCCACATCGCGGAGGTCTTTGTTGTCGTCGGTCATCAGATACCGTTCGGTGTCGAAGGTGTAGAAACTGGTTCCTACCAATGTATTCTTCCATATTCCGTCGCCGGGCATATCGGTTCCCGATTCGGCTGAAGGAGCTTCGATGGCCCATATATTGAATTTCGATTTGTTTTCTTTATAGGGCGAGGCATTGAATAAATATCCCGAAAACCGTTTGGCATCTTTGATGAATTTATCCATTTCGTCTTTGGTATAGCCGTCGGGGATGATGACAATATCCGCCTTCACAGCCGGGTCGCCTGAATTCAGTATATCGTATTTCGGAAATACCAATCGGCGTTCATGCGAAATGAAATAATTCTTTGGATCGATCTTTATTTCGAATTTCTTTTCAAATATTCCTTTTTTATTTCGTGCCTGAAATTCAACCCGAATCTTATTCTTCGGAAACGGACAAATAACTGTTTCGGAAAAGGTTTTTACGGTTTCTTTTGCTTCATTGGTGGTTTGCCATTCCGAAAACAAAGTTGAATAGGTTTTTGAATAAATCAGCGTATTGGATGCTGCATCGTAAACCAGAAATTTATATTTACCGTAGTCGAAAATGTCGAGCAAATTCGCTTTCGAGCCTCCCCAATAGGGTTCTTTTATCAACTGATCGAATGAATAGCTGTCGCTGAGATTATTTCCGGTATGATAATAGTCGATGCGGAGCGATGCGTTTTCAAAATAGTCGTCGAATGCTGCCTGGGTTTGAATCCAAAACAGCATGAGCATGGCAAACAGGAGTTTTTTCATAAAAATTGTTATTTAAGTATAATCTAAGCGTGAAAATAGCCTTTTTTTGGAACATAAAAATTAATTTGTGCACAAATATTTTCAAAAGATTATCAATTATTGAAAGAATTAATTATATTTGTAATCGATTATGAACCAAAATTATTAACCAAAACTCAAAATCTTATGGGAATTTTATTTTTATGCCTGGGTATTGTAGCTGCTATTTCAGGTTTCGTAGGCCTTGTTGTGCTTTTAAAAGGCTTTCTCGACAAAAACAATAAAAACATCAAACTTGGCACTATTTTGATGTGCGTAATGCTTGTTATTGGCGTTTGTGGTTCTTATTATATTGTGCGTCATGCTGTCGATTCCAGAAGATATCATGAACAAATGCACAAAGAAAAGATGAAAGATTGTATGAAAAATTGTGATATGGGTATGATGGGAGGTTGCGGTATGGGAATGATGAAAGGCATGTGCATGGGAGGCGACGACAAATGTATGAAAGGTATGAATGATAACGACAGTGTGCAAGTTAAAGTTATTGTTGATAAACAATGCTGCAAAAAAGACGCTGCGAAAACCTGTCCGAATCAGAAGAAAAAATAATTAGTACCCTTAAAAAAGTACAATCATTAATCCGATTTTGTTCAAAGCAATTTCGGGTTAATGATTTTTTTGTGCCTGTTTATAAAACTTCTATTGGACTAAGCCCAACAGGCAAACAATACTATCCAGGAAACAATAAACCCCGACCATCAGGCCGGGGTTTATTATTTCGAATTTATATGGATTTATAAATGCTGAATTCTTAATCGGAATGCGGTGATCAATGTATCACCATTATTTTTTTGGTTGTTACATACGAACCGGAAAGCACCTGAACGAAATAAGTGCCCGATTGCAGGTCGGAAAGAGGAATTCTGAGCAAATCGGTGTAAGCATTATTTTCTGTGATCGTTTTGACTTCATTTCCCAGCAGATCTACTATTTTCACGGTGAACTTATCTTCTGCATTTTTCAACTCAACAAACAAATTGTTGTTTGCAGGATTCGGGAATACAAGCGCATTCGGTTGCGTTTTGTTGTCGGCAATGTCTGTAGTTCCGATTATCCAAAATTTGTGCGGATCGGGAGCACCGATGAGCGGATGCGTTTGATTGCGGGGCGAAATATCAGAAGCATGAATGTAGTAACAAACGGTATCGCCAACAGGTTGTTGCGGGATATTGGCGGTCCAGGTGTTGCCAGTGCCGTGTGTCATAGCTATCTTGATCCACAAACCATGATTAATATTGTATTTCACGTAAACCGAATCGGTAACAATGGCTTTTCCGCTCAAAGCGTAAATATCGGCAGAAATGAGGTATTGTAACTGAACGGGTTTTGCGCCCAGCAAAGGATAATGTTTTATGTAGAGATAGCCCGTGTCGGCAACTTCGTGAGTGCGGCAATGCAAAGCATCTGTATCATACCATTTGTCGGTTCCGGTCAGTCCAATGATGCCATGTATAGTATATCCCGGCATAGCATTCTGATAAACGGCCAGAGCCGCAGCATCGTAGGAATCGTTCATAATGGGAACGTAAACATGTTTGTTCAGTATCAGTGAATTTGAATAGGGTTCAGCATTGGGTTCGTAAGTGCGGTACACCTGAAAATTGTTGCCGTAGCTTGAAACGGTGTTTTGCCAATAGGTAGCCATGGCTTCGTACTGATCGTATTGTGCATTGCTTGTTGGCACCGAGGCAACCAGTATTTTATCAACGTCGAGGAATTTGCCCCAGCAATCGATATGTTTAATGTAAAGCCCCAAGGGATCGTCGGTAATAAGGTTATGAGTAATTCCCATGTATTGTTTGAAAGCCGTGTCGATCTGGGCTACTGTTAATGTTGGATTATCATCTGTTACCAGGGTGGTCATAGCAGCAGCGCTCATACCATCGCACATAAAGTTGCCACCGGTGGTCATTACGTTCATCCCGTAGAGGGGTTCGGTGAGGTAGCTTGCCATGACCACAGGCACATTGTCGTCGTTGGGACGCGAAGTCCTGTTATACGGAAAATCGAGAACAGCAATAGTGTTATTATTGGTCATGATAAACCAGGGGCCATAGTCGCGCGACCAGTATGAATCGAGCGGGCATATCTTATAGGTACAATTGGCTGTGGTAATTCCATTGGTGGTATATAAGTTTGCAACCGTGGTTTGTTGCGAACTGCTTGTAACCAAAGTTATCAGGTTGCAGTTTTGCGAAAGCAGCGCTATCAATGGATATGGAATTCCGAAATAGCCCGGATAGGAAATGATAACCGATTGTGCAGGTTCGAATTCAGCTATGGCTTTTACAGTTCCTGTTGGAGGTGAAGTTTGGGTGAATGCCTTTGAAGGAATGCGCGGAACCAGCAGTTCGGACGAATCGAGCATGTGATAAGCGCTCTGAAACTGATACGGTGCAGTATGGTTTTGGGCTGCCGACACTAATACCATAGATATAGCTGCCAGAAAAAGGAATAATTTTTTGTTCATACGGTTGGATTTTTGCACAAATTTAAAACATTTTTTGATTGCTTATTTAGTTCAACGATAAATTACTGGCTTTGGGCGGGTTAAATTTGAGTTAATTATTTTGGCGATTGGTGATTGGCGATTTGCGATTAGTGATTTGATTAGCCAAAAGCCTCGAGCTATGATTTCAGTTTTATGTTTTCTCAATTCTCACTTTTTCATTTTTCGCTCATCATTTTTCATTAAAAAGAGTAATTTTAGGGCACTAAAACTGCTGCATTTCTTGAATAAAAGTTATAAAGAACGTTGGTTCATCCTTGCTCTGTGTTTGCTTGCAGCCATCAGGGTGTTTGTGTATGCGGCTGCATTCCCGTTTTTCGGCAATGTGGAAGAGTGGACACATTTCGACCTGGTGATGAAATACAGCCACGGACACGTACCGCGATCGATCGAAACCGTTTCGCCCGAAGCGGCCACCTATATCGCCACCTACAGCTCGCCCGAATACTTCAAAAAACAGGAGAACTTCCCCGACAAGCGCGTTCCAACTCCTTTATGGAAGCAAGACCAGAAACAGGTGCAGCCCGCCATCGACAAAGGAATTGCTTTCTGGAGTTCCGCCGTGAACTACGAAGCAACGCAGCCGCCTTTATATTATATGGCGGCCGGCCTGTGGACACGCATCGGGGCACTGAGCGGACTTCGGGGTGCTTGGCTGCTTTATTGGATACGCTTTCTGAACATACTGCTGGCAGCAGCTTTGGTTTGGATAGCCTACAAAGCGGCATCGGGCCTGTTTCCCGACAAGCGTTTCGTAACCATGGGCGTTGCCATGCTGGCGGCTTTCGTTCCACAGGATGCATTTTATACTATACAGAATGATGTGTTGTCGCCCGTGTGTTTCGGACTGGCATTTATTGGCCTCACGGGTTTTATGCGTGCAGGTGTGCCGGGCAGGAAACTTTCCATACTCACAGGTTTGGCCATAGCCGCAACGGTGCTGGTAAAAACCAGCAACCTGGCGCTGCTGGCGGTGGTGTTTGTTTTTCTGCTGTTCAGGATCTATCGCCTGATAAAAACGCGCACCTTCAAGCAGGCTGTGCCTTCTTTGGTTTGGTTCGCGGTGTGTATGCTCACGCCCGTGTTCATTTGGTTTGCCTGGAACCTCTCCAATTCGCTCGATATCACAGCATCGGAAGGCAAGGTGTTATTCTTTGGCTGGACGCATAAATATCTTGTCGATTATTTCCACCATCCCATATTCACACTAAGGGGAGTCTGGCTCTATTGGGCGCTGCTGATGACAGGCTTATGGCGCGGAGAACTCGTGTGGTCGTTCGCTCAACTGGGCATGCCGCAAGTTGATATATTCTATTGGGCATCATCGTTCATTCTTTTGATAGTAGCGGCCATCTTCATTCACCGCTCTCCCGATCCGCTGCAGCGAGGCATGAACCGCATGGCGCTGTGGAGTTTTCTATCTCTGATATTTTTTTTGATAGTGCTTTCGCTCAGCTTCAACTTCGGAGCCTGTTTCTATCCATCGCAGACCTACCCCTATTTCGCAGCCGGACGACTTATCAGCGCCGCGCTGATACCTTTTTTGGTGCTCTATGTTCAGGGATTTAACCGCATTCTGTTCTGGATAAAAAGCGAACGCATACGTTTCTTCATACTCGTTGCTATCGTCATAGCCATCACCCTGACCGAGATCATCATCAGCTCGCCGGTGTTTTCAAGCAGCTATAATTTTTATCATTTGTAGGAACCTCGCTGGCCACATGGACAAACCTCTCCCAGCCTCATAGCCTCAATTCCTAAAAAAACTAAAATTCACCTTACCGTAGTTGCGGTGCTGACTGAATTGGGGATGGGCTATAAAATCAATCTCGCGCGAATGCTCAATGATGAGCATACCGTCGGGCAACAGCAACTGCTTTTCGAATATGATGTCGGGCAGGGTGATGATGTTGGGCATATCGTAGGGAGGATCGGCAAATATCACATCGAATTTCTTGAGCGTATGTTTCAGAAATGAGAACACGTCGGTTTGAAAGGTTTTCATGGTGTCGACATGAAACTCCGTGGCAGTTTTTTCGATAAAACGGGCGCAGCCCGCGTTAATATCCACAGCACACACTTCGCGTGCACCGCGCGAAACAAACTCGAAACCTATGCTTCCGGTGCCTGCAAACAGGTCGAGCATAGCGATGTCTTCGAAATCGATGAGGTTGTTCAGTATGTTGAAAAGGCTTTCTTTGGCCAGGTCGGTGGTTGGCCTCACGGGCAGGTTTTCGGGCGGATGCAGTTTCCGCCGGCCTAAAGTGCCGCTTATAATTCGCATAATACAGTATTAAATAACGAATAAAACAGATGCGGGGAAACGTTGTTCAGAATATGGCTGCTGGCAAACATCTCACCTGCCTTCACAAACTGCAGGTTGCGGATATATTTGTAGAGCAGTTCGTAGAGCGCCGAAATTTTCACGATCTCGCCCATTAGCGTAACCCCTGTTTGCTCGGGACTCATTTTCAACTGCCCGAAAACCAGCAATACGAAATACATAAAATCTTCGGCAGTCTTGTATGCAAATGTATTGTAAAACTTCAGCCTGCGGTTTTCGAGCACCATGATGTCGAAAAATGCGGCATGCACCTGCACAAAAACCATCTGCGGCACAATATTGTTCTTGTTCTGCAACAGCAACGATTCGATGAACACCGAAGCATGATGATGTATCGTGCTGTTCGGCAAATTTATGGCGTCCTGAAAACCGGCAGGCACGCAAAAAATATTAGCAGTTTCGTTGTTGCGGAGCTTGTCGGTCAATATCACGTCGTCGGGCAGCAATTGCTGATTGTAACGCAGATACGTTCCAGCTTCTGCAATATCAAACAGCGCATCGGGAACCAGGGTAGATTGCTGCGTTTCGTATATAATGCGAACATTTTTATATGGCAAGCTCAGCAGTTCGTTCTCGCTGATAAAGTTTTTAATTTGATCGTAGTATGTATATTTATCGCGAACAGCCTGAATATATTTAATAGTAAATGCAACAAACTTATGCTTGTCGGGGTCGAAAACAGCATACTGCAAAGAATTGCTGTTGCACCCAACGATTAGTTGAAACGATACCGGGGGCAGGTCGTAGAAACAGGGATCGGTTTTTTGAAAATTGCTGTATAGTTCGTCGGGTTCCATTTCAATAAATTAATAATTATCGCGCCAATCGGTTTTTTGAGTGATCTTAAGATCCTTGAGTATCGAAGATTTTATTTTGATGGTAAAATTATAACTTTTTCTTTGTCCGTAGGGTATCCATTCCAGTTCCATTTCCCAGCAGTGCAGATCGCGGTGAATGTTGAACGAAGTAAAGGCAAATTTCTTGCTGATAAAATCGTAGCCTGTGTTTGCCTGCACCCTCCATTTGGGCGTGATATAAAATTCACCCGAAACCCCGAGTGTCATGGTAGTGTCGTGATAGTATTTAAAAGTCTGATACTTGAAATTAGCTGCGTAGGAGAAACTGAAATTAAAACTCAGGTTCCATTTATTAAAAAACACATCCTTTTTTGTGTTCGTCTTGGGGTCTTTCTTCTTAAAATCCCTATCGCTGATATTATAGGAGAGCCCCAATATCCATCGCGTATTATTTCGCTGCAATATCTTTTTATCGACGTCCCATTCAAATTTGTTGATGCGCCCGATGCTGTCGTGAGCATACAAATCCCACGCCCCGGCAAAACTGATATCCAACAAATTGAACAAGCGCGTACGGGCATTGATGCTTATAGGGTCCCATTGCAGAGAATCTTTCGCGATATCATAAGCCGTTTGTATTCCGAGATTATCGATCAATTTAATCTTTTTGGTTCCTGTGAGGGTATCTTTTTTCGAACGCACCTTCATTTCGAGATTATTATCGAGGCTGAAATTTATCTTGCCCGATAAGCCATCAGGAGGAGCTCCATAGAGTCCGTTCTCAAAAATGGAGTAACGTCTGTAATGCCCTATTAAGTCGTATTGTTCATATTTATAATAACCCCAGAACTGTGAACCAAAATTGGGATGATACACAAAGCTGATGGTGGGAGTCATCACGTGGCGGATGGCTTTAACGGCTCCTCTTTTGAATTGATACATCCCGTATAGTTTAGTAGTAAGCGACGACGAATAATTGAATTCGTGAGCCATTTGAAAGCCCGGGATCGTATCCGATCTTACATAGGAAGTGTCGTTTGCAACATCGTGATACCATTGTTTGTTGATGGATTGGGTGTACCAGCGTTCGGTAAGGTTTATTGAATTGGTCCAGTTGAGAAACTTCAGTATTTTAACGGTACTTCTTATCGGTATGGTATGTTCCATGCCATTCTGCATCAGGCTGAATATTCGCGGAGTGAGCAATAAACTATCATAGGTTTGTATCTTATTATCTAGATTCATGGTGTAGTTCATACTGATATTATCATACCATTTCAATTTTCCGGCTTTGTTCTTTTTACGGAAAGGATAAAATGTATTCACCGTAAAATTTACCTGTGGTAGATTGAGTTGCAGTTCTTTGGTTTGAACATTTTGCGTTCCGCCCAAATTTAGCGATAGGTTTGCTTTGCCACGGAAAAGCGTAGTTTGATATGCAATACTCGATTCAAAGGTGTTGGTAAGATATTCGCTATTGGATGTGGGATTGTATTTCGAAAAATTGCTGCTCAAGATGTTCACATTAGCCGAAAAACTGCTGTTGGGTTTAGCTTTTTGATCCTGTTTATGAGTCCATTGAATCTTGAAATCTTTAGATTTCTGATAGTCGGGTAAAAAAGCCTGGCTAAAAATATTGGTAGCATACGAAAGTGCAATATTGCCATCGTAATGATACCTTTTTTTGTAGTTCGACGAAAGGTATACAGCCCAGCTACCTCGTGTATAAATATCGCCCTGAATGGCCATATCGATAAAATCGTTGATACCCCAATAATACCCTAATTTATCGAAATGAAATCCACGGTTGGCAGTTTCGCCCCAGGTAGGTAACAATATACCCGATACCTGACCTTTTTTGTTGGGAAAATATCCGAAAGGCAGCAAAAGAGGAGTCGGCACATCTTCAATTTCCATATATGCAGGGCCTGAAACAATTTTATCATTAGTAGTCATTCGTGCTTTGCCGAATTTTATAGCATAATGCGGATGTTCTTCATCGCAGGTGGTATAAAAACCATTCCTGATATTGGCCGAATTGTCGGGAAACCGTTTTACAAGATTCCCGTGCAAATAGCTTTCACCCTGGTTGGTAATGATATTTTTTACCAAACCCTTTTTTGTCTCAAAATTATATTCTAAACTATTCGCTTTAAAAGCATCGAAGCCATCTTTAAAATCAGGCCGTTGAGTTTCTTTGTCAAGTGAATCGTAAATTCCATCTGCAAATAGGGTATTATTATCGAAACTCATTTCCACATAACCTGATTTCAGCTCAATAGTTTCGTATTTAATGTTAACGGTATTGTAGAGATACGCTTTTTTTTCCACAATGTCAAGTCGGACAGAGTCGGTAGCCTGATAGTCTATTTTTGATTTGATAGCATTAGGCGAAATAGAATCGCGCAAATTAACTATAGAATCATTTTTGATAGAATCGTTTACAACTTTTATGTTGATATTATTTTTTGGCAATACACTATCCGCAACATTTGTCTGAGCATTTGCCTGAAAAATAAAGAAAAGAATCGATATGAAAATTAAATAACGTATGGCAGTTGATTTAGTTAATAAAATCGTTAACAATTTGCATTTATCATTGATTTTGTCTGGTAAAAAGTACATAAATTTGCCACATCAATCAAATTTATAGCAAAACTAATTAAAATAAATTATTCAAATGAAACGATTTAATTTATTTTTTGTTTTATTAACATTGATGTTTTTGTATTCAACTGGTTCCATTAATCCAACTGTCAAGAAAATTAAAAAAGTTGTAATTGACGCAGGACACGGAGGCAAAGATTCGGGTGCTTGTGGTAAAAAATCGAAAGAAAAAGATATTGCGTTAGCTGTAGCACTGAAAGTTGGTAATTATATTAAAACCAATTTCCCTGATATTGATGTAATTTATACCCGTAAGACGGATGTTTTTGTTGAATTATTTCAACGGGCCCAAATAGCCAACACCAATAAAGCCGACCTGTTCATCTGCATCCATTGCAACAGTTCCACCAACCCGGATGCAAAGGGAACCGAAACATGGGTGATGGGTATCAATAAAAGTCAGGCCAATTTGGAAGTAGCTAAAAAGGAAAACGCATCCATACTTCTCGAAAATGATTATACCACCAAGTATGACGGTTTTGATCCGAATTCGCCGGAAGCCAATATCATTTTTTCTTTGTACCAAAATGCCTACCTTGATCAAAGCCTGAAACTGGCAGAACAAATTCAAAAACAATTCTTAAGCAAAGTTGGTCGGGTAAACCGGGGTGTAAAACAAGCCGGTTTTTTAGTGCTTTATAAAACAACTATGCCAAGTGTATTGGTCGAAACCGGTTTTGTCAGCAATCCGGAAGAAGAAGAGTTTTTGTTGAGTGAAAACGGACAGAATCAAATAGCTTCAGGTATATATAGGGCATTTAAATCCTATAAAACCGATTATGAAGGCAACGGAAAGATAGTTACCTCAGATGAAACACCCGATGTAATTCCTGAAAATGTCGTAGCTGTAAAAGATACTGTTAAGAGATGTCATACGGTTGATACCAACAATCACACTATTGCCAACCAAAAAAAGGAAGTATTTTTCAGAGTTCAGTTTACAACCTTGCCAAATAAGAAACCTTTGAATTCACCTGATTTTAAAGGGTTGAATGAAATAAAAGTTTATGTTCAGCAAGGATCATATAAATACACTGCAGGTAATTTCAAAACCATAGGTGAAGCAGCTAAATACCAGCAGGAGGTTCAGAGCAAAGGTTTTAAAGATGCTTTTGTGGTTGCTTTTCTGAATGAAGAGCGAATTTCGCCAAAAGAGGCTGTAAAATACGTCAGCAATTGATCGTTCATTAACATTGGAAATATTTGGTTCTGCTGTAGCCAAGCCTGTTTTATCAACCATTCTGTACTGAGAGTTAATAAATAGTTCTATATTTTTTTGAATAGAATTATGAATTTTTGAAAAAAATATGTAGGTTTGCACAAAAATAGATTCACATTGAAGATTTCAAAAGAAATTAAAATAGCTGTTGTATTTGTAATAAGCCTGGCATTGTTGTATTGGGGCATTAATTTTCTGAAAGGCCGGAGTTTATTTAGTAAGGAACGGGTCTTTTATGCAGTCTATAATCAAGTAAATGGTTTGGTTGTTGCTAATCCGGTTTTAGTAAACGGATTTCGCGTTGGCAGTGTTCGAAACATGTATTTTCATCCTGATAATTCCGGAAAGATAATTGTTGAATTTGTGGTGAGTAATAATGATCTGCAAATCCCAGTAAATTCCATTGCACGCTTATACAGTTCCGATCTGTTAGGATCCCGGGCCATCGAAATAAAAATGGGAAAATCATCTGTTATGGCTACCAGTGGCGATACTTTAAAAACATTTGTTCAGGCAACTCTTGGAGAAGAAGTGAATGTTCAGTTTCAGCCCATCAAGCAAAAATTCGAAACTGTGATGTCGTCTATCGACTCTGTGTTGGTTATCATCAAAGGTATTTTTAACGAAAATACACAACGAAATCTGGAGCAAAGTTTTGAAAGCATTCGTTTCACGATCCAAAATCTAGAAAGCACTACTTATAATATCGACACTCTGGTAATAACACAACGCTATCGTTTGGCCAATATCATCGGAAATGTGGAATCTATTACGCTGAACATTAAAAAGAACAACGACAAGATCAATAATATTATCGTGAATTTCTCAAATATCAGCGATACTATTGCCAAAGCAAATATTGCCAGCACCATCAATAATGCGAACAAATCGCTGAAACAATTCGCCGATATCATGAGCAAAGTGAATAATGGAGAAGGTAGTCTTGGCATGCTGGTTAATAACGATACTTTATACCGAAATCTGGAAGGCACATCCAAACAACTTAATGAGCTTGTAGAAGATATTAAACTGAATCCGAAACGTTACGTGAACTTCTCGGTGTTTGGCGGCAGCAAAAAGAAAAATGCTTATCAGGCTCCGACGAAGAAGTAATTGCCAGAATCTATTTTACAACAATAATCTTCTTTTGGATAACCTCATTGCTCGTGTATATTCGTGCAAAATATATTCCTGAAAGATAATCAGTCATATCTATAGTTGTTTTTGAACCGCATTTTGAATAGGAATGAATTAGCAGGGAAGATGTTGAATATACATCCACCTTTTGAATGATATCATTAGCCTTATTTGAAATAATAGTAATAGCATCATTGGCAGGGATCGGATACACATTGAATCTTACAGATGCATCTGAAGTTTTAATGCCTGCTTCCGGCCCCCAAATAGCCTGAATCCATTCGGGATGGTCGATAAAAGGATTGCGGTTATTTTGAATGGCATACACGGCATTGTTTCTGTTACGCTCTTTCTGACTAACAGTATCATTATTATTCCAGGTCAACAATACATTAATATACCATGTTTCGAAAACCGTTCCGGAGTTATTGGAAAGAATGGCATCGGCCTCAGTGGCATTGGAATACCAAGCAGCAATAAGATTTTCGTAGCGGGTAGCCATATAAAAATAAGAGCGGGCAAAATCACCTTTATATTCATCTATTGGTTCAAACACCGTTCCGGAATAGCCGGCATTGGAGCATGTGCCCAGCTTGCTTCCATTGAGCGATGTCCAGGTGGCAGTTCCAACATCGCCATATGGGAAATTTCCTCTTTTGTTGTTTACCCATCCATCAGTAGGATAAATATGAAACAGGTCGGTGTGCATAGGGTCAGCATCGGCAAACCAACTTGAGGGAAACGAGTGTTCGCGGTTATAACAGTTTCCTTCAGCCGAATAAGTTCCGCATTGATCGGTGACAAATGTAAAAGTATATGGAGGCGTGCTCCCGGGAATATCGGAATACATATCCCAAACAGTATTGTCAAGTTTTTTGTCGGTAGTTTCATATGCCGTCCACAATTGGTCGTAAGTAATGGGGTTCTCTACTTTTATGATATTATATAAAGCTGTTTTAAGCGGAAGACCCGAAAGCCCAGCAGCAGCATCGTAGTATCCGGCAGGGATCTGAGCAGATAATCTAACACAAATAGTAAAGACAATAAAAGCAATGATGAGTTTTTTCATAGAAGTATTTCGCAGGGTGGAAATGAGTATAATTTGTACAAAATTACGAAAAACAGCCCAATCATACCGATTCTGAAATTATTATTACAGACGAGATACCGTATCGGCATCTTCAACCAGATTATCTGACCGTAATATAATTCAGATTCACTTTAAATACGATTCCAAAGCTTCATCGTAAATCTTTTTGGCATCCGAAATATGTCCGAACGACACATCGTCAACGCGCATGTCACCTTTGGTGATATGCCCCAACAATGTGCAGGTAATTTTCAGGTCGACAACGAAATCGATAAAATCTCCTTCCAGATCTTCGCTGACCGTTACAATTACCCTGCCCTGAGATTCGCCAAACAAAAACGCATCTTCGCGTATCTCACAATCGGTGGTTATATCGAAACCAAGCCCGCGATACATACCCGATTCGAACAAGGCAATAAATAACCCACCTTCGGAGATGTCATGAGCAGAATTTATCAGCCTGCTGTTTATCAAACCATTCAAGGTATGGTTCAAAATAAATTCGCGGTCGAGATTGCAAAATGGCGGTGGAGAAAGAGGAACTTTATGATAATTTATAAGATATTGTGATGAATTTATATCGTTATGGCTTTCACCCAGCATATAGATCATGTCGCCTTTTTTCTTAAAATCCATCGTCATCATATTGTTTTTATCGCTCAGCAAACCTATCATACCTATGACAGGAGTTGGATAAATGGGAACAATTTTCCCGTCGATGTTCGACTGGTTATAAAAACTGACATTTCCACCGGTAACAGGAGTATTAAATCGCTTACACGCGTTCGACATGCCTTTGATAGCATGAATAAATTGCCAGTATACTTCCGGGCTATAAGGATCACCAAAATTTAAACAGTTTGTAATAGCTAAAGGTATGCCCCCGGCACATGAAATATTACGTGCTGCTTCGGCAACGGCAATTTCGGTACCAATACGCGGGTCGGCATGAACATAACGGGCATTGCAATCAACTGTCATTACCAAAGCCTTATCAGTACTTTTCAGATTCACAACGGCAGCATCGGAAGGGGCATTGGTGTTCATATTCTTGGTGCCAACCATGGTATCATATTGTTCCCAAACCCATCTTTTTGAACAGATGTTCGGATTGGCAAGCAACATTTTTGCGATCTGACGCAAATCGGGAGGCTCAGGTACCGATTGAATATTAAATTTTTTTGTTTTTGCATAATAAGCAGGTTCACTATTTTCGCGTTGATAAACCGGTGCACCACCACCCAACACTAAAGAATCGGCAGGTACTTTTGCCACAAGCTCATTATCCATATAAAAGTTGAGCATTTCTCCTTTGATCACCTCTCCTATTTCAACACAGTTCAGATCCCATTTATCGAAGATAGCTTTCGCAATTTTTTCCTGACCTTTTTTAATAATAACCAGCATGCGTTCCTGTGACTCGGATAACAGTATTTCGAAGGGTTTCATGTTTTGCTGACGCAATGGCACCTTGTCGAGATAAATATTCATCCCGTGCTTGCCTTTTGCCGACATTTCGGAGGTGGAACAGATGATGCCTGCAGCGCCCATATCCTGCATACCGACAACGGTACCTGTTTTAATAAGTTCTAAAGATGCTTCCAACAAAAGTTTTTCCTGAAACGGGTCGCCAACCTGAACTGAAGGCAAATCGTCGGCCGAATTTTCGGTTATCTCAACCGAAGCAAAAGTAGCACCGTGTATACCGTCTTTTCCGGTAGAAGATCCTACAATGAACACAGGGTTGCCTGCACCTTTTGATGTAGCGGAAACCGTGTTTCCGGTCTTTACAATGCCAACCGACATGGCATTGACGAGTATGTTCTGATTATAACAATCATCAAAATTGGTTTCACCTGCCACAACAGGAACTCCAAAAGCATTACCATAATCGCCTATACCTTTCACAACCCCCTTAACCAAACGTTTGGTGCGGTCGAGAGACAGATTGCCGAAACGCAACGAATTGAGCTGCGCAATAGGACGGGCACCCATAGTAAATATATCGCGGTTGATCCCGCCCACTCCCGTTGCTGCACCCTGATAGGGCTCCACTGCCGAAGGATGGTTGTGCGATTCGATCTTAAACACACAAGCCATACCGTCGCCAATATCAACCATGCCGGCATTTTCTTCTCCGGCTTTGGCCAGCATCTGAGGACCATCCTTGGGAAGTTTCTTCAACCAGAAAATAGAGTTTTTGTACGAACAGTGTTCCGACCACATTACTGAATAAATACTCAGCTCGGTAAAATTGGGTGTGCGACCTAATATCTGTTTTATTTTTTCGAATTCGTCGGGTAGTAATCCCAGCAATTGAGCAGTTTCAACGCTTACTTCTTTTTCTGATTTGCTGTTTTTCATTTTTGCTGTGTTTGTATCAGCACAAAAGTAAAAAAATTAGGTTTTTAAATACCAAATGCTCATTTTTTTTCGAAATAAGATATTAACAAGAACAAAAACGCTGCAATTATTTTTTCTTTTTATTCTTGATGCTTTTTTTGGAGTCGGCCAACACCGCGGTTTTTTCTTCTGTCAACACGATCGTGCCGTCAGCGTTCACTTTTCCGTCTTTATACAAGCAGTAATGTTGATCGGTACACCCTGTAGGATTTTTACCCTCGGGGACAGTTGTCTTGATAGTATCGGCACACAAAATAGCAAGGTCTTTATCGATGGTAGTGGTTTCTGCCCAATAGGTGTAACAAACATCAGCCGGGCAATCGCGCACTTTCAGAGCCAGGGTAAAAATGGTTCTTCCGGTTTTATCATAAGTAGTTAAAATAGGGCCGTAATGCTCAAGGGTGATCAATCCGTAGAAAGCAGCAGTATCCGGCAGCATGCCATAAATAAGGGCATTGTCGTGAGCAAACATAGTGTCGGTGCTTTTAGCATTGTAGGTTGGCAACTTTTCTTTGTACAGATCGGCAAGTTTCAATACCAATGGCAGTTGCAATGGTTTGAATTTACTCTTGTATTTTTGGAAAGCACCTTTTATATTACTATCGTTCTTTACATGACCTGTATGGCATGAAACAAAGAATAAAAACATCAATAATACTAAGCAGTATGATTTTCCTATGTTTTTATAAATTTCCATCAACGTATAAATTCCCGATATAAAGATACAACTATTTGCAATGCGTTCGACGATTTTTATAAAATATTAATCCCGGTCGATAGCCTCTATTATAAGTGCATGCTGATACCGTAGCGCAGTATCAACGAAGATGCAAGCGTTTCTCCTTCAATGTATCCTTTGGTTTTATATCCCGCTTCGAGGAATAGGCCCAGCTTATTTGGAAGTTTGAATGGCCGGAGTATTACATCTGCTTTTATGGCTCCGCCGGGAGCATTGCCTCCTGTGGGTTTGTAATAATTATCGAGTTCTAAAACGGGTTGATTCCAAAAATCAAGATGGCCATTCAGGGTGATTATTTTAGTATTAAGCAGGTTATAGCCTTTTAAGGATATGCCGTAGAAATCTTTAAAAGTATTATCGCCCAGGCTAAAATCGCCACTAAACAACATGCGCTTGTAGCGAATATAATTCACAAAATGAAACAAACTCCCGAAAGGTGTGAACGAATAATCCAGCATCGGCAAATAACGAACCTGCCCGAACCTGATCATCGGAATTTTGTTAAGCTGATTTTGCCCTTTCACACCATAGGTGTAGATTATTGAAAATGCCGAATACAACTGCAAGGGATTTGCGAAAGATACGAGGCTCTGAAGCGAAAGCTTTTTCAACTCATAGGTTCTGTCGACAGGATGAGAATAAACATTGGTTATGCCTGTTATGAAATTCATCATATCGTTTCCGGCCTTTATTTTATTCGTGGGTGTGAACCTCGTGTCCCATAAATACAACAGCAGGTTGTTTTGCGCGATCAAATAAAGCAAACCCTGACGATAATGCAAGGTATCATCCAACAGCATTTGCGATGTCAGGTTGTTGGCCATCAGCTTTTCACCCCCCACTCCTCCAATGTTTATGGCAATATATTCCTGAGCGGTAGGATATTTCATCCCGGTTTTCAGGGTTCCGTAATACGAAGTTCCGGAAGCATCGCCAAAAGGCCAGTATAAATTCAGGTTGAAGGTGTTTTTCTTAAAACCCATTTCGCGAAAGCGCGATCCGTGCCCGAACACTTCGTGCTGCGTAAGCGCTATAAAACAATCAAGCTGTGCATCGAGTATTAATAGCTTTATCGCGCGATATCCGAAACCCGCTGTTTTCTTTATAAAATTATTTTCGCGGAAAAGCTTGTTCGGAATGTGTTTATCCTCGAACGAATATAAGGCATGATGCAAGGTGATAAGATCGTCGGCACCGAAATACTGCGACTGCTTGCCATCAAACACCAGGTGCGAATAAGATTGCCCGCGACTTGAAAACGAGTATGCTATTGAAGTTGCAACGATCAAACAGCATTTTAGCAGAAATGAGCTGTGGGAGTTTTTCAACCTTGGTGTTTATTTAGGTAATTACTGTTTTATCTTCGCCTTCAATCCGTTCACATATTCTTCGCTCGCGGGGTGATGGTAGGTTTGCGCTTTGAGAATATCCGAATAGGCATTTTGATAGTCGCCTATCACATTATAAACCTGTGAACGGTTGAAGTATGCATCGCCATAATCGGGCTGAAGCTCGATAGATTTGCTGAAATCGGCTATGGATTGCTGATAGTTTTTTACATTAAAATAAGCTATGGCCCTGTAGAAATAGTTATTAAAAAAGTCAGGGTTTTTTGAAATCACCATATTGTATTCCTTGATGGCTTCTTCGTTGCGACCGGTCATTTCGTAGCAATAGCCCCTGCTTTGATAGGTGGTGAGACGGCCCGGATCCATTTCAATTCCCTTATTGTAAAATATAAGCGCCGAGTCGTATTGCTTAATTTCCATATAAACGTTGCCTTTATTAACATAGGCATCTACATAGTTCGAATCGATGGAAATAGATTTTGAATAGTCGTTGAGCGATTCCCTGAAGCGATTCATCAAATAAAACAAATTACCGCGGTTGCTATATATAGAAGGGTCGTTTGCACTGATGGCAATAAACGAATTATAATCCTGCAGGGCTTTGTCGTATATCTTAAGTTCGCGGGCATAGGAGTTGCCGCGGTTTTTGTAGGCTATTTCGGCCTTGTCCGGATATTGGTCTATCACATCGGTCCACAGGGTGATATTATTCTTCCAGATGCGGGTGCGCTGAAACGTGAGCGTGGTGAATGCTATTCCCACAACCACCAATACCACCGAAGAACCGTATTTAACCACCTGCAGCGATGGTTTTTTGCTTTTATACAGTCGGTCGAGTTCCATGGCTGCTACGAAAGCCAAACCTATGAACGGCAGATACGAATAGCGGTCGGCCATCAGGGCTGCACCTACCGAAATGAACTGCAATACCAAAAGCAAATTGACCAGAAAGAACAAAAATCCAAATGCATACAGCCGCGATATTTTCAGCGACCTCCACACCAGAACAAATAATCCCAACACGATGAACGGGGCAACATAGAACATAAAAGGAAGCGATTTTACGATTGGGAACGCCACCGGATAGGGATAAAATGCTGAAAGATTTATGGGCAGCAGAAATTTATAAATGTAGCTGGCAAAACCGTAGCTGGCAAAAAGAAAACGATATTGTATGCCCATGATATTCCACACCGAAATGGCCGAACCTTCCGACTGTGCTTTTATGGATACGATGCCGAAAATGATGGCAACAATGAAAAAAGGCGCTTTATCGAGCAGATATTTGAAATTGAAGCGGCGCTTATGATAAAAATCCAACAGCAACAATACCACCGGAAAGGTGAGGGCGGCAGGTTTACACAAAGCCGACAGCACGAACAAAACAAAAGTAAAACTATAATACAAGCCTTTTAGTTTATTCTTGGTCAAATAGCTTAGGTAGGTTATCATCCCGGTAAGGAAGAAAAAAGCAAACAGCACATCTTTGCGGCTCGACACCCAACTCACCGATTCGACATGCATGGGATGTATGCCAAACAGCAGGGCAACCAGGCTCGCCACCAATACGCGTTTGCCGCTCAGCCTGTAGATGAACAAAAATACCAGCAGGGTATTGAGCAAATGGAACAACACGTTCACCACATGGTAGCGCCTGGGTGCAAGCTGCACCTTATCGTAGTCCATGGCCAGCGACAGCATGGTGAGCGGATGGTAGTTGCTCATGATAAAATGCGTGAACATGTAGTTGATGTCGGCCGATTTCACATGGGTGATGTGGGGGTTTTCGGTTACATAGCCGGGGTCGTCCCAGTTGGTGAAATTGTTTTTGAAGGATGGATAAAATGCAACATAAGTTACCACCAGTATTGAAACAACGATAAATATAAGCTTGTAGTTGAAGCGCGCCCGGGCAGGCTCGTTTGGTTTAACAGGCTGTTTGTTAGCTTTACGAACTTCGGGCTTTTTGTTCTTTTGTTTTGTTTTTGCCATAACAATTCGGGATAATTACGGGTGATAAAAATACAAATAAATATGAAAATGGGGAGGAAATTTTTAGGGGTTTAGACTGTAGACTTTTAGGCTATAGGAAGCCAAAAGCCATGAGCCACGAGCCATGATAGGGGTTTAGGGGGTTAGGGAAGGAGGGAGAGTATTTGCGATGAATAGGGAATATTTTTTATTTGGTTAGTTGAAAACAAGCATTTATTTAGTAAGATGTTTATTGACTTTGCACAACTGGTTTTTTTAAATATATTTGCACTAGATTCTATCTTAAATAAAAAATTTATGAAAAAATTTTACATTTTAATAGCTTTACTAGCATTTAGCGGAGCTGTTTTTGCTCAAATGCAAAGAGTGGATCATAAAAAATTGTCTTCAATAAAGGTAAGTAAAGAGATTAACACTTTGCACGCTACTCATGCTAAAGCTGTATTTGATTCTTTACATTATGATGGTGCTTATAACGCTGGAACTGGCACAGGTGGCGCTGCAGATTTTGGTGTTTATGCTTTTTTCCCTGCAGCTTTGATGTCTCTGTATAATGCTAATGGTAATACTATTACTTCTGTAAAAGTATACATTAATGGAGTGAGCGATGTTGCCGCTACGGAACTGCGGTTTTATTCAGATACATTAGCAACAGCTTTACTTTACACTCAAGCATTCACTCCTGTTGAAGGATGGAATGATGTTACATTAACGACACCTTTTTCAATTCCGGCAACAAATCTTTACATTGGTTATAATTTAATCACTACAGGTGGATATCCTGCCGGTTGTGATGACGGTCCGGTAAATTCAAACGGAAACTGGATTCATATGGGTTCGTGGACTCATCTAACAAATATTCTTTCTTCGTTAACTTTTAATTGGCATATTAGAGCTATGGTTGATGGTGCTGTTCTTACTGCACCATATGCAACTTGTAGCCCACTTAGCTGGAACGCCGGAAGTATAAAAGTTTCAAGTTCATCAACAACACCCGGTCATTTTACTTTGACCAATATAGCTGGTGGTACTTTAACCTGTAGTGGAATTACCGGGTTAAGTGCGCCTTTATTAACCAGCTTAATTCCTTCAACAGTTAGTTTAACAACAGGTCAATCAAAAACATTTAATTTTAACTACTGCCCCACCGTGGTTGGCAACAATAATCAAACTGTGGTTATTGCTACCAATGGCGGAGACGTCACCATTAATTTGACAGGAACTGCAATAAATTGTCCTGTATTTAGCTCGTATCCGTGGACCGATAGTTTCGAAAACAACGGCATTATGTTTCCTCCTGATTGCTGGTCTGTAGTAAGTCCGGATAGTGGTTCAGGATATAATCAAATTGCTGTCGGAACTACTCCTATTCCGGGTTTTACAGGTGGAACTGTCACAGCTCCTATCGGGGGAGGAAATAAAATTGCATATTCTTCTCATACCACAGGTGGCGCAATTTCTAACAATCAATGGCTCATTACTCCTCAATTTACTATAACAGCCAACCAAGATTTGATTTTTTACTTATATTGGTTCGGACATTTTCAGGACAAACTTGATATTAAAGTTTCTACTAATTCTAGTAATATTGCTGATTTCACCACTACATTATTATCTTTAGATTCCAATTCATTTGTTCAGGGTGTATGGACACAATATACTGTTCATTTATCAGCTTATGCTTCTCAAAATATTTTTCTGGCTTTCAACGAACATATTGCCGATAACCAGGTTGACGGCGCTTTTATTGGTATAGACTTGGTTAAAATTGATGCTACTACAGGCATCAGCGAAGCTAAAGACGAAACTGTTTCTGTTTTCCCAAATCCGGCAAACGATAGATTATACATTGTTGCCAACAACATTAAATCGGTCGAAATTTATAATATCGTTGGCGAAAATGTGACTTCTTACGGAAACATGAACGTGATTAACATTTCTGATTTAGCTATTGGAACATATGTTGTTAAAATTGTAACCGATTCGAAAGTTATCACCAAAAAAATTAATATCGCCCGATAATTATTTAAGAAAATTATCACATAATCATACACAAAAAAATATTTCCTTCTCCTACCTAATCGGCAGGCAGAGATTGCGCAAATTTACGCAGATAAGAAAAATTTTTATTCTGAATTCTTACTACTGAATTCTGACTTCTTTCTTCGGCCTTCCACCTTCCAACTCCCTATTTGCCAAACCTATTGGTCATTTATTCTACACTTTTTAATATTTTCACTTGTTTAATTTTAAATACTCAATTATTAACAGGGGCATTTGCTCCTAAAATTACTATTTATGAAAAAAAGTGAAGAAAAAATCGTGACGATTAATTCGTTGAAAAAAATTGAATTCTTGCCCGTGGGCAATGTATTGTATTTGGAGGCTGCCGGCGAATGCACGTATATTGTTGCCCCCGGCAATAAAAAGCATACATCAACCAAAAATCTGGGCAGCTGCTGCGTTGCATTGAAAGCGTATAATATAAACAGGTTAGGCAAAAGCTATGCTTTGAACATCAATCGTATAGAGAGCTTCGATGGCAAAACACGCAAGATTTTTTTTAGCCATGATATCGCTATCACAATACCGAAAGAGCAGGTGGCTAAATTTAAAGCTATGCTGAAAACGAATGCATTAGTTTATAGATAGCAGCTTGGGTAGTTCGTCTTTGTAAAACTGTTTTCCTTTATTCACAGGGGTTGTGCGATAGCTATGTCCGTTTCAGCCTGTTTTTTACCCGTTTCGTATGTTCGGAAGGCGGTTTGGTTAAAAAACAAAAAATTAGCATCGTTAACTGAATTAGGTACTATAAATTTGAAGCAAATTTCATTCATTTATTAACCAAAAACCCTGAAATCATGGCAAATTTACCTAAAATCGTTGTGGCACTCGACCTGGACACTATGGACCAAAATGAATTATGCATTACCGCAAAAGGAGTAATAACCACAGGCGATCCCGATGTGACGACTCCCCCCGTAACCGACGCTGTTTTATATGCACAAGCCGACGATTTGCTAAAGAATCTTGCAAAGCGAAAAACAGATAGGTCTAAAGACCTGACTAATATAGGTTTAGACTTGGCCGGGAAGGTCAGGATGGCTCTGCAGAAGGATGGGCTATACGTGCAAAGCGTGGCCAACGATGTGGCGGAGGCCAACGGCAGCGTGGCATTGGGCGAGGCGGTTGTGAACCGCTGCGGGTTCAAACTTAAAAAGAAACGCGAACTGCATCCGCGCGGATTCGAAGTGGTTGCTTCGGGACCGGGCTGGACACATCTGCGCGTGAAAGCCGTGGGGAAAAGAGCAGGCTATTTGTGGAGATTTGGCAAAACCACCAAAAAAGGTATTATGCCAGCCGGAACACTCACTACATTGTTCACGCTCGAATGCGAAATAATTATCAACAATCAGGACAGCGGCGATATTTATGGCTATCAAATGGCCAGCATACTTCCCGTTTCGCACGGCAGCGGCACCGGAACCTCGCCTACCATCACCGCCGAAAGTGCATCGATGATGCCTGCTTCAAAAACTAAAAAAGCCACCATAAGTTCCGATAAAGACCCTTACAACTGGAGCGATTATATTTACGATATTTGTAAATAGAAGTTCGTAACCAACTGATATTCTATAGTATTGGCCGCACTCATTTGAGTTGCGGCCATTTTTTTTATCATAATGGTGGAAACTATTATAATAGTGGAAGAAACTATTATAATGATGGGAGAAACTATTATAATGATGGGAGAAACTATTATAATAGTGGAAGAAACTATTATAATGGTGGGAGAAACTATTATAATGGTGGGAGAAACTATTATAATGGTGGAAGAAACTATTATAATAGTGGACGAAACTATTACTCCGGATGTTGCAACTTTTAAACTATGTCATTCAATTACTGTTATTTACGCGTTTGCACAAGGATGGAAATGTAAAAGCACGAAGAGCAAAGGTGGAAGTTATGGCTGATGGATCATGGCTTTTGGCTGAGATAAAAGAGAACAGGTTACGGAACGTAAAGGGCTGAAAACAAAAAATAAAAAGGTGCTTGATATTTTATAATTTTTTTTATTACTTTTGAAATTAATAAAGTATCACGATTATGGTACATATACGCCCAAAAATGGGCGGGTTTGTACCATTTTATAATACTTATAAACCAGTTATGCCCAATATAGATTTGAACCATTTTTAATAAACAATCATAAATACAAATAAATTATGAAAAAAGAAGTAACAATTTTATGCGGACTAATGTTTGCCGTTATTGCTTTAAATTCTAATGCACAAATTGTGAGCATTCCCGATTTAAACTTTAAAGCAGCATTGATAACTGCAGGTATTGATACAAGCGGTGATGGTGAAATTAGTTATGCTGAAGCTGCACTAATAACGAGCTTAAATGTCAATTCAAAAAGCATCGCTGACCTGACAGGAATACAGGCATTTGTTAATTTAACAGATTTGAACTGCTATTCCAATCAGTTAACATCTCTCGATATGTCTTCAAATCATGCTTTGAAATATCTGACATGTTCATCCAACCACTTGACTTCTTTAATTGTTACTGGTAATACAGCTTTAGCAACTTTGAATTGTGTTTTCAATAATCTGACTTCTCTCAATGTAGACGGCGATACAGCATTATCAAATTTGAATTTCTATGGAAACCAGATAGCATCCATCAACCTTTCAACTAATACCGCTTTATACTATCTTTGGTGTGGAAGTAACCAGTTAACTTCTATCAATTTATCTGCTAATATATCTTTAGGGTTGTTGGACTGTAATTCAAATCCGTTAACTTCTCTCGATTTATCACACAACCATGATATGTACGCTTTGACTTGCCCATGGTGCCAGTTAACCTCTCTTGACCTATCAAATAATACCGCTCTCACATATTTAAATTGTCAAAGTAACCCAATAGCCACACTTGATTTGACACATAATTCGCTCTTGACTTATATAGGTTTAATGCAAATGCCAACTTTGACGACCGTGTGCATATGGACTCTACCCTTTCCTCCTACAGGAGTTACCGTTGATATTACAGACAGCCCCAATGTTGTATATTTAGACAACTGTGTTACTTCAGTAAAAGATAATATATCTCAATCCATTAAGGTTTATCCTAATCCGACAACTGGCTTGTTTTATGTTGAGTGCCCTGAAAAGCAAAACATAAAAATGGAAGTTAATAATTTGATTGGCGAATGTATTGTGCAAAAAAAATTGAACAATAACAAGAATGAAATGGACTTTAGCATTTTGCCGACAGGAATGTATATAATAAAAATTACAGGTGCAGACTGGTCAGTGCAGAAAAAAATAATAAAAGAATAATATACTGGGCATAACAAAGGCTTGCTAAAAGCGCGGCAGCGGGGTTTTAGAACAGTGCAGTTCTTTTATCAAACTGCATTGTTTTAGGACAGGAAACGGCTTCCCCGCCTGACCGACGCCAGTCGGGCAGGGATTCGCCCCGTCGATAGCAAGCTGCAACCATTACCAGCAATAGAAAATATGAATTCAGAGCAGAAAATAAGAAAACAAGCTTTACGAAAGGGTTTGATAGCTTTCTTTTTAACTTTTAGTATTTTATTAATTCTTTTCACTTTGCAATTTCTTATAAAAAACAAAGGTGATATCTTTGAAAAGAATCTTTATAGTTCTCAAATAGTTCATATTACTTTTCTAGGACTTCTAACTTTTATAGCATTTTCATTTCCTTCTGCAATTATAGTAGCGACCACAATTTACTTTAGAGAAATAGGCAAGCAGGATATGAAAGCAAGAATCAGAAAAAGTCTGATATTGCCATTAATAATTTCGTTTTTAAGTTTCTTTTGGATTGCTTTTATAGTACCAATAGTCAATTTGCATGAGATGTCATTATTATTAGACATACGTTCAAAGTCCCCTGAGGAGCCATTAAAGCGTTCGAATTTGAATTGGTTCGAGGGTACTGACCTGACAAGCAATTATTTTCAGCTTAATGAAATAATTAGTTCAATGAATAATTCAAAAAATGACCGAAATGAAAATGTTTTTTATCAAACGAATCCAAATGTTGGAAAAGCATTAAAATTTCAAATGGAGAAGGCAAATATGATTGGTTTTCCAATACTCGTTTTTATAATGTACTTTTTAGGACTGGTTTTGGGCATATTTAGCAAGAAGATAAAACTGGTTTTTATAATTTTAGGGTTTTACTTTTTTATAATTCCTGGTATTTATCTATTGTTCACATACTTAAAATTACAGGTAAAGAGTAGTATTCTAACACCATTTCAATGGCAATTTATTTTTCTCATGATATTGTCAATCATAACAATTCTCATATTCATTTTAACAAACAGAAAAGTAAAGAACTACTGCTTGTAACAGGGGTTTTGCATCAGTCGGGGTGCGGGAAAAAATTTTGTGTTGAAATTAGTTTGTAATTTTGGGGGAGAAAGGGTTTTATGAATGGGCTTGGTGCAAGGCAATAGTTATAGCAGTATTTAAGTATAATATGAAGAGTTTTATTAGCATATTAATTGGTTTTATTTTAATTCCTGTCATTTCATTATCCCAACCAAAAATTGAAAGCTGGAACTGGAGAGAATTAAACTATTCAATGTTTAATAAAAGTGACCTATACTATCATAATATCACCAAAATTCTTGTCACAGGCTCTATTCTTTATAAAAGTAACTTATCATCCAGACAGGACACTTTATACACTGCTGAATTTGATACTAATGCTAATATTATTAGTGAATCTTATAGACCGGAATATTGGAAGAAAATGAAAAGAACCTATACCACAATAAAGGATAAAACCATAATATTAGAAATGGATAAAGATTCAGCTGGGATAAGAATTATTTTGAATAAATTCGAAAAACCTGAGACGGTTTGCCACATATATAAAAATGGGGAAAATACGCAGTGTGAGTATTATACCTACGATAATAAGAATCGATTAATAGAAACGAGTTCAGGTAAAGATGCTTATATTACTTACAGGTATTACTATAATGACGTTGACAGCCTGTTGAAGATGATTAAAATATATAAAGAAGACAATATAAAAGATTCAATTATTGAGTCTTATTTTTATGATTCTGAGAACAGACTAATAGAATTTGCATATGAACCTTCAAATACCTTTTGTAAGAATTTTATGATGCTTTGTGATGCAGGACCAGTCTATTTCCATTATTATTATTCGTATGACACCTGCAATAATAGTTTAAACGGAAAACTTAAATATTGTGGTGACAGAGCATATATGAATTATGATTGGGGTTTTATTGAATGGGATTATTGTGATTCGGAAAGTAAAATTACCCATTATATAAAAACCGTTAGCACTAATGAAAACCTCGATAATTCATTACAAGAGACCTATGGTGAAAGAAGACGAACTATCACCTATGAAAATGACTGTGACAGTGAAAAAGTTGAATGTTTACCTGCAAAAATAGAATTCCTTGACGACGAGCATTATTCAATTTACCAGTTTCATTATTTGAAATAACTACTGCTAACATCACGCCCTTCGGCGGCAAGCTCTGCCCCCAGCCCTTCTGAATTCTGAATTCTGAATTCCCAGCCTTTAGTTTATCTCCAGCTATTAAACGACTTCTTCACCCGTGCCCTCGGTGGGTTGTTGTGTCCGGCCGAACGCGTATCCGAACCACCGCGTTGTGTGCGGGGCGGGCGTTGTTGTTTGGGAGCTTTCACGGGGTTGTGGTCCATAAGCGGCCAGGCATGATCGTCAATCACGGGTATCTTTTTGCCGATCAGTTTCTCAATGTCGCGCAAATAGGCTTTTTCTTCGGCATCGCAAAACGAATAAGCCGTACCTTTGGCTCCTGCCCTGCCCGTGCGGCCAATGCGGTGCACGTAGGTTTCGGCCATGTTCGACAGTTCGTAGTTGATCACAAACTCCATATCTTCCACATCGATGCCGCGGGCGGCAATGTCGGTAGCCACCAACACACGCGTGGTTTGTGCCTTGAAATTTGCCAGGGCACGTTGCCGTGCGTTTTGTGCTTTGTTGCCGTGTATGGCTTCGGCGCTTATTTTGTTTTTCGCCAAAATCTTCACCACGCGGTCGGCGCCGTGTTTGGTGCGCGTAAAAACCAGCGCGGTCTTAATGGTTTTATCTTTCAGCACATCTATAAGCAGCGCGGGTTTATTGCCCTTATCCACAAAATAAACGTATTGTTCAACAATATCCACCGTCGAAGCGGAAGGTGTTACCTCCACTTTGGTGGGTTGAAACAAGATGGTGTTCGATAACTTCACGATCTCGGGAGGCATGGTAGCCGAAAAAAACAAGGACTGACGTTTGCGGGGCAGCGCGGCAATAATTTTACGCACATCGTGTATAAAACCCATGTCGAGCATGCGGTCGGCTTCGTCCAACACAAATATCTCGATATCGCGCAGCGAAATAAATCCCTGATCCATCAGATCCAACAGGCGGCCGGGTGTGGCAACCAGTATATCAACACCGCGTTGCAAAATGGCCGTTTGCGGGTTTTGGTTCACACCGCCGAAAACAACGGTGCTGGTGAGGCCGCAAAAGCGACCGTAGGCTTTAAAACTTTCGTCGATTTGTATGGCGAGTTCGCGGGTGGGAGTGACAATGAGGCTGCGTATTTTGCGTTTGCGGTCGAAAGATTTCGAAGCAGACAATAGCTGAAGTATGGGGATGGCAAAAGCCGCAGTTTTTCCGGTTCCGGTTTGTGCACAACCCAGCAGATCTGTTCCGCGCAACACTATAGGTATTGCTTCTTTTTGAATGGGTGTGGGAATGGTGTAACCCTCCTGCTCTATTGACCGCAGTATGGGTTCAATGATGTTTAATGATTGAAATGGCATAAGTAAAATGAAATGTAATTTTTTAGAGAACCAAAACCTGACTAGTATAGGTGGGAAATGTCCGTAAGTGAATTTTTTGCAAAGATACGCTTTATTATTGGTATTTGGTAAAAAGTATATGGTCGATGGTAGATGGTAGATGGAGCCAGATACCTGATACCATTTAACTTTTAACTTTAGGCATTTTAGGCACTTTAGGCACTTATTTTCGTCTAAATAATTATCTTTGCCCTAAAACACAAATTCTTTTTCTTGGAAATATTCCTGCCCATATTATACACCCTGCTGTTCATATTACTGATCTATAAACTCCGTTTCTTTGCCATAGAAGGTTTTAGCAAACGAAGTCTGATAATTGTTTTCTTGCTGAAGATAGCCGCAGGAGTGTTCATGTATATGATCTACACCTATTACTACACCGACCGCAACACGGCCGATATCTTCAAATATTTCGACGACAGCAAAGTGATGTACGATGCGTTGTGGAAACACCCGCTTGATTCTGTAAAAATGCTAACAGGCATTGGCAACGATTCGCCCTATTTTGATGTGTATTACAAACAGATGAACAACTGGTACCGCGTGTTCGAAAGCAATATCTATAACGACAGCCATACCATCATCCGCTTCAATGCATTTATACGTTTGTTTTCGTTCGGATATTTTAATGTACACACGGTTTTCATGTGTTTTCTGTCGTTCACGGGTTTGGTGGCATTGTACAAATTCTTTGTAGTTTACATGAGAGACAAGAAAAAGGAATTGTTTTTCGCCGTATTCTTAATTCCGTCGGTGTTGTTCTGGGGTTCGGGAGTTCTCAAAGAAGCCATATTGCTGTTCGGTATGGGTGTCATGCTGTTTAATTTGGGAGCCATGTTGTCGGGCAGTTTGAAGATCAAAAGTATAGTGTGGTTTTTGCTTTCGATGTTGCTGCTGGTTTATACGAAATACTACATTTTTATTATTTTCATTCCCTTGCTCATTTCGTTCGTGTGGTGCTGGTTCACCAGCGAAAAACTCAGCTGGCTCAAATACACGGGCGTTGTTGTGATCTGTTTTTTCACCGCCATCAACATTCATTTGTTGTTTCCGGGTTATAATATTCTGGAGATACTTTCGCAGAAGCAGCAGGATTTTATCGGGCTGGCAAAAGAAATGCATTCGGGCAGCCTTTTGACAAACACCATGCTGCAACCCACTTTTACTGATATGATAAAACATGTGCCGGAGGCTTTCTATAATACCCTGGTGCGGCCCTATATTTTCGAATCCAACTCGTTCATGATACTGTTTGCTGCGGCCGAAAACCTGCTGTTGCTGGCCATCATACTGTTCTGCATACTATTCATCGGCAAAAAACCTGCACATCAGAGCGTGGTATATTTTTCACTCTTCTTTTTTGTCGGGACATTTATTCTGACAGGATTGACCACACCCGTCGTTGGTGCCATGGTTCGCTACAAAGTTCCTGCTCTGCCTTTCATGATGATCTTATTTTTTATGATCTATAACAAAGAAAAGATGCTGCAAAAACTTCCCTTTCTGCACAAATTTCTGCTCTGATCCATCTTTCCACCTTTCCATATTTCCATTCATCCAATTTCCCATTTATCCATTCTATCCTTTCCTCCCTCTGCATAAATAATTACTTTTGCAAAAAATTATCTGATGAAATTTCTGCGGATACTTCCGTTTTTGCTTTTTACTTTAACTGCAATGCAGGGACTTGCCCAAACCGACACGGTTTATATTGACGAAGTGGTGATACAATCGGGCAAACTGTCGTCGTATTATATGGATGCAACCCGCATTGTACAGATCATCACCCGAGAACAAATTCAGAATTTACCTGCCCAAAACCTCAACGACCTGCTCGAATACGCCATCAATGCCGATGTAAGGAAACGCGGTGCTGACGAAGTGCAGGCCGACGTGAGCATACGCGGCGGTTCGCTCGAACAAACCCTGGTATTGCTCAACGGGGTGCGTGTAAACGACCCGCAAACAGGTCACCACAACCTTGATATTCCGGTTGACCTAAGTCAGGTTGAACGCATCGAAATACTCGAAGGTGCCGGCGCACGCTTATACGGAGCCAATGCATTTTGCGGCATCATCAACATCATCACGAATGTTCCCGACAAAAGCTTTTTGAAACTGACCATGGCTACCGGCATGTACGACCAATACGAGGGCGACATTACTGGAGGTTTTGCTACAAAAAAAACATCCAACTTCATATCGCTTTCGGGCAAGACCTGTTCGGGCTACACCAAAAATACCGATTACAGCGTGATGAAAGGATTTTATTCCGGGAGTTTCAATACTTCGGCCGGCAGCTACAGTATTCAGGCAGGTTATGCCGACAAAGCCTTCGGGGCCAACAGTTTTTATACGCCCAAATACCCCGACCAGTTCGAACATACCAAAACCATATTCAGCAGTGTGCAATTCACTTCTTCAGGCAAAGTAAAAGTAACACCTCAGATATATTGGCGGCGTCATCACGACAGGTTTGAACTCTTTCGCGAAGATGCTCCCGCATGGTATAAAACTCATAATTATCACCTCACCGATGTATTAGGAAGTTCGGTTAATGTTCAGTTTAATTCAATCTTAGGAAAAACCGGGATAAAAGCCGAATACTTTCTCGAGAAGATCAATAGCAATGTGCTTGGCACTCCGCTAAACGACACCATCAGTGATGTGATGGACAAATCAGGCTATTTCACCAAAATGGGAAAAAGAAATAACGTTAGTCTGGCAATAGAACATGCTTATAGCATTCCGAAATTCTCATTTTCAGTTGGTTTGCTGGCGAACTATAACGATGCTTTTAAGTTCGATATCTGCCCGGGTTTAGACGCTGCCTATAATATAATGCACTGGGTAAAATGGTATGTCTCGGCCAACAAATCGTTCCGCTTGCCCACCTTCACCGACTTATATTATCAGGGACCTACCAACAGAGGCAACGCCAATCTGGTCCCGGAAATAGCTTATACAGCCGAAACGGGTTTTAAATTTTTGTTCAAAGGTATGTTTGCTCATATCTCCGGATTTTACCGTTATGGAAAAGATATCATCGATTGGGTTAAGCAGCCCGATTCAGTTGTCTGGCAAAGTGCCAACCTTACAAAATTGCAGACATGGGGTGTAGAAACTGCATTTAACATCAATTTCGATCATTATCATTTCAAATATACTCCCATCAGCAGCATCGATATTGCCTATTCATACATGAACTCAACCAAAAACAGCGGAGATTATATCTCCTACTATGTGATGGATTATTTAAAGCATAAATTCACGCTGGGTATTAATGTAAAGATATATAAAAAGATAGGAATGAATATGGTATTAGCCTGCAACGACAGAAACGGTTCGTACACTAATTTCGCAAACGGCAAAGAAACCAGCTATGGCAGCTATACGACATTTGACGCGAAATTATTCTGGCGACCGCGCAATTTCGATATTTATTTAAATTGCAGCAACCTGTTCGATACCCGTTATTATGATTTCGGAAATATTGAAATGCCCGGACGTTGGATTTCGGGGGGAATTAGGTATACCTTTGATTTCTCAAAAAAACAACATAAAAAATGAATCAGCAAAAAACAGTATTGATAACGGGCGCCACCAGTGGCATAGGAGCAGCATGCGCGCATATTTTTGCACAAAACGGATTTAAGGTAATCATCAGCGGCCGACGTGCTGAAAAACTTGATACGTTAAAAGAAGAACTGTCTGCAAAATACAATAGTAAAGTGTTGAGTTTAGCTTTCGATGTGCGTTATTTCGAAGAAACAGAAAATGCTATAAAGAACCTGCCCAAAGAATGGTCGCAGATTCATATACTCATTAATAATGCAGGATTGGCTCTGGGTATTTTACCCATTCAGGAAGGGAACCTTGAGGATTGGAACCAAATGATAGATACGAACCTCAAAGGAATACTGCATGTTTCAAAATGCGTGATACCATCAATGACCGCGCGTAATTCGGGCCATATCATTAACATAGGTTCCATTGCCGGAAAAGAAACATATTTGAACGGAAATATATACTGCGCCTCAAAAGCAGCCGTTGATGCCTTAACCAAAGCCATGCGGATCGATCTGCTAAAATTCGGCATAAAAGTAACACAGGTTGCCCCAGGTGCTGTCGAAACCGAATTTTCGATGGTGCGCTTTAAAGGCAATGCAGATGCTGCCCGAAAAGTTTATGAGGGATTTAAACCACTTACAGCTATGGATGTTGCGGGTGTTGTCTTTTATACAGCAACACTTCCGGCACACGTTAACATCAACGATGTGATTGTGGTTCCAACCGCACAGGCAAACACCACACATACTTTCAAAAACATGTAAAAAACAACCGGAAATTAAACGACTGTTTAAAACTTTTGCTGATTTTTAGGGACTCATATCGAAAAATAAATTTAATTTGTTTTCAATATTGATTTTATTGTGTTCAATTTCTGGTACAAATATTCAGATTTTCTAAATTAAAAAAATTGTAATATGGCTGTTACACGTATTTTTGATTTGCTGGAACGTTATGCGGAAAAATTTCCGAAAGAAGATGCCCTTGCCGGGAAAGAAGAAGGCGAATGGGTAAAATACAGTACAAAATCATACATCGATATCGTAAATTACATTAGCTACGGATTTCTGAAGTTAGGGGTTGAAATAGGTGATAAAATTGCCACCATCACGTTCAACCGTCCTGAATGGAACTTCCTCGATATGGCTATTCAACAGGTTGGTGCTATACATGTTCCTATTTATCCCACTATCAGCGAAGCTGATTATAAATACATTTTAAATCATGCCGAGATAAAATATGTGTTTGTTGCGGGTGAAGATCTGTTTAAAAAGATTGAACATATTCTGCCCGAAATACCTTCATTAAAAGATATTTATACCTTTAAAAACCTTCATGGATTTAAACACCTTAACGAACTTATCCGCTTAGGTTGGCAAAATCCCTGTAAAGAAAAACTTGATGAAATAAAAAAATCAGTAAATACTGAGGACATCGCAACCATTATCTACACTTCCGGAACTACAGGTATACCCAAGGGTGTGATGCTATCGCATTCGAACATAATTTCCAACTCCATTGCAGTTTCAGGAATTCCTCCGGTCGGATATCAATCAAAAGCATTGAGTTATTTGCCTTTATGTCACATCTACGAGCGTATGCTCAACTATATGTATCAATATCTGGGTGTTTCGGTATATTATGCTGAAAATATGGGAACCATAGCCGATAACATCAAGGAGATTCATGCCGATATACTTACAACTGTTCCCCGCTTACTTGAAAAAATTTATGACAGAATTATTAAAACCGGGCGAAAACTAACCGGAGTTAAGAAAAAATTATTCTTTTGGGCGGTTGATCTGGGCTTGCAATATGAAATGAATAAAGCCAACGGATGGTGGTATGAATTTAAATTAAAAATTGCAAACATCCTTGTTTTCAAGAAATGGCGTGAAGCACTTGGGGATAATATTAAAGTGATCGTTTCGGGTGGTGCTGCTCTTCAGCCCAGGTTAAACCGTATTTTCTGGGCAGCCCGAATTCCGATACTTGAAGGTTATGGTCTGACAGAAACATCACCTGTTATTGCCGTGAGTCATTTAGGTAAGAACGGAGTTATGTTCGGCACTGTTGGACCTGTTTTGACAGGAGTTGAGGTAAAAATTGACGATGATGGCGAAATATTGTGCAAAGGTCCCGGATTGATGAAGGGATACTATAAAGATGAAAAAATGACACAGGAAGTGATTGATGCAGATGGATGGTTTCATACCGGTGACCTTGGTCTGATTGAACCCGAAGGTCAGCTTCACATCACAGGACGAAAAAAGGAAATATTTAAAACTTCATTCGGAAAGTATGTTAATCCCGGAAAGATAGAAGATAAATTTAAAGAATCGCCTTTTATTGACACCTTAATAGTATTGGGTGAAAATCAAAAATATGCAGCTGCTCTCATCGTCCCCGATTTTAATGATTTAAAATCGTGGTGCGAAAACAAAGGGATTGAATATACTACGAACTCGGAAATGATAAACCTGCCACGCATAAAAAAACGTTTTAAGAAAGAAGTGGATTTTTATAACACATTTTTTGGTGAAACTGAACAAATAAAGAAATGGGAACTGATGGAATCGGAATGGACCAGCTTTAGCGGGGAACTCACTCCTACTCTGAAAATAAAACGAAATTATATCATGCAGAAATACGAACCAACCATTACCAAACTATTTACGAGCACCGGAAACACCTTATTCTAGAAACCAAAATGATTTGGCTCTTTCGTAAAACAAGCACAATGAAGCACCGACAATTACTTATTATTGTTCTGAGACTGATGTTTGTTCTTGCCTTTTTTGATAGCTCTGCACAACCATCCATATCCATAATACCCAAACCAAAAGAAATCATTTCTGGAAAAGGTTATTTTCCACTGCATGATGCCAGACTCGTTTTACCTGCTGATGTGGATCAAAAACGTATTGCGCTGTTCTTTGCTGATGCTGTTTTACAACAAACAGGCATTGATCTGTTAAAGAAAAAATCAATTAATAGTATCAGTTTTGGCTATTCAAAATCAATTCAACAGCAGGAAGGCTATGAAATAAGCATCACACCAAACAAAATTAGTATAACTGCCAAAAATAGAAGCGGTCTTTTATGGGCTGTTCAAAGCATACGACAATTACTGCCTTTAGAAAAAAAGGACGAGGTATTGATTCCCTGTTTGGAAATAAAAGATTTTCCGCTGTATCCGTGGAGAAGTAATATGCTGGATGTTAGCCGGCATTTCTTCACGGTTGAATTTATCAAGAAGCATATCGATATGCTTTCCTATTACAAATTTAATACGTTTCATTGGCATTTAACAGATGATCAGGGATGGCGGATCGAAATCAAAAAATACCCCGAATTAACATCCATTGGAGCCTGGAGAAATGAAGCCAATGGTGAGAAATACGGTGGATTTTACACTCAGGAGGAGATTAAAGAAGTTGTAAAATACGCACAGGAACGAAACATCACTATTATTCCTGAAATTGAAATGCCCGGGCATTGTTTGGCTGCATTGGCTTCCTATCCCGAACTCTCGTGCAGAAAAAGTGGTTTTGAAGTAGCTACTTATTGGGGTGTTATCAATGATGTATACTGTGCAGGAAACGAGAAAACCTATAAATTTATTGAGGATGTTCTGGATGAAGTGCTGACATTGTTCCCTTCAAAATACATTCATATCGGTGGCGATGAAGTTCCCAAATATCGATGGCAGCAATGCTCTGTTTGTCAACAGAAAATTAAAGATGAGCATTTGCAAAACGAACATGAATTACAGAGTTATTTCGTGAAACGTATTCAAAAATATCTGCAATCGAAAGGTCGCACACTAATTGGCTGGGATGAAATTCTTGAAGGCGGAATTACTGATGATGCCATTATTGAAGTATGGCGCGGACCGGAAAAAGCCAATGAAGCCATAGCCAATAATAATAAAATTATCCAGACACTCTACTTTGATTCGCCCATGAGTTCGTTGAATTTATCGAAAACTTTCAACTATGACCCGGCAGTGGCAAATCACAACGATAATGTTCTTGGAGCTGAATGCCCTTTGTGGACAGAAGGAATTACCGAGTACAACGCCGATTACATGTTATATCCGCGTTTGCAAGCCTTTTCCGAAGTTTTATGGAGCGGGAAGACTGATTTTGATGATTTTAGAAACAGGCTGAAATATCATTATGCTTTAATGGATAAAAAGGACATATTGTACGGAGACGAAAACAAGATTTTCCTGAATGTCAGTCTGAAATATATTCCTGAGGAAAAGTATTGGCGTTTATACGAAAAGCACGGCATAAACGATATGGTGATTTGTTATGATGATGGAGGTGACAACCATGATAATAAACCAACTGCTTTTTCCGATTCAATTTCATTAATAAATCCAACCTCTTTTTCAGTTGCGGCTTTTCGTCACGGAAAACAAGCCTCAATGCCTGTGAATTTTTATGTAGAAGATCATAAGGCTGTTGGCATTACACCCGTTTTCAAGACGGATTGCAACAAAAAGTACAACAAAGGCGGAATATATGGAATGACAGACGGAATTCTGGGCAGTTCTAATTTTTCTAATGGCACCTGGATGGCATGGTTGGGTGAGAATATGGAAATGTATGTCGATCTGGACTCAAGTACGACTATTCATTATCTGCAGATCAACTGCATGCAGCAAACGCAGTCGTGGATACTTCTGCCAAAATATGTTGAGTTCTTTATATCGGATGATGGAAATAATTGGAAACAAATTGCACATATAACCCACACGGTTCCTGCTGATGATTTCAAACCCATTATTCATAAATTCTCATATCAAATTCCGGATAAATTAAAAGCAAGGTATGTAAAAGTTGTTGCCACAAACTTCGGAAAGCTTCCCGAATGGCATAACGGGGCAGGTGAAGATGCATGGGTATTTGCAGATGAATTCATCGTCAGATAATAATCGGGGCGGGAAAAGTTATACAATTAATTTATTTGCCATTTGCACAAATTAATTTTTATATATTTGTGTTGAACAAAAAAAGTCATAAGATCATGAAAAAGCTTTATCTGATTTCTCTTACCATTATTTTTATGTTTTCCGGTTATTCCTGTAGAAACAAGACAGGCAGCAACGAAAACAAAACCGTTTTAACCGAACGCATCCAATATCCGGTGTTTATTAAAAGTCCTTACCCCGACGAAACCGACTGGTGGAAAGAAAATATGGAAGGCTCGCAACGCGAAAAATTTGTAAATATATTGCTTGATGCGGCCTTCGGAGGTAAAGTAAAAGCATACGATTATATGGATAATTCGCTCTTATCGAAAGCACAAATTGATAATATTACCAACCATAAGGATACAATAAGAATGGTTAGAGCTTATCCCCCTTATGATGAATACGACACTATTGTAGTTCAGAAACTCGAACGAAAAGATATTCATCGCATCACTTTCCTGGAAGAATGGTATTTTGATGAAAAGAATTTCACGATGGAAAAGAAAGTAGTTGGTATAGCTCCGGCAATGACTATTTATGCCGATAGCAACGAAATAAAAGGCTACAAACCTTTATTCTGGATTTATCTGGATGATAAATATCCTTTGAAAAACAAATAATTTAACTCAAACAAGTATTCGCAAATACTTCGATTAATTTTTTCAAAGTATAACCTTTCAGTTTTCCTGTCGTATAAGAGCTAAAATATTTGCTATTTTCAGCGAATTTCTTTATATTTGTAAAAAAACTGGCATTGAGACGTAACTTTTACTTATTGTTAACCTTATTTGTATTACTGTATTCGGGCAATATTTTTGCTCAGAATGAACAGGAATTACGTCCGCAATATGCTCCCCACTCCGATAAAAACCGGAATAAGATTGATGAAAACGGACGTAAACAAGGTTTATGGCGCTATTATACCCGTGACGGAATATTATTACTCGAACTTACTTTTCAGAACGATGTAAAACACGGACCCTGCACCCGACACTCGTCAGCCACAGGAATTGTTACCGAAGAATCAAATTATTTTAATGGTAAACGCGACGGGGATTATAAACGTTACAGTTCAACCGGAATATTAATATCGGAAGGGACCTACACCAACAACCGCAAAACCGGTACATGGACAAATTACTATCCGGTGAACGGTGAAAAAAAATGTGAAGGTGCGTATATTGATGGTAAACGGGAAGGAAAATGGGTTTATTACAGCTCGAAAGGGAAATTACGTTTTATGGGCGATTATGTTAACGGTTTGCGTGAAGGTGAATGGACTTCGTATAATGACGACGGAACTGTACTTGAACAAAAGAAATATGTGAAAGGTGTGGCACCCGAAGATCAGAAAACGGTTGCTATTAAAGCCACCAGCTTTAAAGGCAATAAAAAAGAAAATAAGAATCAGAAAACCGGAACAAAAACACAAACTGTTCCTGAAAACAATAACACAGGTTCGGAAAATAACTCGAAATCTGTTGTAAAAATAAATAATCAGCCTAATTGATCGGATTCTCGAACAAAGGATTCGTGCTTTCTATAAATTTTAGAATTTCAGTTTTTCCATCCCCTGCTTTTGATGATGATTTGAAAATCTGCGGCAGTTCATCCCAGGTATCTTTCAACGCATTTTTTAATTCAAGAATTATGGCACCCAACTGACCTTTTGATATTTTATCGCATTTGGTCATTACAATTACGAAGGAAATTTGTCGTTCGCCAAGAGTATTAATAAAATGTACATCGTTTTTTTGAACCGTAATGCGCGAATCGATCAACAGGAACGTACTCATCAGATTTTCGCGTTTGGCCAGATAATTTAATATCATTGCTTCCCAGCCTTTTTTAACTGTTTTTGCCACTTTGGCAAATCCGTAGCCGGGCAGATCGACCAAATACCATTGTTCGTTTATCAGGAAATGATTAATTAATTGAGTTTTGCCCGGAGTGGATGATATTTTAGCTAAACCACCAATGCCCGTAAGCATATTGATAAGCGACGATTTTCCGACATTCGAACGGCCAATAAAAGCGTATTCGGGAAGTTTAGGTTCGGGACATTTCTTGGGATCAACACAACTCGAAATGTACGATGCCGTTTTAATTATCATCAGATGATTCTTTGCGGTAGGAGTTTAAGTGACGTTCCTTTTTTGAATCGTAAATATCTTGTATGGTCACTAAAATACCCGTTTCCTGAACATTTCCGAATCCGGGGTTGATAGCTGTTCCGAAATTGCGCATGGTTGAGGTTAAATTCATGTATGCATTTACTAATGGCGGTATGTTCTCGTTGAAATGGTTGCGCAGGGTCTGCATCAAAAGTTTATAGTCAGCGCCATAATTGCCGCCGTTAAAGATACGCTCCAGTTCTTTATAATCGGTTTCAATTTCAAGCGGAATGATTGGGGTTACCAGATTGTCCTTATCGGGAAAATATTTAAACAAAAAGTACAGTATGATGTCGCGGGCCTGCAGGTTGAAATGCGGGTACATCGTAACTTTTCCAAAGAAATACTTTACATCGGGATGATCGAAAATCAGAGCGCCCAATCCGTCCCATAAATTATCGAGCGAAAAGAGTCCTTTGCGGCTGTTGTGTTTGGGTTGGTAGTCGGGTTGCACAAAGGAACGGCCTAACTCAATGGTATGAGGCAAAAAATCTTTAATAAAATGATCGGAAAAATGAAATAATTCGGCAGTTGCAATAAAAGGAATACCTTTCTCGTCCAACACACTATCTTTACAATGAATAAACCTGTAGCCGCTGATGATCTCCTTAACCACAGGATCCCAAACAATAAGCTGCTGGTAGGGTTTTTCCATGGTATCGTATTCGTCAATATCAATGGCTTTGCCCGTGCCTCCGCCTGCAATTCTGAATGTGAGTTCGCGCAGGCGGCCTATTTCTTTCATCACATTGGGCGCATTGTGGGCATTGAGAATATAAATGTGGTTATCGCTAAAATTAGTTTTTCGGATAAACAGTTTTTCGGTGAGTTCGCTTTCCAATATCGATTTGTCTACAGGAGGTATAAGGTTTTCCATCTTAAAGTTCAAATTCTGATTCGTGATTTAGTTTTAGCCGATAAACATATTCTTTTATTTTCAGCGCCCACTGCTGATCGGTGAATCGTTTGTCAAAAGTAGTAAAAGGAATAGGTTTTCCGAAAATAATATCTATTGTTTTGTCTTTAAATTTATATAGTTCATTAACGAGATACAGCATCTCTAAATTTTGTTTGATGCCCATATTTTTTCTGAACCGCGCAAAGTTATAAAAGAAATTCGAATTTTGACCGTCAATAAACGTAGGAATAATGTCGCGCTGATATTTTCGGGAGTACGAGATGAATGTTTTTTTCCATTCGAGGTCTTTTATAATGCCGTGCTTTTGTTTGCGCGAAACCAAACCCGCCGGAAAATACAATATCGCCACATCGGATGCAAAGGTATCGTTAATGATCCTAACGTTTTGCGAATTGCTCCCGTGCTTGTTGATTGGGATGAACAGGTTCTTGATGTTGGTGATGTTCATTAATATATCGTTTACCGGAAACAAAATATCGGGTCTCACCTTGCCTGCCGCGTTCATCAGCGCTACTCCGTCCAAACCGCCCAGCGGATGATTTGATGATATGAGTATCCGTTTATCGTTCGGGATGTTTTCGATGCCAAATACGTTTACCTGTTTCGAAAATTCGGCAACGATGCGTGCAGTAAATTCCAGATCGTAGAGATGACCGTTGCGGGCAATAAAATCGTTGATCTCGTCTTCGTGCAAAATGCGCTTGAGGTAGTTGAGTATAAAGCCGGGCAATATCTTCAGCAAACGGGGATTTTTATTGCCAATAACTTTATCGATATCGATAAATTTTTCGGGTTTCGTTTCGGAAGTTTGCGCACTTACACTCTCTGACATGCTGCGTTAATATTTGACATGCAAAGGTAATAGATTTTTTGATTGACTAAAATCTGATGGAAAGTAATTTTTAGTGAAAATTTCGTAAAGACAAAGAATTTTGAATCTTTTTATTATTTTCTGTCTTTTTTTATAGATTATTATTTAATTGAAATTATATTTGCAATAAAAATTAATATATCTAAGTAAAAATTTATGGGAACAAAAAATAAAAAAGGGTTTCTTGAGCAGCCAATCGTTCGGGTTCTTTTAACTTTACTAAGTATTCTTCTTCTTATCGTTGGTATATTTGGTTTTTTTGCAGAAGATGCAAATTATATAAGAAGTTCCTTAATGATAGGTATAAGCCTTTTCTATCTCATAACGGAGCTAACAGTGCTTCGAAATCCAAAAGTAATTGAGCAAGAGGAAACCGAACTTGACCTTAGTCAGATTAGAATTAATGAGAGAGCTTTTTGGTGGCAACGTTTGCTTACTTTTGTTATCGATTATATTATTTGCACTTTTATTACGGTGATAATTGTTATTTATTTTAATGTTGCCCGTAACGAAATCAATTTTTATTTCTTGGCTCTGATATTTATTTATTACTTCTTTTTAGAATCTTTTACTTATACAACAATTGGTAAACTTATCTTCAGATTAAAAGTTGTTGAAGTAAGAAACTGGGGAAACCCTGGATTCTCAAAAATACTAATCAGAACACTCTGCCGTTTCATTCCTTTTGATGCTTTTACATTTTTCTCAAAAAAACCTGCAGGATGGCACGATAAACTTTCAGGTACTGTTGTTATTAAAAAATAAAACGGTGTGTTGTTTATTTTGATTGGCGATTTGAAAAAAACCACAGAGGACGCAGAGGAAAAACGGAGTGCCGCAGAGAAATTATTTTGCATTCAAAAAAAATATTTTATTTTTTTAACAAAAAAGTTGCAACATTGAAAATAATTAACGTAATTTGTTTCTCATAAATTAAACCATATAAACCCGATGATCTATCGTTCTGATATATCATGTTCTGAAAGGCCTATTTCCGTAGGGGGGGGGTATTTTGAGGTTTTAGATTTCGATTCTTTTAGTTTTTGTTTTTCTTTTAATCATTATTTGCCCAAACTTTTTAGTTTGAGCCATAACTTTTTAATTCGGGCTCTAACTTTTAATTTTGGGCCCAAACTTTTAATTTCGGGCCGTAACTTTTCAATTCGGGCTCTAACTTTTAATTTCGGGCCCAAACTTTTAATTTCGGGCTCTAACTTTTTAGTTCGGGCTCTAACTTTTTTGTTTGAGCCGAAACTTAAAATTTTACGCCACCAACCAATTTTTAGGGTTCAGCTAGCTTCTTCCTCCACTCTCATGCAATTTAATTTTAAGCAAACATATTTATTCACACCCCAAAAAAAACAAATCCTATGAAAAAGCCACTTATCAATTTTAAAATTTATGTAGTTGAAGTATTAATTACAAAAGCCCGCAACATTATTGCCAAAATGACGGCTAATCCCGATTTTGCAACTCCCGACCCTGCCCTTGCCGATATAAAAGCGCTGGTCGACGAACTTGAAAAACTGGTTATTTTAGCTTCCGACGGCTCACATTCGGCTCACGATGCCATGTTGGCCAAAAGAGTTGAACTCGAAAAAGCATTGCGCAGTTTGGGTTTATATGTAGATAAAATTGCACAGGGAGACCTGCTTATTATTGAAAATAGTGGGTTTGAAGTCAGCAAAAATTACATCCGCGGCAGCAAGGCCGATTTTTGGATCGACCGCGGCGGATTTCCGGGCGAAATTGAATGCGGTTGCAAACGCATAGTAAGGGTGAAATCTGTTGTTTGGCAGTTTTTCGTAAGCGAAATAGCCCCTACCGATGCCACGGTTTGGGTTTTGGCCGGTGTTACCTCTCAAACCAAAATGACCATAAGCGACCTGGATGCAGGTAAAAAAGTGTGGATACGCTATTGCAATGTTTTGCCCGAAGGTATGACACCCTGGAGCAAAGCTTTGGATATTATTGTAGGATAAAAAACCAAACGAGTGATAGTTTCACTTTGAGTGGGGCTATCACTTTAAAAAATAAAAGTGGAGGCCAGAAACCACTATAATAAACGGGGCGAATTAAAATAATGAAATGAAAAAATATTATTTAGCACTGATTGCAATATTAATATTAGTTAGTGAGATCGGATATTCACAGCAAAAAGTTGATACCTTAAATAATGAAAAGATTATTCAACTAACAAAAATTAATTTAGCACCTAATGTAATTGTTGGCAAAATTAAAACCAGTGTATGTGTTTTTGATGTGAGCACCGATGCTTTGATAAAACTAAATGAAAATAAAGTTGACCCAAATGTGCTTGCCGAAATGATTACTGCTAACACAAAACAGCAAACGATTGAAGGAAGCACTATGGATTTGAAAAATCCACTTTCAATGCGTGATGATGGGATTTATTATTATGATAAAAATGATGTTGATCATCCAATTAAGAAAATAGATGCATCAGTAATAGGCAATGAAAAAGAAGGCGGTGGAAGCTATGAGGGAATTAGCCATTCAAAAAGTACTGCAAGTTTAGTTGGTGAATATAGTCAAACACAAATAATTGAAACCTCGCCCGTTTTCTATTTCTATTTTAACAAAGATAATAGTAATGGTTCTAACGAATTTCTAACTGCCCATGCTGAAACACCAAAAGAATTTGTTTTAGTGAAATTTGATATTTCCCGGAATTCAAGATATTTCAAAACCGGTGGTTCAACCGGTGTTAGTAGTTTTGGTGGAAGTAGTATAGGAATTCCCGATAAAGATAAAGTACCCTTCCATTATGATAAAGTAGCCGAAGGAATATATAAAGTTACATTTAGTCAGCCACTCCAGGGAGAATATTGTTTTACATATTCCAGTCGTATTACAAAATTATTTGATTTTGGTATTTATCCCACAATTGATAAAAAACAAAGGTCTTCAATGAATAATAATGGTCCAAATCCTTTTGGCGGCCCACCAAATCCATTTCAGCATCAGAAAAAAGAAAAAACTGAGGATACTAAAAAAAGTGATGACCAAAAAAAATAACATTATGAAAAAGCCGCGTTACAATTTTGCCAGATATCATGTTGACATTCTCATTACCAAAACCCGCAACATTATTGCAAAAATGACGGGTAATCCCGATTTTCCAACACCCGATCCGGCACTCGCCGATGTAAAAGCTCTGGTCGACGATTTGGAAAAGTTGGTGATTTTGGCAGCCGATGGCTCGCATCCGGCTCACGACTCTATGATAGCCAAACGCAAAGAACTTGAATTAATTTTGCGCAGTTTGGGTTTATATGTTGATAAAATCGCACAGGGAGATATCCTTATTATCGACCGAAGTGGGTTTGAAATTAACAAGGATACCTCGAGAGGAAATAAAGCCGGTTTTTGGATCGACCGCGGTGGTTTTCCGGGCGAGGTTGAATGTGGTTGTGCCCGCATCAAACGTTCAAAATCCTATGTTTGGCAGTATTATGTGAGCGAAACGGCGCCAACTGATGCTACAGTTTGGGTTTTGGCAGGAGTTTCAACTCAAATAAAAATGACCATATCCGACCTTGATTCGGGCAAAAAAGTGTGGATACGCTATTGTGGTGTTTTGCCCGAAGGCATGACACCCTGGAGCAAAGCTTTGGATATTATTGTAGGATAAAAAACCAAACGAGTGATAGTTTCACTTTGAGTGGGGCTATCACTTTTTAAATTATAGGTGGAGACCAGAAACCACTAAAAAAAAACGGCCTGCCCCGATAGGATTATCGGGGGGCGGAACTGAAAAGCCAGATGAGTAGGAAAAAAAGAACAAAAAAATGGAATTAGTAAATATTCTTTTGATGGCACCCTCTGGAGCAAGCAGCGGAGGTGGAGGAAGCAGTGCAGTTTCAACTATTATAATGATGGTGATTATAGTAGGTTTAATTGTATTTTTTGTTGTAAGGGCTGTAAAAAAGAATCGAAAATTAGCAGAACAAAATTTACAAAATTTAGAAAAAACAAAAAATGAATTACGTGAAAAAATGGTAACTGTTTCTGATGATGTGTTGATACATATTTTGGACAATTTCAAAGACTATGAAATTGAACCATATAAAGCCGCTTTAGCAGAGGCGAAAAAAAGGAAGATAAAATATGATTTTGATAAAGTTGATATCAAATTGGAATTTAGTAAAGCGCCAGAAAAAACTATTGTTGTAAATCAGACAACGAAAAAATCAAATGGAATAGCTACAGCAGGTTTTATACTTGCATTAATAGCAGTTTGTTTAAGCTGGATTCCAATCGTTCAAATGTTAGGAGGGGTACTATGGTTTCTGGGTTTATTATTTTCCTTTATCGGAGTATTTAAAGCACCCAGAGGTTTAGCTATTGCAGGCTTAATAATTTCCTTGATAGCTCTTATTATATTAATTTCAGTATTTGGAGCTCTTTTAGGGATTGGCTCTATGTCACATTGATGTATCATAAAGAATAAAGTGGAGACCAGAAACCACTATAAAAAACGGCCTGCCCCGATAGGATTATCGGGGGGCGGAACTGAAAAGCCAGATGAGTAGGGAAATAAAAAAATGCTTATGAAAACAACAAAACTCTTGATTTTAATTTTTTTAATGCTTGGATTGTCATTGAGTTCCTTTAGTCAGGATTTTTCTTTAACGAAAAGACAATATCGTAAAGGGTATTATTTTCAAAAAAATGAAAGAATACAAAAAAAGAAACAAGCTAAGGCCGATAATATTGCAAATATTAAAATTAAACCTTTATCAAAAATAAACAAGAATATAAAAGAAGCAGAACCATTAATTATTGAACCAACTATAGATGAATCTTTAATTGCTTCCACAAATAATAATGTCCTTAATTATAATGATGTTGTAAAAGATTCTCCTGAAAAAACAACTCAATTAAAGACAGCTAAAAAAATATTTCTTGCTAAAAGAATCAATAAAGTTTTTAATAAAATGGGCTTTAATGATACACCTGTTAATAAATATTTAGAAAAAAAGATTGCATTAAATTCTAATTCGCTTAATGTAGGTGAAACTGACCCTGTAAGTGCTCCACTCTCAACAGCAGGACTTGTTTTAGGAATTGTTGGTTTTTTTGTTTTTGGATTTATTTTAGGTTTATTATCAATTATCTTTAGTGCAATCAGTTTAGGTAAAATTGCTAAAAATCCAGGAAAATATAAAGGAAAGGGGAAGGCTATTGCTGGATTAATACTTGGGTTAATAGATCTAATAGGCTGGGTAGCTATAATGGTAATTTTATTTGCCGCATAATATTATGAAGATTCATCCGGTGAGAAAAAGAATTATGCTGAGAGTCATCGGATGAGTTTTTTTTAATAGTGGAGACCGGAAACCACTTGAAAAAAAGGCCTGCCCCAAAACGGCAGGCCTTTTCATTTTATCATGTACCGGATACTTTATAACTAAACCTTCGGTCCTGCCCCTACCAGGCGTTTGCCTTCGTCGTTATCGGTAAAGTTCTCGAAATTCCTGATAAACTTTTCGCCAAGGCTTTTTGCGCCGGCATCCCATGCAGTCGGGTCGGCCCAAATGTTTCTCGGGTTCAATATTTTCGGGTTCACACCGTTCACCGTTTTCGGTATCATCAAACCGAAGATGGGTAATTCTTCATATTCCACATGTTCCAACGAGCCATCCAAAATGGCATCGATGATGGCGCGGGTTGATGGGATATCAATTCTGCGGCCCGTTCCGTAAGGACCTTCAATCCAGCCTGTGTTCACCAAATAGGCCGAAGAGCCGTGCTGTTGCATTTTCTTTGCCAATTCCTGAGCATATTTGGTTGGGTGCAACAGCAAAAAAGCAGCACCGAAACACGATGAAAACGTGGGCGTGGGTTCTTTGATGCCGCGTTCGGTTCCGGCCACTTTGGCGGTGTAACCGCTCAAAAAATGATACATGGTTTGGTCGTAGGTGAGTTTTGCAACCGGAGGCAACACGCCGAATGCGTCGGCGGTTAAAAAGATGATGTTTTTCGGATGCGTTCCTTTCGAAACGGGTTTCACGATATTGTTGATAAAATAGATGGGATACGAAACGCGCGTATTTTCGGTTTTCGCACCACTTGCAAAGTCGATAGCGCCTGTTTTTTCGTCGAACACCACGTTTTCGAGCAGTGCATCGCGTTTGATAGCATTGTATATGTCGGGTTCGTTTTCCTTGCTCAGATTGATGCATTTTGCATAACAACCGCCTTCAAAATTAAAGATACCTTCATCGTCCCAACCGTGTTCGTCGTCGCCTATCAAAAAGCGTTTCGGGTCGGCCGACAACGTAGTTTTTCCTGTACCCGACAAACCGAAGAAAATAGCAGTATCGCCTTCCTTGCCTTGGTTAGCCGAACAATGCATAGAGGCAATACCTTCGAGCGGCAAAAAATAATTCATCACCGAAAAAATTCCCTTCTTTATTTCGCCGCCGTACCAGGTTCCACCTATCACAGCCATACGTTCTTTCAGGTTGAATGCTGCAAACACGTCGGAGTTCAAACCCTGTTCTTTCCAGTTGGGGTTAGTGGCTTTGCATGCATGCAAAATCACGTAGTCGGGTGTAAAATCTTTTAGCTCTTCCTCCGTTGGACGGATGAACATGTTTTTCACGAAATGTGAAGCCCATGCAATTTCAGAAACCACGCGGATCTTGATGCGCGAATTTTCGTTAGCGCCACAAAAAGCATCGGTTACGTATAGCTTTTTGCCGTTGAGTTGGTTCTTGGCAATGCCTTTCAGGTGTCCCCAAATTTCTTCTGAAATAGGTTTGTTATCCGAACTTTTCCTCAGCGGATTTGCCCACCAAACGTTGCCTTCATTTTGTGATTCGCGCACAATGTATTTGTCTTTAGGCGAGCGTCCGGTAAAGATACCCGTATCGACAGCCACTGCACCTGTATTGGTGACAAATCCTTTTTCGAATCCCTGTAATTTTGCATCTGTTTCATGCACGAACAGATCGTCGTAAGAAAGATTATAGTACAATTCTTTCACATCGTTAATTCCGTAAGCTGATAAATCAACTTTTTTAGTTTTTCCACAACCGCAATCCATAAAGTAATTTTTATAGTGATTAATAATTAGTTAATTAAAAATTTATTTTGAAATAAAATTGGTGCAAACTTATATAAAATTAGACAAAACATCCCAAAAATTTACGAATTTATTTCTGCTCCTCAAAAGCCTTATTAAACAAAAAAAGCCGCTCCTTTATAGGGCGGCTTTTCATTAAGTAAAAAAGTTAAATTACTTTTTCTTTACTACTTTTTTTGCAGCAGGTTTTGCCTTAACAACCACTTTTTTAGCGATCGGTTTTGCTTTAGCAACCACTTTGTTGGCAACTGCTTTTGAAACTGCTTTTTTTGCGGCTTCTTTGCTGGCAACGGGTTTTGCTTTAGCAACAACTTTTGCTACAGGTTTTTTAGCAGCCGGAATTGTTTTTGGGTTTTTCACAGCAGCCTGAGCAGCAGCCAAACGAGCTATCGGAACGCGAAACGGTGAGCAACTTACATAGCTTAATCCGGTTTTATAACAGAATTCAACTGATGCAGGGTCGCCGCCTTGTTCGCCACAAATACCAACTTTCAGGTCGGGGCGTGTAGCGCGTCCTTTTGTAACAGCCATTTCGATCAACTGACCTGTTCCATCCTGATCAATAGTCTGGAATGGGTCGGCAGCCAATATTTTCTGATCTAAATATTCGTTCATAAAACCACCGATATCATCGCGGCTGAAACCGAAAGTCATCTGAGTTAGATCGTTTGTGCCGAATGAGAAGAACTGAGCCGTTTTAGCCATACGATCGGCCAGCAAACAAGCGCGCGGAATTTCGATCATCGTTCCGTAAAGATAGCTGATGGATTTTACCTTGAATTTTTTGCACACTTCGTCATAAACACGGTCGGCAATTTTCTTGGTAACATCCAGTTCGCCTACTTCGCAGGTAACAGGTATCATAATTTCGGGTTTCGGATGATGGCCTTCTTTCAGCAATTCGAGTGTAGATTCAAAAATAGCGCGGAACTGCATTTCCGAAACTTCAGGATAGGTAACACTTAAACGAACGCCGCGATGTCCCATCATTGGGTTATTTTCGTGCAGAGCTTCGCCGCGTTTTGCAACATCGGCAACTTTAATTTTCAGTTCTTTTGCAAGTTCAGCTTGTTTGTCGGGGCTTTGCGGAACAAATTCGTGCAAAGGCGGATCGAGCAAACGGAACGTAACCGGAAGATTATCCATAGCCAATAATGTAGCTTTGATATCTTTCTTCACGAAAGGATATAATTCGTTCAAGGCTTTAACGCGTTCTTCAATAGTATTGCTTAATATCATTTTACGAAGCGCCAACAAAGGTTTTTCGGAGCCCACACCATAAAACATATGTTCAGTGCGGAACAATCCAATACCTTCAGCACCATAATCGCGTGCAATCTTAGCATCTTCAGGAGTTTCGGCATTGGTACGAACACCCATGGTACGGAATTTATCCACTATTTTCATGAATGTTTTGAAACGTGGATTCTCAGAAGCATCCATCAATTTCAATCCTTTTTGGTAAACAAAGCCTCTGGTTCCGTTCAAAGTAACCACGTCGCCTTCTTTTAGAACAACATTTGTTCCTTCAACTTTTGCAGTTTTTGCAGCAGCATCAACGTGCAATTTCCCGGCACCTACTATACAGCATTTTCCCCAACCGCGAGCTACAAGAGCAGCATGCGAGGTCATTCCACCGCGGGCAGTCAAAATACCAACAGCAGCGCGCATACCTTCAACATCTTCCGGATTGGTTTCTTCGCGTATCAAAATCACGGTTTTGCCTTTACGTACCCAAGCTACTGCATCTTCGGCGGTAAACACCAATTGTCCGACAGCAGCACCGGGTCCTGCAGGTAATCCTTTAACCAAAACAGAAACTTTCTTTTCTTCTGCAGGGTCGCAAATGGGATGTAATAATTCGTCCAACTGAGCAGGTTCAACGCGCATCACAGCAGTTTTTTCATCGATACGTTTTTCAGCAAGCATATCCATGGCCATGTTCAATGCAGCTGTTCCGGTACGTTTTCCAACACGACATTGCAACATGTATAATTTGCTTTCCTGTATCGTAAATTCGATGTCAAGCATATCCTTGTAATTGTTTTCCAAAATCGTACGGATCTTATCAAGTTCTTTGTACGTTTTTGGCATTTGTTCCTGCATGCTCATCAAATGCTTGTTCTGATTGTTTTTCGTATCATTGTTCAGTGGGCTCGGTGTGCGAATACCAGCTACAACATCTTCTCCCTGAGCATTGATCAGCCATTCACCATAAAATAAGTTTTCGCCTGTGGCCGGGTTACGGGTGAAAGCAACTCCCGTAGCAGATGTATCGCCCATATTACCAAATACCATTGCCTGTACGTTCACAGCTGTACCCCAATCATCAGGAATACCTTCAATACGACGATAAGAAATAGCTTTTTTACCATTCCAGCTTTTGAAAACTGCTTTGATTCCACCGAATAATTGTTCTTTTGCATCATCCGGAAAAGCTTTACCTATTTCCTTCTTTATTCTTTTTTTGAATTCTTCAGCTAAGAATTTCAGATCATAAGCAGTCAGATCAGTATCTTCTTTAACTTTTTTTGTCTTTTTATATGCATCAAGCATATCATCCAGTTTTTTGCGGATGTTAATATCAAGCCCTTCAGCTTTATCCATAACCACATCAGCATACATCATTACCAAACGGCGATACGAATCCCAAACAAAACGAGGATTATTCGTTTTTTTAATTAATCCCGGGATCGTGGCAGTGCATAAACCAACATTCAATACTGTATCCATCATACCCGGCATTGATTTTCTTGCGCCGGAACGACATGATAATAATAAAGGATTTTTTGGATCGCCGTACTTCATTCCCATTTCGGCTTCCACTTTTTTCATCCCTGCCCAAACCTCATCAAATAATAATTTTGGCAGTTCGCATTTGTTTTCGTAGTATGCTGTACAGCATTCAGTTGTAATAGATAGTCCTGCAGGAACCGGCAATCCCAGATTAACCATTTCTGCTAAGTTAGCACCTTTACCTCCAAGCAAATTTTTCATTTCTGCTTTACCATCGGCTTTTTTTCCGCCAAAATAATAAACGTACTTTTTTGTGTTCTCTTTCGACATTTTTAAGGGTCCTCCTATTGAAATAAATAATTAAATGTAATTTTATAAAATAAGGCGCAAAATTAGAACTTTTAATCCTTTAAACCTAATATAATTCATAAAAAAAAAGCCGGTCGTAAATGACCGGCTTTCTGTTATTCTTCTTAAGATCACTTGTTTCCGTTGATATATGTATTCAATTCATCGATTGAACTCTCGAAAGTGAAAGCATCATTGAGTTTAAAGTAATTTCCCTGATCGTAAACATGGCTGAATGCAAATTTTGCAAAATCCAATTTTGTTGATTCGAATGAGAATAGATTCATAATATCTCTTACTTGAGAACAGAATAGACAGTTAGCACCAACAATTTGCTTGGCTATCGTCAATTTGCTATCTTCGAATGATTTTGAAGCGATCGAATTCTTTGCTGCCTGAAAATCATTTGCATTCATCGGCCATGGACAACCAACATTACCATTATAGCCTTGCATAATATAATGACCGTTGGCGTGGTTGTCGTTTGGAACCTGACCATTATCAGAATAAACTACCCCGTTTGAAGATGAAGACGAAGTAGTTGTTGTCGTCGTTGTTGTTGTCACTCCCGTAACTCCAGCATTCGTATTCATTCCGTTTGCATTAACCGAAACATTCATATTAACTGCCTGCCCGGTGTTGGGGTCAATTGCAGAAACACTAATGCCACCACCACCATTATTGGTATTTGTGCTAACACTTGTTGTAGTAACTTGAGTGGTAGTAACGGGTCTTTCTTCTATCAATAACGGTTGATCATACTGTCCTGTTGTAACAACATTAGTGTTTTCCTGCATGCTGTTCATTCGGGCAACCCAGTTCCCTTTGTTGTCTTGTTTAATTACATAAGTAACACTGGAATATTTCCCATCAGCATCCTTTGTAAAAATCGTTTTGTCGATAGCAGGAATTGAAGCATTATCGAAAATTATTTTCACTTTGTAATTTTGGGCTGTCAGTCCTGTAACTTTAACATTTGTCTGTGGAGAGTCATTTTGTTTGATTCCGTTTACAATTACATAGAATTTCTGACCTTCCTGATTGAAAAATGTAACATCTGATGATTGTGCTGCAATTTTTAATGAAAATGCCGCTACGATTAAACTGAGAAGTAATAATTTTTTCATTGTTTGTTATATTTTAGTGGTTATTAATTTATTATTCTTAATAAAACGTTGCCATTAATTAGGTTAATTTTTTAGACAAATTACATGCCAAATAATTAACAATCCCTGTATCAACGATAATTTATACACATCAATTTATTTCCTTATAATGATTAAAGGCTTTCATTATAAGTTATTATTGAATAAGTCAGTCTGGAATATTTTAAACTAATTCTTTTACAAAATTAACACTTTTTTTTAACCATACAAGTTTTCGTTTTTTGATTATCATTTTTTGGACACCAAACAAGGCTTGATAAATTGACTTTAATATCATTGGGTGCTAGTCAACACGATCAATGCAATAATGATTTTTTTAAGTAATTGATCATAATTGAAAAAATTCATGTAGGTTTGTAAAAAATATTTTATGAGCAAGTTTATTGGTATCAGGCACGAGGATAGGTATATAATGGAGCGTCGTGCACCACTCACACCCAAACATATTGAACGATTAATCAAACATCATAAACTGGATTTTGTTATTCAATCTTCTGAAAAAAGAGTTTTTAAGGAAGAAGAATATTTAAAAGCCGGAGCAAAAGTTGCTAAAGACCTAAAAAAGTGTGATATAATATTAGGAATAAAAGAAATACCTGAAGATTTTTTCGAACCGGAGAAAACCTATGTTTTTTTCTCGCACGTTATTAAAGGTCAACCTTATAATATGCCAATGCTTAAAAAAATGATCGATCTCAAATGCAATCTGATTGATTACGAAAAAATAGTGGATGAACAAGGTAAACGACTGATCTTTTTCGGCAGATACGCAGGTTTGGCAGGTATGATCAATACTATTTGGTCATTTGGTCTTCGGTTGAAGCATTTTGGAAAAGAAACCAAACTTACAAAAATAAAACAAGCGCATCAGTATAATTCACTTGCTGAAGCTAAAGATGAAATTTCGCTCATCGGACAAAGACTTGCCGAAAATGGTATCACTGAAGGCCTAAAACCTTTTGTTGTTGGATTTACAGGTTATGGAAATGTATCAAACGGAGCTCAGGAAATCCTCGGACTACTGCCAGTTAAAGAAATATCACCTGAAAAACTTCTGACCCTAAAAAACCGTCAAAACATTCCTGAAAATATTATCTATAAGGTCATTTTCCGCGAAGAAGATATTTATGAGCGAATTGACGGTACTGAATTTGATTTGCTGGATTTTTATACTAACCCCCACGAATATAAAAGCAAATTCGAAAAATACGTTCCTCATTTATCGGTTTTGATGAACTGTATGTATTGGGACAATAGATACCCGCGCATATTAACCAAAGAATACTTAAAGAAGTTATTTTCTAAAGGACAGCCAAAACTAACAGTTATTGGAGACATAACATGCGACCCTGACGGTTCTATCGAATGCACTCATACCGGAACTCATATCGAAGATCCTATATTTGTTTACGATCCTATTACTGATACCTATAAAATGGGATTCGAAGGTCCTGGTATACTTGATATGGCTGTTGATATTTTACCAAGCGAATTGCCCAGAGATGCCTCATACTCGTTTGGTGATATGCTTATAAATTTTATTAAACCAATCGCAAATGCAGATTACGAAATGTCATTTGAGGATATTGATTTGCCGAGAGCCATTAAAAAAGGAATGATACTCCATAACGGAGAATTTACACCCGAGTTTAAATATATGGAAAGTTTCATCGAAAATTTATAGACTTTTCTGTATTATTTCTGCAGCATTTGCAGATGCGCCATGTATACCGAGTTTATTCTTTAATTCGAGATAATCGGATTTTAACTGATGTATTTTTTCGGGATTGTTTAATATCTGATCCAATTCAAATTTCAGATTTTTATAATTCAAATCATGTTGAATTAATTCGGTAACGATCTGCTTATCCATGATCAGGTTTACCAACGAAATGTATTTTACTTTAATCACCCTTTTTGCAATTTCGTATGAAAAAAATGAACCTGAATAACAAACCACTTCGGGCACTTCAAATAATGCAGTTTCAAGAGTTGCCGTTCCTGAAGTGACCAATGCAGCATTTGAATTCATCAACAGATCGTATGTTTTATTGTATACAATGTGAACATGTTTGCCTTCAACACATTTTTCATAGAAATCAGGTTCGATAGATGGAGCACCGGCTATCACAAACTGCACATCACTAAAATCGGGTTTTATCGATAACATCATTTTCAGCATACGCGAAATTTCCTGTTTCCGGCTTCCGGGTAATAATGCCACAATCGGTTTTTCATTCAATTGATTTTCTTCCCTGAAATTCTTATAGGTTTCCTTCTGTTTATAGTTTTCGATAGCATCAAGTAATGGATGACCCACAAAATCTACATCAACATTGAACTTCTTATAAAAATCCTTTTCGAATGGAAGAATAACAAGCATTTTATCGACGATCTTCCGGATCTTATGCACCCGCGATTGCTTCCATGCCCATATTTGAGGAGAAATATAATAATAGACTTTTATGCCTTTTTGGTGTGCAAATTCAGCAATGCGCAGATTAAAACCGGGATAATCGACTAATAATAACACATCAGGGTTAAATTCCAAAATATCTTTTTTGCAAAAACTCAGGTTATTCAATATGGTTTTCAGGTTTAACACAACTTCTGCAAAACCCATGAACGAAATATCTTTAATATGCTTCACTATTTCTGCGCCCTGCTCTTGCATCAGGTCGCCTCCCCAACTCCTGAAAACGGACTGCGGATCATTTTTTTTGATCTCGCGGATAAGGTTTGAGGCATGAAGGTCGCCGGAAGCTTCGCCGGCAATTACGTAATATTTCATTCGGTACGTTTTCCCTTTTTAAGTGATTGACGCTGAATTTCGGAACAGATTACCGCAGTAGCAATAGAAGCATTTAACGATTCTGCATGCATCCCGAATGTATTACCGGCAGGAATAAAAATCTTGTGGGTTATGAGTTTTTCAATTTCAGGCGATATGCCGTTCGCTTCGTTTCCGATGACCAGGAAACCTGTTTTATCGAAAGTTTCATCATAAACAGTTCGACCATCCAAAAAAGCCCCATAAACTGCAAGGCCTGAATTTTTCAACACTGTTTTCAAATCCAGATAAAAGATCTCAACTCTGGCAATAGAACCCATACTAGCCTGCACCGTTTTTGAATTATAAGCATCCACACAACTTTCCGAACATACAATGGTTCTATATCCAAACCAGTCGGCAATGCGGATAATAGTACCCAGATTTCCCGGATCGCGTATATCGTCGAGGGCAATTATCATGGATTGGGATGATACCTCAGCATCGTAAGTTGTTTTCGGAATATCAGCAATGGCCAACACCTGATTGGGTGTAGTCAACGAGCTTATCTTTTTCAACTCATCAGCCGAAACAGCTATTACCGAATCAGCTTTTTGCGAAAGCTGAGAATTTGATCGTATCCAATTTTCCAGCGCATAAAGAGTTGATATCTTAAACGAACTGCTGAGCAGATCGGCAACTATTTTCGATCCTTCGGCAACAAATTTTCCCGATTGTATGCGAAACTTTTTTAACGAAAGCGAGCGGATGAATTTTATTTCGTTTTTAGATATCATAGTATAGTGCAAAAATAAAAAAATCCCGGCATAAAGCCGGGATTAAATTAAACCTAATTAAAAATAGCTTGTGCTTATTCAGCTACAACTTCAAATTTAATTTCTACTTTGATCTCTTTATAGATGTTCACTTTTGCTGTGTAGGTTCCCAATTCCTTAACGCTTTCGCCGTCGACAATAATTTTCTTGCGATCGATATCGTATTTGAATTGTTCTTTTATAGCATCAGCAATTTGTATCGCGTTCACCGAGCCGAAGATCTTTCCCGAGGTGCCGGCTTTAGCGCCAACTTTCACGGTAATGTTTTCAAGAGCTTTAGCCAGAGTTTCCGATTCTTTTCTGATCTTTTCTTCTTTAAAGGCTTTCTGGCGAACCATTTCGGTATGTTCTTTTTCAGAAGAAGGTGTGAGCATAATTGCAAACCCTTTGGGGATAAGATAATTTCGGGCATAACCGTTCTTTACCTTCACGATTTCATGGGCATAACCCAATTTAGCAACGTCTTGTTTTAATATTATTTTCATGATTCTACCCTCCTCTTATTTTAATAAATCGGCAACATAAGGTAATAAGGCTATATGGCGTGCTCTTTTAATAGCTTTTGCCAGTTTACGCTGATATTTCAGCGAAGTGCCGGTGAGTCTGCGTGGAAGAATTTTGCCTTGTTCGTTGATGAATTTGAGCAAAAAATCCGCATCTTTATAGTCGATGAATTTGATGCCGTGTTTCTTGAAACGGCAATATTTTTTCTTTTTAACATCAACATTAATGGGAGTTAAATATCTGATTTCGCTGTCGTTTTGTGCTGTCATAATTTCTAGAGTTTTTAGTTACACATTAAGATACCACTTTTTCTTTGCTCAACTTTTCGGCACGTTTTCTTTCTTTGTATGCCACGGCATGTTTGTCGAGAGCTACGGTCAAAAAACGCATCATCCGTTCGTCGCGTTTGAAAGCGATTTCCAGATCAGCAATAACGCTGGTATCGGCTTTAAATTCAATCAGATGATAAAATCCTGTAGATTTTTTCTGAATGGGGTAAGCCAGTTTACGTAAACCCCAATTGTCTGATACCACGATCTCCACATCTCTTTTTTGCAGAAAATCATGATATTTCTTTACCGCTTCCTTTACCTGATCTTCAGATAAAACGGGAGTTAAAATGAAAACGGTTTCATAATGTTTGATCATTTCTTTTACTGTTTTAATTATTAATAATTTATTTGGTTTTTCCAAAAAATGGAGTGCAAAAGTAGAAATAATATTTTGATTGACAAAACAAATGCACAAAAAACAACAATTTAGAGATACAACTTGTCGAGTCCGTTTTATTTTTACAACTAAATTCCTTTTGTTATTCTGATAGAAAATTGTACGATTTTCTGCCAAAAAACTGATTAATAAAATCTATAGTTTTAAGTCATCAGGATTTTGACGGCTATCCCAAATGGTTATTATTTCTATGAGTTCAGATTTAACTTCATAAAAAACATTGTAGTTACCATGTATCATGTTTCTGACATTTTCAATATCTGTGTGAACGCCAATATCAGAATTCTTTTCAAGTAGTTTTATAGCTTTTCGTAATGATAAATTAAGTTTCCTGCTATAGGTTTTTGTGCCATTGCGCTTATAGAAATAATCAAGAGTGGCGAACAAGTCGAGTTTTGACTGTAGTGACCAGATTATTTTTCTTTTAACCATTGATCGATCTCCATTTCAACCTCTTCATTAGTAAAATATTCTCCTCTTGCAATCTGTTTCCGACTTTCCAAAATACGTTGTTGCTGTTCAGGAGTAGTTTTATAGACGGTATGTTCTGATTTGGTTTCAATTATGGTTTTAATGGCATTCAGAAAGGATTTATCGTTTATACCTGCAATGCGGTGGATCAGAATATTTTTCAATTCTACGTTTGTCATAATTGTAATATTTTATACAAAATTAAGAAAAAAAAGATTGTAAAGATAACAATTCTATAAAAGAAAGGCCCGCCCTTTTGGGCAGGCCTTTTCACTGTTATTTGTTATCTTTTCACTCCTTAATGAATTTCTTCACCGTCACACCGTTTTCAGAGCTGAGTTTTATCACATAAACCCCGTTGGGCAATGAGCGTATATCCATTTCGGTTTTGGGTGCGGTTAGAGCTTGTTGCATCAGAAGTTGCCCCTGCAGGTTATAAACCGACGCCGTGGTTGTAGTGTTATTGTTAAGTTCGATGATGATAGTGTTGCTTGCCGGGTTGGGATATATCCGGTCGGCAGGGGTTGAAATAACTTTCGTGCTTTCGCCTGTTACTAAGGGAATAGTGTTTTGAACCGTATTGGTAGCAATAACAGGTGTTGCATCCTGATAAATTCCTGCTTTATTGCTGATGGTAGTTCCCTGGGGCGCAGTTGATAGCGGAGTAATCTGGTATGTTACAAAACCATTGCTCAGCAATGGACTGGCACTGCTGTCGGGCAAATTAATATTGGCAAACAAGAACTTTACTATTTTTCGGGTTCCTGAAGTTAGTATCTGCGAAGTATAGCTATGGCTTGCCGCGATGAGTTGCAAGGTGTTCAGATCGAGACTTGCATCGAGGGTGTCGAGCACAAACAAATTAGCAACTGTTGCACTTCCCTGGTTTTGAAAATAAATGGTGTAGGTCAGGTCGGTAGTTGCAGTTATGTCGCCCGACGGGTCCACTTCTTTTGAGTTAAAACCTGAAGCAGATGTTGCAAGGGTTTCTTTCGAAGAGCTTGTTACTATAGCCTTTTTGATCACCGTATTGTTCGTGGCAACAGCATCGCCGGTTAGCGGATCGATGAAAAGTTTGAAATGCAGCGAATCGCCCACCGAGGCAGATGCCGATGTAAGCACCCTGACCACGATAGTTTTGAACGGATTGTTAACCGACGATAGATTGTTAACTGCAAAACAAACCGTATCGCCAATAATAGCCGAAGGACTTACCGACGATGTTACAAACGACGTTAAGGGGTCGGGAACAAATTTAGCTACCGCATTTTCGGGTGTACAATTGTTGTTTCCGACGGTTAGATACATATTAGTATTCTGCCCGGGATGGAAGGTGCTGCCCGTAATGTGTCCGTATAAATCGAAATCTCCGAGACAATCGGCGCCAAAATTTTTACCGGTAGCAGGCAACGTACTAACTGCATAGCTTCCGCCCGACGGACAATATAAACTATAGGACGAATAAATAGAACTGTCGATCGCAAGCGTGTATGTTCCGCCCGAAACATCAAACGAATAAAAGCCTGCTGCATCGGTATACTGCGCCTGAACCAAAACATGCGACGAATTGTACAATTTAACGAGTTTGTTCACCATCAGGTATTCGCCGCTGTCGGCTGAGCAATTATGATTGATATCGAGAAAAACCTTACCCGAAATATCGCCGCAGGTATCGGTCAAGTTAATGAGGTTGGCTGCCTGAATGGTATCGGCCAAACCGCCGGTATGTTGCAAAATTGCTACAGGCGAATAGCTGCCCGTTGCCGTGTAGGCATGGCTTAGGGATGCCAGAGGCGCGGGATCGCTCGCGTAGATACGGCTAAACGTTGTGTCGGTTCCGTCGCCGAACGCGAACTGATATTGTATGGTATCGCTGGACAACACGAAGGCATCGGCTATGGTAAAAATGGCCAGGTAGGGCAAATGGCAGGCTGTGCTGCCCGAAACTTCGTGAATGTATTTATCGGTTATGTGAACCGTGGTCTGGGCTGCTGCGGTGCAGCCATCCGCGCTGGTTCCCGTAACGCTATAGGTGGTTGTGGAAGCCGGGCAGGCTGTGACGTTTGCACCCGTTGAGGCGCTGAGCCCTGAAGACGGTGTCCAGATGTAGGTTCCTGCGGTGGCTATGCTTAAAGGGGTGCATTGGCCCGGCAAGAGCGTGATATCGGCCGGAGCAACCGTAAATGTGTAGGGAGGACTAACTGTAACCGTAACAGTACTTGTACCCGTGCAACCCGCCGAAGTTGTAACATAAACCGTGTAGGTTGTGGTTGCAGCAGGGCACACAAGTTGTGTTGGCCCGCTTAAACCCGGCGGATACCACATATAAGTTGAACCACCGACCGCGGTTAATGCAACGCAGGTTCCCGGACAAATGCTTGGGTTGATAGGGCTGATTGTAATAACAGGACTTGGGTTAACGTTTACCGTTACTGTTGCAGTTCCTGTACAACCTGAAGCCGTACCTGTTACCGTATAGGTTGTGGTTGCGGTGGGATATACTTGCGGAAAGTATGGAGAAAATGGTATCCAGGAATAAGTAGTACCCGTCAAGGTACTTGATACACCTAATGTGGAAGAAGCCCCACTGCATATTGTAGACGGTGTCGCTGTGGGGGTTAATACCGGATTTGGATATACGGGGACAGTTAGAGTGGTCGAACAATTATAGCCCGACGAGGTTTCGGTTACAGTATAAGTTAAGGTGTATGAAGAGTGAACACTTATCGTACTTCCGGTCAAACCAACAGGTTGCCAAATATAGCTTGTTCCGCCCGTTGCTGTTAACCAAGACGATTGTCCTGCACAATATGAAGGAGGGCTGGCAGAGGCTGTTATGGCCGGGGCGGGGTTAACGGTGATGGTATAGGATGAGGGTGGTCCTGAACATGCATTTGCTGTTGCATTAACGGTTATCGTGGCTGTAATTGGTGAGGTAGTGGTATTGGTTGCTGTGAAACTTGAAATATTACCCATCCCATTTGCAGCTATTCCAATTGCCGTATTTGTATTCATCCAGTTGAAAGTAGCCCCGGGAGTTGAACTGGTAAAGCTAGCTGCCGGAACTGTACCTCCATTGCATACAACAATATTTGCCGGAACAGTTACTGTTGGGGTTGGGTTAACCGTTACGGTTACTGTTGAGGCTCCTGTACAACCGGAAGCCGTACCTGTTACTGAATAGGTTGTCGTTGTAGATGGGGTTACATAAACGGGAAAACCCGGTAAACCTCCCGGTACCCAAAAATAGGTTGTTCCGATCACAGTACTTGTAACACTTAATACGGAAGTAGCCCCACTGCAGATTGTAGGCGGTGTGGCTGTGACTGTTAAAACCGGATTTGGATTAACCATTACGGTTACGGTTGCACTACCTGTACAACCATATGGCGAAGTACCTACAACCGTATAGCATGTAGTAGTGGAAGGATTTACATTAACAGAAATTCCCGATAAACCTCCCGGTACCCAAGAATAGGTTGTCCCGGTCAAAGAACTTGTAACACTTAAGCTGGAAGTAGCGCCTGAACAAATTGTCGATGGTGTAGCAGTGGCTGTTATGACCGGATTTGGATTAACCGTAATTGTTGTAGTAGCCGAACAGGTATTGCTGCTTAAATCGGTTCCGGTTACGGTATAGGTTGTAGTGGTTGAGGGGCAAACCGAAACTATGCTGTCGGTCATTCCGCCCGGCGCCCACAGGTAGGTGTGCGCTCCGCTAACATGGATGGAATGACATGAACCCAGGCAAACCGGATATGAAGGACTTGGATTAACCGTTAAATTACATTGTGCCCATGAATTATTTATCATGAAAGCCACCAAAAACAAAAGCATGTAGAGTTTTTTCATTGCGGGAGGTATTTGGGTGATATTTTATAATATTATTAACGAAATTAACAAAAAATAATTAGTTTTAAGCAAATAAATTTGAAAAAAAGAAATGTAGGCGTTTAGCTTTTTAGCTGTTTAGTCTTTTAGGTAATAGGTAAGAGTTTGGCGGTGGGATTTTACTTCCGTCTTCGGGCTTCCAACTTTTTTTAGTTCCACAAAGTTGCACAAAGGAAAACACAAAGTTTCACAGAGAAATTTTTCTGACTTCTTACTTCCGTTTTCGGGCTTCGGGCTTTTGAATTATGAATTCTAAACCTTCCAATGGCATGTGGCATGTTACACCTGTGAAATGAGGTACTTTCCAATGGAATGTTGTATGTTGCGCCTGTGAAATGAGCTACCTTCCAACGGAATGTTGCATGTTGCGCCTGTGAAATGAGGTACCTTCCAAAGGAATGTTGCATGTTGCGCATGTGAAATGAGCTACCTTTCAACGGAATGTTGCATGTTGCGCCTGTGAAATGAGGTACATTCCAACGGAATGTTGCATGTTGCGCATGTGAAATGAGGTACATTCCAACGGAATGTTGCATGTTGTGCCTGTGAAATGAGGTACCTTCCAAAGTAATGTTACGTGTTGCGCCTGTGAAATGAGGTACATTCCATTGGAATGTTGTTTATTATAATTGTTAAATAAATCATTCATAAATACTGTATTTCTGCCTCTTATCTTTTTAAAATATCAAAAACATAACTTTGTGGCAGCAAAAAACTTTATTTTTTTGTTAAAATATTTTGCCAATTATTAGCACTATGTACTTTTTTATATTATATTTGCTCTATCATAAAAATTAACAAAAATTAATAACCCTTAAAATCAATCGAAAATGAAACATTTCAGCAGCTTTGCAGTTTATCCTACAAAAAACATTTATGTTGGTCGTTTTACTTTTGCAGGATTTTTTTACAAACATTGGCAATATTTGGTAGCAGCCAATAATGTGGCTTACGCTCCCATTATTCTGGAAACAAAAAACCTCTACACCAGTACATTTGGTGAGATAACCCAATACAACGAGGATTTTGGTGCTCAACAAGCCTACACCAAACAGGTAGGCGTGGTGCTCAAGTCATTTAATGCAGAAATAGACATTTTTTATGAAGCTGTGGTTTTTAAGTTTCACAAAAACTCGGTAAAATATAAAGAATGTTTTCCCGATGGTGTGTTGGGATACAAACACAACCATCTGGACGAATATCCGGCCAAAATTCAACAAGCACTCGATTTGGCCGACAAATATTCAGCAGATCTGGGTACTGACATTAAAGATGCTTTCACTCAAATAAAAACCGATTTCAACAATGCAGCCACATTGCAATCGACCACTCACGGGCATGTAAAATCGATCATCCCCAACTATAAAGCCAAAAAAGAACTCATCGACAAGCAAATTTTAAAGAACATTTGCACCATTTTAATTCAAAACCTCGATAACCCGATGGTGTTGACCAGCTTTTTCGACGAATACCTTATTTATCCGAAAAAGAAAAAAACTACCACCCCCCCCGACGACGACGACGGCGAATATGTGTTACCGGTTGGTATGGGTAAAACAGTGGTTGCCGACGTGAGTTTCTCGGTAGACGACACTCTAATTATTACCAACACGGGCGATGCCTCTTTGCAATATTATTTTGCCGCCACAGCCGATGAAGAACCACCCGCCGAACCTTTCGCACTGGCCATCGACGAAGAAGCCGAAGTGAAAGCCAATACCATTGGCGCACCCGAAAAAAAGTTTTTAATTTTTATCAATCCCAGCACCACCGACAATGGCGAAGTGGAAATAATGCTCGCATAAATTTTCTTTTTAGTTCTCATGTGGAAAAACTTCCGTTACACTTGTTTCGGAAGTTTTTTTATGGTTTCGCAAAAACTAACCCCTTCCGACTTCCCCCTTCCAACTTCCCAAAATTTCCCTCACTTTTCGTTTCTCCGACACATTTATTTAGCGTACTTTTGTCGATTAGTTCAAAAATTACAATCAGAATGGCAAACTTTTTAAAACAACTATTAGGCTCAAAATCCGACCGCGACATCAAGGCAATCAACCCCGTTGTAGCGCAGATCCACGAAGCTTACGAACATATCAGCGCCCTGTCGAACGACCAACTTCGCGATAAAACCGCCGAGTTCAAACAAAAAATTCAGGACAACATTCAGGAAGACGAACAGGAAATTGCCCGCCTGAAAGAACAGGCCGAAAACGACGAAACCATCAGCATCGACGAAAAAGAAAGCATCTACACCGAGATCGACAGCCTGATAAAAGAAACCTACGAAAAAACTCAGGTGGTGTTGAACGAAATATTGCCCGAAGCCTTCGCGGTGATGAAAGAAACGGCGCGCCGCTTTAAAGAAAACGAAAAGGTGGAAGTTACCGCCACCCAAATGGACCGCGACCTGGCCGCGCGGTTCGACAGCATCAACATCGCCAACGACAAAGCCTACTACAACACCTCGTGGATGGCAGGCGGCAACATGATACGCTGGGATATGGTGCACTACGATGTGCAGCTTATAGGGGGCATTGTGCTTCACGAAGGAAAAATATCTGAAATGGGCACCGGCGAAGGAAAAACCCTGGTGGCAACCCTGCCGATGTATTTAAATGCCTTGCCCGGCAAAGGAGTTCATATCGTTACCGTGAACGATTACCTGGCCCGCCGCGACTCCGAATGGATGGGCATGTTGTTTCAGTTTCACGGCCTCACGGTTGATTGCATCGACCGCCACGAACCCAACTCCGAAGAACGCAAAAACGCCTACCTCTGCGACATAACCTACGGAACCAACAACGAATTCGGTTTCGACTATTTGCGCGACAACATGACCCGTTCGCCCGAAGAACTGGTGCAACGGGTGCACAACTACACCATAGTGGATGAAGTCGACTCGGTTTTGATCGACGATGCCCGTACCCCTCTCATCATATCGGGCCCCACGCCCAAAGGCGAGAATCAGGAGTTTGAAGCCTTCCGTCCCAACGTGCAAAAAGTGTACGGTGCACAACGCAACCTGGTAACTTCCATATTGGCCGAAGCCAAAAAACTGCTTTCGCAGGAACCCCTGAGTTCGGAAAACGAAAAAGAAGGCGGAAAACTTTTGTTTCGTGCCCATCGCGGCTTGCCCAAAAACAAAGCCATCATCAAATTTTTGAGCGAACCGGGCATGAGAGCCCTGATGCAGAAAACCGAAAATTTCTACATGTCAGAACAAAGCAAAAACATGTACATCATCGACGATGAACTGTTTTTCGTGATCGACGAAAAAAACAACTCCGTCGACCTCACCGATAAAGGTATCGACATCATCACCGCCGGCACCGAAGACAGTCGCTTTTTTATATTGCCCGATATCGGTAACGAAATTGCCGAACTCGAAAAATCGTCGCTCAGCGAAAGCGAACGCCTTATCAGAAAGAACGAACTTTTGCAGGAATACGAAATAAAATCCGACAGGGTTCACACCGTAACGCAGCTTCTGAAAGCATACGCATTGTTCGAGATCGATGTGGAATACGTTATCATCGATAATAAGATCAAGATCGTCGACGAACAAACCGGACGTATACTCGAAGGCCGGCGCTATTCCGAAGGGCTGCATCAGGCCATCGAAGCCAAAGAAAACGTGAAGATAGAAGCCGCCACTCAAACCTATGCAACCATTACATTGCAGAACTATTTCCGTATGTATAAAAAGCTGTCGGGGATGACCGGTACTGCCGAAACGGAAGCAGGTGAGTTGTGGGATATTTATAAACTGGATGTGGTGGTAATTCCTACCAACCGCCCGGTTGTCAGAAAAGATTTCGAAGATCTGGTGTATAAAACCAAACGCGAAAAATACAATGCCGTAATCGACGAAATTGCACGATTGATCGGTATCGGACGACCTGTGTTGGTTGGAACCACTTCGGTCGAAATTTCCGAATTGCTGAGCAAAATGCTAAAACTTCGCAAAATAAATCACAACGTTTTGAATGCAAAACTGCATCAGCGCGAAGCCGATATCGTTGCCGAAGCCGGTTTGGCAGGCACGGTAACCATTGCTACGAATATGGCCGGTCGTGGAACCGACATCAAGCTCGGGCCCGGGGTGAAAGAAGCGGGCGGTTTGGCTATCATCGGCACCGAACGTCACGAATCGCGTCGTGTCGACCGCCAGTTGCGCGGGCGTGCCGGACGTCAGGGCGACCCCGGAACATCACAGTTCTTTGTTTCTCTCGAAGACGACCTGATGCGCTTGTTCGGCTCCGAACGTATCGCCAAGGTTATGGACAGGCTGGGGTTGAAAGAAGGTGAAGTGATACAGCATTCGATGATCACCAAATCTATCGAACGTGCGCAGAAAAAAGTAGAAGAAAACAACTTTGGAATTCGTAAACGTTTGTTGGAATATGACGACGTGATGAATTCGCAGCGCGAGGTTATTTATGCCAAACGGCGTCATGGTTTGCACGGCGACAGGCTGGCAGTTGACATAGCCAATATGTTTTACGACGTGTGCGAACACATTGTGAACAACCATCAGGAAAACCGCGATTGGGATAACTTCAAACTCGATCTGCTCCGAAACTTCGGTATAGAAGCTCCTTTTGATGAAGGTGAATTTTTTAGCACCAATGCCGACAAACTCACCGACCAATTATACGACCTGGCTTACGATACCTACCGTAAAAAAGCTGAGATCATAGCCAAAGAATCCTTCCCGGTGATAAAGGATGTGTACGAAAACAATCCGCGTCGCTACGAAAACATTGCAATTCCGATCACCGACGGTATCAAGACATTGCAGGCCATTGCAAACCTCAAACGTTCGTATGAAAACAAGGGGAAAGATGTTACACTGGCTATCGAAAAAGGAATTTCGCTCGCCATCATCGACGATGCCTGGAAAGATCATTTGCGCGAAATGGACGATTTGAAACAATCGGTTCAGAGTGCCACCTACGAACAAAAAGACCCCTTGCTGATCTATAAATTCGAATCGTTCGGATTGTTTAAACTTATGGTTCAAAAGATCAATAAAGATATTGTTTCGTTTTTGGAAAAAGGAAACCTTCCGTTCAAAAATATGGAAGCTGTTCAGGAAGCCCATCAAAGCAAAACCGATATGAGTAAACTGAAGATCGGTCGCGACGAAGGAATGGAGCAGGCACGCAATCAACGCACGGGCGAAGACCAAAGAGTGCAGCCCGTGAAAGTTGAGAAAAAAACCGGCCGAAACGATCCTTGCCCTTGCGGAAGCGGAAAAAAATATAAAAATTGTCACGGAATTGGAGAATAGTTACTAGTTACTAGTTACAAGTTACGAGTTACGAGTTATAAGTTACAAATCACCAATCGCTAATCGCTAATCACTGAAAGAAAATGAGTAAATTAATTGTTATAACAGGAGCGGCAGGGTTTATCGGCAGTTGTTTACTGGCAAAGCTGAATAACAAAGGCATCAAGAACATTATTATTGTTGATGATTTTTATAAAGGCTACAAATTGGTGAATATCGACAGCAAGGCCTACGTCGATCATGTGCAACGCGATGTTTTTTTCGATTGGTTTCGCGAAAACTACCGCGACGTTGAATTTATTTTTCATTTGGGCGCCCGAACCGACACTACCGAATTTAACAAATCGGTTTTTGATGAGCTCAACCTCAACTATTCGAAAAGCGTCTGGCAATTATGCACCGAATTTAATATCCCTTTGGTGTATGCATCTTCGGCTGCCACCTATGGTTTGGGCGAGTTGGGGTATGACGACAACGAAAGTCTGATTCCACAGTTGAAACCCCTGAATCCTTACGGTGAATCGAAAAACGATTTCGACAAATGGGTGTTAACCCAAACCACCACTCCCCCGTTTTGGGCCGGTTTGAAGTTTTTCAACGTTTACGGTCCGAACGAATATCACAAAGGGCGCATGGCTTCGGTGGTGTTTCATGCTTTTAACCAGATCAACGAAACCGGCCGTATGCAACTGTTCAAATCGCACAAAGAAGGGATTGAAAACGGGCATCAAAAACGCGACTTCATTTATGTGAAAGACGTGGTGAAAGTGTGTCTGTTCTTTTATCTGAATCAAAAAAACTCCGGGATCTACAATTTGGGAACCGGCGAAGCACGCACATTTTTGGATCTGGTGACCAACACTTTTTTGGCGATGCGCCTGGAACCCAAGATCGATTTTATCGACACACCTCTTGATATCCGCGATAAATATCAATATTTCACCGAAGCCAAAATGGCCAAATTGCACTCCATCGGCTATGATCTTGAATTTGCCTCGCTGGAAGAAGGAATTGACGATTACGTGCAATCGTATCTTATCAACAAACAATATTACTAAGTCATTGCTGCAATATTCAGTATCATATCCGGCATCTTCTTATCGTCTTCCGGGATATCTATAAGGGTATCCTTCCTGATTGAATAGACCAAACCAATTTATTTGCTTACCTTTGCAAAAAAATATACTTTGAAATTCGACGAATTTGGCTTCAACACACAACTACTTGAAGGAATAAATGCCATAGGCTACGAAAGTGCCACTCCAATCCAACAACAAACCATCCCAATAATAATGAACGGCAGCGATCTGATGGGATCGGCCCAAACCGGCACCGGCAAAACGGCTGCATTTCTGTTGCCTGTTATCAACAACATCATTGCTTCGCCTCCCGACAATTTTATAAAAGCATTGGTTATAGTACCTACGCGTGAACTTGCCGTTCAAATTGATCAGCAAATGGAAGGCTTCTCTTATTTCACACCTGTGAGTTCGGTGGCAATTTATGGCGGCACCGACGGAGCATCTTTCGAACGCGAAAAACAATCGCTCATCGATGGCGCCGACGTGGTGATTTGCACTCCGGGCCGCATGATAGCCCATCTGAATCAGGGATACGCCGACTTCTCGCACCTGAAGTTCTTGATACTCGACGAAGCCGATCGCATGCTCGACATGGGTTTCTTCGACGATCTGATGAAGATCATACAACACTTGCCCGCCAAACGCCAAAACCTTTTGTTTGCCGCCACCATGCCTCGCGAAATAAAACAACTGGCACAAAAAATCCTCGTCAACCCTCTGGAAATTTCACTATCGGTTTCAAAACCGGCCGAAAAAATATTGCAGATTGCCTATTGCGTTCACGATGCTCAAAAGATTCCATTAACCGTCCACACGCTGAAATCAGATAAACTTCGCTGCGTACTGATATTTTGCTCCACCAAAAGCAGCACCAAACAAGTGAGCCGCGAACTCAAACAAACCGGATTGAAAGTTGCCGAAATACATTCCGATCTGGATCAAAAAACCCGCGAACAGGTGCTGCTCGATTTTCGCAACCGGAACATACACGTACTGGTGGCAACAGATATTTTGTCGCGAGGTATCGATGTAGAAGATATCGACCTGGTGATAAATTATGATGTCCCTCACGACGGCGAAGATTACATACATCGCATTGGTCGCACCGCACGGGCCGAATCCGACGGAGTTGCCATTACATTTATTAACCAAAAAGAACAACAAAAATTTGCAGAGATCGAAAAACTGCTTGGCGAAGAAGTTTACAAAGGTATCGTTCCTTCACAGTTTGGCCAGGGTCCCGAATATGCACCCACAAAAAAATATCACAACCCTGCAAGAAGTCACTCAAATAGACCAAAACAAAAACGAAAATATTAATTTTGGCTACTTAATTTATTTAACACAAAAAATAATCGGCTTTTCGGTTCGTTTTTTAATTAAAAAAGAAGAACAAGAAATATATTAGGCGGAAAAATGAAAATATTGATTGTTGAAGACGAAAAAGTATTATCAGAATCCATTTCCGATTTTCTCGAAAAAGGAGGTTTCGTATGCGAAACTGCCCAAACTTATGATGCCGCTCAGGAAAAAATAAACCTCTATCACTATGATTGCCTTATTGTGGACCTGACCCTACCCGATGGCAACGGGCTTAATATAATTAAGGAATTAAAAAAACTCGGCAGCCAAACAGGCATAATCATAGTTTCTGCCCGCAGCGCCCTCGACGATAAAATAATTGGATTAGAAACGGGTGCCGACGACTATCTAACCAAGCCATTCCATCTCTCCGAATTGAATGCACGTATCAAATCAATTATCAGAAGAAAATCTTTCGAAGGCAAAAACGAAATCTTACTGAACGAAATAAAAATACTGCCCGACTCAGCCGAAGTATTCGTAAACGAAGAACTCATAATTCTCACCCGAAAAGAATATGAACTTCTGTTATTTTTCATCTCAAACAAAAACCGCATCATTACAAAAGAATCTATAGCCGAACATCTTTGGGGCGACGAAATGGACATGGCCGATTCGTTCGATTTTATTTACACCCACATTAAAAACCTGCGTAAAAAAATTCTCGAAAAAACTAATAACGATTATATCCGAACTATTTATGGAATGGGATATAAATTTGCCACCCTATGAAACTCCTCGTAAAAAATATTTATTTGCTGCTACTAGTATCATTAGGAACATTCACTATGGGTGGTATTATCTTTTATTACAACCTGAAAACGCAAATTTACCAGGAAGTTGATCAAAGTCTTAAACTTGAAAAAGATCGTATTATTCAAAAACTAATGGTTTCTGACACCATCCCGGAGTTTTATACAAGCTTCGAGAATCAAATTAAAGTCGAAAATAACGACGAAGTTGATTATCCCTTTCAAAAGATAAGTGATACCTTGATATTTGATAGTATCGAAAACCATTTTATACCATTCCGAACACTCGAATCAATCATCCATCTATATACCAAAACCTATAAAATAGATGTAAGCAAATCACTCATCAATAAAGGAGATTTAATCAGAGATATATTAATTTTAATGTTGTTCCTGTTCTTCTCCTTACTGGCAATTATGATGCTGGTGAATTTCTTTATTTCCCGAAAGTTACTAACTCCTTTTTATACAACTTTAGGAATTTTAAAAAATTATCAGATAGCCAGAAGCCCTGGACTTAAATTACCAAAAACAAAAACCAAAGAATTTACCCTGCTGAACGAAGTGTTGAATATAATGTCTGAAAAAATTTATACCGACTTTATTAGCCTCAAAGAATTTACTGAAAATGCTTCACACGAAATGCAAACCCCTTTGTCAATTATCAGAGCAAAGTTAGAATTGATCATTCAGGATGAAACACTTAGTGGAGAGCAATTGGCTTTGATCCAATCAATTTATGATTCAACTAATCGGCTATCTAAAATGAGTCGGGCTTTGGTATTAATAACGCGGATAGAAAGTTTACAATTCAATGAAACAAAAAAAGTCAGCATTAATTTCTTACTTGATAAACTATTAGAGAACTTTGCAGAACTAATTAGTGAAAAGGGAATTAGCGTAACCAAAGAATATCAAAACGAACTTGATGTAGATATTAATCCGACTCTGGCCGATATTTTATTGACGAACTTATTAAGCAATTCTATAAAGCATAATCTGAATAATGGTGAAATTATTATCAAAATAAGAAAATCGGAGCTTTATATTTCAAATACCGGTAAAGAACTTTGTATTAATCCCGATGAACTATTTCAAAGGTTCAGCAAAGACAAATCCAAACCGGATTCTCTTGGTTTAGGTTTAGCAATTGTAAAAAAGATTGTTGATACAAACAATTTGTTTATAGAATATTCTTACGCTGACCGTTACCACACTCTACAAGTGTTTTTTTATAAAAAATAACAAGATTTATTTATTAATATTTTTAACTACAAATTTTCTTCAGAATTGAAGTATAATTTTGTACCGTTATTAATTTAATTTTTAAAACGATGAAAAAGTTATTTGTATTAATGATTGCAATACTGTTTGTTGGTTATGCAAGTGCACAAACAAGAACAGCAATGAAAACTACTGATCTGAAAAAAGAGATTACAAGTCATATTACAAAAAATTACCCGGGCTATCTAATTAAGAGTGCTTTCAAAGTAGAAACTAATAAAGTAATTACCTTTGAAGTTATCGCACAAAAAGAAACTTCAAAAATTACTTTGGTATATAATGATAAAGGTGCTTTTCTGAAAACAGAGAATAATAAACCAACTACTACAAAACCCACAACAACAAAACCTAAAACTGAAACAAAGTAATTATTTTTAACACCCACGTTCTTTTATGTGTTTTACCGGGCTTCAGCCCGGTTTTTTTTTATAAATTACTTATTCCTTGTTTCATTAATTAGCGAATCCAAATCTCCCAGGCAAGGTCAAAAAGCTACAAGTTTATAAAAATTCATATCTTTGGTCGGGATTTGAATTTTTGAATAACGAGCACGAAAGATATTTTTAAAATATTTATTCATAAAAGTATAATAAAAAGAACATTTCTTCGCTCTAATGAATTAAAAGGATTGATAAGAAATTTAAATTAATAATTATCCTTAAATAATAAGAAAATATAAGTATAGAGATGAAATGGTTAGTACTTTCATTTGGTATAGTTTTTGAAGTTTTAGGAACAATTTGCATGAAGTATGCAGAAGGTTTTACTAAACTCATTCCTTCTATATTAGTATTTGTATTTTATGGATTAAGCTTGGCTGTACTTGTACTGGTATTAAAAAAAATGGAAGTAAGCATTGCTTATGCAATATGGGCAGGTGCGGGAACAGCGTTAATTGCACTTATTGGGATTATTTGGTTTCATGATTCTGTTTCAATAGCCAAAGTTGTATCATTATGTCTTATTATTATAGGAATTATTGGCCTTGAACTACTTGATTAATTAACAAAATTATTTTATGAATATATTTATCACCGGAGCTACCGGATTTGTGGGTGGAGAATTATTGGTAAATCTTACAAAACATAAAGAAATAAATAAGATTTACTGTCTAATTCGGGCTAAAAACGAAGCCGACGCTTATCAGCGACTTGAACATGTTTTTAATTTTCACAACGATTATTTTGATCGAAATAAGGTGTTCCCTGTTATTGGGAATCTCTTTGATGATAATCTTAGTTCCTCATTAATAAACAACCCTATATTAAAAGATGTTAGCGTTATTATCCATTCAGCCGCTAACACATCTTTCTCTAAGATCTACGATAATATGGTTGAAAAAACCAACATCGGAGGTCTAATTAAGATTCTTATCTGGGCAAAGCAATTGGCAAGCCTTGAAACATTTTTATATATTGGCACAGCTACAATTTGTGGTAAAGACATTTCAAACCGGACAATTCTCGAGCAAGAATCTCCTAACCTTGCTGCAAATCATCTGGTAAAATACACTTACACTAAAATGCATGGTGAGTTATTATTGCACCAATATCTCCCTGAAGATAAAATTTTGGTAGCACGACCATCTATTATTATGGGTGACAGTAAAAATAAACATCCTAGATCACCTGTTATTTTATGGGCTTTAGCTACTATAGATCTTTTAAGACTTGTCCCAATTAACCCGGAGTCAAAAATTGACATTATCTCTGTTGATTATTGTGCAGAAGCTATCGTAAAATTACTTTTTGCAAAAAGAAATCACCAGGTGTATCATATTTCAGCCGGAGAAAATTCATGCACAACACCATTCAAAGTTACTAAATCAATAGAAAAACATTTTAAAAATCGACCCAATTACGAATTTATTGACAAACAGTTACTAAATCAAATGAAACTTTGGGCGAAAAACAATTTAAAACATGACAGTGAATTATACAGCTACCAGAAATATTTGAAGTACTGGGAAGAGATCTTCGTCAATGTTGGAAATTTAAGGATAATTCTTGCAGGCTTGGGTCCATATATAGATTTTATTGAACTCAGTCATGTTTTTGATAATACTAAACTATTAGAAGATACTGATATTGGGAAATCGATACCTGCAGATAAGTATATCGTGAACTCGATAAATTATCTCGAAAGAATTGATGTATTTGAAGGTGCTAAAGATCCATGAGATAGAATCATTGTCATTACTATTATTGCACGGCTAATCAAATATTGTCGTGTAGAGTATTATGAGTCTTTTCTCCAAAAATTAAAGTAATTGCTTTGTTGAATACGATTTTTAATTACTTTTGCACAAAGATTGCCCAGGTGGTGAAATTGGCAGACACGCTACTTTGAGGGGGTAGTGTCCTTACGGACGTGCAAGTTCAAGTCTTGTTCTGGGCACCAACAAACAGCTAACCTATTTCGTTATCTGTTTAATATTAAGAAGATCACAAACGCCCGGATGGCGGAATTGGTAGACGCGCTAGTTTCAGGGACTAGTATTCGTAAGGATGTGCAGGTTCGAGTCCTGTTCCGGGCACATAAAGCAGACATGGGTCTGCTTTTTTTATTCAGTTCTATGTTAATTATCAGAGATTGAACTTTTCAAGAAAAATAAATTCATTTATCTTTGTATAAAAAAATTTGAAAAAAGCTATTGTATCAGTCATTAATGATCTTAGTACGGACCAACGTGTAAACAAAACATGTAATACTTTGGTTAAATTAGGATTTGATGTATTTTTGGTAGGAAGAAGGAAAAAGAACAGTTACGAATTACAAAAACGAAACTACCGCACTTACAGGTTTAATATGCTATTTGAAAAAGGGCCCTTATTTTATAGTTTTTATAATATCCGTTTATTTTTATTGCTCCTCTTTAAAAAAACTGACCTTCTTTTTTCAAACGACCTGGATACGCTTTTACCTAACTATTGGGTTTCACGCATAAAAAAGATTCCTTTAGTATACGACAGTCACGAATATTTCACTGATGTTCCTGAACTAATTGATCGACCAAAGATTCAGAAATTTTGGAAAAGAATTGAACGTTCCATTTTTCCAAAACTAAACGATATTATTACCGTTAATAGTTCTATTGCAGCATTATATCAAAATGAATATCATAAAGACATTACTGTCGTTAGGAATATTTCACCAATTCAAACACATAGTTCTGTTAAAACCCGACTAGAACTCGGTTTGCCCGAAGACAAACATCTCATTATTTTACAAGGTGCAGGAATAAATATACAAAGAGGTTCGGAAGAAGCATTGGAGGCGATGCAATATCTTGAAAATGCAGTTTTACTAATCGTTGGAGATGGAGATGTAATACCAATTTTAAAAGAAACATCCAAAAAACCGGAATTTCTGGATAAAATCTTATTCATTCCCAAACAATCTCCTGAACAATTATTTCATTACACAGCCAGTGCAGATATCGGGCTTTCACTCGATAAGGATACTAATATCAACTACCGTTTTAGTTTACCCAATAAAATTTTCGATTATATAAATGCTTTTATACCTATTCTTGCATCCTCGCTTCCTGAAATAAAAAAAATAATCGACGAATATCAAATCGGATGCATTATTGATTCACATGACCCTAAACATATTGCTGACAAAATCCAATATATGTTGGAAGATGTAAAAATGCGTGAAATTTGGAAAAAAAATCTTATACTTGCATCTGAATCACTTAACTGGGAATCCGAAGAAAAAATTCTGATTTCATTACTACAGAAATATGCCTGATAAACACCTTAATATTATTGCTTTTGACATTCCAGTTCCTGTTAATTATGGCGGTGCAATTGATATCTTTTACAAACTGAAAAGTTTGAAAAATGCGGGTATTAAAATCCATTTATACTGTTTTGAATATGATAGAAAACCTTCGGAATTATTAGATGAGCTATGTGAAGATGTTCATTATTTTAAAAGAGATATTTCAAAAACAAAGCTTTTTAATCGCAAACCATATATAGTTGCTACACGCTATTCAAAAGAACTGTTGAATTTATTACTTAAAGATAATTATCCGATTTTATTTGAAGGATTACATACTACCTACTTTATTAATGACAAACGAATCCGTGAGAGACGTAAGATAGTCAGGACTCACAATATTGAACACGATTATTATAATAATTTGGCACGTGTTGAAAAAGACCTCTTTAAACGGTATTATTTTTTGAATGAAGCCGGAAAACTTGCACGATATGAGAAAGTTCTTGATTATGCAGAAGGCATTGCTGCAATTTCAAAAAACGATACAGATTATTTCTCAAAAAAATATAAAAACGCCCAAACTATATCTGCTTTTCATCCAAACAATACTGTGACTTCAAAACGCGGTAAAGGCTCATTTGCTCTTTATCATGGGAGTTTGGATGTTGGCGAAAACAATGAAGCAGCATTATTTCTTGTTAATCAAGTGTTTAATAATCTCAAAATACATCTAATAATTGCCGGCAACAAACCTTCAAAAGAATTACGAAACGCAATCTCTGGCAAATCAAACATCGAATTGAGAACCGGAATCACGAGTGATGATATTTACGAATTAATTTCCGATGCCCATGTTAATGTGCTTCCAACATTCCAGGCAACTGGAATCAAACTAAAACTTTTAGCAGCATTATTTCAGGGAAGATATTGTCTCGTAAATTCACTTATGATCGAAAATACGGGGTTGGAAAATATTTGCATCTGCAGAGACACAGCTGAAGAAATGAAGACTGAACTAAAATCACTTTTTAAAAAAGATTTCGATTTTGATGAAACCATTAAACGAGATGAGATTTTGCTTCATAATGGCTTTTCCAATGAGCACAATACAAAAACTTTAATCGATATGCTTTTTTAATTAAACCGATTATTTCTCAAGTAGTAACCCTTCCTCTATCCTTAATGTTCGCGCTGGAAATCTTCTAAACAAAGAATAATCGTGAGTTGCCATTAATACGGCTGTTCCTGTATTACTGATATTTAAAAGCACATTTATGATATCTTCTGATGTATTTGGGTCAAGATTCCCTGTAGGTTCATCAGCTAAAATAACTTCCGGATGATTTATCAATGCCCGTGCTATAACAACTCGTTGCTGCTCACCTCCGGAAAGCTGATTAGGCATTTTGTTGCCTTTGCCACTCAATCCAACCATTTCCAGTACTTCCAAACTGCGTTGTTTAATATCAATTTTACTATTCCAACCTGTTGCTTTCATCACAAAAAGCAGATTCTCATCAACTGTTCGGTCTGTTAGCAGCTGAAAATCCTGAAATACGATACCAAGTTTCCTGCGTAAATATGGGACTTGTTTACGCTTTATAGTTCTCAAATCATATCCTGCAACTTGTGCAAAACCATCCAATGATGGTAAATCAGCATAAATTAATTTCAGCAAACTGCTTTTTCCGCTTCCTGTAGGGCCAATCAAATATACAAATTCACCACGTTCAATACATAATGAAACATTAGCCAAAATCAATACATTATTTTGAAAAACAGAAATTTTTTCGAGTTGAATGATGGCATTGCTTTTTATTTTTTGGGTATCTTCCATAACTTCAGTTTCAGGATTCAAAAATAAGTTTTATTGTCCAGCTAACCAATATTAAATCAATTTTTGTGAAATTTTAGATGTTTTTTTTCTTAACTTTGTATAAAGAGCTATCTCATGAATCGGTTATTGACCATCATAATAATAAATCTATTGATTATGTCTGAAAGTTGTAATTCGCAGAATAATAAATCTAGTCCAAACGACCGGCCGGCTGCCGTCGCCGGTCAGTTTTATGCTGCAGATTCACTCACATTAGTGAATAATCTGAAAAAACTTTTTTCAAAAGCAGTTCCAAATCAAAGTAAAAATGTTTTGGCAATAATTTCACCACATGCCGGCTATATTTTCTCAGGAGAAGTTGCAGCATGCAGTTTCAATCAAATCGATGCCGATAAAGAATATACCGATATTTTTGTTATCGGCTCCAGCCATCGGGAATACTTTAACGGTGCAGCCATTTTTATTGATGGCAATTTTATCACTCCGCTTGGAGTTGTTGAGGTTGATACATCTCTAGGAAGAAAGCTTCTGAATACTGGCAGTGTTTTTATAAAGTATAATGAAGCCCACCGATTGGAACATAGCATTGAAGTTCAGCTTCCTTTCCTTCAATATCATATGAAAAAACCTTTTCGAATAGTACCAATAATACTAGGTACTGATGATGCAGAAACCTGTGAGAAAATTGCAGATGTTATGGCACCGTATTTTAATTCGGATAACCTTTTCGTTATCAGCAGCGATTTTTCGCATTATCCCAAATACGCCGATGCAGTAAAAGTTGACAAACTAACTTCTGACGCGATACAAAGTAATTCTACCTCCGCACTACTAAAAACTATTAAATCGAATACGAAACTGAATATTCCAAACTTATTAACAAGTTTATGCGGATGGACCTCAGTTCTTACCATGCTTTATATTACCGAAAAAATAAAAGACATCAATATCAAAGTTCTGAAATATAAAAATTCAGGTGATACTCCTGCCTATGGCGATTCATCGCGGGTTGTCGGTTATAATTCAATAGTAATTACTCAAAATAAAACTAAAAACACTGAATTTACTTTAAGCAAAACCAATAAAAAAGATCTGTTGCTTATTGCACGAAACACCCTGAATGAATTCATTAGAACAGGGGTCACACCTACTATTGATTCTGCAAAGTTATCTGAGACAATAAAACAATACTGCGGAGCATTTGTTTCTTTGCATAAAAAAGGTGACCTGCGAGGTTGTATTGGACAATTTACTGCAAAAAAACCTTTGTACCAAATTGTTCAGGACATAGCCAAAGCTTCAGCAACAGAGGATACACGGTTTCAAAGAGTCTCTTCAGATGAACTCGATCAGATTGATATTGAGATATCGGTACTTTCACCGCTAAAAAAAATACAATCGATTGATGAAATTGAATTAGGGAAGCATGGTATCTATATTATTAAGGGAAACTACAGCGGTACATTTTTACCACAAGTAGCCACACAAACAGGTTGGACCAAAAATGAGTTTCTGGGACACTGCGCTGAAGATAAGGCAGGTATCGGATGGAACGGTTGGAAAGATGCCGATATTTATATTTATACAGCGGTTGTTTTCGGCGAAAAAGAATCCCAATAATGCTTTGGAAATGAATTTTACGGAATTAAAAGACCTGCTCAACGAATCGTACGAACGCTATAATAACCCTGTTTTTATTACCGAAGATCCTATTATAGTTCCTCATAGTTTTTCGCATAAGGAAGATATGGAAATAGCCGGTTTTTTCGCAGCTACACTTGCCTGGGGGCAGCGTCCTCAAATAATTAGAAGTTCGATGAAACTCATGCAAATGATGGATCATGAGCCATACAAGTTTATCACATCTTCATCTGAAAATGAGATAAAAATGCTACAGAGGTTTGTACACAGAACATTCAATGGCTCAGATTGTATGTTTTTCGTTCGTTCCCTAAAAAATATTTACTTAAAACATAATGGCCTAGAAGATGTTTTCTCGGATGCTTTTTATCGTCATAATAATTTAAAACAATCCCTGATTGAATTCCGCAGGATCTTTTTCGAAATTCCGCATTTACATCATGCTGAAAAACACATATCCGACGCTGCTAAAGAATCTGCCTGCAAACGTATAAATCTGTTTCTTCGCTGGATGGTCCGTAATGATGGCCGTGGGGTAGACTTTGGCTTATGGAAAAAGATACCATCATCAGCACTTTATTGCCCTCTGGATCTGCATACGGGAAATACCTCACGTGAGCTTGGACTTCTCAATACGAAACAGAATAATTGGAAAGCTGTTGAAGAACTGACCACTATTTTGAGAAAATTTGATGCTAACGATCCTGTAAAATATGATTTTTCTTTATTCGGATTGGGAATTTACGATAAACTTTAATAAATTTGTCCATACTTTGAAGTTCATTATCATGAAATTAAAATTCAACAAATTCTTTTTTACGATCGTAGCATTTATTTTTGGTTTTTCAGGAACTGCTGCTGCACAATACGGTATCGTTGAAAATCATTATTCCTTAAAAGGAAATGTCATTTCAGAAAAGTGCAAAAATCCTGTTCCTAAGATCAAAGTAAAACTGAATGTTACGGATAATTATGGCAAAAATGTGTACGATTCAGCTTATACGGATGAAAAAGGTAATTTTTCTCTGATGCTGATAACAAGTATGATGAGTAGTTCCGATAAATTCGAAATCACCGCAGAAGATATTGACGGTAAAGTAAACAACGGTGAATTTTTACCTGCCAGGCAGACAATTAATCTCAATAACGATGATTTTATTTTAACAAAGAAGGGAAGTTGGGACAATTATTACGACAGCAAAACCATATACTATATGGGAATGAAATCTAAGCAAGACACCCCTTGTAAATGACTATTTAAGGCATAATTTTTGCTGATTTAATTCCTTAGTATTAATCTTTTTGCTTTAGAAATTATCAAATATAAAAATTGAGCCATGTATAACTTCAAAAGATCTGTGCTACGATTTCGTTCTGCGACCTTAAAGAAAACTCTTTGGGTGATGGGACTCGCCGGATTTGGGTTCTTAATGTCCTGTAACAAATACGGTGAACCGATTGCCGAATATGGTGTTCCTTACTCTGTGAATACGGTTGATTTTCATGGAAGTGTCTTATCGGCCGATTCTCTTAAACCAATTCCTAATATAAAGGTGAAGCTTTATTCCGATGTCGACGACACAGTTTATACTGCAACAAATGCACAAGGAATTTACTCTGCCCATAAATATACCTTCGAAAATCAAAAGGTCAAAATGATCTTTTATGATGTAGACAGCACACTAAACGGAAGTTTTTTATCGAAAAACATCGAAGTTGATGTGAGCTTCAGAGATATTAATAATATGGATCATTTAGCAGATGTATCTCTTCAAAGAAAACCTTGATCTATGAAAATTCACAGGACAATTCTTAAATGCAAATCGTGCTTTTATTATTATACACTTGTTTTAATTGGTTCTGTGAGTATAATATTGCTAACTCGTTGTCATAATCCCAATCAGGAAAAAATAACAACCAACATTAATGAATCATTAGTAAAGGCAAAATACCATTTGGATTCGGTTGCCAAATCGGAAGCTATTGTCGAACAAAAAAAATTAGCACAAATTGATTCCACTCATAAAGCCGATTCAATTTCAAATGCTAAGAAAAAATTAATAAAGAAACGACTGAAGCAAAATCAATTTATTCCAACTATAAAACCGATTGTGGATTATGGAATTGTACCTGGTGATTACCCTACGAAATATGGCATTCAAAGAAATTTTTATAAAAATTAAACTTTCCGATAATAAGTAGTCTAAACTATAGTAAATTTGATTCAAATTTATTTGTTATGAAAATTCGCAGAACGTTTCTGAAATGCAAATCAAGGTACTATTATTATACATTGGTCATCATCGGTTCTGTTAGCATGTTGTTTCTCACTCGTTGCCACAATCCCAACCAGGCTGACAAAACAGCTCATATCAACGATTCGGTTGCTAAGACCAAACATCAGTACGATTCTATTACAAAAATAGCAAAGGCTGATTCAATAGCCCATATGCAGAAAGAAAAGGCAAAAGTTGATTCTATTGCAAAAGCCGATTCTATTGCAAAAGCAAAAAAAATACACAATAACATATACAAACCGGCACATCCTGTCACAAAATATGGGATACCTATACATCATACCGCCACTAAATATGGCGTTCTTCCAAACACTTATTAATTCCTCAAAAGCATATTAATATACCAACGTGAAAAATTATCGCCCGGGATTCAGAAAGCGCGTTGCGCTCAATGTTTTCAGTAAATATGTGAACGTGCAATCGCAACTGCATGAACTCTCATACTTTTTTTGGGAATGCACGCTCCGCTGCAATATAAGTTGTATTCATTGCGGCAGCGATTGCCATTCCGATTCACAGGTAAAGGACATGCCGTATCAGGATTTTCTGAAAGTAACTGCCAAAGTGCGCGAAGTTTACAATCCGAACAAGGTAATGATTGTAATAACCGGCGGTGAACCGCTGATGCGTAAAGATCTCGAAGAATGCGGTATGGAACTTTACAAACAGGGTTTTCCCTGGGGCTTTGTCACCAACGGATATGCTCTGACTCCCGAACGTTTCAAAAACCTGCTCAATAGTGGCTTGCGCTCCATGACCATCAGTCTGGATGGATTTGAAGAAAGTCATAACTGGATGCGGGGCAACAAACACAGTTTCGAGAAAGCAGTCAATGCCATTAAACTTGCTATTAGTGCACGAGATGAAATCGTTTACGATGTGGTTACCTGTGTGAACCAGAGAAACATTGATGAACTTCCTGCTCTCAAACAATTTCTGATTGAACTGGGTGTGAAAAAATGGAGAATATTCAGCATTTGCCCAATTGGCAGAGCAAAAGAAAATCCATTGTTAAGCATCAGTAATGAACAATTCCGTCAGGTTCTTGATTTCATCAGATCAAATCGCGAAGAAGGAATCATACAGACAAGTTTCGGTTGTGAAGGGTTTCTTGGTGATTATGAATCCGAAGTTCGCGATGGCTTTTTCTTTTGTCGTGCAGGCATCAACATCGCATCGGTGCTTGCTGATGGTTCTATATGTGCTTGTCCCAACATCAACCGCGAAGCTTTCACCCAAGGCAATATATACAAAGACGATTTTATCGATGTGTGGAATACTAAGTTCCAACCCATGCGAGACCGCAACTGGGCAAAAGTCGGGATGTGTGCCGATTGCAAAGAATTCAAATGGTGCAGAGGCAATGGAACTCACCTACGTGATGTTGAAAATAATGATGTTTTGCGTTGTCATTATCAAATGATTAAAGATAGTTAGGAGGTAACAATTTTGATACCCTTAAACTGATACTAAGACAATCCTGCTTATCGAAATTGTAATACGATTTTTTATTTTATTTCCATTCATTCTTTGTTTTTTTATAGCTTTTTGGTCGAAATTTTACCGTTAACTTTTTTAATGCTACCGTTAACTTATTCAGTCTTGCTTTTTCTTCATTACGATATTATTTTAGTAAAATATTCCAAAAAACAAATCTTAATTAAAAAACATATCGCTATGAAAAAACAATACATGAAATTTCTGTTTACCATAATATTTCAGTTGTGGTATATTATTTCTTATTCTCAGGTTCAAGACAGTGCCAGAGTTATTGGTCCGCGATTAATGATAACGAATCCGGAAACAGGAAAGCCGGTGCCACTAAAAATAAACAAATTCGATGTAAAGGTTGAAGTTGTCGACAACATCGCTGTTACAACGATGGATATGACCTTTTCCAATGACTTTAGCAGGCAGTTGGAAGGCGAATTGGTTTTTCCATTGGCTGAAGGACAAACAGTAAGTCGTTTTGCCATGGAACTAAAAGGAAAATTGAGAGAAGGTGTTGTGGTTGAAAAACAAAAAGGGCAAAAAGTTTTTGAAGCTGTTGTTCGCAGAAGAATTGATCCTGCTCTGCTTGAATGGACTCCCGGTAATAATTTTAAAGCAAGAATTTTTCCTATTCCTTCCAAAGGGACAAAAAGAATTGTGATAGCATACGAACAGGAATTAAAGCTAGAAGACAGCTCCTCTTATGTCTATAAAATACCTCTTGAATATAGCATGCCTATAAATACATTTCTATTGAGCTTTCAAGTCTTTAACACAATAAACACCCCTTTCGTAAAATCTACAACATGGAAACAATTAAAATTCCATAAAGAATTTACTTCTTTCAAAGCTGATTTCACTATCTACAATTATATTTCTGCTGACAATCTCGAAGTTTTCATTCCTGTTTCTCATAAAAAAAGTTTTGTTTATTCACAATCAGGAAAAATTGATGATCGGGACTTCTTCTATATCAACATCTTTAAACAAAAACAGATCATTCCGAAAGAATTTCCTAAAAGTATATGCATCTATTGGGACGAATCAGCTTCAGAAGCTTCACGTGACAGCAGTAAAGAGATCGCTCTGCTGCAATCGTATTTGAAAAAATGTAACGATGTGGATGTTAAACTTATACTTTTCAGTAATGAAATAGATACGGTAATGAATTTCAACATTATTCAGGGAAATTGCCATAAACTTATTTCAACCTTAAAAAAGACATATTATGATGGTGGTACACAACTGGGTGCCCTTGATTTCAATAAATATCCCTGTGATGAAATACTTTTATTCACAGACGGAGTCAGCAATTTTGGACATTCTGAAATTAAACTTTCCAATACACCAGTTTTTGTCATCAATTCATCCAACAACGCTGAACATTCATATTTGAATTTTATTGCCGATAAAACGGCCGGAGAATATATCAATCTCACAAAATTAAGTGCTGATGAAGCAATCGGCATCATCTCAAACATGAACTTAAGTTTTATTTCAGCCGAATACGATAAGAATGCCATTGAGGATGTTTACCCGTCCAAACCAGTTTTGTGCAGTGGTAATATCACTTTTGCAGGGATTATAAAAAAACCTGAAGCAAAAATTAAACTCAATTTCGGTTATGGCAAGACAATTACATCTTCGGAAGAAATACTCATTCGACAAGATACGTTACCAACTAATGGAATTGTTGAAAGAATCTGGGCACAAAAAAAGATTAAAGACCTACAAGAAGATTATAAAAACAATGATAATGAGATCACTCAAACCGGTAAAAAATATTCTATTGTCACCAGAAATACTTCACTGATTGTTTTGGATTCCATCACCGATTATGTTCTTTACGAAATTGTTCCTCCTCCTGAAATGCAAGATCAATATTACGAATTACTAAAACTTAAAAAAACTAAAGTTGAAGCAAAATTCAGTGAGAAAATTGATAAGCTATTAAACGCTTATCAACAGAAAGTGAATTGGTGGAATGGAAAAAATCAAACCAGCACAAGCAATACAAACATTAACTCAAATCCTAATATAACTACGATAACTGAAATTGTTGAATCACCTGTTTCGAATAACAACAATCATACTGCCAATAATCCGACACCGAATCAAACGACAATAAGGACAATTCCGGGCAATCATTCGGGAGGTATAACAGTGGTTGGCAAAATTGTAGATTCACAAACCGGCGAACCCATTCCCTTTGCTATAATTGTGGATGCGGCCAACTCCTCAGGGTCAACTTCAGATATTGACGGGAACTTTTCGATAAACGTTCCTGCTAACTCCCAACTAAAAATAAGTAGTCTGGGATATCAGTCAGCTACCATATCGGTTACTGAATCTTCAAATTTTGAAATTCCTTTAAGTCCAGCTTCATTTGATTTGTCGACAATTGAAGTAATTGAATACTCTTCCCCGTTGATTTCAATGGATCAAACCACTTCAAATGCAATATACTCTTCAGATATCACAGGAGTTGCAGGCAGATCAATCAATGAAATTATTTCCACTATTGGGGGATTGAATGTTTCCGATAATGGGGAAGAAATTAATTTCCGCGGTGCGCGAAGCAATGCTAATGCTGTTTATGTTGACGGTGTCAGGGTAAATGGAAATTATAACGTTCCCAGATCCTCTATCGATGAAATCACGGTCTATACGGGAGGAATTCCTGCACAATTCGGAGATCTAACCGGAGGTGTTATTTCAATCACTACGCGTGGATACAGAAGCAATGAAAATTATGCTTATTCCTGGTCTGGAGGAAATGCTGCAACAAATAATGAAAAGATCGATTATCCCAAGCCTGAGCCAGCTCCATGGGCAAAAGATCTGGACGGAGTTTCAAACAAAAACATTTACAGTTTATATTGTAAGCTAAAGCCTGAATATATTGAATCATCTGCTTTTTACGCTGATTTTTCGGATGCATGTTTTAAGGCAGGACAACGTAAGTATGGAATAAAGATCTTATCGAATCTTGCGGAGATCGATCTGGCAAATCATGAACTGTCAAAGATTCTAGCCAGAAAACTCCAGCAGAATCATGAAAAGGAATATGCCATATTAAAGTATCAGGACATTTTAAAACTGAGACCAGAAGAACCTCAGTCGTACAGGGATTTGGGACTTGCTTATTATGACAACGGTCAGTATCAGGAAGCTGTAGATATACTCTACAATATACTGACCAAAGAATGGGACAGCAGGTTTCCGGGTTTTGAATCGATCGTGATAGGTGAACTGGGGGCCATTATAAACCAGGTTGGCGACAAGATCGATCTTTCAAAGATTGATAAGCGATTGATAAAAAACCTTCCTGTTGATTTGCGGGTGGTCATCAATTGGGATGCCGACAATACCGATATGGATCTTTGGGTAACAGGCCCGGATGGTGAAAAATGTTTCTACAGCAACCGGAATCCAAAATTCGGGGGATATCTTTCGCAGGATTATACCAGAGGCTACGGACCTGAAGAATTTTTGATGAAGAATGCCGAAAAGGGTGATTACAAAATTCAGGTTAACTATTATGGTTCAGGAAGACAGGACACCAAAAAGCTTGTCACAATCAATGTTCAGGTCTTTTCAAATTACGGAACTCCATCGCAAAAGAAAAACGAATACATTTTTTCATTGAACGACAACCGACAACTTATCGATGTGGAAAAGTTCCACTTGTATTAGTTGCTGAAATCATTTTAATGAAAGCTATTCAGGCTGTCTACTTCATTATCTCGCTAACGTTTTTGTCGATACCTTCGCAAATGGAATCCATAGGCAGATCGTTCGGGTCGTCTCCAAAAGGATCTTCAATTTCAACTCCTATTTCGTTTATACCTAACAATATCATTGCAACAATTCCGATCACCGGCACCGATATCCAATGAAATTTGTCGTATAACCCGAACGGAAACGACAAGAAATACATCATAATGAACAATTGCAGATGCGAAGCATAGGCAAACGGAACCGGGGTAGTGCGTATCCGCTCCATGCCACCTGAATTATTGAGCAGATTGGTCATTTCATCGTTTATCACCTTAAACACATAATCTTTACCGCTGACCGTTTTATGCAAAACTGTTATGTTTTCATGAATTAGCATCAAAATGCACAAAGTAATGTTTGTGCTCGCCATCACTGTCTCTTTATATTCAGGGCGAAGATCAGGCAAATGCTCGGCTTTCACTCCGTCGCGCAGTTTTTCTTTCACGGCATAATTGAACGAAACGATCAGCTCACGAAATTTTGCTCGGGTTTCAGTATCTTCTTTTGGAATGATATTGTTGAGCATCAGAGAAAGGTTGCGCGATGAGTTGCCGTTCGCACCCGCTAATTTGCGCCCTTCCCAATAGCGATCGTATGAGGTGTTGGTACGAAAAACCAATAACAAACCTAAGGCAAGTCCAACCACATTGTAGACCACCATATCGATCTTGATGTCTTTCGAAATGATATTGCGTTCGTAAAGATAAACGACTAATGCGGTCCAGGCCATAAAAAATATCATCCGCAGCATAACGCCTTTGATGACGGTTCCTCTCCATGCAAATAACTGGCGCAACCAGGCTTTGTTGTCATAAATTATCATAGCATATTATTTAGTTGGTTTATATTTCTCTCCTAGCATCAAAAAACTCTGTGCTGATTTCAGATCGCCCATACTCCTATAGGTCAGGGATATATTTTGATATATCGCGTAACGATCGGGCTTCACTTCGAGCGCTTTCTGAAAATAATACAGCGAATTTTTGTAATCATGTTTCATCCCGTAAACAATACCCAGGTTCTCGAGTGCCGATTCATCCTTCGGATTTATTTGCAGCGCTTTCATAAAACATTCCTCAGCTTTATCCGTCATCTGAAGGTTTTGCCCGAACACTTCGCCCATCTTGCTCATCGCATCCCCATATTTCGGTTTAAGTTCCAATGCCTTATTGAATGAGATAAGAGCCGAATCGAATTGGTTCAGGCCACGATAGGCCAACCCAAGTCCATAATAATTTTCAGCCTGATTCGGCTTATAGGAGTTCAGCAAAAGGTAACACTTTTTTGATTCGCCGAATTGCTCTTTCAATCCCGAAGCTTGTGCCACATGCAACAGATTATTGATGGCAAAGGTATATTTCGGGTTAATTTTCAAACAATTCACATAACATTCGCGGCTTGCAGCAAATTGTTCAAGCTTTATGTTTCCGTTGCCCAGCAGCAGCCATGCGTTCAGGTTGCGCGGGTATATTTCGACGGCTTTGTTCAGATATTTCACTGCCTGATTCACATAGGCGCGCTTTTGAACGTCATTCTTCGTCGAATCGGCTTTCTCCAATAGCTTACCTCCTGCCGATGTGTTGCATTTGCTGCTGTTTGCCGACACTTTCACATCGGTGGTGAACAGTGTCAGATCGTCCATCCAAACTCGATTGCGGCTCACCGTTTTGGCCGAATAGGCCAAAAGCACCACGATCAGTATCGTAACTGCTAACGAGCGGTAGGCCGAAGGGTTCTTTATTTTTTTGCGCATCACTTCCGTGATGAGCCATGCAATAAATATTGTAAATCCCAGCAAAGCCGTGAACATAAAACGTTCGTTCATAAATGTGCCGATGTCGAACACCAGATTCGAAACGATGGAGAAGGTGACAAAAAAGAACAATATAGCGAAAGCAAGCATGCTCTTTTTGCGAAGTTTTAGCAGGGAAAACACAAACAAAGCGCCGAATATCAGCAGCGACAATAACGCTCTGTAATCACCGAAGCCGATGATGGGTATTTGTTTGGGATAATAGTCGTGCGTGAGCGGATGCGGAAACACCAGCAAGGACAAATATTTTAGCCAGGTCAGCAATATGGTGGCATAGCGTTGCATGAGCGAGGCCCCGATAAACGGATCGTTGAGCAGCTCTATTCCTGCGCCGTGGCTGATGCGCGTGCCTATCATACTCACACGAAGTATAAAATACAACAACACCGCAACCACCAGCGGCACCAGCACTATCACATAGTCGTTGGGTTTTGCTTTGGTAAACATATACAATACCAGCGGAATCACGGCAATAAAGGTAAGTGCATTTTCTTTCGATAATATGCCCAGGAAAAATGTTGCACATGTTATCAGTACCAGGTATGAGCGGGGTTTTTCGATGTATTTCATCGAGCAATAGAGAGTGAGCAGCGAAAACAGCAAACACAATATCTCGTCGCGGCCTTTGATGTTGGCCACCACTTCCGTATGCAAGGGGTGGGCGGCGAACAGTATTGTTGCTACAAACGCCAGCGACAAATACCATCGGTTGGCCGTATAGTTCTTAAACAGTTTCTGCAAAATAACAAACAGCAGCATGCAGGCCAATGCATAAAACAATACATTCAGCAAATGGCCCACGAATGGATTGAACCCGAATAATTCTTTTTCGAGCGCGAACATCACCTGCGACAACGGCCTGTAGCGACCGCCCGGCAACAGATTGTTCTTTCCCAAAAAACCCACGAAAGCGTCGTTCGTAAATATCTCTTTGATTCCCGAAACCCCTTTTTTTGTGAACGAGTTCTCTGTTATCATCAGCGAATCGTCGAGGGTGTATTTCAGGTCGAGTGTATCGGCATAGAGCAAAAAGGCGAAGATAAACACCAGCCATTTAACGTATTTCTCAGGCAGTACGGTGTGTTTTTCCTCTGCCGGTTTCGAAGTAGCCACAACACTCTTCTTTGCAGGAGGTTTTCTGTATTTATCCGGTTTGGCCGATCCCATCTTTTATTCTAGCGATTTGTGATTAGCGATTAGTGATTTGAACCTTTTTTTACCTCATTTCACCGGAATGATCAGGTCTTTCCCGGCTTTCACCGTTTTCTCGTCTTTAATATCGTTGGCTTTCATAATGGATGTTTTATTCACTTTAAACTTCGTGGCTATAGCATCCAGGGTTTCGTTGGCGGCAACGGTATAATTGGTTCGTATCGGTATCGTAAGTTTTTGATTTTCGCCAATTTTGTCATTCTTCAGTTTGTTCTTCAGCTTGATAAAATCAACGGGCACCCCAAACTTATTCGAAATCTTGCTCAGGGCTTCGCCTTTCTTCACCGAATAGCTTATCCACGATGTGTCGGGTTTGGCCGGCTGGGCGTTCTTGATTTTGGCTACGCTATCCGTTTTATGTTTTGCAATGGTATCGGCCGAAGGAGCTACAGCATGGTTCATATTCGAAGTGGTGCCTTCTTTTATAAACAGATCCCACACAATATACGCCAGAAACAACACACCCAAAACGATAAGTACAAATCGTATTTTGCGTTTTGTATCGCCTTGCAGATTCAACTTTCCCAGCAAATTGGGCATTACGATTTTGCGCTTCTCTCTTGGTTCGCCTTCTTCTTTCGGGGCGCGTTCGGGTTTCGGTTCTTTTTTCTTTTCTGCTTTAATTTCTTTCACTTCGGCATTGGCCGTAACGAACTTCGATTTGCGGTTTGCCACATTATAGAATAGTATCAGTTGTTCGGTTATATTATCCACTCCTCCTTTATCGTTGGCAAGTTGTGTTAGTTTCATGGCTTTGTGCTGCACCGAAACATCTTCGGCCAACACGGCCTCTATTTCGTCGTCTTTGAGCATGCCCGTCAACCCGTCGGTGCACAGCAGCAAAATATCGCCGTTGGCAGGTATCACCGGAGCCGAACCCACGCTTATTTCTATGTCAGGACCTATGCCCAGCGCGCGTGTGATCTCGTTTTTGCGCGGATGCTCTTCCATTTCCTCTTCTTTAATCAGACCCTGATCGACCAGCGTCTGCACATACGAATGATCGAGGGTGAGACGGTAGAGTTTGTTTTCGGAAAAGATATAAATACGGCTGTCGCCCACATGTGCATAAAACACTTTATCGGAGCGCACTATGGCCATCACTATGGTGGTTCCCATCCCGGCAAGATCGGCATTATCGCGCGAACGCTTATACACCACCGAGTTGGCAAACTCGATACCGGCAGTGAGGGCATCTTCGGGCAAATCGAAATAATGGTTTTCGAGAAAAGCGCGTATGTTTTCCACAGCAATGCGCGATGCGGCAGCGCCTCCAACATGTCCGCCCATGCCGTCGCACACTATGAAAACGTGTCCGTTGATGCTTTCAAAATATCCCATGTAATCTTCGTTCTCCTGACGCACCAGGCCTACATCAGTAGAATTGCCGAAATCAAAATTTTTCAGATCTTTTGTCTTTGCCATGACCGTATTTATAAGTTATTATAAAGGCAAATATACAAAAGAAAAAGTGGCGCGATAAAAAAAATTGTGGGAGTTATAAAAAAGTGATTGTTAGTAAAAGGAGTTGGGAGTGAACTTGAGTGAACCTGAATGATCTTGAGTGCGTTAACATTGGTCAGGACGTCGAACGACTTCGTCGGTGTGTCGGACGACTTCGTCAGTGTGTCGGACGACTTCGACGGTGTGTCGGAAGACTTCGTCGGTGTGTCGGAAGACTTCGTCGGTGTGTCGGACGACTTCGACGGTGTGTCGGAAGACTTCGACGGTGTGTCGGACGACTTCGACGGTGTGTCGGAAGACTTCGTCGGTGTGTCGGAAGACTTCGGCGGTGTGTCGGAAGACTTCGGCGGTGTGTCGGAAGACTTCGACGGGCTGTCGGACGACTTCGACGGTGTGTCGGAAGACTTCGACGGTGTGTCGGAAGACTTCGTCGGTGTGTCGGACGACTTCGACAGTGTGTCGGAAAAATTTGGAGGAGGAGAAATAATCAATGATAAGGAAGAAGTCAGAAGTCAGAATGGGATTGTGGAAGGTTTTTTTCTGCCTTTTCTTTGCCTCCTGTCCTGAAGGATGGAAAAGGCAGAAAAGGTTTGGCTAAGGACGGGATATATTGATAATGTGGGTTTTGATTTAAAAGTGGTTTAGGGTGAAAGTAAAAAAACAACCCGCCGTTTGGGAGTGGCGGGTTGTTTTTAAGGAGGGAAAAAGAAGGAATTATACTTCTGAATCTAAGGATACGTTGAGCTCAATTTCCAGATCGGGAAAGATCTCAACGTTGTCCTGTTTAAGTGTGATGCATGTTGCCTGAATGAATTCAACGCTATAGATACCTACCGGTATGCCCTGGATGAGATAGTCGCCGGAT
>CAIWKO010000003.1 GCA_903913285.1 uncultured Bacteroidales bacterium | reverse complement strand
TTTTGTTTTCCATATTAGTATTTGGTTTAAAAGTAAATAAAAAATCCCAGAGTTTGCTTGTGCTTCGTTCCGCTACGCTCCACTTTAGCACAAGCAAACTCTCCTTTAAACCTGTTTACACAATCTACTTTATACTACCTTATACTACCCTGCAATCTGCAGATATCGACCTGCAATTTGCAGATAAAATTATAGGAAAAGGATGCTTTTTTATGCTTCTACAGATTCAACATTAAACTTTTTTTCTGCCCGGGAAGCATCAGCTTTGTTCGAAACCATCTGTTCGCTCACCAGTTCGGCAATGTCGGCCACGCGAATATCGGCATATTTAACCAGCGATTTTTTGCACAGGGGGCAAGCGGTGGCTATCATATCGGGTTCTTTAGCGCTCAGGTGAGCCACCACCTGCTGCGATATTTTATCTTTGTTGAGGTTGTAGTTTTGGTTGTTGGCAATGGACCCTCCGCAACATAAGCTGCTTTTTCGTTCGAGTGAGTTCTTTAGCAAAACACCCGTTTGCGAAAGCACGTTGCGCGGTTCGTCGTATATGCCCAGACCGCGGCCCAGTTCGCAGGGGTCGTGATAACTTATTTTGGCTCCGCTGTTTTCAAGGCTAATTTTCCCTTCAGCTATCATGCTTTCGATAAACTGGGTGTGATGCACCACGTTAATGTTCAGGTTATAATCTTCCCTAAAAACCCTCAGGCAAATGGGGCAGGAGGTAACCAGCGTATGTGCCTCCGACGAACGGATAATATCTTTGTTCGTTTGCATGAGTTTCAACGCATCCTTGTTATTGCCCGAAAGCATCAACGGCCGTCCGCAGCAAATAGAGCCGTCTTCATCCATAAAGCGGTACGATATGCCCGAACTGTTGAGTATATTGAGCATAGCTTTCTTGATGGAAGGCGTCAGATGCGTCATACAACCTGCAAAATATAATATATCGGTCTTCACGGGAACATCCTGAGGCAGATAATGGAAATCGGCTATCTCGCGGTTTTCGAAGATCATGCGTTGCGATAAGCGCAGATCGTCGGTTTTGATGCCCACGGGACAGAATTCCTGACAGCGTCCGCATACCAAACAATTTTGAACCACGGCTTCCTGCTGATTTTTTTTGCGTATGGATTTAATGAAATAGGCCGACTGTATGGTGTTCACCTGAGCCATGGTGTTCAACTGGCACTTGTCGATACAAATACCGCAGCGCGAGCATGAAAACACTTCCACATCTTTGAACATGTCGTATTCTTTGGTGCGGCGTATGCCGAAATGTCTGAAAGCAATAAGCACTATTTCGGTAGGGATATGCATATAGCGCGAATAGGGCAAACTAACAAAGAACACGCCCAAAGCAATGGAATAAGCCCACCACATAGCATACGAAAGAGGCCCCAGAGGCAGGAAGCCCGCGAAAAAATTGCCAAGAGGCTGCGTGAGAAAACCACCTGTATGATACATGCCTGCAGCCATACTTTCGGCTAACAAACGGAACGGGAAAATGAACCACAGCGACAGCATGGCAAACACATCGAAAGGTTTTAGTTTGGTGGTTCGTTTCATGCCCACAACTCTGGAATAAATACGTTTCGACAGCGCAATGAGCAAGCCGGAAAGAACCAGAACCAAGAAGAAATCCATGATAAACGTGAAGCCTTCGGCAAAAGGTATGGTGAGAGGTTGATGTACGAAATACTTGAAGAAAATGGCGTAGTAGGGCAGGTTCAGTTCAGTGCCTGCATATAAACGCGATTCCATATTCCCAACAAGTATCAGCATGAACCACCCGAAAGCAAAACTCATGTGCATAAAACCCAGCACCGGGTTGATTTTAAATATGCGGCGATGCAACAGGCTTTCCATGATAACTTCCTTGATAACCTTGAATATCTTGAAACTGAAAATGCCACGATTCAGCAGCAAGCGGTCGCGAAGCGGCAACTGACGTACCCAGAAAGAGATTTTAAATATAACCAGAATAAAAAGCAGGAACAAACCAAGGCTGAAAGGCAAAACAAACCATGCAAAATTCATACGTGTGCCTCCAGTCCTTTTTTGATCATCATGATGACGTTGCGGGTGTTAACCCCCCGCGGACAAGCCAATTGGCATTTTCCACACAACATGCATTTGGCAATTTCGGCTTTCACGTTAGCAGTTTCGCCCCTGCGAATAAATAATTGCAACCTGCGGAAATTAAAATCGGTGAACTTAGCAGTGCTGCAAGTAGCCGTGCAGGTTCCGCAACCGATACAGGTATTGAAACTGTTCTCGTGTTTTTTAACAAAATTAGCCAGCGCTTTGTTGGTGATATCCAGATTAATCTGCCGGTCGGCCTGTATTTTATAACCAAAATCAACCATAATGCTCCTTACTTATTGAAAAAAAGCTTTGGTTCGTATTTCCAGATCATAACTTTCCAGATAGCTGGCAACAGTAGTGGCAGCAGCACGGGCATCGGTTATGGTGTTGGTGATGGTTTTCGGTGCAGTGCATGAACCTGCAAAAAACACACCCTGTATGTTCGAAACATTTGTCATGGTGTGCTGATCTTTGGTCTTATAAAAACCATTGGTGCCAAATTCAAGTCCCATCATTTTACCGATCTCTTTTGTGCCTTTCGAAGGAACAAAACCAACCATTAGCACCAATAGATCGACCGAAAGTTTCAGGGGTTTGCCTGCCAAAGTGTCTTCCACTTTTATCATCACGGTTTGATCCATATTTTCAGAAGCTTCCGACAATCTTCCGCGAATAAAATTGATAGCATGTTTTTCCTGTGCTTCTTTATAAAGGGCCTCGAAATGCATACCATACATGCGCAGGTCCATATAAAAACAATATATTTCAACTTCCGGAAGTTTTTCTTTCAGTTCGATGGCCTGTTTAACGGCAGTAACACAGCAAACTTTCGAACAATAAACGTTTCCAACCTTTTCGTCGCGCGAACCAACACAATGAATGATACCTATTTTTTTCGGAACTTTTCCGGTAGGAGTGATGATGTTTTTACCTTCCATGAACATCTTCTCGAGTTCGGCTGAAGTAATCACATTGTCGTAGATGCCATAACCGTATTCTTCTTTTTTGGTAGCATCAAAGGTGTCGTATCCTGTTGTGATCAAGAGAGCATCAGCATTAAAGCTGGCGCCTCTGTCCAATTCAACCTGAAAACGTTTTTCGATGCGGTTAACTTTGGTGATATTGGCATTACGGATCACATTCACTTTGGTATCAACCCCGAGTTTTAAAAAATCAAGCACTTCCTGTCCTAAACGCATCGTGGGGAATAGACGTTCCCAATTGCGCAGATGTCCGCCAAGGCAGTCTTCTTTTTCGAGCAAGGTAACATCGTAACCCATTTCGGCCAGATACGCCGACGATTCCATCCCGGCTATCCCTCCTCCGATCACTACAACTTTTTTTGCCATATTCTTATCAGATAATAGTTAATAACTAATGCTGAATAGTTATTGAATTTATAAAGTTCTTACAATATTTTCATCATCCGGATTCCAGGCTCCGCATTCCGGTTTTACGATGTATGCTTTGCTGATATCTTCCGTATCTATCACTTTCATCCCTACTATTGGAGGAGCATAAAAATGAAGTGAAACAGAAAAATCGTCATTTAAATTTTCAATTTGATGAAAAATTCCTTTCGGAACTTCTACATAATTTCCTTTAGTTAGTTTGTAGGTACCTATTTTTTGGATGTTCTTATCATAAGCTATATTATTTACATCGCCCGATAAAATATAAACACATCCGAAAGAGTTGCCATGATCGTGAATGTTGCTCGATTTTCTGGGTTTCCAATTCATCAATATCACTTCAAAATTGGGTGACTGATACACCATACAACGGCCATAAGGCAAATCTGAAGGATAGAGCAGATACTGAGTAAATTCTTCCAGTGTAAAATCGAACTTTTTAATTAATGGCAAAAAATCGGCAGGTACTTTGATCTTGTTTTTCTGTTGTTTAAATAACAGATCTAATTCTTGAAGTTTTTGAAGGATATCCATTTCTTTTAGCAGCATTTTAAATTTACAGGCATTTCCGGAACACCAAGTTTTTGTCCGTTCACGCCGTCATATTTCTTTTCTTTATTGTAAGGTATTCCGATCTTATCAAGCAATGGTTCGCACGAAACCTGATGCACCTGCAAACCTATGTCCCAGGGATCGTAGCCGAGCACCATGCCGGCTACTTCTTCGTATGTAAATACAGGAATTCCCTGTCCGTTGGCTCCATAGGTTTTTCCTTCCATTTCGGCTATGGCATATTGCCATTTATCCAAAAACATTGGACATCCCGGGCAATTGGTAATGATCATATCGGGTTTGTATGGCTCCATCGATTCGAACTTTTTATGCGAACAGGACATGGAATAACCCCTGTTTGCCTGCACCAAATATTGCCTGAACCCAAATCCGCAACAATGTCTGCGTTCAGGATAATCGATGATCTCGCCCCCCCAGTCTTCTATCATACCAACCAGCACATAGGGATATTCGGCTCCGCCAACACCTTTGTTGGGAAACATCTTCGAATAGTGACATCCGATGTGCTCAACAACCTGCAAAGGTTTGCCGGTTTCTTTATTGATAAGTTTGAATTTTGCTTTGGCTGCAATTTCTTTTCTGAATTTATAGATCACATCGCTTGCATGAGCCAAATTCTTCGGTATCTGAAATTCACGGCCTGTAGCTTTTTTTAAATACTCCCTTATTTTTGCTTCTGTTTCCGGAAAATGATGCCAGGTGTCGAGCACTTCGGTGTAAATTCCGAACGATGTGATACACGAAGGAACCAGATTTTCATATCCCGCTTCTGTCATAAGGGCAAACTGCCGGGCAACAACCGTCATCATAGTGTCGATAGGTACTATGTCTCCATGATACCCAATACCGGTGCAGGTTGTGTGACAGGGATGTTCGTAAATGTCTTTGCCGAGTTCCTCGCGCATGATTCGCAAAAAAGTTGTTTCCGAGCCCGGAAAAAAGTTTTGTCGAACACAACTTCTTACATAAAAATATTTATCTGCGGCAATGTCTTTTTGGTATTCATTCCAAACTGCCCGTTTTCCTTCTATTTTCATTTTTCCCGGTTGTGTTGGTTATTGTTATAAGAATAAATATGCTGGAAATATTCGGAACCAATACCTTCATCAAGGTTCAGGTTCATTTCTGCGGCTTTCTTTTTCGAACATTCTTCAATCATCTCGAATCGTTTTGTGCCGCCTGTAACATCAAATATCTTTCTGATCTCATCCAAAGCTTCTTCAGGAATTTTTCTGAGGATTCCGGGACCATCACCTTTGTAATTTGCACCAAGACGTTCAAATACCTGTTTCCAGTTCTTTTGTTCCCAATCCCAAACTGGTCCTTGTTCGGGGTGCATATTCGTTCCAACACCTTCCAAATATAGACAATATCCAAAATCAAGGATCCATTGCCCTACGGTACGTTTTACTGCCAATTGCTGGCGACCTTTTTCAGATTCTACAAAATATCCCAGATCTTGAGATAATGAACGTAAAGCCATTATGATCAAACCGGGGGCATTGCCTCTCGGACAACGGGTTTTGCAACTCATGCATTCGCCGCAATACCAAATTGTTTCGCTTTTCAACAACTCGATAATTTTTTCGTCATCTTTGGTTTGAACGGTATCGACAATTGATCGCGGTTCGTAATTATAGAATTCGGCGGCTGCACAAATTGCTGTGCAGGTTCCACAGTTGATACAGGCATTTAATCCTTCTTCGAAACGGACATCCTGCATCAGTGTGTCGTATAGCTTTCCCATTTAATGATTCGTGTTAGTTTTTAATAGTCTACTAATTTAATATAGAGTTCGGGTTTGCGTGGCAAAAGTAATAATTTTACTTTATCAAAACTCAAAAATTTAATATTTATTTGAATCTTCAATTAGTTTAAGTGAACTTAATTGATCGCTACAAAGCAAAAAAAAAGCACGAATGCTCGTGCTTTTTTATTAAGTTGTTCAATAAAATATTATTGCGAAAAATTCTCAGCATTGTCAAACTGCATATTGATAACAATGGTTCCTTTTTTATCGATATATCCCCATTTGGGTCCTTTACGGATCAAGGCCATGCCGTTATTAAAGTTTTTGGCGGCATCGAATTGAGGGTTGACAACGTATGTTCCTTTAGCATCGATATAACCCCATTGCATGCCCTTGCGAACTATTGCCATGCCTTCACTGAAATCTTCTGCATTATCAAATTGAGGATTTATAACATAGGTTCCTTTTTCATCGATATATCCCCATTGTTTCCCTTTGAAAACGCGTGCAAGGCCTTCAGAAAAATCAGAGGCACCATCAAATTGCGGATTTATCACCCAGATTCCTTTTTTATCAATATATCCCCATTGTCTCATTTTCTTGGCTCGTGCCAGATCGCCATAGAAATCGCTAACTTCATCGAACTGTGGATTTATTATATAAGTTCCTTTAAAATCGATATAACCCCAACTTAAACCTTTGCGAACACGAGCCAACCCGTTATTAAAATCTTCGGCATCATCGAATTGAGGATTGATAACCCATGTGCCTTTTGTATCGATAAATCCCCATGATTTTCCTTTGCGGGCTTTTGCCAACCCGGAAACAAACTCGCCAATGGCATCAAATTGCGGATTAACCGTGTAGGTTCCTTTTTTATCGATTAAACCCCACTGTGTGCCCTTTCGAACACGTGCCAAACCACCGTCAAAATCTTCGGCATCGTCGAATTGCGGGTTGATAACATAAGAACCTTTTTTATCAATATAGCCCCATTGTTTGAATTTTTTTACGCGTGCCAAACCTTCGCAGAAATCTTCAGCATTTTCGAACTGAGGATTAATGCTGTAGGTTCCTTTTGTGTTAATATATCCCCAATCGGTTCCGGTGCGTGCCCGGGCCAATCCGTCGGAAAAGCTTTTGGCGTTGGCAAATTGCGGGTTGATCACATAAGTGCCTTTTTTATCGATAAAACCCCAGTCTTTTCCCATTCGAACCAGAGCATAGTTTTCCTGTGCATATAGAGCGGCACAGAAAATGAATACCAGTAGAGTTAAGATGATTTTTTTCATGATAATTGTTTTTTAATTTTCTACAAATTTAAACTATTTACCCTAAAAAAATCAAGTGTTTTTTTTGTTATTTTGAAGTTTGTATTTAAAGAAAGTTGTCTTTTTGGGTTTGAATGTGATTATTTCAGCTTGATTTTTAACAACATTAGGTAAATCGCGATCTTATATAAGTTGATATTTTTTTAATAAATTCTAAAATCAAATCGGTTTACAACTTATAGTATATACTATCTTTGTAAAAAATAGTACTATGCCGATCGAGATCAAAGAAGTTTTAACCTCCTGCGACCGCAAGAAATTTGTTGAACTGCCTTTCGAAATTTATAAAGGTAATGCGTTTTGGGTTCCATCGATGAATAAAGATGAACTGCACAATATTAATCCTGAAGAAAATCCTGCTTACGATTTTTGTACGGCGAAATTCTGGATCGTGTTGAAAGACGGAAAATGCGTGGGACGCATTGGCGCCATCGTGAATCATGTTTATAATGAAAAAAGGAACGAAAATCTCGGACGCATTTGCCGCATGGAGTTCTATGACGATTATGAAGTGAGCGGATTGCTTTTCAGTACGGCAGAAAACTGGCTGAAGGAGCAAAAGGTGGATGGAGTGTTGGGACCGCTGGGTTTTACGAATCTGGATACCCAGGGTTTGCTTGTTGAGGGGTTTGATCATCTGCAATCTATTGCATCGACGTATCATTTGCCTTATTACCAAGTGCATTTCGAAAAGTATGGCTACGAAAAGGAAATCGATTGGGTTGAGTTTCGTTTGTTCATTAAAGAAGTGCCCCCGAAGGCTGCCCGTTTGGCCGACCTGATTAAAGAGCGCCATAATTTAAAGGTGATCAACCCAAAGTCGAAAAAAGAGCTGATGAGCTATGCTCAAAAGGTTTTTAAGTTGCTGAACCTGGCGTTTGAGGAATTGCCTTTCGTGGTGAGCTTCGACGAGAAAATGCGGAACTATTATATTAAAAAATACTTCAATTCGCTGAATTATAATTTCGTGAAAATTATCGAAACGCAACAGGGCGATCTGGCAGGCTTTATTATTTGTGTGCCGTCGTTGTCGAAAGCGTTTCGGAAAGCTAAGGGCAAATTGCTGCCGTTCGGATTTATTCCTGTTTTGAAGGCTTTGAAGCATCCCGACACGGCGGATATTTTTCTGACGGCCGTCGATCCGAAATTGCAAAGTATGGGAATTCCGGCCATTTTAATTAACGAACTGCAACAATCGTTGATCAAACACGGGGTGAAAGCCGTGGAAACCACAGGAATTTTCGAAACCAACCAAAAGGCCATCACAACCTGGAAAAATTACGACCATATTATGCATAAACGCCGCAGATGTTACCGGAAAATGTTTAATAGCTGAGAATACAGAATTCAGAATACAGAATTCAGAATTTGGAGAGCAGGGAACTAATGGCAAATCGCAAATCATTAATCGCATTCTAAAAATTACTAATCGCTAATCACAAATCACAATATCAACATGAACATTTTAAATTTTTTAGCCAACGATGCACCTATTTTTACCTGGGTTGTTTTGCCGGTGCTTATTTTTATTGCACGCATTTTCGACCAGAGCGTGGGCACGCTGCGAATGATATTCGTGGCAAAAGGTTTGAAAAATCTGGCCCCGGTGTTCGCTTTTTTCGAAGCGTTCATTTGGCTGGTTGCTATCAGCCAGATTTTTGCCCACCTGTCGAACCCGATGTGCTACGTGGCGTATGCCGGCGGTTATGCCATGGGTAATTACGTGGGAATGCTTTTAGACGAGCGTTTGTCGATCGGCAACGTGATCATTAGGGTGATTTTAAGCGTCGACACGCACGATTTGATCGATAAACTGAAAGAAGCCAATTACGGCCTGACGATTTTGGACGCGGAAGGCGGCATGGGCAAGGTGAAGGTGGTGTTTTCGATCGTGAAACGCAAACACGTGAAAGATTTTATCGCCATACTGAATGAATTTAGTCCGAATTCATTTTATACCATCGAAGAGATACGTTCGGTGAGTCAGGGTGTGTTCCGCACCAATTCGCGCCGACAATTTATGAATTTGAGCTTCGGGGCGAAAAAACATAAGTAAAGGTTTATTTTTTGAGGCGCTTTTTTTGAGTATTTCCTCACTTTTATTCCATCAGATACATTTTGCTTTTGTTTTGCCATCCGGCGAAAGCTTCGCTGTCTACAAAATAGATCTTCAGGTCGGCAAAAGCTTCGGAGTTGACAAAGTATATTTTCTTTTTGGCGAAAGCTTCGCTCGACTCGAAATACCATTTGCCATCGTTGTTGCCTACAAATGCTTCGCTGCTCACTTTGTAGACCAGCAGATCGGCGAAAGCCTGGCTCGATACAACGTATACTTTGACGTCGGCAAAGGCTTCGGAGCTAACCGAGTATACTTTTTGGGCGCGGGCGAAAAGGGCAGAGGCTGCCACAATGGTCAGGAGGAGGAATATTTTTTTCATTTGTTGCGGGTTTGGTTTGTTCAAAGATACAACAAATTTTGGCCCAAATGTTTTTCGACATTTGCATTAAAAATTTTTTTGAGCCCTCCCGAACACGTCCAGGTGCGTTCAAAAAGATTTTGAGCCCTCCCGAACACGTTCAGGTGCGTTCAAAAAAAATTTGAGCCCTCCCGAACACGTTCAGGTGCGTTCAAAAAAAATTTGAGCCCTCCCGAACACGTTCAGGTGCGTTCAAAAAGATTTTGAGCCCTCCTGAACACGTTCAGGTGCGTTCAAAAAGATTTTGAGCCCTCCCGAACACGTTCAGATGCGTTCAAAAAGATTTTGAGCCCTCCCGAACACGTTCAGGTGCATTCAAAAAAAATTTGAGCCCATCCGAACACGTTCAGGTGCGTTGAAAAAACGTTTCAGCAGCTTATTTCTCGTGCTTTTTAAACAATCGGTAAAAATACTTCCAATGCCACAAAATATGCAGTATCGAAATCGCTCCCATGGCAATGCCAACCTCAACATGCCAATACATCAGCGTTTTGAACCAGCCGAACAGCACCTGATAGTTCAGTTGAACCACCAGCATCAATCCGAACAAACCGCTCACCAAAAAACTTAAAAGCAGCAGCGTGTTCCATATCTTGCGGTGCAAACTTTTGCGTATAACCTTTATTTTTGCGAGATACCACGAATAAATGTACAACAAAACACATCCGAAAAAAACGCTGAGCAAATCGTACTTATTTCTATCGAATTTCGGTGCGGGTTTCGTGTCGGGAACCAATTTTGGCGTGTTTGCGGGCTGAGCAGCGGGCTCTTGCGTTTTTTCTCCCTGACGGAGCAGTATGCATTGCGGCGTATTTTCATACGGGCAGTTGGTGCGCTTATCGTTTGCCCGGGCATCCGTTTTCGAAGCCTCGGTTTTCGTGCTCTTGCGATGGTTGGCATTTGCTATGCTATCGGCCACGCGCTGTTGCTCCAAAAGCGCCAAATTTTCTATCGAATCTTTCCGGTGCTGAAATTTCTTCAGCAAAGCATCCGAAAAATACGAGTAATCGCAATAACCGTCGTGATCCATGTCGATAAACCAACCGCAGGCTCCTTTGCAGTCGTAAAAGCCGCGCGGGCATTTTTGCTGCGCCTCAGCAGGGCGAATTGCCGTGAGCGATAACAGTAAAATAAGTCCGAAAAGTCGTTTCATAAAAAAGTTTTAGCAGCGCCGTGTCATGTTTTGTTTCCGACAGCTTTTCGCAAAAGCCACGCAAAATTAACAAAAAATCAAACAGGCATCGTGAGCAGAACAATTATCGTACCTTAATTTTCACCAGCTCCATAATTTTGTCGGCCTCCGAAGCATTCATCCATTCGATCTCCTTGTCGCGTTCAAACCAAGTCATTTGTTTTTTGGCATAGCGCCGGGTGTTCACCTTAATTTTTTCCACAGCCTCCACAAGCGTGCATTTCCCGTCGAAAAAACCGAACAATTCGCGATACCCCACCGTGTTCAGGCTGTTAAACCCTCTGCAGGGCAGCAACGCCCGCGCCTCCTGTTCCAGGCCGGCTTCCATCATCAGGTCGACACGTTGATTTATCATCGCGTACAATTCTTCCCGCCCGCGTTTCAATCCAAGCTTCACAATTTGAAAATCCCGGGGTTTGGCCCGGCTCATCAAATACGACGAGTACGGTTTGCCCGATGCGATACACACTTCCAGGGCGCGGATAATCCGTTTATGATTGGCGATATCCGTTCGCGCGTAACATTCCGGATCCAGCAAGCGCAACTGCTCGCGCAACGGTTCAATGCCCTTTTGTTCGAAGGTGGCGTTCAGCTCCTCGCGCAAATCCGCATCGGGGTCGGGAATTTCGTCTATACCCTTGCAAACGGCATTTATATACAATCCCGAGCCGCCCGCCATCAGCGCGATATCTTTTTGTTTGAAAATATTGCCGAGTATCTCAAGCGCTTCCTGTTCAAAGCGCGAAACATTATAATCATCCTTAACCGAAAGGTTTCCGATCAGATGATGTTTCACCGTGGCCAGTTCTTCCTCGCTCGGAACCGCCGTGCCGATCTTCATTTCCCTGTAAAACTGCCGCGAGTCGGCCGAAACGATCTCGGTATTAAAATAATCGGCCAGCATAATAGCCAGCCGGGTTTTGCCCACCGCGGTGGGACCAAGAATGATCAAAAGAGTTTTTTGTTGCCCTGCAGGCGGTTTCAGAGGCATCTAACGTGCTTAAATAGGCGAATTTTCGTCAACATAGGTGCTGAACATATCCTGATCGTCGTCGCTCACGTGGTCGCTCGATTCATCAAAAATAGGGTCGTCATCTTCCGCAATATCGCCTTCCCAATCATCATCACCTTCTTTCGGAAGTATTTTATGTACCGGTTTCTGAAAATCTCCCGACGATTTCGTGCAACGGGGATATTTTATAGCATCATCGCCTTCCATAATTTCGTATAGCTCGATATAGAACGTGTACATCTTCAAAAAATCATACACGTACATAATGTGTTGATTCGGGTCGTCGATACAGGCTCCCAGCTTGGTTTCGGCCATCACCCGCAGCTTGGGCAAGGGTTTTTCCTCTTCTTCGTCGGTTTCGGTCAGATCAAAAAGTGCGATCTCCTCAAGTTTGTGCCAGCGGTAGTCGCACAAATAAAACGAAGCCATTTCGCCTTCCTCCAAACTTATACCGTTCAAAATCGTCTCGTGCAGATCCTCAAAAGTATGCGACGGTCTGATCTCTATTTCCCTGAAAAAAGCATCATTGTCTTCGGCCGTGATTCTGAATTTATAAATAAGCATCTTTTTAATTTTAATGAATCAATTTGAAAAACGATAGTACAAAAATATAAAAAAACCAACGAATTTGTTTATTGCTGCGAACAATTTCAAAAAAAAACCGTTCCTGATATTCGGGAACGGTTTTTTGTAAAAGAATATTGTATTTTATTTGAAGAATTTCTTCACGATGGGCTTACCGTTGCCATTATCTATCTGCATAAAGTAAATTCCGCCTGCAAGCTTGTTCACATTGATCTCGATCTGATTGGTGTTCGGTGCAACCGTTTTCGAAACGATTTCCTGACCCGTGCTTGAATAAATTTTCACCAGCGTGGTTCTGTCGGTTTGCGTTCCGAAATCAACGTTGATAAAATCGGTGGCAGGGTTGGGATACACATTAATTTGGTCTTTCGCGTTAATATCCACAATTCCCGATGGAGCATTGATATGAATATAGCTCATGTAGGTAGTCAAATTCTTAAAGCCACCGCAATCGATGCTGAGCACCACCACCATCGAACCGTAATCCGTAAATGTATAGGTAGCAGCCAAAGTAGTCACCATTCCGCCGCCTGTGAATACCCAGTATACCGTAACAGTGCTTCCCGAAACCGAAATACTCGAAATATAGAAACTGTCAACCGGGAAACCAAGGCATGTATCAATAGGAAGTGTGTAGAGTGTATCAACATAGGTATTCAGCGAATCGTAAGGTTCCAGTATCTGATACGTGTAAGTATAGGTTGGGCAGGCCGGAGTAGAACTGATATTAACCCAATATACACCGCTCGTCAGATTATTGATGTCTTCCGTGATGGCTCCGGTGCTCCAGTCAAAAGTATAAGGAGGTGTGCCGCCTGTTACTGTGAGATCGATCGAGCCGTCATTGCCGCCGATAACACTTACCTGATTAATAACAGCAGTAACTGTTGGTTGACAGCTTGAATTGCTGTCCAGAACATAAACTGTCTGGCAGGTGGTATTACTGCAGCCGCTGTCCGAACCGATAGTCAGACAAACATCGTATGCACCGGCTGTAGCGAATGTAATTATAGGATTTTGTGTTGTGGATGTTTCTATAACACTTCCGCCATAAGAAACTACCCACGACCACGAATTGATCGTTCCGTTGCCCGTAGTTGATTGATCGTAGAAATTATAAACATGGGCCGAAGGTATAGAATCTGTATAATAGGTAAAATATGCCATGCAAGTATCTGTAGTAGTCGACGTAATATAAATAGTATCGCAAAAACTGCTGTTGCATCCTAAAAATGTGGAAATGCTCAAACAAACCTGCACCGGACCTGAATATCCGTATGTCGGAATAGTAGGATTCTGAGTAGTGTATGTTGTCATACTTCCACCGAACGATACAGTCCATACCCATGTCGAAACATTGATAGCGCTCGAGTCGGTATTGTACGAAAGATCCGTTAAATACAGTGAGGCTGGATTGGTATTGTAGGTAAACGCCGCCTGACAAGTTTGTCCGTACGAATGTGTTGCAAATGCAACAAAAAATAAAATGACTAGAAGTTTTTTCATAATTATAGGTTTTTAGTTGATTTCAATTTATAAACACGGTTTTATTAAAAGGTTGCCTGTAAAGTTAAAAATAATATCTCAATCCGAGTTGAATTCCGAACGAATTATTTATGAGTTTGTTTCCCGAATTCGAAGATTTTATCCCGATAACATTGAATCTGTAGTAAGGCGAGAGTTCGATCAGCATTCTGCTGTTGAACTGATAACCTGCAAATCCCGATACCTGCCACGACATTCCGAACCTGAATTTTTTAAATTCATTCGACAAAGCGATCATTGTTGGCGATTCAACAATATTATAGGGCAAATTTCCTTTGGTAGTTATAAGCATACTGATGATAGGGCCCGTACTAAACCCGATGTTTATCCTCCCGAAGTTTTTTTGCCAGCCAATGGTCAAAGGAATTTCAATAAAGGTATAGGTGTTTTTCCAGGCTGCATTTCTCAGCGTATCGTACATTTTTTTATTGGTAGTATCGTAAATGTTACTAAACAATGTATCCGTTTTCCAGGTCCACACCGAATCAAGTATCCTGATAACCGAATCGGCTATATAATAATAATGATAATAGCCACCTGTGGTATCAATATTCGTAGTTTGCCCGGTGAGATTTATTTTTTGAACATTATGAGGGTTATAGTTTATATGATTTGCAGTGATTTTTTCTGTGAACTTCGAATATTGAAGTCCGAGATCAAAAAAGAAATGTTTTTTCTCTGCTCTTGCACTCAAACCAATAACACCCGAAGGAAAATTCATTTTCGAAGAATACTTGAATTGAGCATCATCTATTGGTTCAGCAACGTGAATAATGTCGGGCTGAATAACAGAATGAGCTGCATAAACCGCTCCCGACCAAAGCAAAGGACGTTTATATTTCTTTTGAGTTTCTGCTGTGATATATTGAAGCATTTCTGGCTGATCATTAGTTGTTGTTAGCTTCATCATATTCATCAGCAACGGTTTTTTACTAGTATTCTCAGTCGAAAAAGCATTGGTTGATGTTAAGATTGCGTTCGAAGTAAAATTTAATGTAGTACTCGTCTTCAATTGAGAATTATCCGGTTTAAAAGTCGTGCTCGTTTTCGCGGTATTATCATTACTGGTTGTAATATCTTTCTGAGGAGTTTTTGTGTTTTGGCTTGCTCTTGTTTTATCAGCTTTTGTGTTTTTTACTATTGGTTTTGATCCTTTTGTGATAAGGGATTCAGCATTACTGATCTGTGGTGAATTTTCGTGTTTATCTGATTTATTAACCACAGTTGTTTGAGAAGAACCATTTTGTCTTTGATAAGTATAGTTTGCCACGTCTGTAGTATGCATGGCAGTATCAGTGTTTTTACCGGAATTGGAATAAACAGCCCAATAGCTCAATCCGCAAACGGAAACGAAAATGGCTGAAAAAAGCAGTGCCCGTTTTATGGTATACCAGTTGTTAAAAATGATCATCTTACGAAAAACATTCTTTTTCACAGTTTCGGGAGGCGTTTCTTCGAAACCCTCAAAAACTTTCTTGAAAGCAAGGTCGATGTGTTCAGTTGTCTCTTTCATATCACCTTTTTTACTTGATTTGTAGCGAGTATGCAATTTATTTGCGATGACAGCATTTTTCGCGCTTTAAATAATTGTGTTTTCGACGTGTTAACAGAGATATTCAACTCTGTTGATATTTCTTTGTGCGTTTGATTTTCAAAAGCATATAAATTGAAAATAGTGCGGTAACCGTTAGGCAGTTCTTGTATCAGTTTCAGGAGCGTAGTATGCGAAACATGATCTAAAATATGATCGTAGATAGTGCTTTCGTCAAATTCCGAACTGTAGCTTTCATTTTCAGCAATTTCTTGCTGAAGATTTTTTTTAATAGAGTCACGGTAGTGGTTCAGAGCTGTATTAATGGTTATTTTGTGCATCCATCCGTAGAATGCGTTTTCATCCTGATATTTCAAATTATGTATGTTCTTAAAGATCTTAATAAACGATTCCTGCAGAATATCCTGAGCGTCATCGCGGTCACATGCATAGCGTAAACATACTCCGTAAAGCCGCGATGAATAATTATCATACAGCAAATTCTGAGCATTTTTATGATGGAGAATGCAACCGTCGATCAGATCTTTAACATTCATCAGAATTGTCATAAACCATAGAACACATTTTATACAAAAGGGTTGCCTGAAATTGGATTATTTTTTTGAAAAAGGAGATCAGATTGAATGCAAATTCAATTTTTTGCCTTCATTTAGCATGAAATCGAAAGCTTCGTCGAAATTGTTCCCGATCTTTCCGTCAAGTATTGCTTCGCGAATGGCAGTTTTGATAATACCAACTTCTTTGCAGGGTTTTATTCCGAATGTTTTCATGATCAGATCGCCCGAAACAGGTGGTTCCCAATTTCTGAGTTTATCTTTTTCTTCAATTTCGTGTAGTTTTTTTCTGACTATCTCGAAATTCTTTAAGAAACGATTGACCTTATTAATGTTTTTAGAGGTAATATCGGCTTCACACAGCATCATCAGATCGTCAATATTTTCTCCTGCTTCAAATAATAATCTTCTTACCGCCGATTCTGACACAACATCTTCGGCCAGCACAATAGGACGGAGGTGCAGCAATACCAGATTTTGAACGTATTTCAATTTTTCGTTTTGGGGCAGTTTCATCATCTTGAAAATCGTGGTTGTTAAATTTGCCCCGATAACTTCGTGCCCGTGAAATGTCCACCCATTGCCTTCCTGAAACTTTTTTGAAGCAGGTTTCCCGATATCATGCATCAATGCAGCCCATCTCAACCAAAGATCGTCGGAGTTTATGGCAATTTTGTCGAGTACTTCAAGGGTGTGATAAAAATTGTCCTTATGTGCAATTTTATCTTTAATATCTATTCCTTTCAGATCAACAAGCTGCGGAAAAATAAGTTTTAGCAAACAGCATTCGTCCAGATAGGTTAAACCGATCGATGGGATAGGCGAGAGGATGATCTTATTCAACTCTTCTGTGATGCGTTCAGTTGAGATAATCTCAATACGGTTTTTATTTCGCACTATGGCATTAAACGTTTCGGTTTCTATAGTGAACTTTAATTGCGATGCAAAGCGAACCGCCCGCATCATGCGCAAAGGATCATCCGAAAATGTGATATCAGGGTTTTGCGGTGTGCGGATAATTCTGTTTTTAATATCTGCAACCCCGTTAAACGGGTCGATAAGCTGACCATAGTTTTCTTTTTGCAGGCTGATGGCCATGGCATTGATGGTAAAATCCCTTCGGTTTTGGTCATCTTCAAGTGTGCCAGCTTCAACAAAAGGGTTACGGGAATTGCTTTCGTACGATTCTTTTCGGGCTCCCACAAATTCCAGTTGCCAGTCGTTATAATGTATCATGGCAGTGCCGAAGTTTTTAAAGACATTAACCTTGCAAGAATTTCCTATCTTTTTTGCCACGTTCTTCGCCAGTTCAATACCATTTCCCAGCACCATGAAATCAATATCCTTGCCGGTTCGTTTTAAATATATATCTCGAACAAACCCACCTATGACAAAAATCTGTTGGTTCTTTTCACTGGCAATTTCAGATACGATCTTAAAAACGGGATGATTCAGATATTCTTTCAAAAGAAAAACGCTTAAGGCACAAAAATACAAAAAACAAGTATCAGGAACGCACTATTTCGTATTCTCCCTTTTCGTTGAATTTGATGACGGTGGATGCTTTGATTTGGTTTATGCGGGCTTTGTTCAAATTTACTACGTGATCAACCTGCTTGATGATATCGGGCGAAATCTTATTAAATATCAGGGGTGTCGGTTCTCCCGAAATATTAGCAGAAGTTGAAACCAAAGGTTTATTGAGCAAACTGATAAGTTTCTGGCAAAATTCATCTTTCACGATCCGGATCGCTATCGATCCATCTTCCGAAATAATGTTCTTTGCGACATTTTTTGCTTTAGGATATACAATGGTTAAGGGGGTTGATATGCTCTGGTTCAGATCTAATGCTATTTCCGGTACATCGTCAACATATTGATACAATTTTTCGAATTGATCTAACAGCACGATCATACTTTTGTTTTCCAAACGTTTTTTTATCTGGAATATACGTTCAACGGCTTTGCTCTTGGTAGCATCGCAACCAATTCCCCAAACCGTATCGGTAGGGTAAAGGATTATTCCTCCTTTTTTTAAAACTTCGTGGGCTTTTAGTATTTCTTCAGTTAACTTGGCAGACATACAAGTAGTTGTTCTTTTTTAATATCGTAAGCGCATTTAAAATGTTTTTCCGGACAGGTTCTGTATCCATGCAGTCCGCAGGGACGACAGTATAATTTTTCTTCAATTTCAACAATAAATGAAATATCCGACAACGGACCAAAACCAAATTCAGGCACTGTTGAACAAAAAACACCGGTAATGGGTGCATTCATTGCCGAAGCCAGATGTTGCGGGGCTGAATCGTTGGTAAAGTTCATGTGTGCATCTTTCATCAAAGCGGCAGTTTCTAATAAACTAAATGTTCCGGATAAATTCTGGATATCATGTTTAACGCATTTTCTGGCAATCCGGTTACATAAATCTATGTCGGAATTGCTCCCGATGAGATAAATTTTGAATCCGACAGGCAGAGCTTCAATAAATTCTATCCATTTTTCTTCGGGATATTTTTTTGTTCCCCATAAAGACGAAGGTGCAATAGTGATAAACGGAACGCTTTTATAGGCTTCTACATTCGCAAAATCGGTATTTGAAGGGTAGAGTTTAACTATTCTTACCGGTTTGAAAATATCGCGTATCAGCAACAGGTTGCGGTCAACTTCGTGCAGTTCGGATGATTTGCCAATGATATGTTTCACCCGTTTGTCGAATAAAAACGACAGCGGGTTTTTGTTGAATCCTATTTTGTAGCGGGCTTTCGAGAATGTGGTGACGAATCCTGAAGAAATAAAGCGATGCAGGTCGATAATGATGTCGTAGCGGGTTTCGCGGATGCTTTTCAAGATATGCATCAGCCCGGGATATTTATGCTGCGATTTATCCCACACAAAAACATTTCGCAGATAAGGATGCCCGGCAAACAATGTTTCGGCACCTTTGCGCAACAAAAAATCGATCTGTATGCTCGGATCGGCCAGGGCAATGCTTTCGATGATCGGTGTGGCAAGAATCACATCGCCGATCGTAGCCGTTTGTATGATCAAAATTTGTTTCAGTGCTGCTCAATTTAAGGCAACAAAATTATAACTAAATTTATTAGCAATGGTGAAAAGTATAAAATCGTTTCTAAAAACCATCGAAACGGAAGCGATAAACAGATGTTTTTTTTGTTGGTAAGTGATACAAAACTAACTGCCTGCAATTTATTTTAACAATCATTATGAATATAAAAGCATGCTTCCTTGTGGTTTAATCGTAACTTTGCATGTTTTTATCAGGAATTTATGCCAAATCAAGATACCGTCCTTACATTTCCTTCATTATTTTCCGAAACCTTACAGAAATTTCCCGAACATAATACTTTTGCCTTTGTTGGCGAAGAGCCTATCACATATAGTCAATCGCATCAGCGAATTCAGTCGGTGATGGCGTTGCTCGAAAAATTAAATGCGAAGCCCGGAGATAAGATCGCGATACTAAGTTCGAACATGCCCAACTGGGGTGTCACTTATTTTGCAACTACCTTTATGGATGCCGTGGTGGTGCCTTTGTTGCCCGATTTTCATGTTTTCGAGATCGAAAAGTTTATGGAACATTCGGGCGCCGAATTTCTTTTTATTTCAAAAAGCCTTCAATACAAACTAAAAGGTATTGAACACAAAATGCCTGAAACGATTATTTTGATCGATGATTTTTCTGTGGTAAGATCGAAAGTTAAAGATGTTGCATACGATGCAGGGGCCGTAGCAAGCAAAAGCTATCAGGTTGCCGAAAACGATATGGCGGCTATCATCTATACATCGGGAACCACCGGAAAACCCAAAGGGGTGATGCTTTCGCATAAAAATATCGCGTTCACGGCCATCAAAGCGGCCATTATTCAACCTATTGATGATAAAGACCGCTTTTTGTCGATACTGCCGCTTTCGCATACCTATGAAAACACGCTCGGACTGATATTGCCCATGATATATGGCGCTTGTGTGTATTATCTGCAAAAACCGCCCACACCCGCGGTGCTGATACCGGCCATGCAGGAAGTGAAACCCACGCTGATGCTCACCGTGCCGCTGATCATCGAAAAAATATACCGCAACAGCATTTTGCCCACGTTCACCAAGAAATGGATACCGAGGGTGCTTTATAAAACCGCTTTCGTGCACAATACCCTGAATTTGATTGCCGGCCGCAAACTGAAGAAAACCTTCGGCGGCAAGCTCAAGTTTTTTGGAATAGGCGGCGCCAAACTCGACAAAACCGTTGAAAAGTTTTTGATTGAAGCCCGTTTTCCGTATGCTATCGGCTACGGATTGACCGAAACTTCGCCTTTGCTGGCAGGTTCAAGTCCTTTTCATACCAAACTGCAATCAACCGGGCCGGCGCTGGATGGAATTGAACTGAAAATTATTGATGCCGACCCTACCACGGGCGAAGGCGAAATTGTGGCCCGCGGTCCTAACGTGATGCAGGGCTATTATAAAGAACCCGAACTCACCAAATCGGTGTTCACGGATGACGGTTGGTTCCGCACGGGCGATCTGGGCGTGATGGACAGGCACGATTTTTTGTCGATACGCGGCCGCCTGAAAAATATTATCGTGATGAAAAGTGGCGAAAACGTGTATCCCGAAGAAATTGAAACCGTGATAAACAATTTCCGCTACGTGGACGAATCGCTAGTGGTGGAACAAAAAGGCAAGCTTGTTGCGCTGGTGTATTTCAACAAAGACGAAATTGCCAAGAAATACGAAGACCTGAAAACCGAAATGTCTATTTATATCGACCAAAAGATAGATGAACTGAAGCTGGAACTGGAAATATACGTGAACAAACGTGTCAACAAATTCTCGCGCCTGCAAACCGTCATCCCTCAGGACGACCCGTTTAAGAAAACTGCCACGCAAAAGATCAAGAGGTTTTTGTACACTAAATAGGAGGGGGAAGTGCCTAAAATCAGAATTCAGAATTCAGGAGTCAGAATTCAGAGGTAAGAAGTACCTATTACCTATTCCGGAAATCCGGAAGCCTATAAAGTAAAATTCTTTAGCAATTTGTAGATATTAGTGACTAAAATTTTAATTTAGTTTTGTTTCCAATAGTCTTCGGTCAAATCTAGAGGACTGAAGTCATTCAGGCGGTTAGCCAATCACCAACTTTATTAAAAATTATTTTGCATTTCAAATGATTTTTGTATTTTCACATTCTAATTCTCCTGATTAATAATCCATAAAATTCAACATCAAATGAAAAAAATCGCATTAATTATCTTCTGTGCATTGCTGTTTGCAGTTTCGGGAGTTAACGCCCAATCGGATCTAAGCGGAAAAATACCGGTTTCGCCTAAAGTAAAGGTAGGCACATTGCCTAACGGGTTGAAATATTATATCGAATATAACAAAAAACCCGAAAAAAAGGTGGAGCTCCGTTTGGCAGTTAATGCCGGCTCTATTCTGGAAGACGATGACCAGCAAGGTCTGGCTCACTTTATGGAACACATGAATTTTAACGGGTTGAAACATTTTCCCGACAATGAGTTGGTTCATTATCTGGAAAGCATTGGCGTTGGGTTTGGCAACGACCTTAACGCGTTTACGTCGTTCGACCAAACCGTGTATATTTTGCCGGTTCCGAGCGACGATAGCGCCAAACTCGAAAATGCATTCAACGTTATTGCCGACTGGGCTCACGGCGCGCTGCTCACCGATAAACAAATTGACGACGAGCGCGGAGTTATATTATCCGAAAGCCGTTTGGGCAAAGGAGCCGACGACCGTATGATGAAAATATGGCAACCATTGATGCTCAACGGATCGAAATACGGCAAACGCGATCCAATAGGTCTGGATTCGATCATTTCGAGTTTCGACCACAAAGTATTGCGTCGTTTCTATTCCGATTGGTATCGTCCCGATATACAGGCTGTGGTTGTGGTTGGCGATATGCCGATCGAAAAGGCTGAAAAGATGATAAAAGAAAAATTTGGCGATGTAAAAAATATGCAGAACGAACGTAAACGCCCCGAAATATTTGAAGTGAAACCTTTCACCGAAAGCCTCGCTATTGTAGTTACGGATGCCGAAGCCGACATGACCTCGGTGAATATTATTGGAAACACCCATGTTAAAAAAGTTTCGGTAACCGAAGCCGATTATTTAAACGACATCATCAATAACCTATGTTTCGAGATGCTCTCATCCAGATTCGACGAACTGAAAAGTTCGGCAAACCCACCATTTATATATGCTTATGCTTATTTGGGAAGTTGGGCCAGAGGCTACGAAAACTTCACCACAGCCGCCGCCTGTGGCGCCGACGGAATTAAACAAGCCATACAAGCCTTGGTTATTGAATGTTTGCGGGTTAAAAAGTTTGGTTTTTCCGAAGCCGAACTCTCTCGTGCCAAAGCCAAAGTATTGTCAGATTACGAAAAACAATACAACGAACGCGATAAAACCGAGTCGAACGATCTGGTGTGGGAATATGTAGGTAATTATCTTGAACAGGAAGCCATTCCGGGTATCGAATGGGAATACAATTTCGCGAAAAGCCATCTGGATAAGATCACCCTGAAAGATTTCGATGCTATCCGCAATAAGATTGACTTTGACGATAAATATTTCAGCTATGCTACCACTAAAACGGCAAGCAGCTTACCCACCAACGCGCAATATAAACAATGGATAGATGAAGCCATGAAAAGCGACATCAAACCCCATCAGGAAAAGGCAATAGCATCGAAATTATTGACAAAAGAACCCGTTGCAGGCAAAATAGTGAAAACCGTTAAAAACGAAAAACTGGGAACTACCACACTCACCCTGAGCAACGGAGCCATAGTGTGCCTGAAACCTACCGATTTCAAAAACGACGAAGTACTTATCAGAGGAAGCAAATTCGGAGGCTACAGTGCCTACAGCGGAACCGATTATCAAAGCGCACAATTAGGCTCTTCGGCAGTGGAAGAAATGGGCTATGGTTCGTTTTCGAAAACCGATCTTGAAAAATTCTTAGCAGGAAAAGATGTCAAAATATCGCCGGTTATTAATATGTATTCTGAATACATTGAAGGCAACAGCACAGTGAAAGATATGGAAACCATGTTCCAGCTTCTATATCTGAAATGTACCGAACCGCGCACCGATCAGGAAGCTTTTAAATCATATATCACCCGTTCGAAACAAGAGTTGGAACTAACGAAACAAAATCCCGAAAACCTGTTTATGGATACGGTTTATAATATGCTGTATCAGGGAAATAATCGTGCTCATTATTTTCCTTATCCGGGTGATTATGATAAAATAAACCTCGATCATGCCGTGGCATATTATCTCGACAGGATCGGGAATCCATCGGGAATGTATTACACCATTGTAGGTTCGTTCACCGAAAAACAGATACAGCCTTTAATTGAAAAATATATTGGCGGCATAGCAGCAAAAACCTCGAAAGCCGAATACAACGATCTTGGAATGAAAACACTTATCGGGAACCACAGCTATACCTTGCACAAAGGCAAAGAACAAAAAGCCATGCTTACCCATTATTATACAGGAGATATGGCCTACACTGCTGATGATAATTTTATACTGACACAATTGAACGAAGTTATCAACAACAAAATAACCGATACTATTCGCGAAAAAATGAGCGCCATTTATGGTGGGGGTATTTACGGTTCATTATACAAAATTCCACAAGAAGAATTCATACTGCAATCATATTTACCTTGCAGTCCCGATAATATAACCAAGGTTGATTCTGCTTTCTTTAAGCTTATTGAAGGTGTTAAAGTTGCCGGGGGTATCACCGACAAAGACTGGCAAGGTGTTCGCGAACCTGCATTAGAAAGTTACAAGGTAAGTATTAAAGAAAACCAATACTGGCTCGATAATTTGCAAAATGCCAATCGCAATGGCTTCGATCCCGAACGCATACTTACAGTTGAAAAACGTTTAAAAGCCATAACACCTGAACAACTGACAGCAATTGCAAACAAGTTCTATTCAACGCCAAATATTTTAAAAAGCGAGTGGTTGCCTGAAAGTAAAAAATAGAAAGGAATAATACTAGTTTCTAGTTATCTATTGTCTTTTATTCTTTGATCTCTGTGTCAAAAATGCAGAGCACAAATTGTTTGTATAAGCTGAAAGGATACCTGCAGTGAATGCTCATGTGATTTTTTTTCGGAATTTATTTTGCCGGTTCGTGTGTAAAATCATAAATTTATTTAGCTTTGCCTATAATAATGCAAATCCTAAATTCAGTATACACTAAACACACATTATGATGAAAACTTTACCCGTAAAATTCAGCATTATATTTTTAGTTCTTTCGCTTTTCGTTTTCAACAGCCTGAAATCGCAAACCAACCAGTATTTAAATTTCGACGGAACCAACGATTGGGTTAGCGTTCCCAACGCATCATCGCTGGTAACGGGTTCAACGGCCATGTCGATAACAGGATGGTTTTACGACAACAACCTGAACTACGGACAAGGCCTGATGGGTTTCCGCACCGGAACCGAATCATTTTATCTGATATCGTTAAACAACGGACAAATTGAAGCGAGGTTCATCAATTCGTCGAACGTTACCTCGCAACCCGCCATTCCGGTCAATACAATTGTCCCCAACGTTTGGCAGCATTTTGCTTTTGTGTACGACGGAACGCATACCTATTTTTATAAGAACGGAACCCTGGTTAGCAGCGCCACCGCCTCCGGTACGCTTACCATCGGGACAACACCGTTTGCCATTGGCAAAAGCACCTTAGGAACCTTTAACTTTTATTATGGCGGCAACATAGATGAGGTTACCTTGTGGAACAAGGCTTTGTCGCAAACCGAGATCCAGAATATGATGGTCACCGAACCCACGGGCACCGAATCTAATTTGCTGTTGTACTATAAATTTAACCAGGGGGTTCCGGGCGGCAATAACACCAGCATCTCAAAACTCCACTCCGAGGTGAATTCTCCAACCTATGATGGCGACGTCACCAATTTCGCGTTGACCGGAGCTACTTCAAACTTCGAAGGAGTTTTGGATACCTCGTTTCAAGCTATCTCATTTCCGCAGATCGGTCCGAAACTAACCACAACGCCTCCTTTTGCACTGCATGCCACTGCCTCATCGGGTTTGCCAGTTAGTTTCACCGTGGTTTCGGGGCCGGCCATGCTCAGCGGCGATTCAATTCTCACGCTCACGGGCGTGGGCACAGTTAGCATAAAAGCCTATCAGAACGGAAACACGCAATACGACACCGCTTCGCCTATTATAAACACTTTCGATGTGGTTGATCCAACTGCTAATGTTCCCGTTGTCGAAATACGGCATCCCCTGGCGGGAAATGTGCATGTGCCCACCTTGTCGCAAATTCAGCTGGCCGCGATAGCCAACATTAATTATCCAACATTGTTCACCATTCAGAGTTTAAATTTTAAGATAAACGGAACAACAATTCCGGCAACAGACTTTGGCAACGGGCATTTTACAACATGGTGGCTGCCTCCTTCGTATGGAAATTACACCATAGAGGTTGATGCAACCAACAACTACGGAGCCGTGAGCACCACAACCGAAGATATCAACATCGTTTCCACCACAGCCGACACAACAGTTCAGGCATTCAGCAACGTATTGATAAATTCAAACATAGCCTCCGTAACCATCGATGGCAACCTTCCATCCTATCTGGGCGCTTACGATTCGATCATAGCAACCTTATCGGTAACATGTCCAACGGGGGGCTGCGGCGCCTGGGACCGCACGGCAAGCCTGGAAGCCAGAAGCCACGAAGGAAATTGGTTTGAAATCATCCGATATATTACGCCTTATGCAACTGCCTGTTCGCATAGTATTAATTTAGCCGACTATGCATCCTTGCTCACCGGCAAAGTAGCATTCAGGATGAACTGCGGAACGTTAGACAACGGTTATGTTTATGCCTTATCGATCTATTTCAAAGCAGGAACTCCGCCTCACAAATACAGCCAAGTTACCAAAATATGGAACGGCAATTATGATTTTGGCAACTATGCCAACCAGCAGCCCGTTAGCATCTACAATTATACCTATCCTACGGGAGTAGTAGCATCAAAATTAAAACTGGTATCAACGGGTCATTCGGGGCCGAGCAACACCAGCAACGCCGCTGAGTTTTACGAAGCAACCCACAAAATCTATATCAACAACGTGAACACGTTTTCGCAGCACAACTGGACCACTTGCAATCCCAACCCCGACAATTGCATGCCACAAAGCGGAACGTGGCAATACAATCGTGCAGGCTGGTGTCCAGGCTCAATTGCCAAACCTTTTAATTATGACATTACATCGTTTATTTCAACCGGAAATATTGACATAAAGTATCTTTTCTACAATGCCTACATCGATCAATGCAATCCGAACTATCCTCCGTGTGTTAATGGTACTACCTGTACGGATTGTGCTGCCGATGTGCAGCCATTTCTTGATGTAAATTGTAATCTGGTTAATTTCTTCGACAATACTCCTCCTGATCCGGATATTCAGAATATTAAGGAAATAAATAAGAATTACAGCATAACAGTATTTCCAAATCCATCCAACGGTGTTTTTAATCTTTCATCCAATAATAAACCCAACACTCAATGTACGGTTGCTATTTACAACTTAATGGGCAATATGGTCGATCAGTTTATGTGGAATGGTGAAAACACCATTATTGATCTGTCTAAACTTGCCACCGGGGTTTATATCATGAAAGTGAGCAATAAAGATAAGTTTGAAGTAAAAAAATTAATTGTACGTTAGAATAAATGAATAATTGATTTGGTGAGCAATTAGTAAAAATGGAAATTTATTAATTGCTCATTATTTTTTTTGGTCAATAAAATTATGAACTTAATTTTTGAACTATGATAAGACAAATCGTACTCTTATTATTTATTATCGGAACAATAACTATTGCTGAAGCGCAGGATATAAGCGTTTCCGGGACAGTAACTTCTTCGGAAGACCAATCTGCAATGCCTTTTTTAAATGTATTGATCAAAGGCACTAACGTTGGAACGTCGACTGATATAAATGGCAAATACGCTATCAAACATGTTGCACCTACCGATTCACTGATCTTTAGTTTTATTGGTTATAAAACCAAAACGATTTGTGTAGGCACACAAAATGTCATCAATGTTAAGATGGAGCCAACGATGAGCATTTTAAAGGAGGTTACCGTCACTGCATTAGGTGTTACCCGGCAAACCCGCGAAGTAGGATATTCTACCCAGAAAGTTGACGGAACGGAACTTCAAAAATCCGATGCTTCGAACATTGTGAGTGCATTGAGCGGTAAATCGGCAGGGGTTCAGATAGCAAATCCCGATGGGGTAGAAGGCGGAACAACACGTATCACTATTCGGGGTAACAATAACATTTCGGGCAATAATCAACCCTTAATAGTTATTGATGGTACACCGATAGAGAATGATCCCGGAATGACGTCCGTTGGACGTGGCACCGACTGGGGTTCTGCTATAAACAACATCAATCCTCAGGACATCGAAAGTATGAACATACTGAAGGGAGGAGCTGCTTCAGCACTTTACGGTTCAAGAGGTGCCAACGGCGTGGTATTGATAACAACCAAAAAAGGAAAAAAACAAAAGGGAATCGGTGTTTCGTATAATTTTAGTTACAAGCTTTCCCATCCTTATTTATACAGAGACGTGCAAAACAAATATGGAGGAGGAGCACCAGTCACGCTGACAAAGCCGGATTTTACCTATGGCACCGATGGAATAGCTGAGTTTCCCAATTTGCAGCACACCGATAATCTGATTATCGATCAGGCAGGACATACTTCATCCACCACTGCTGAATTTGGATACTACGGTTCTGCAGTGTCATGGGGTCCGGAAATGCTTGGTCAACAGGTCAGGTGGTGGGATGGTTCTATACATTCATGGTCTCCTCAACCAGATAATCTCAAACTTCCATACCGCGACGGAAACACAACAACCCACAATCTTTCATTCGAAGGAGGTAGCGATAAAGGAACCATGCGTTTATCAATCACCCGGCTTGATAATAATGCTATTGTTTACAATTCGAATTATAATCAAACGACAATTGATTTGAACACCTCCTTAAAAGTTTCCGATAAGGTTAATATAGGAGTAACTGTCTCTTATATGAATTATCATCGTTTGAACTCCCCAACTTTGGGCGATGATGCTACTTCTTTTCCCAAGGGTTTGCTTTATTGCTGGCCTAGAAGCTATCAGGGCGAAGATTTCCACAATTATCAATCCGATGACGGAACGCGTATCACATACACCGATTATCCTTATGCATACATTGATGAATATTTATGGTGGGAATATTTTAATAATAATACAACGCTCGACAGGAATAAACTGGTTGGGGGATTGTCACTGAACTATAATATTTTTTCGTGGTTAAGTTTTTCCGGAAGGGCAGGACTCGATTATCAACTCGACCAATATGAAACAACGCATAAACCTGTCGATGTGGTTGGTTTGGAAAATGGCTATTATTCAAACTCTTTAAACCGCGACAAGAGTACTAACATGGAATTTTTATTTACTGCATCAAAAGATAAAATATTCAATTCCAAGATCAATATTAAGTTCAATGTCGGGGGATCATCATGGTATCGAAATGTATATGGTATTAATGGAAAATCGGGCACGTGGTATTATCCTAATATGTATTCTTTCCTGAATTACACTCAGGCTCAGCCTACAGCCGGAATAACCGGTGATGAACTGTCTACTGTGGTTGCAGGCGAATCTCTATGGCGAAAAAAGATCAATTCTGTCTATTCATTTCTAAATTTATCATACAGCAACTATCTGTTTCTGGAAGTAACAGGCCGCAACGATTGGTCGTCTACATTGCCGGCCAACAACGATTCATATTTTTATCCATCAGTAACCTTGAGCTTTATTCCTTCCGAAGCATTTAAATTCAATAGTAAATGGTTTAATTTCTTTAAGATCAGAGGTGGTGTTTCGCAAACTGCTACAGATATGGATCCATATCAAACTTCGTTCAACTACACTTCTACCTTATTCGGTGGTAGCCAGGCGGCAGGATTTCCAACCACTATTCCATCCATTGCACTTAAACCACAACGGGTTAATTCTTATGAAGCAGGAACTAATATGGAATTCCTAAAAGGAAAAATATCTCTTGATTTCACATACTATTATGTTTATTCGTTCGACCAGATTATGACTTTACCAATTCCAGAATCATCGGGAGCTGGTTATATCAGAACCAACGAAGGTGTGCTCACCAACAAAGGTTTCGAAATTATTTTGAATACAACTCCGTATCAGAATAAGAATTTTTCATTCAAAACAGGTATCAATTTTGCCCATAATCGTAATCATGTAGTAAGTCTGGGCGATAATGCCGATAGTTACGAAATAGCCAATATCTGGGGTTTGAATGGTCCTGCCATGATATTGCATGCCGGTGACGATTTTGGAACCATATCAGGCTACGATTATGTTTATAAAGACGGAAAACCTGTGGTGAACGATGCAGGTACAAAATATCTCATCACCAGCACCCGGGTTCCCATCGGAAATGCTTCGCCCAAATTCACAGGAGGGTGGACAATGCAGTTCAAATACAAAAATATTACTTTGGGAACTGTAGTCGATACCAAATGGGGTGGAGATATTTACAGTGGGTCATATGTAACAGGACTGCAAACTGGCCAGAGCCCAGAAACTCTTCTCGAACGCGATGGAGGAGGGTTGCCGTATACCGATCCTTCGGGTGTAACAAGCAACATTGGTGTCATATTGCCAGGGGTTCATCAGGATGGAACACCAAATACGACAGTGGTGCACTATTATTACAAATATATGCCTAATGCGGGAGGCTGGGGGCAAATGCTTTCAACTCCGGGAATATTAAAAAATACCTGGGTGAAATGCCGCGAAATAGCATTATCATATACCTTACCTACCAAATTTCTGTCGCATGTAAAGATATTTCAGGATATGAGCATTTCAATAGTAGGACGCGATCTGTTCTACATTTATAAAACTCTTCCTGATAATATCAATCCGGAAGGAGTGATGGGAGCAGGCGACGCCCAGGGATTCGAATGGGCTTCAATGCCGGGCACACGTTCATTTTCATTTCAATTTAATGCAAGGTTTTAAAAACTCAGAACTATGAAGAAAGTATTTGGTTTCTTACTTTTGATGCTTGTTATCAATGTTTCTTGTAAGAAAAATTTCAATGATATCAACAGCAATCCTTCTCTTTTCACAAACGCCAGCGATGGTTCATTGCTTAACAATGTTATTAGTTCGCTGCAAATGGGATGGAACGAACAATTTTATATCAACAACGAAATTCTATACAAACAAACCCAGTCGGCAGCTTTATTTAAAGAAGCTTGGGGGAATTCAACCATCGGTACCGAAGAAATATGGAAAAACTATTATACCACGTTGCCAAGCATTCGTGAATTGCAACTCAGGTTAAGCAAATATACAGCTTCGCCTTCGGTCAATAATATGAATGCCATTGTAAAAATACTGCTGGCCTACAAAACCTTTAAAGTAACCGACCTCTTTGGTGATATTCCATATTCCGATGCAGGCTATGGATTTCAGGATGCATCAAAGCTCCGTCCCAAGTTCGATTCACAACAAAGCATATATCTTTCTTTACTTGACGATCTCAAATGGGCCAATGATAACATCGATCCAACAGCTTTGGGCGAGCCTTATGCAAGTTTTAGTTCGTTTGATAAACTGTTCTTTGGTGATATCACTATGTGGCAAAAATTTGCCAATTCGTTGCGTCTGCGATATGCTATGCGCATGTATGCCAAAGAGCCCACAATTTCTGCTCAGATTATTGGTGATATAATAACTAACAATCGCCCGGTACTTATCGGCTCCGATTTTTCCGGGGTTGAATTAGAAAAAGCTGCCATTTATCCCTATTTGTGTTCATTCAAAAACGAATCAAAAATATGGTCATTCCGCGAACACAAAAACCTTCGCTTGGGGTCCAACTTGTGGCATCAACTATCTTCCAACGACAGTACCGACGGAAGCGGCATTTTTGATGCACGTGCTTATTTGTTTTTCGACACCAACAACAACGGAAAATGGATTGCCTATCCACAAATTCCAACCGGAAGCACACCTGCCGAAAGCGGCGTACCATATGAATCTCAGCGCGACTACGATGCATCATACAATGTTAAAGGCTCAGGTTGTCTGTTTTCGCCCTTCAACTATTTTCTCATAGGTGACGAAGATTATGTACCCGACATCATGATGACAGGTGCTGAAGTAAACTTTCTTAAAGCCGAAGCTTATATGAGAGGTATTGGTGTCGCTCAAAGCGAATCAAATGCGAGCAACGAGTATCTTTCAGGAGTTCAGGCTTCTCTCACCTTTTGGCAAAACACCATGTCTATGACCAGTCTGTTGCATGGTTCCAAATTTGACACCATCGTCCATGTACCATCATACCTTACACTGAGCTATCTCGAAACCAAGGTAGGATTTTGGAATTTCAGTACTTTCGACGAAAAACTAAATCTTATCTATACCCAGCAACTCATCGATTTTTTCCGTCAACCAGCTGAGGCTTTCGCACTGGTGAGGCGTGCTTATGGTCGCTTGCCACGCGAAGGAGATCAATTGCAATACTTCCGTTTTCAAATTCCTCCCAGCGAAGTTTCTTACAATGCAACCAACTATTCCAGTTGCTATAGCTCGCAGGGTGACTATACCACAACTAAAGTTTGGTGGATGCAGTAAGAAATAATAACCTTAATACTGCATCGCCGCTTTGTAAAGAATAAGTTGTTTCAGCCAATCCCTTTCATTAATATCAGCCAATTAACCCTTGTATAAAAATGCCGGGGTTTTATTTATTACAAAGGATAAGATTAAATTTGTATTGGAAGGGTATTTCTACATTGAAAGATTTTTATAGGAATGTCAATTCAAAATCTGTTTTTTTAATGTGAACTTTTGGTAAATAATATGCTCTTAAAATAGAAGACCTCGATAATTCGAGGTCTTCTATTTTTATAAATTTATTTTCTTTTCCAGTTCATCCACATAAACCTTGAACTGCTTATCGGTTTCAATCAAGTTATTTACTGTGCGACAAGCATGAAGCACAGTAGCATGGTCCTTATTTCCGCAATGTGAGCCGATAGATGCCAAAGAAGCTTTGGTAAGTTTCTTAGCAAAGAACATCGAAAGCTGTCGTGCTTGTACAATTTCACGTTTTCGGGTTTTCGAATTCAGCATATCGTTATTGATATCAAAATAATCGCACACAACTTTCTGAATATATTCGATAGAAATTTCGCGGGTATTATTTTTTATGAATTTATCTATTATTTGTCGCGCAAGCTCAAGTGTTATTGCTTTTTTATTTAACGAAGATTGAGCCAATAATGATATCAGAGCTCCTTCCAATTCACGAACATTAGTGTTAATATTGTATGCCAGATATTCAATCACTTCACGAGGCATTTCAATACCATTATTGTATAATTTCTTTTCGATGATCGCAATGCGAGTTTCTAGATCTGGTGCTTGTAGGTCGGCCGATAAACCCCATTTGAATCTTGATAACAATCGGGGTTCAATACCTTTCATATCCACCGGTGCCTTGTCCGATGTAATAACAATTTGACCGCCCCTTTGGTGAAGATGATTAAAAATATGGAAAAAGGCATTTTGGGTGCCAACTTTTTCGGCAATAAACTGTATATCGTCAATGATTAATACATCGATCATCTGATAAAAGTTCATAAAATCGTTCTGATTGTTATTTCTAACAGCATCAATATATTGATTGATGAACTGATCGAACTGTACGTAGAGAACAATCTTATCAGGGAAGTTTCGTTTAATTTGTATTCCTATTGCATGCGAAAGATGTGTTTTGCCAAGGCCAGTACTGCAGTATAATAATAATGGGTTGAAGGCGGTTTTGCCGGGGTTCTCTGCTACAGCAAAACCTGCAGATCGAGCCAAACGGTTGCAATCACCTTCAACAAAATTTTCAAAGGAATAGTTTTCGTTAAGTTGAGATGGGATCTGAATTTTTTTCAATCCGGGAATCACAAATGGATTTGGAATATCTTTCGAAGTGCCTTTGTTAATATCAATTGGCATCGAAACAATCGGATTTTTCAACACTTTCCTATTCGTCGTGGGAGCTTTTACAGTAATGGGTGAAGAATTTCCATAACTACTTTCCATCAAAATACTGTATTCAAGCTGACCTTCAGGTCCAAGTTCTTTCGAGATAGTTTTTTTTAGTAGCTCAATATAATGTTCCTCTATCCATTCATAAAAGAATTGACTAGGAACCTGAATTGTAAGGGTTGTATCAAAAAGTTTAACAGGTAAAATCGGCTCAAACCACGTTTTAAAACTTTGGTAGGGAATATTATCTTTAATAATGTCCAGACATTTGTTCCAAACTTCAGTATGGTTTTTTTTCATTCTTTACTCCTTAATATTCTACAATTTTTTAAAAAAATTTACTTTACCTTTTTTATCTGTTTCTATTTTAAAAGGTTATCAAAAAGGTTAATCACTATGACAGTCCTTGATTTCAGTACAACAAATATTAGCAATAAAAACAACTTATCAAAGCATTTTAACACTTTTTTTTTTATTTTTTTTTCGCCTCAACTTTGACAAACTTAACTGCCGAATTTTTAGCAAAGTAAAAATCTACTCTGCCTAATCTTGTTCCTCCCCAACCCGTTTGTGTTATAACAACATCTTCATTGTCGGAGTTTTTTATAACACAAGGTTTATCCAAAAAAGTATGTGTGTGTCCACCGATAATCAAGTCGATATTCTTAGATTGTTTAGCCAGAACAACATCACTTATTTGGTCATCTTTATAAGAAAAACCTAGGTGCGACAAACAAATTACCAGATTGCATTTCTCGGTTTTTTTTAGAAAATAGGCCGTTTCGGCAGCTTTTTCTAAAGGGTTGAGATATTTTGTTTTTCCATAATTATTGGGGAAAACCAAGCCGTTTAGTGCCAATCCAAGACCAAAAACTCCTACTTTTATTCCATCAACAGTATAAATTGCAAAAGGTTTTATCTTGTCTTTTAATATTGTTTCTGAAAAATCATAATTGGCCGAAAGAATATCAAAAGTGGCTAATGGCAGCAATTTGTTTAAGCCTTCAAGACCACCGTCAAACTCATGATTTCCGATATCAATGGCTGTGTATCCCATCAAACTCATAAGTTTATATTCAAGTTCGCCATGATAGAAATTGTAATAAGGAGTTCCCTGTAAAGCATCACCGGCATCAAAAAGCAGAACATTTTTTTCCTCACTGCGAATTTGTTTGATCAGCGCTGCCCTTCGAGCATATCCGCCCAAATTAGCAAACTTTTTATCGGTGCTGGTGAAAGGTTCGATTCGACTATGTGTGTCGTTCGTATATAGTATGGTAATTTTTTTATATTTGTTCTCAGAAGCATGATTAAAAGCAGAAGCAGATATACCAATAATGATAAATCCGATTAATAATGTTTTAATTATTAGATTTCTACTTTTCATAATAAATCCGTTTGTCTAATTTTGAATTTATGGTAAGGTTTTTTTTTGTCTGTTCTCGCAGGTATTCGATAATTGCATCACGAACTTTTATGGAAAGAGGGTAAGTGGCAATAGCATTGGCAAAACATGTCATATCATCACCACCTGCTATAAGATAATCAGAAGTTATGATGGTATAATTTTTAGAGATATCTAACGCTGAATTTCCTATCATAATATTTTGTGCAGTATCTGATTTAATTCCCATCACGAATCCTGATTCGGGCATTCCTCCTTTTTTTGCAATCCGGTTCATCATGGCTTTTACATCGTTACCTGAAATTTGAATAGCAACTAATACATTTTCAAAAGGCATAAGTTCGTATACATTTTCAATAGTTATAGCGCCTTTTGGCAACCCACTTCGCAACCCTCCCGAATTTAGCAAGCAAATAGAAGCACTTGTTTTATATTCTTTTTTCAGATATTCATTTCCTTTTTGAAAGATCAGGTCAGCTACGAAATTGTTTAACAATCCTTCTGGTTCATCTTTATATAAATTAGTTTCGGAATAAGCAATTATTTCACTCATTTCCGAGTCAATTTTAGCTTTATAGGGTTTTATGATCTCCAATATCTGAGCATCATCTTGTTTAATATTAATTGTATCCAAAATTATAACCTTGTTTTCAGTTTTGTCATGCAAAACTACCCAATGGGTCTTACATGCGCTCGATAAACCAAGAACAAAAATCAGTAATGAAAATACAAGTTTTTTGTTAGTCATTGTTTTTTAATAAATAATGTCTTTTTTAAGAGAGTATATCGAAAAAGCTTATTGAATAAGTGATTCAGCTATTTCTTAAAAAAGAAAAGGGCTGCAAATAACATACTTTTTTTTGGATTAATCTCTACCTAATTTTAGGTATTTTTGGTTTTTTTTATAAAAAAACCAAAACCCAATGATACCCAGCACGATTAATAAAATAGAAATAATTTCTGCTTGTGTTGAACTGATTCCCATAAAATGATATTTGTTATTGACCCGAATTTTTTCCATAAAAAAGCGTTGAACACCTATGATAAAAATCATGATTGAAAAAAGAGCACCGGGAATTTTTATTTTTTTTCGGATACCCCAAAGAAGGATAAAGAAAATGCTGCATAAAATGAAATCGTAAAATGATGTCGGGTAGACTGGATGTTCTAAAATAGTACAGAACTTTCCGGTGCAAGGATCAATTGGGATGCCTTCTCCAACAACATTATGCGGAAATTTGAATGACCACATCCAATCTGGAAGCCAGCTTAACCACTCTGGTTTTGGATTCAGGTTTGCAATGCCCCAGCAACCATCACCGGATGTCATACATCCCATTCTGCCTATTCCGTAACTAATCATAATTCCTGGCGCTGATGAGTCTATTAATTCAATTACAGAAATTTTATTTTTACGTGCATACCAAAGCACTGCAATAGTCCCAAAAATCAAACCACCGTAAAAAGTAAGTCCCTGAAACGAAAATATTGAACCTACTGGATCTTTTATAAAATCATTGATGTTTTCCAGATTATCAAATATCTTAGCCCCTAATAAACCAGAAACAGCTGATATAATCAATATGTTTCCAATTAATTGGTAAGGATGCACTTCGACATCTTCCCATTCAGGTTTTTCAAGTTGTGCTTTCTTTTTTGAATAATAGCGCCAAGATATCATGATAGCAGCCAAAATGAATGATCCAATCAAACTTCCCTGCGAAGAAAAAATATAGTTTTGTGGATTGTCGGCAAACAAATTATAATCGAAAAAGATGCCACCAAGTTTAAACCCAATAGCAAATCCAAAGAAACCAACAATAATTAATTCTGTTATTGTTGCAGGCGCTCCTTTAAGCACTTTTTTTGAAATCACATGGAGTTTTCCTTCGTTTTCTTTTCGTTTTAATTCAAGTTTTATGGTATAAGCACCTATTAAAAATGATAGGGCAACAAAAAAACCATAGCTTTGGATAGGTAAATTTATATGAGTACCAAAAAGGTAATTAATAATATCAGTAATTCGAGGAAACATATAATAGAGGTTGAAAGTTAAAAATTTAGGTTTTTAGTTTAATAATTCAACATTGCAAATTCCATCCGAGTCAGTATTTGTGATTTTAATCTTCCGGATTTCATTTATCAGTTCTGTAGAAAATAAAGTTTTAACTCTGATATAATTATCCGAAAATCCCAAAATAAAACCATTATGAATTTCCGATTCGAATAATACGTTACAAACTCTGTTCTTATTTTCAGAATAAAAGTAATGTTTTTTTTGTTCCGAAAGTTTATGAAGTTTTTCACTTCGTTCTTTTTTTATTTCAGAACGAACTTTTTTGGCCAAATCAAAAGCTTTTGTTCCTTTTCGTTCCGAAAAAGTAAAAACATGCATGTATGAAATTGGCAATTCATGAAGAAAATCATATCCTTCAGTAAAATTCGCATCATCTTCGCCCGGAAAACCACAAATAATATCGGTAGCAACACAAGCATGAGGTAGAATTTCTTTTATGGTATTTACCTTCATTGCAAATAGATCAGCACTGTATCTCCGGTTCATTAATTTTAATATTTTGTTACTTCCTGATTGCAACGGAATATGAAAGTGAGGCATAAATTTTCCAGATTCGGCAAATAATTTAATAATATCTTCGGTTAAAAGGTCTGGTTCTATTGAGGATAAACGGATACGGCTGATTTGTCGAATTTTTTCAATTTCGATAAGCAGTTTATATAAAGATTCCGACTGGTTTTTTCCAAAATCACCGATATTTATTCCTGTAACTACTAGCTCTTTACATCCGTTTCGGGTTGCTTCGCAAATAGAATTTAATGTTTCATTGATATTTGCACTTCGACTTCTGCCGCGTGCCAATGGAATAGTACAATATGAACAAAAGTAATCGCAACCGTCTTGTATTTTCAAAAACGTTCTGGTTCTATTGCCGGATGAATAGGAGGGTTGAAATACTTCATTTTGAGTAGAAATTCTACTTTTCCCAAACATGATGATTTCTGGAAGTGAGAATTTCTCCTTATTACCTAATAATAATAAGCTGCTGTCTTCTTTTTCAAGCCTTTCCTTATTTATTTCCGGCATACAGCCTATAACAGCAATTTGAGCTTCTGGGTTACGTTTTTTCGCTTGTCGTATAGCTGCAATGCATTTATGTTCGGCTTGTTGAGTAACGGTGCAGGAATGGATTACAAAAACATCTGCTTTTTCTTTGAAATCAACAATTCTAAACTCTGCTTTTTCAAATTGACGCATGATGGTTGATGATTCGGCAAAGTTTAATTTACACCCGAGGGTATGAATGGCAATGGTTTTCATAATTGGGTGCAAAGATAGACTTTTTGGTTTTGACGCCAATAGCCGATTTATTATTTAGATGATCTTAATATTGAAAAATTTTGCTGATAGAATCAGAAAAAAATAGGTTTTTGACCTTCCTTGAGTATCACAAACTCGCCTTTTATTGTATTATAAATAGCAATCCGTTCGTTTTCCATATTATAAATTGCAACAAAGGCATCTGTTATTTTATGTACAGTCCACATTTCTTGCTGTACTTTGGCTGCTTCATTTATTGTTGCATATTTCTGTTCCAATAGAAATTTATGTAAAGTTTTACCTTTATCTGTAATGACACTTTCAATAATAATTGATTTTGATTTTAGAGATGGATATGCTTTTTTAAAATCCTCAACCGTTAATTTATAGAAAGCCCCTATCTGAACCCGCGCATAATAATCTTTAAAGCCTGCACTATCAAGTTTTTGGTTCATAATTACAAAGCGATTCGTATCTTTTGCTATTACATTTTCAGTAGTAGTAACATTTAACTCATTTAATTTATGTTTAATAATTTTAGGATTTTTGTCCAGATTCATATCAACTGAAAAGATTTTGTTTTTTTCTTTTGTAGAAGTGTTAATCTGTTTTACCAGTGCGAGATAATGTTCTTTCGTTCCTTTAACTGTATATTGCTGATTGGGTTCAACAATAAAAGAATAATTCCCTCCTTCGTCAGTAGTATCAGTACCAATAATATTATTGTTATTATCTATTAATTCAACTTTAGTTCCGGGAAGTATAGTGTCGGTCAGATTCTTGGTGATGATACCAGCTATTTTTATTTCTCTCTTCTCAGGAACTTTATAAGTAAATCCGTAAATATTGTCATCTATATTGAGTGCTTTACGATTTGAACTAAAATATCCTTTGTTCCCTTCTTCGTTAAAAACAATTCCAAAATCGTCACCCGGGCTGTTCAAAGGTATTCCCATGTTTTCAGGTTTTCCGCTAGGCATACCTTTATCGTCAAGAATTACTTTATATAAATCTAATCCTCCAATTCCTGGCAGTCCATTTGACGAAAAATATAGTACATTTCCTTTAATATAAGGAAAAACTTCATCACCTTCTGTATTAATATCTTTTCCCAAATTTTTAGGAGCAGACCAAGTGTCGTTTTCTTTCGAGCACATCCACAGGTCATCACCCCCTATTCCCCCAGGTATGTCTGAAACGAAATATAGTCTCAACCCATCATCACTTATCGCAGGGTGCATAAAGTTATATTCTTTGTTATTGTATTTGAAATCTAAAAGATACTGATATGAAGTTCCTTTTTTATTCATTGTAGCAGCGTATATCTGTAGTTTAACCTGTCCATCTTTAGCTCTCACAAGTTTTGAATCAACGATGTTGTTACGTGTTAAGTATACTATATTACTCTGACGATTAAAACTAACAACTCCTGCGTTAAACCTATTATCAAGCGAATGCACAAAATGACGAACACGTGTATATTTTTCGTTGTTTTTCTTTTGAGTGTAATATAGATTGAAATAGTTATTGTCTGTCCAGGCATTAATGTAGTTCACAACTGAAGAATGTTCACGTGAAGATGTAAATATAATTTTATCGCCGAGCAATCGGGGAGAAAAATCATTAAGAGATGAATTAAATGGTAAATATTCGATGGTATAGCAAGCACTATCTTTGAAAAACGTATTCATCTCATCCATTGCTTTTTTAAATGTCTCTCCTCTTGAATCAGCATTGTATTCTGCCATGTATTTTTTTGCATCTTCGTATTCGCTTGATGCCATCAACGCCTGAGCATAATATAACTTGAGTATAGGTTTGCCAAGTCCTTTATTAATAATTACCTTGTAGGTTTGTGCAGCTTTGTGGACATCGTTCAGTTTTCGATAACAATCAGCAAGCTTAATCATTGCATCAGCATTGGCGCTATCTTTTTTTAGTACTTTTATGAATTTCGGTATTGCTTCGGCATAAGCCATGGTATCATATAATGCATTGGCTTTATAAAGCATTACAGACTGAGCTTGTATTTTTACCGACAATGAAAATATCAAAATCAGTATAAGGAAAAAAATTTTATTTATTTTCATAAAGCAACATTCTTTATTTAAACAAAAAAACTATTTTTAATTTCCATACAAATATAACATTTGAATTTGTAAACCAAAAAAAAATTTCAATAGGATGAAAGATATTTCATAAAACTCATTTAAAATCTATCATAAAGATTAAGATTGTTTGGTTTTATTAGCAATCTAAATATCAATCATGGTACCAATTCCTGCCTCAATTGCTTTATCGTAAATCAATTTTGCTGTTGCCACATCTTGAATTGCTAACCCGTTCGATTTAAAAATGGTTATTTCATCATTATGTATACGTCCATTTCTTTTTCCGGTAATAATTTCCCCAAGTTCAGCATAAAAATGTTCTGCACTAATAGCTCCTTCTGCAATCGGTATCATAATATCTCCGGCTTCTTTAAAGCAAGCTTCTTTCGAATCGCCGATAAATTTAGAGCGTTTAATAATTTCAGTATCGAGTTCCCTTGCATTTGGTGTATGACTTCCAATACCATTGATATGCGCTCCTTTCTTAATTTTTGTCCCATCAAATAGTGGTGTAGGAGAGGAGGTTGCAGTGCAAATAATATCACAATCAGTTAGCATATCGGCATCTGATACAGCAATTATATTCAGATTAAGTTTTTTGCTCATTTCTTCTGCGAATTTTGAAGCCGCTTCAGCAGAAACATCATATACCAAAGCTTTTGAAAGTTTCCGGGCTTCAGCTACTGCCCATAACTGCATTTTTGCTTGTACACCTGCACCATAAATTCCGGCAGTTTGTCCGTCTTCTTTTCGTGCAAGAAGGCATGTTGCCACTCCGCTGGCGGCTCCGGTTCTAATAGCTGTTAGATATCCTCCATCCATAATGCAAATCACATTACCCGTTTCAGGGTCCTGTAATAAAACTTTTCCGATAGTTGTTGGTAAATCATATTTCGATGGATTGTTTTTATATACAGTAACTACTTTACAGGCAAGAGCACCCATTTCTTTAAGATATGCAGGCATATATAAAGCTAATCCATCTGGAGGTGTAATACCAATTCTGAGAGGCAAAACAGCGGTTCCATTGCTTAGTTCTGCAAAAGCTTTTTCAACAACTTTCATACAGTCCTTCATCGTAAGAACTGAAATAACATCATTTCTGTTTAGTAGTAATGGCATAGTTTTGTTTTTTAATATTTGCATACAATAATAGCAATAATTTATCAGATATTAGCGATTTTGTAGAGTAATAATACATAATTTTGTCAATACGTTTACTGATAAAACTACCCTTTATGAAAAAAGTAATTAATATTCCCGGAGCTCCCACACCAATAGGCCCATATAGTCAGGCATTACTAAAGAACAACGTTCTCTATATATCCGGACAAATCCCTATCAATCCATTGTCTGGCCAAATGGTAGAGGGTGATATTTCTATACATACAAAACAAGTTCTAGATAATATTTCAGCATTATTACATGAAGCTGGAATGAATTTTTCAAACGTGGTTAAGACCTCTATTTTTTTAGCGGATATGAACGATTTTAATATTGTGAACGAAATCTACAGTTCATATTTTACAAACGAATATCCGGCTCGCGAAACAGTTCAGGCAGCACGTTTACCAAAAGATTCCAAAATTGAGATATCTGCAATTGCATCTTTATAGAGACATTAAGTATCTCGGAGGTTCAACTGAATACTTCAGAGGTACTTAAAGAATAAAGTTATTATAATAGATGGCAAAAAAAATCCGAAGTAAAATGATTATACTTCGGATTTTTTATTGAAAACTTCAAATGAATTTTAATTTTTAATAATCTTAAATTCGGTTCTTCTGTTAAGTTGATGTTGAGATTCGGTACAATTAGATATTTTCCCATCGCTGTTACAACCGCAGTCAACCACCATTCTGGTAGTACCATAACCTTTGCCTGTGATACGTTTTTGGCTTATACCTTTGTTGATTAGATAGTCTGCAGTAGCACGTGCACGTTTTTCGGAGAGTACGTTGTTGTATGCAGCGCTTCCTCTACAGTCGGTGTGAGATAAAAGCTCGATATTCCATTTAGGGTTTTCTTTGAGTAATTCGGTGAGTTGGTTGAGTTTTTTAGCAGCATCAGCCCTGATATTATATTTATCATAATCAAAATAAATCGGTTCTAAATCGAGTATTTTATCCATGCTTTGTTTCAGTATGATAGTATCCGTAGTATTAATAGCGTAGATATAGCTGGTGTTAGTGTTATAATACCCGTCTTTAGTGAGTTTTAAAGCATAATTAATATTATCGCCAATTTTTTTATCCGCTAACAAAGTGATGTAATTTCCGTTAACATTGGTCAGTACGTCATTAATATTTCCGTTGTCATTATCCGTAATTTCAACCTTGACCTCTTTTAAAGGCTGATTAGATCTGGAGTCGATAACGATAATGTTTAACATAGTGCCCAACTGTTTGTCAAGTTTTAGGTTGGTAGTAAATACTTTAGCTCTTTCATTTGTAGCGGTATTGACTTGTTGAGTTGTTTCTAAATAGTCTTTCTTAATAGCTTTTACCGTATATAGTTGGTTCGGTTCAACCTCAAAAGAAAATTTTCCGTTTTCGTCGGAAGTAATTTCTTTAACGACTTCATTATTATTGTTTAATAACACCACTTTCGTGTCAGGGATTGGCGTTTCTGTGTTATTTTCAGAAATGATCCCTGCAATTTTTACGTCTCTTTTTTCAGGAGCTTTGTAAGTAAAGCCGTATATGTCATCATCAATATTGAGTTCTTTACGGTTAGAGCTAAAATATCCACTATTTCCGTCATCATTATAGACGATACCAAAATCATCTCCGGAACTATTTATGGGAATACCCATATTATCTGGGATTCCACTTGGCATACCTTGATCATCAAGCGTAACTTTAAAAACATCAAAACCGCCTATGCCTTCAAGACCGTTAGATGAAAAATATAACATATTTCCTTTCACATAAGGGAAGGCTTCATCTCCGATGGTGTTGACTTCTTTCCCGAGATTTTTAGGTACGGACCATTTATTACTATCTTTTGTACACATCCATAAATCAGTGCCTCCAAAACCTCCAGGCATATCAGATACAAAATAAAATCTCAGGCCATCATCGCTTATAGCGGGATGCATAAAGTTATACTCTTTGTTATTGTATTGAAAATCCAAAAGATATTGATAAGATGTTCCTTTTTTATTCAAAGTAGCAGCATATAATTGAAGTTTTACCTGACCATCTTTGGCCCTAACGAGTTTTGAATCCACAATGTTGTTTCGACTCATATAAACGATATTGTTCTGGCGGTTAAAACTTACAGGACCTGCATTATATCTGTTATCAAGTGAATGTGAAAAACGTCGGATGTGAGTATATTTCCCGTTGTCTTTTTTCTTTGTATAAAACAGCTTGAAAAAATTATTATCAGTCCATGTATTGATATAATTCACCATGTATGAACGCTTACAAGAAGAAGTGAAAATAATTTTTTTGCCAAGTATTCTAGGTGAAAAGTCGTTAAGATTTGAATTAAAAGATAAATTTTCAATAGTATAACAAGCACTGTCTTTAAAAAAAATATCCAGATATTTAAGAGCATTGGAAAAGGTTATTCCTCTTGAATCGGTGATATATTGAGCCATATATTTTTTTGCTTCCGTATAATTGCTTGTTGCCATCAGTGCTTGGGCATAAAACAATTTATCGATCGGCTGACCAATTTGTTTTTCAATGATTTTTCTATAAGCTGAAACTGATTTTTGTATATCGTTTGTTAACCGATAACAATCAGCAAGTTTAACCATTGCCTCAATATTAGTGGTGTCTGTCTTTAATACTCTTAAATATTTAGGTATAGCTTCAGCATAAGCCATAGTATCATATAAGACATTTGCCTTATAGAGTAGTTCTGATTGGGCTTTTATTGAAGCCGAAAAAGAAAATAGTAAAATAAATGTGGAGATAAAAAATTTATTGAGTTTCATAAAGTAAAGATCTTTGATCTGAACCAAAAAAAATTAAAAATACCTCGGGTTACTTATTTTTTTCCCTTTATAGCTAAAAAGATAAGATAAACCAATTTCATGCGAACCACCTGAAACTGAATTAAGTTTAGATAACGAATAGTCGTAAGAGTAACTGATCATAAACTGGGGTAAAACATTAACGCCAATTATTCCAGATATATCGGACAAACTGCGATATGATACCCCCACCCATAAACGTTCTTTAATAAGTGCGTTTAAGTTCAGATCAAATACTATAGGTGCATTAATAACAGCTTGTACCATCAATTGAGGTTTCAGTTTAAAACTTTCACTGATTTCAAATATTCTGCCAACAGTTAGATAATAATGGAATTTGGCAGGACGTATAGCAATTTTTTTTAGAACATTGCCATAGCTATTCGTTTCGAGTTGATCATCTATTAATCTGGGGATAGAAAGTCCGACAAAGAATTTGTCAGTAAGATATAACATTCCGAATCCAAAGTTTGGAGTGATAACATTTCCTGTGTTTGTTGAAAAATGGGGATCTCCAGGGTCTGTTATAGCCAAATCAGCCAATTTTTCATTTTGAACATGTATACCTCCCATAAGTCCGAAGCAAAGACGTCCTTTAGTTCCGGTTTTTACCCTATAAGCATAACTTATATAAATCAGATTGCGATTTGTAACACCAAACTTCTCATTGAGATAACTTAAACCAAGCCCCATTCTACCTTGATACAACGGAGAATGAATAGTAACACTAGTAGTAATTGGACGTCCTTCAAAACCTATCCATTGCTGGCGATGCATTGCCGTGACCGACAATGCATCTTTATAACCAGCGTAGGCAGGGTTGATAAACATCTCATTAAACATATACTGAGTAAACATGGCATCGTACTGTGCCTTAACAGTTGTATTTGCTCCTTTGAAAAGAAATAAGCTGATGACTGTTACCGTTATGATGATTAATTTTTTCATATCCTGATGTTTTATATGGTTCATGATGAAGATTAATATTTAATTACAACAAATCCGGTTTTGGGCTCTCTATTATCCTTGTTATATTCAAAGATGTAGAAATATGTGCCTTCAGGTAGTTTTTTACTACCCATATCCAAAGCTTGATTGGGTCTTGCATCCCATGTATTATCATAGGTTTTCATATCGAAGACTTTATTCCCCCATCGGTTGTAGACAGTAAGTTCATTATCAGGATATTTTTCTATACCGTTGATAACGAAATAATCATTAATACCATCTCCGTCAGGAGAGAAGGCCTGAGGAATGAAAACATCGTTAGGAGTTATTGTTACCGGAGTACAGTCATTTTCTCCTGCGTCACCAGGATTACCGTTTCCATTAGGATCACTAATAAACCCGTTGTGAGAAGTATCCGAAACAAAAGCTCCCATTGATCCTGTACCAGTTGCTATAGCACTATTACAGAATGTCTCAGGTGAACCAAGCAATGTTACATGAACAGTGAATGTTATAGTACCCGTTTTGCCTACTTCCAAATGGCTGGAAGTGCTTTCAAGAAGGTTGATATCATTACTACCGTCAAATTGTGTGTTGGGAGTCAGGTTGTTATTTGTGTTAGGTGGTTGTGCAATGGAAAAAGTTGCTGGTGAATCAAACACAGATGCAAGATTGTCAGTAACCTGAATATTATCAATCACATCGTTCCCAAGATTTTCGACAGTGATTAAATAGGTAACATCAAAACTATTATCCTTTTGATTTGTGACATTAGTTACAGCTTTAGCAATGCCTAAAACAGGATTATTTACTGAAATTACCCTGACAAATACAGTTGCTATTGAACATAATCCACTGGAATCACATACCTGATAATTAAACTGATCGTAACCTGTAAACAGGTTATTCGGAGTATAAGTTATTTTACCGTTTAATGTATTAACTGTAACAGATCCATTAGAAGGTGGACTTACAATAATTACCGAAGCAGGGTTAAGGTCATGACCGCAGTCTACATCATTTGCAAGAACTGGTACAACAATAGGAGTGTTTTCTGCAGTAACAGCAGAATCGTCTACTGCCAAAGGTGCACTTAGTACTGTAACAATTTGAGTACAGGTTGAAATATTACCTGCTCCATCTGTAACAGTCCAAATAACTGAAGTTTTGCCTATTGGATAAACTGCAGGTGCATTATTAACAATGCCGGATACAGAACAATTATCTTCGAAAGTCGGGTAACCTAATGTAGCACCAATATAATCACAGAATCCCGGTTCTGAATTAACAGTAATGTTTGCCGGACAAGTAAGTATTGGTGGAATTGTGTCAGCAACTATTATTTCAGAAACACAAGTAGAGATGTTGCCATGGATGTCTGTAACTGTAAGAGTCACCGCATTACTACCAATATTGGCACAACTGAAAACATTAGGCATAACACTCAAAGATGCAATACTACAAGCATCGTTTGATCCATTGTCGACATCTGCAGGAGTAATTGATGCATGACCAGTTGGGTCGAGATATATAGTAATATTCTTGCAAATAGCAACCGGAGGAATATTATCAATAACAGTAACAGTGGTCGTACATATAGAACTATTTCCATTGATATCAGTCACTGTTAGAGTTACAGTGTTAGGTCCAGCATCTTCACATGTGAAAGTATTTGGAGTTGCAACCATAGAAGCAATGCCACATGCATCACTGGATCCATTATCAATCTGAGCTCCTGTTATAGTTGCGTTGCCCATTACATCAAGCGCTATAGTAATATTCTTGCAAACAGCTATAGGAGGAATAATATCGACTACTGTTACCGTAGAGGTACAAGTAGAAACATTTCCGTTTACATCTGTTAAAATTAATGTAACTGCATTGGCTCCGATATTGGCACAGGTCAGATTATTTGGAGAAGCTACCATAGAAGCTATACCGCAAGCATCATAAGACCCATTGTTAATTTGAGCTCCTGTGATTGGGGCATTGCCAAGTGCATTGAGTTGTACGGTAATATTCTTGCAAATTGCTACAGGAGCAATTGTATCTTTTACAGTTACCGTTGATGTGCAGGTAGAAGTATTTCCGTATAGATCTGTAACTGTTAGTGTGACAGTATTGTCGCCAATATTAGAACAGTTAAAGGAATAAGGAGTGGCAATCAGAGATCCAATTCCGCAAGCATCATGCGAACCGTTGTTGATCTGAGCACCAGTAATAGATACATTACCAAATGAGTTTAGATAAACAGTGATGTTCTTGCATATTGCTACAGGAGGAATATTATCAACCACAGTTACGGTTGAGTTGCATGTAGAAGTATTACCGCTTAAATCAGTAACAGTTAATGTAACGGTATTAACACCAACATTAGCACATATGAATGTATTCGGTGTAACTACCATCGAAGCAATACCACAAACATCGTTTGATCCATTGTCGACCTGAGCTCCTGTAATACTTACATTACCTGTAGGGTCAAGTTGTACTGTAATATTCTTGCAAATAGCTACAGGCGGAATATTATCAACAACTGTTACAGTAGATGTACAAGTAGAAATATTACCATTGTTATCGGTAACCGAAAGTGTAACGGTATTTGCTCCAAGATTAGCACAAGTGAACATATTTGGCGATACTACCATTGAAGCAATACCACAGGCATCACTAGAACCATTATCAACCTGAGCCCCCGTAATGCTGGCATTGCCGGTTGCATCAAGTTGTAGCGTAATATTCTTACAAATAGCCACCGGAGGAACATTATCCTGGACAGTCACAGTTGCTGTGCATGTACCCGGATTTCCGTGAATATCGTTTACAGTTAATATAACTGAATTAGCTCCGATATTGGCACAAGTAAATGTGTTTGGTGAAACACTCATTGAATCTATACCACAGGCATCATAAGCACTGTTGAATATCTGTGATGCAACGATAGAAGCATTACCTGATGCATCTAGCTGTAATGTTATATTATTACAAAATACAGTAGGAGGAGTGTTATCAATTACAGTAACAATAGCAGTAGTACTGTTAATATTTCCAGATACATCTGTAACGGTCAATGTTACTGTATTTGGGCCAACATTAGCACAACTAAATACTGTTTGTGAAAGAGTCATATTGATAATGCCGCAGTTATCTGTTGAGCCATTATTAACATCAGCAGGAGTAATTGCAACAAATCCGTTTGCATCCAAATTTACTGTAATATCCTGAGCAATGGCAATAGGTAATTGAGTATCAGTAACATTTACATAATCCTGACAAGTGCTGAAATTACCATGTATATCTGTAACTGTCCAGGTTACAGTTGTAGTACCTACTGGATAATTATCACTTGCATCGCTGGTTCCGTTAAAATCATTAATGATACTTAATACACCGCAATTATCGCTAACTAATGGTGCTGGAACTGAAATATATGCACTACAAACACCTAAATCAGCAGGTCTAACAATACCATATGGCGAGAATGGACAAATAATAGTAGGAAGTTCATCATCAGTAACGGTGATATTCTGTGTGCAGGTATTCGTATTACCATGAATATCAGTTACAGTCCATACCACAGTAGTTGATCCAACCGGATATGTTCCACTTGCATCTGAGGTACCGTTAAAATCATTTACAACAGTTGCTACACCGCAATTATCCGATGTAACAGGAGGAGTCACAATAATAGCGGCCTGACAAACACCGGGATCTGCAGTTTGTGTCTGGTTTGGAGCACAAGTTATGGATGGAATTTCATCATCAGTAACAGTAATGTTCTGTGTACATGTATTTATATTTCCATGAATATCTGTAACTGTCCAAACAACAGGTGTTGTTCCTACAAGATAAACTCCACTGGCATCAGAAGTTCCATTATAATTATTAACAAAACTTGCTACACCACAATTATCAGAAACAACAGGCGGAATAACTGTTACAGTAGTCTGACAGGTTCCTGCATCTGCAGTCTGTGTCTGATCTGCTGCACAAGTGATTGAAGGTATTTCGCTATCTGTCACAATAATATCCTGAGTGCAAGTATTGCTATTACCATGTATATCGGTAACTGTCCAAGTGATCGTAGTTGTTCCAACAGGGTATGTATCGCTTGCATCAGCTGTACCATTATAATCATTTACAATGGTAGCAATTCCGCAATTGTCTGTTGCTGTACCAACTCCACCAAAAGGAGCAGAGAAATTAGAAATAACTACTGATGCCGCAGCATTTGTATTGTCTGATTTGATACAGAAACTAAATACATCTCCTGTAGACACCGGTATATTTACAACTCCTGATTGATCATTTGCTCCGGAATTGTTAGTTAATTGAGTGAAAACACCATTTAGATAATAACCCATAGGATCATAACTGGGATCCCAATCATTTGTATGATAATTCCAGTTGTAGGTTAATATACTAGTACATGGGATAGTTATTTGTAGACGAGTTTCACCAGCAGTTCCTGAAGAGTTATTACTTCCTTCTAAATAATTAGAAGTTGGAGTTCCTGAAGTATTAACAAAACCAGTACCGCCACTTGTATTCAATAAACTCCAGTTGGTTGGTAGATAATATCCATCAAAACCACTCTGAATACTACAACCTGAATTAAACTGAGGCACTGTAACAAATGCATTACAACTACCGGAGTCATTTGCTTGTGTAATAGCAGAACCACAAATTATTGTTGGTTTTTCATTATCAGTAACTGTAATAATTTGGTTACAGGTATTCGTATTTCCGTGAACATCCGTAACAGTCCATACTACAGTGGTTGCTCCAACAGGATATGTGTCACTTGCATCAGCAGTTCCATTAAAGTCGTTTACAACATTTGCTACACCGCAATTATCTGAGGTAGTTGGAGCAACGACAATAACAGCAGCCTGACAAACACCGGGATCGGCAGTTTGAGTCTGATCGTTTGCACAGGTGATGGAAGGAATTTCATTATCGGTAACTGTGATCAATTGTGAACAAGTATTTGTATTACCATGAATATCCGTAACAGTCCAAACCACAGTAGTTGTACCAACCGGATACGTATCACTTGCATCAGCCGTATTGTTGAAGTCATTAACAACGGAAGCTACACTGCAATTATCATCAGTAGCAGGAGCCACGACAGTAACGGCAGCCTGACAAACACCGGGATCGGCAGTTTGAGTCTGATCGTTTGCACATGTGATGGAAGGAATTTCATTATCGGTAACTGTAATCAATTGTGAACAAGTATTTGTATTACCATGAACATCTGTAACAGTCCAAACCACAGTAGTTGTACCAACAGGATATGTGTCACTTGCATCAGTAGTTCCATTATAATCGTTCAAAACAGTTGCTACACCGCAATTATCGGAGGTTGCAATAGGTGCTAAAACAGTAACAGCAGCCTTGCATACACCCGGATCAGCAGTTTGAGTCTGATCGCCAGCACAAGTTATAGAAGGAATTTCATCATCGGTAACTGTGATCAATTGTGAACAAGTATTTGTATTACCATGAACATCCGTAACAGTCCAAACCACAGTAGTTGTACCAACCGGATACATATCACTTGCATCAGCCGTATTGTTGAAGTCATTAACAACGGAAGCTACACTGCAATTATCATCAGTAGCAGGAGCCACGACAGTAACAGCAGCCTTACAAACACCGGGATCGGCAGTTTGAGTCTGATCGTTTGCACAGGTGATTGAAGGAATTTCATTATCGGTAACTGTGATCAATTGTGAACAAGTATTTGTATTACCATGAATATCCGTAACAGTCCAAACAACAGTAGTTGTACCAACCGGATACGTATCACTTGCATCAGCCGTATTGTTGAAGTCATTAACAACGGTAGCAACACTGCAATTATCATCAGTAGCAGGAGCCACGACAGTAATGGCAGCCTTACAAACACCGGGATCAGCAGTTTGAGTCTGATCGTTTGCACAGGTGATGGAAGGTATTTCATTATCAGTAACTGTAACTGTTTGATCACAACTTGCAGATATATTTCCTGCCTCATCTTTAGCCGTCCACGTAATAGTAGTAGTCCCCACAGGGTAAACAGCTGTCAAGAGAGCTGCATCGGAACGAATACCTGTAAAAGTAAATGTAGTAGAACAATTATCAGTAGCTGTTGGATCAATAATCGAAACATTGGCATAACAAACCCCTGCAACATTATTAGCGTTGATGTCAGTCGGGCAAGTGATTACCGGTATTTCTGTTTCAAAATTTATTGTTGTAGTAGGAGTACTAACAGTTCCACAAGATCCACTCGTAACATCACAATAGAATGAATTTGGAGTTGTTGTGAGATTTCCAGGATCATAAGTTTGTGTTGTAATTCCGGTTGTTAAACCATTTTTAAACCATAAGTATGTATAAGAACCTGTGCCACCAATGCCAGTAGCTGAAAATGTTCCAGGATCTGCATTATAGCAAATGGGAGTTGTACCACCGCTTATAGTTGCCGATAGTACGGCATATTCTGCTGCTGTTGCAGAACCTGAAAATGATGTTCCGGTACAGTTGGCATCACTTACAGCAGTTACAGTATAGGTCCCAACTGAAGGGGCTGTAAATACATAAGGACTTGTTGTAATTCCGGTAACAGGGGTTTGAGGTGTACCGTCTATTGCGTAAGTTAAACTCCAATTTGGAGTTCCTGTAAGCGCAATACTCACATTTGGTAATGTAGCGCCGGCACATACGGTTCCACCACCGCTTAGAGTTGCTGTTGGTAATGTATTTTCTGATACCGTTGCCGAACCTGATAACGATGTTCCGGTGCAGTTGGCATCACTTACAGCAGTTACAGTATATGTCCCAACTGAAGGGGCTGTAAATACATAAGGACTTATTGTGATTCC
>CAIWKO010000002.1 GCA_903913285.1 uncultured Bacteroidales bacterium | reverse complement strand
TTTTGTTTTCCATATTAGTATTTGGTTTAAAAGTAAATAAAAAATCCCAGAGTTTGCTTGTGCTTCGTTCCGCTACGCTCCACTTTAGCACAAGCAAACTCTCCTTTAAACCTGTTTACACAATCTACTTTATACTACCTTTAATTTGAATCTTTTATGATAGACACCCCTCATTGCCTTCACGATAGCGTAAATCTTAATTAAAATACCTTACAAATTAAGTATTTGATTTCAGCATTGGTTTAATGTTAGAGTCAGTTTCGGCATTCTATATTTAGTATTCTGAATTTTTAAGTATTTTTGCTAAAAAAGCAATGCTTGTCTTTCCGAATTGTAAAATAAACTTAGGCTTACAAATTGTCAGCAAACGTGCCGATGGATTTCACAATATTGAGAGCGTGATGGTTCCGGTTGGATGGACAGATATGCTTGAAATTATTCCTGCAAAAACAAATTCATTTTTCATAGCAGGCAATAATATCGGCTGTAAGGTTGAAAACAATCTCTGTTATAAAGCTTACGAGTTGCTTAAAAAAGAATTCGATCTGCCACCTGTATCTTTATATCTTTATAAAAAAATTCCACACGGAGCAGGCCTGGGAGGAGGATCGTCCGACGCAGCCTTTACCCTTAAAACTCTGAACGAACTATTTTCACTGGGTCTGAACACCGAAATTTTGCTCAGTTATGCAGCCAAACTAGGGAGCGATTGTCCGTTTTTTATTACCAACCATCCTTCGTTTGCCACTGGAAAAGGCGATTATTTACTTCCCATCGATCTTCCTATAAAAGGGCTTGAAATTGCAATTATTAAACCTGAAATTGCCATTTCGACTGCAGAAGCATATAGTTCCGTCATTCCGAAAGATGCTGAATACTCTATCTGTGAAATCTTAAAGCAAAATATTAGAACCTGGCGTCAACACCTTAAAAATGATTTTGAGACTGCTGTTTTTAAGAAATATCCTGAACTGGAACAAATAAAAAACAAACTTTACGACAAAGGAGCTCTGTATGCTTCGATGAGCGGAAGCGGATCTGCCATTTATGGAATTTTTGAAAAGAAAGTTGATCTAAAAAGCACTTTCAGGGATCTTCAAATATGGCAAGGTTGTTTGTAAATTTATTTCGGAGCTTTTCGCAATAAATAAAACCCTATACAGGCAAAAAAGATATTGGGAAGCCAAACTGCAATAAAGGGTGGCCAACTTCCATAAGTAGCCAAAGTTTCGGTAATACGCATAAATAGAATATACAGGAACGTCAGGGCTAAACCAAAGGCAATATGCATACCGATGCCTCCCCTCACCTTTCGGCTCGAAACAGAAACCCCAATAAGCGTTAAAATGTAAGTTGCAAACGGAGATGCAATTCGTTTATGCTTTTCAACTTCGTAGAACCTTATATTTTCAGAGCCTTTCAATCGTTCATCCTTAATGAATTTTCGAAGTTGCATAAAATTCATAACATCGAGATCATCAGATTTTCGCTGGAAATCCTCGGGAGTTAAATTCAAAGCTGTATCTTTTTTAAATCCTGAAAATAACTTTTCCTGATAACCGTTTATCAAATGTATAGAATAGTTATTAATTGCCCATTTTTGTTTTATGCTATCCCACCTAATGTTGCTTGCTGCCATTTTATAATAAAGTATTCCGTTATTATAACGCTCCATAGTAAACCGTGTTCCAATATTATCATCAACATTATAGCCTTCAACATAAATAAAAGTACCCGGCGATATTTGCATGTGAATATTACGGTTGGTATTGTGATACTTGTTCTTTATATATTGAATTTTAAAATTGAGAAGGTTCTTATTGGTTAAAGGAATTAAGAAATTGGCCAGATAGAAAGATAATATTGTGAGAAAAGTTGCTGTTATCATGTATGGACGTAGCATTCTTCTGAAACTTATTCCGCTTCCTAAAATTGCAACGATCTCTGTCTGAGATGCCATTTTTGAAGTAAAAAAGATAACAGCAATAAATGTAAATAACGGACTAAACAAATTAATGAAATAAGGAATGAAATTGAGATAATAAACAAAGATTATTTCAGAAAGAGGAGCCTCTGACTTGATTAGATCATCAATGTTTTCGGATATATCGAAAATGATGACAATAATAATTATCAAAGATAAAGCAAGAAAAAAAGTACTTAAAAATTTTTTGATTATATAAAAATCAATTTTTTTCATCAATATTATTTATCGTACAAGAAGATTCGTATTGGAATATAAATGCAAAAATAGCGAATTTATTGTCGAATGTATACAAAAAAACCTGCCAGATTGAGGCAGGTTTTGCTTTACAAATATTAATACTATTCTTCGTCTTTTTCCTGTTCTTCGTATGCTTTGAGCAATTGTGTCTGAACATCACCCGGAACCTGAGTATATTCTGAGAATTTCATTCCGTAGGTAGCTCTGCCGCTGGTAATAGAACTTAAAGCTGTAGAATATCTGTTCATTTCGGCCAATGGTACTTTTGTAAGAATCTTCTGATAGGTACCTTCGCTCGACATCCCCATGATTACGGCTCTGCGGCTTTGCAAATCAGTCATCACATCACCCATTTTATCTTCAGGAACAATAACCTCTATTTCGTAGATGGGCTCCAGAATTTTGGGACCGGCATTTTTAAAAGCTTCTCTAAAAGCATTACGACCGGCGAGTTTAAATGAAATTTCATTTGAATCTACCGGGTGCATTTTTCCGTCATAGATATAAACTGCAATATCTCGTGCATAAGAACCTGTGAGCGGACCTTCTTCTATTTTTTCCATAACACCTTTAAGGATGGCAGGCATAAAGCGCGCATCCACAGCACCACCAACAATACAGTTGTGGAATATTAATTTCCCCCCCCATGCCAATTCATGGTCTTCGCGACCTCTGATAGGAAATTCGGTAGGGTCAACCATATTTTCAGAGAAAGGTTGAATAAGCATATGAACTTCACCAAACTGACCTGCACCACCAGATTGTTTCTTATGACGATAAACCGATTTTGCAGATTTCGTAATAGTTTCGCGATATGGAATACGCGGAGGCAAAAATTCTATCTCAATCTTATTGATCTTTTCGATCTGCCATTTTGCAATAGTAAGATGCAATTCGCCTTGTCCGTGCAAAATAAGTTGACGCAGTTCTTTTGAGTATTCCGGAATAAGCGTTGGATCAACTCTGCGCATATCGTTTAAAATTCCGCCTAATTTTTCATCATCAGCAGTATTTACTGCCTTTATAGCAGCACGATATTTCGGATTCGGAAATTCGATAGGCTGAGCCTGAATATCAGGACTTTTAGGAAGATTGAGCGTGTTGTTCGTAAAAGAACTCTTTAATTTAATGGTGGCAGCAATATCACCGGCAACCACCTTTGCTATCTTTTCGCGATTTTTACCGGCACAAACATAAACTTGAGAAATTCTTTCTTTTGTTCCGTTATCGGCGTTCACCATATCCAATGCTTCGGAAACTTCGCCTGAAAGAACTTTAAAATAAGAAACTTCACCGATATGGGTTTCAATAGAAGTCTTGAAAATAAATGCAGTAGTAGGATTACTTGCTTTGCATGGAATATCTTTACCATCGATTGTTTTCGGACATGTTACTTCATCGGGTGAAGGAGTTGAATTTGCAATAAACTCCAATAAACGGGCAACACCAATATTCAGCTTTGATGAAGTACAAAGTACCGGGAAAAGATTTCTGTTTGTAATTCCAAGTTTTAATCCTTTATATAATTCTTCTTCCGACAATGTTCCTTTATCGAAAAATATTTCCATCAATGATTCATCGCTTTCAGCTGCAGCTTCGATTAATGTAGAATGCAATTCTTCGGCTTTAGCTTGTTCGGCAGCCGGAATATCAAGAATTTCTGATTTTCCGTCTTTCCCGAATTTATACATTTTCATTTTCAATACATCAATTATTGAATCGAAACCAACACCTGTATTAACCGGGTACTGAACAATAGTAACTTTAGCACCAAATTGGTTTTTAAGTTGACGTATATTTTCGTCAAAATTTGCTTTTTCGTGCTCCAATTGATTTACAACAAAAACAACAGGAACATGCTGACGGGTAGTGTACCTCCAGGTAATTTCGGTTCCAACTTCCACCCCGTTTTGTGCATTGATAACCATAAGAGCTGTTTCGCAAACTTTAAGAGCCGAAAAAACTTCTCCAATAAAATCGTCAAATCCTGGGTTGTCAATGATATTAATCTTCTTTCCTGCAAATTCAGTGTATAAAACCGTTGAGAAAACTGAATTCTGACGTTCTAACTCAATTTCACGGTAATCGGAAACTGTGTTCTTATCTTCAACAGAACCTCGTCTGTTAATAACTCCGCCTTCAAGAAGCATACATTCTGCCAACGTGGTTTTCCCGGCTTTAGCGCCACCAATCAGTGCAATGTTTTTAATTTCGTTTGTCTGATATACCTTCATTTTATTATTAATTATTAATGAATTAAACTCTTTTTCTGAAAAAGGTTTGCAAAGTTAAAAATTTATATGACTAAATAAACACCGTAAACCAACATTTTAAATAATTTCTGCAGAATATTTGCTTTTCATTTAATTTCTAACCGTTTTGATTTTTAAGACCGAATTTATTCTACAATTTTTGAGATATGCATTTTTATTTCTTTCCATTGAGAATCGTTCATTTTCGCCCCAATAACCTCAATAACCTTGCCCGACATGAGTGAACCAATAGCTCCGCATTTATCAAGCGAATAACCGCAGGATAATCCGTAAATAAATCCGGCAGAATATGAATCACCGGCCCCGGTCGTATCAATGCAATTGCATACTATCGGGTCTATTTTATAAACCTGACCTTCGTATTTTATCAATGAGCCACGTTTTCCAACCTTAACAACAGCAATTTCACAAATCTCTGCAATTTCATCCAAAGCTTCTTCAGGTTCTTTTCCCGTGAAAGCTTTTGCTTCTTCTTCATTGGCAAAAACAATGTCGACATAGTTAGTAACGATATCTTTCAAAAAACCGAGGTTTTGCTCTACAACATTATAACTAGCCAGATCAAGAAAAATTTTGATGTTCAATTGTTTTGCTAATTGAACTGCCTTTAAAATAAGTTCACGATTTTGAACCAAATAACCTTCTATATAAAAATAGTCATGACCGGCAAATATCTCTTCCGATAAATCATCGGCTGTAAGTTCAATAGCTGAACCCAAATAAGTGGCAAATGTTCGTTCTGAGTCAGGAGTTATTAAGGCTATAGCACGACCTGTTTCAGCATTTCCTTCGAAAAGCATCGGATTAATACCAATGTTCCTCATATCGTCAGCAAAAAAACGGCCATAATTATCTTTACCTGTTTTCCCAACGAAAGATGTTGATATTCCTAAATTGGCTAAGCCATGAATTGTATTTGCAGCAGAACCTCCTGATGAGAGTTCCTTTCGCATATCATTTGCATGATGCAGTACTTGTGAAGAAAAATCTCCATCGACTAATTGCATACTGCCTTTTTGCAAATTAAACTTATTCAGAAAATCTTCATTTTCCAATATAGTCATGATATCAACCAAGGCATTTCCGATTCCTAATATTTTTTTCATTGCCTGATAATTTTAATTAACTATTCAACTACAAACTTTACAATCTATTGTAAAATTATAAAAAAAGCCGCTATCGCGGCTTTGCTCCCCCCGCTGGACTTGAACCAGCGACCCTCTGATTAACAGTCAGATGCTCTAACCAACTGAGCTAGGGAGGAATTTCAATTGGGAGTGCAAAAGTAGTAGTTTTTTTTAATTCATGCAAATTTTCAAAAAAATTATCGTTTTTTATTCTTTAGTCATAAATTAAAGAGGTTTTCATCCTTCAAATATTTCTCAATTAATCGGGAGACAGGATAATTTTTAAATTCATTATTTAGAACTTTTATGAAACCCGGATAATTGATCTCTTTTTGAATTTTAATGTGAATATACCGAGCCCGGATCAATTGATGGCTCAGCTTATGAACTATTACCTGAGATGCTGAAATGAATTTAACTGAATTTCCGGAAAATATTTTTTTGAATTCTGATGATTTGAAGAAATTTTCGATAGTGCTATCATGATCCAATTCGATGAGGGGAAATTCGAACATGTTTTTCCAGATATCCTTTTTTTCGCGCTTAACCAAATATGTAAAAGTAGTTTTAGTTTTATCACATTGCGGAATCACATAATAAAAAAATCGCTGACTTATTTTGGTCTTCGAGGGATTAAAAGGAATCTCCATTACCTTTCCTTCAGTAAATGCTTTACATTTTTCTTTAAAAATACAATTAGTGCAATCGGGAATGCCCGGTTTGCAATATAAAGCACCAAATTCCATGATAGCCTGATTAAAATCAGCAGGTTTGTTTTTATCAAATAGTGCATCTAGTTTTTTTCTCAACTTTATTTCAGTTTCGGGAAGTGAAATATCATTTTTAATCGCAAAATAGCGTGAAACAACTCTTTTTACATTTCCATCCAAAACCGGATATGGTAAATTATATCCGAATGATAATATGGCAGCAGCCGTATATTTGCCGATTCCTCTAATCTTTATTATTTCGTTGTAGGAAGCAGGAATAATACCATTATGGTCTTCTACGATCTGCTTTGCAGCAGCATGCATATTTCGGGCTCGTGTGTAATACCCCAATCCCTGCCACGTTTTTAAAACATTTTCCTCAGAGGCATTTGCCAAAGAAAAAATATCAGGAAAATTTTTTATAAATTTATTGTAATAGCTTAAGCCTTGCTCGACACGAGTTTGCTGAAGTATTATTTCGGAAACCCAGATAAAATAAATATTATTTGTACTGCGCCACGGTAAATCGCGTTTATTAATGTAATACCAGTTTAGAAGAATTTCGGAAAAGCTCATGAGATAATGTAAGAATGGCAAAATTATATAATTAGCCAAAAAAAAATAGAAAAATTTATTGCTTTTAAAAAATTGTCTTATATTTGCAGCCCGAATTGAAAACTTAAAACTAAGTATATCAAAACTGTAAAAATTAATTTAAAAATAAAATTATTATGACAAAAGCAGAAATCGTAGCAGAAATCGCTACCAAAACAGGAATCGAAAAAGTTGCAGTTCAAGCATCAGTAGAAGCTTTCATGGAAACTGTAAAAACAGCAATGGTTAAAGGTGACAACGTTTATTTAAGAGGCTTTGGAAGCTTTATCGTTAAAAAACGCGCACAAAAAACAGGCAGAAACATTTCGAAAAATACAACTATTGTTATCCCTGCACACTTTATTCCTTCGTTCAAACCAGCTAAGGTTTTCTTAAACGAAGTTAAAAAAAGCGTAAAGAAATAAGTAAATAAAATTAGTTATGCCAAGCGGAAAAAAAAGAAAAAGACACAAGATGTCGACTCACAAACGCAAAAAACGTTTGAGGAAAAACAGGCATAAGAAAAAATAATCATTTGCTGTTATTAACTGCCTTAATTCTATTACTTCGTAATGCAATTAAGGCAGCTATTTTTTATCCTAAGCCGAATGGCTATATTCGGCATAGTCTTTATTATTATTAAAATTCAAAAAAAATCATACCTGTGAATAGGGAGCTAATCATCGATTCAGGCCCTTCGGAAGTTGTTATCGCGCTGCTCGAGAATAAAAAACTTGTTGAACTTCATAAAGAAAAAAATAACAACTCGTACTCGGTTGGCGATATCTATCTTGGGAAAATCAAACGATTGGTACCCGGATTGAACGCTGCCTTTGTGGATGTGGGTTATGAAAAAGATGCTTTTTTGCATTATCTCGACCTCGGACCACAAATCAACTCATTAATTAAATTTACAAAGAACGCAATCAACGCAAAAGCAGTTCCGCTTACGAGCGATAATATTGTTTTTGAAAAAAATATTGAAAAGTCGGGAAAAATTTCCAGCATACTTTCGGCCAACCAGGAAATTCCCGTGCAGATCGCCAAAGAACCTATTTCGAACAAAGGTCCGCGAATTACTTCGGAGCTGGCCATCGCCGGACGCTATCTGGTGTTGGTGCCGTTTTCGGACCGGGTTTCTATTTCACAAAAAATAAAGAACAACGACGACCGCAACCGTTTGAAAAGATTGGTGATGAGCATCAAGCCGAAAAATTTCGGTATCATCATCCGCACTGTGGCCGAAAACAAAAAAGTTGCCGAACTTATTGCCGACCTGGAAGACCTGGTTCAAAAATGGGAATCGCTGGTGGCACGTTTGGAAGCTACCCGGGCACCAAAAAAAATATTAAGCGAAATTGACCGCACCTCGGTTATTTTGCGCGACCTGCTCAACGAAACCTTCAACAGCATCCATGTGAACGATGTTGCCATATTTGAAGAACTCCGAAACTATTTAAAAACTATCGCGCCCGATAAAGTTGATATCATCAAGTTATATAAAGGCAAGGAACCCATTTTCGAACATTTCGGCATCGATAAGCAGATCCGCAACGCTTTCGGGAAAAAGGTTACCTTTAAAAACGGTGCGTATCTCATCATAGAACATACGGAAGCCATGCACGTGATCGACGTGAATAGCGGCCACCGCAGCAGCTCGGAAAACAGTCAGGAGATGAATGCCATGGAAGTGAACATGGAAGCAGCTACCGAAATTGCCCGCCAATTGCGTTTGCGCGATATGGGAGGCATTATTTCAATCGATTTTATCGATCTGCACATTGCAAGCAACCGTCGCATGCTTTTTGAGAAGCTGCAACTGGAAATGAAACCCGACAACGCCAAACATACCATTTTGCCTCCAAGCAAATTTGGTGTGGTGCAAATCACCCGGCAACGGGTGCGGCCGGAAACGAATGTACAGATATTGGAAAAATGCCCCGTGTGCGAAGGAACCGGCGAGATAAGAGCCAGCGTTTCGTTGGTGGAAGATATCGAAAATCAGATAAACTATTTGCTTCATGAGCAAAACGAAACCAGTTTGAAGCTTATCGTTCACCCGTTTTTGTATGCTCACCTCACCAAAGGCTTGATATCTATACATACCAAATGGTATTTCACCTATAAAAAATGGATTCCGCTGTCGTTCTCAAATACCTACCATTTTTTGGAATATCATTTCTTCAATAAAAACGGAGAAGAAATTAAACTCTGATTTTTTAGTATCTCTGATTTTTTATTTACTTTTGGTTTAGTTAATTTCTATTTTCTTTATTCATTTAATCTTTTTACTTTATGAAAAAGTTTATTGTTCTATTATTTATCCCGCTGGCACTGCTGGTTGCGCAATGTCACAGGAACATCAAAACCACCAAAAACATGAGCTCAGTACAGCAAACAACGGTTGATTCGACCGTAAATCAACTTGTGGCAAAATACGGGGAAAAACAAAAAGAAAAAATTACCCGCGGCGTTACTCAAGCTGCTGCTTTGTGGGTGAAAACCGACGGTAAGGATGCCGATTTTAAACAATTTTGCCTGGATAATTACATGGGCGACGATAAAAAACTCGACGAGTTGTTTCAGCGTTTGGAAACGAACCTCGAAATACTGTTCGGAAACTTCAACCGCATCAGTCTCGACCTGAAACGTCCGTTGCACATCGATAAAGGCGAAATGATACCCATCGACGACCTTTTCGGAGCTTACGAACCCACCGCTCACATGAACGACGATTTTTTTGCCAACAAAATTGCTTTTATCACCATATTGAATTTTCCCTGCTACAGCCTGCAGGAAAAGAAAGACCTGAGCCCGAAATGGGACCGCAAACAATGGGCCTTTGCACGCCTGGGCGATCTGTATACCTCGCGGGTGCCTGCCGATGTGCTGCAAAAGTATTCGGATGCATACACGGCTGCCGACAACTATATTTCGGCCTATAATATTTACATGGGCAACCTGGTGGACGATAAAAACCAATCGCTGTTCCCCAAAGAACTAAAACTTATTACGCATTGGGGTTTGCGCGACGAACTGAAATCGCACTACACCGGCGATAAAGGTTTGGAGAAACAAAAGATGATCTATCAGGTGATGTTGCATATTATCAATCAGGACATACCCGACAGCGTGATAAATAATCCTTCGGTGCAGTGGAATCCTGTTACCAACAAGGTTACCCGAAACGGCAAGGAAGTGAGCAATACGCCCGAACCAGACACACGCTACGCCAAGATGCTGGGCATATTTAATTCGTTGCAAGGCATAGATAAATACAATCCGCAGTATCCGACCTATATTCAACGGAAATTTGAACAGGAAATGGAAATTCCACAGGCCGAACTCGAAAAATTGTTCATCGATTTTATTACCAAACCCGAAATAAAACAAGTGGCCCAGTTAATTCAGGCCCGGGTGAAACGGAAACTGGAACCCTTCGATATTTGGTACGACGGATTTAAGCCAAGAAGTAATATATCGGAAGACGAACTCACCAACAAGGTGAGAGCAAAATATAAGAACGTGGAAGATTTCCAGAACGATTTGCCGAACATTTTGATGAAACTGCAATTCACCAAAGAGAAAGCCGATTTTATTGCATCCAAAGTATCGGTCGACCCGGCACGCGGATCGGGACACGCCTGGGGTACACAAATGAAAGGCGACTTGTCGCACCTGCGCACCAAATTCCCCAAAGAAGGATGGAATTATAAAGGTTATAACATCGCCTGCCACGAATTCGGTCACAATGTGGAACAAACCCTGTCGATGTACGACGTGGATTATTATTCGCTGGCAGGTGTGCCAAACACCGCTTTTACCGAAGCTCTGGCATTTGTGTTTCAGAAACGCGACCTGGATTTGCTCGGCATCAAAAACGATGACCCGCTGAAAGATTATAACCAAACGCTGGATAATTTCTGGTCGTGCTACGAAATTATGGGCGTTTCGCTGGTGGATATGAATACCTGGAAATGGCTCTACCAACATCCCAAAGCAACCAAAGCCGAGCTGAAAGCTGCCGTGATACAGAATGCAAAAGATGTTTGGAACAAATATTACGCCGACGTGTTGGGCGTGAAAGATTGTCCGCTGTTGGCAATTTATTCGCACATGATAGATGATCCTTTGTATTTGTCGGCTTACCCCGTGGGACAGCTGATTCAGTTCCAAATTGAAGGCTACATAAAGGATAAGAATTTCGCGAACGAAATTATGCGCATTTATACTTACGGACGCCCGATACCCGAAGTTTGGATGAAACATGCCGTGGGGCAAGGCATATCGATAGATCCGATGCTGAAGGCTACCGACGAAGCGCTGAAGAAAGTTAATAGATAATAGATAATAGTGAATAGTTGGGTTGAAAGTTTGATTATTTGAAAAATGAAGGCTTCCATGAGAGTGGGGGCCTTTTTTTAGAGATTCCGTTTTCAATAATCGGCTTTATAGTATGTGCCGTCGCCCAAATAAAAATTCGGGCCTTTTAAAGTCATTTTCCAATTGGCTTTTTTTGCCGTAGAACCATTTTTTGTCAATGTCCAGATAACAGAACCGGTAGTATCGATCTGTTGAGGGTATTCTGTTATAGTGAAATGATGAAGACTCCCAATTTTTAGTTTTTTATCATCAGCTCTTGCCTTTCCTTGTATGGAAGCTCCGTCTCCCCCTCCTTCCATATTATGCTCTTGGTAAACTGCGTTACCATCTTCATCAATGCTGATGCTGTATTTAAAATCTTGATTAAAATCACAATACCAATAGCCAATAAACTCCGGTCTTTGAGTTACACTTTCTTTTTTGCATCCCAACAAGGCAAAACAAAACAGAATGATTATTAGTCTTTTCATTTGCTTGGATATTTTTATTATTCAAACATTCCTTTCAATAATCGGCTTTATAATAAGCGCCGTCGCCCATATAAAAATTCGGGCCTTTTAAAGTCATTTTCCAATTAGCCTTTTTTAACCAGGAACTACCCTTAACCGGTGTCCAAATATTTGATCCGGTGGTATCGATCTGATGAGGATATTCTGTAATTGTGAAATGATGAAGACTCCCAATTTTTAGTTTTTTATCATCAGCTCTTGCATCTCCTATAATTGAAGCTCCTCCTCCACCACCTTCCTTATTATGTTCCTGATAAATGCCATTTCCATTCTGGTTAATACTAATATCGTATGAAAAATCTTCATTATGAACACAAGTCCAAAACCCGATAAACTCCGGTCTTTGTGTTACACTTTCCTTTTTGCATCCCAACAAGGCAAAACCAAATAAAAACAGGATTATAATTTTTCGATTCATTTGTTTATGGTTTTTTCAGCAGCTATTTAAAATTATTTGTTTCAAACATCAAATATACTAAATCTTTTTTCTTTGTGGAGCTTAGTGGTTTCTTTGTGTGGCTTTGTGGCTAACTTTTTTCTTTACAACAGAGTTTCACAGAGGTTTTACACGGAGATACACAGAGAAAATTCTTTTTTTAACCGCGAAGGGCGCGAAGAAGTTGCGCAAAGGGGCGCAAAGGGTTTCTTTTCCAAAAAAAAACCCCGACAATTGCTTGCCGGGGAAATGAAAGCCATGAATACTTTGTTTTTTACACTTCCACTATATTTACGGAGCCTTCGTCGTCGGGACTGAGGTTTGCAACGTAGGCATAACGATAGGTTGAGGGAATAGTGTTTAGATCAACCTGCACGGTTTCGTCGGGGCCGCGAACGTATTTATAGGTGTCGGGCACTTCGGTGAGGTCGGGCTTATCGCTAAAAAACAGGCAGGCATCGTGATCGCCGTTGTTGGTAAATGCCCACACTTCAGTGCCCTGAAAGTGCAGGTCGAGCAATTTGATTTCGAGGGGTTCCAGATCGATATCCATGCCGCCGTCGTCGCTGGGTTTTTTGGCTGCCTGACGCATGGCATGTACATCGAAAAAGGTATCGATGCGCGCTGGATTGGCGCTGAATTTTATCATCAGCGCACCTTCGTTGGCAAACAAGGCCTGACATATTTCTATCCTGAGGTCTTCAAGGTCTTCCGAAGCCTTGGCAACGGCTTTTTTGGCAGCTCCGTTGTCTTCATAGCATTGAAATATTGTATTATAGAAAGCCACTATCTCAGCTTTAATAGCAGTCAAAGATGCATCGCTGCCAATGCTCGTGGTGAGCGAATTAAGCGCAGTGATGCGGTCTAATTGAGCTCCGGCAATATAAGGTTTTCTTTTATGCGGCAGCAATGCCTTTGCCTTAGCGCTGCCTTCGGGATATACCAAATAGACCTTATTCTCCCATACAGGCATTTTTTCGTGCGTCAGGGTGTCGAACATAGTGCTTAATTCAATCGTTTTCCCGATCGACGCATCGAATGCGCTTTTCCAATTTGCATATCCATCGATCCAACGCAAATGATGCGGCTTGAACGCGGCTATCATAGCATCGAAATCGGCATCGCCGGCTTCGGGGACAATTTTTATATAATGTTTTTCCTGGAGGGAGTTGGTTAATTTGAAATTATCTTTGGTAACATTTTCATGATGATTAATTCCGAAATATTTTTTCATAGGGTTGAATTTATGAGGTGAATATTAAGTTTCAATTTTATGCTAACAACTCAAGACTATAAAGATACAAATTTGAAGAGGCGAAACCAAATGATTTTAGTTAAAAAATGTTAAGCCTTAAAAACTTTTTTTCGGACTCCGTTAAAAAGCTTTTTCGGGAGCATTTGTTCCGCTGGTTTGCTTCAAAAAAAAAATTTTACGCTATCCATCGCGTTGGGATGGGTTATATCGCAAATTATACTCAATCCATCGCGTTGGGATGGGCTAAATCGCAAATTATACTCAATCCATCGCGTTGGGATGGGCTAAATCGCAAATTTTAGGCGATCCATCGCGTTGGGATGGGTTAAATCGCAAATTATACGCTATCCATCGCGTTGGGATGGGCTCAAAAGTTTTTCTCCCCCGCTTCTTTTGTTGGGTTTCTCCCGCAACTATTTTTTATAAAAAACATTCACTTTTCTTCAAAAAAACTAATTGTTAAGTGTAAATTTGTTGTATAAAATTTGACATAAAATGTATAACAAACCGGAAAGACGCTGCATTAACATGCAGCGAAATATTAAAACGCTTTTGGAGAAGCATCCTGTAAGCGAAACCATTTTAAATATTCCTGTCGATTATTTAGAAGGGCATGTAGTAAGATATCTTTTTCTTACTCTAAAATATGCCGACTTGCATACTTTTAAAGACATTATTGAACTGCCGTTCTCAGATTTTGCAGATTTTCCTAATGTTGGCTTTATGAAACTGCATTATTTTTATGAATTAAAGAGAGATATTATTGCCGACCGGGATGAACTCGGAATGGATTTTGAAAAAATTATACGCATTGAAAAATTACTCAAAAAACCGATCACAACAACAGATCAAAGTTTTTTGGAAATGTTTAAAAACGTTGCCAACGAGTATTTTTCGTTACATAAATCGCGTTTCAAACATCAGTTTATTTTCCCCTATTATGGCATCGATTCCGTAAAATATACCTTTCAGAAGATCGGTGAAGAAAATGATATTACACGCGAACGTGCCCGGCAAATTATTAGAAATTATACAACCAGACTTCATGCATTATTAACAAACGAAACACGTTTAAGAGCTACTGAATGGATAACACCCGAGGCATCAAAATTAATGCGGACCACCATCCTCAAACTGCGTTCAATACCAATTCATACATACGAGAGTATTAAAGAATATTTTTCAGGCGAATTGCACGAGAGCTTCGATGCCGAAAAAGAAAAGGTGTTGACACTGTTTTTAGATGTAATAGGCATCAGGCAATGCGATTACACGGTTCGGGAAAAATTTAATGTCAAACTGTTTTTTACGGAAAAAGAAACACAAACGGAATTTCTTAAAACCGCGTTTCTGGTAAAAAAAATAATACTGAACGAACCGTATCGCCTCACGCTGGAGGAACTAACAGCCCAAGTCGAAAAAACAGAACCCGACACTAAGCCCGATTATATAAAAATGGCCCTGCAAATCTTTCCGCAAATAGAATCCATAGAAATCTCAAACCAACTCTATTATCAAAAAAAGATAGACAAATACACCAGTGTGAACGATTTAGTATATAAAATACTAAAACAAAACAACAGGGCAATGCACATCGATGAAATAATAAAAGAGCTAAACACCTCATATCATAACATCAAACACCATAATTATACCCGAAACAATATTAAACTTCAACGTCCAAACAAACTAAAAAGCATCGGGAAAACCCGCTATTGGAGCTTAAGCGAATGGGATATTACTACCGACACCATTTCCGAATCGCTGCGAAAAATAATGCGCCGCCACAACAAACCCACCACCGGAAAAGAAATTATCAGCGAAATGGAGCTACTACATCCCGATTTAAAACGAAGTTCGCTTCTGACCATTATTAACATTAATTGTTTAACAGTTTTCGATCCATCCAATTATGCTAGTTTCGAAAGAAAAACCTATATATTGCCCGAGTGGCAAAGCCGTTATCCCGATTTGCCCATAAAACCCAAAAGGAATATCCCTCCCAAAAAAGAATCTGAAATCAGAATAAAAATTCGAACGAAAATTATTGAACTTTTGAAAACAAGCCCCACAGGCAAAATGAAAGCTGTTGAAATCATTAAAGAAATAAGAAACGAATTTCCAATTTCAAATAATCAATTTATCTACAAATTATTTAGCGACGAACGTTATTTCAAAAAAACGTTCGACGAAAAAATCCATTTTTCGGTCGGATTAAAACAAAACTAAGCCCACAAAACTAAACACCGCATCATTTTCTTATATTTATTAAAATATCAGCCACAATCTTCATATATATAAATCGATAAGTGTATATTTGTAGAGAATTTTGTTATCTATAATGTTTCTTCAGGCTTTCATTCGTAAATCATCGGCTCAAAACAAAAAAGTTTTGGTGCCGGCCGAAATCTCCGGCCCGGATTTGCTGCCCCAGCCCCACTCCTTTCTAACTTCTGCCAACTAAAAAAAAACTACTGCATCATGCAAAACCAAGGCTTCCTCGATTTGTTTAAAACCATTGCCAGCGAATATTTTGATTCTATACCCGCGCATTTGCAGGCCAGCTTCGTGCTAAAACTCTACGGAATCGGCTCTGCGCCCCTATCGCTCAAAGAACTGGAGCCCGAACTCGGTTTTTGCCGCGAAACAGCCCGCACCCGCAAAAAAATGTATCTGAGTTACCTCTACTGTTTTTTGAACGGCGAAAAAACTCCACCCACCGACATCACCCTCAACCAAAAAACCGTAAAACTGTTTCAGGGCATCATTAAAAAAATAGCCGAACAGCCGTTTTATATTTACGACGATTTGATCGCTTTCATCGGCAGCGAATTCGGCGAAACCCTTGATGAAAGCAAACTCAGGGTGCTCCAACTGTTTTTCGACACCATTGGCATCGATATTTTTTGCATAATACGCGCAAATAAACCCTCGCTCAAACTGGCATCAACTCAAAACCAAAACCGGAAAAAACTCAGGCTAAACATAACAACGGTATTGCAAATATTGCGAAAATCAACCATCCCAATCAGCGAAAAAGGAGTTATAGCCCAGGTAAAAATCAAAATCAACCATGCCAACGAAGCCATTATCAAACAAACCCTCCGCGTATTTCCCGAAATTACAAACGAAAAGCTTGATAACAATACGATTTACCAAATAGTTCACAGCAAAAAATCGCGCATAAGCAACCTGGCCTACCAACTGTTGCTGAACGAAGATCGCGTGATGCACTACGACGAAATTATGGCAAAACTCATCGAACTCAACCCCTCGGCGAGCAAACCCAATTTCATCGAAACCAAAAAACTCTACCTGGCCAACGACAAAAGATTTAAACCCATTTACAGAACCGGCTACTGGAGCCTTACCGAATGGAACATCAGCACCGACACCCTGCGCACCATAATAGAAACCATGCTGCGCGAACAAAATAAACCCACTACGGGCGAAAAACTGCTGTCGCTGGTGTTTGAAATAAGGCCCTACGCCAAAATAAACTCCATCAAAACCGAGGTGGCCAAATATTGCGTGGCCGTGGGCAAAACCGATCGCGAATTCAAAAAAAATATTTTCATTTTGCCGCAATGGCAAAGCCGCTACCCCGAGCTGGTTGCCTTACCCAAAAAAACCAACATCGTACGCAACGAAAAACACTTTTATGTCGATGCCCGCGAAAAACTCATAGCTTTCATGAAAAACTACGGCAACCCAAAGCCAACCGTCAGCGAAATAACTACGAATTTCTGCCTCCAGCATCCCGACATCAAAAAATCGGCGCTTTACTACCTGTTCAAAGACAAAAAATATTTCACCCGCTCGCTCAACGCCAACAACAAACTCATCATTCAACTTAAAAAATAAAAACGTCGTCCATAAAACAATTACTATGGAAAAAAAAATATTAAACATACCCCTCGAAACCATCAGCGATCTGGTGCCAAAAAATCTCATCAATATATTCCGATCGCTGGGGCTGAAAACCATTAAAGAAGTGGTAGAATATCCCGTTGGCGAATTTTCCGAGTTCAACGAGGTGGAGCGCCGCACCATACGCGATTATGTTGATTTTAAGGTGAAGCTGCTCGAAGAACCCGACCTGTATTTCAACCATTGGCTCAAAAAATCAAACTGCCTCGAACTGCTAAAACTTCGGGAAGTATCAGAAACCGAAAGTTATCTCGATCTTTTTTATGAAGTGATACAAGAATATTTTAAGACCGAAAAAAACAAATTTCACCGCGACCTGCTGCTGGCCACTTATGGAATCAACACCGCAAACAACCCCCTCGACGCGATGGCAGCCCAAAACAAAAAAACTCTGGAAAACTGCGTGAAGATCAAAGAAAAAATCGTTAAAACCCTCAACGACCTGCTCACGGGCGACAAGGTCGATTTTCCCGCCATGATACTCAACCCGGCCATTGTTCAAACCACCCGCTCGGTCATCATAAAACTTTCGGAGGAACAACTTTATACTTTCAACGAACTCAAACTAATATTTAGCGATTATTTTAACGAAACCTTCGACGAGCGTAAAGAAAAACTCATGCTCATGTTTCTCGACATCATCGGCATGAAAGAATTTGAGCCCTCCAGTACCTATTTCACCAAAGCGCGTTTGTTCATCTCCAAAAACATCAACCAAACCGAGATCATCTTCATCACCTCGCTTGTGTTGGAAATTCTGAAAAAAGTAAGCGTTCCCATTCGGGAAGACGAATTTATTTCGTGGCTCAAAAATACCCATCTCAATGTAGACACCCATCTGCTCGACCGCATCCTCAACCTGCTGCCCGAAATTGAAAAAACCCACATCGGCAATCAAACCTACTATCAGATAATAGAACCCAAATAAATCGCTGCGAACCGCGAAAAGCAGTAAGCCTTTTTAATACTTGCCAGCTAATTAAATCGCGAAATTTTTAAAAATAAAATAAAAATATCGGCTTTTCGTTAATTTAAACTATATTTGAATTCCAATATTCACCAAAAAACACACAGCAACATGAAAAAAATTATAACAATCGTGCTGGCAGTTTTCTGCATTTCGGCTGCCAATGCTCAATTAGAAAAAGGCACCACTTTTTTAAGCGGCAGTTTCAACCTAACGGGCTACAACAAACCAGTTGGAGATTATACCAACAGCGACTTGAATGTGGGTTTATCGCCCAAATTCGGAGGCTTTGTTGCCAAAAATCTTTTATTGGGAGGCGAACTAAACCTCAGCTACGACCATGCAACCTACAAACAAAACAATACAAGCACCAGCCAATACTATTATAATTCTGCAACCAACACTTTTGGTCTGGGACCTGGATTATTCATCCGTTATTACGCCCCGCTCACCACTCATTTCTATTGGTTATGTTTTAGGACATTGTAGAATACCCAATTCCTGGCTTCTTTTCTCAATAGTATGATAGTGCCTTTGAGTTGATATATTTGAAACGATGTTCTTTATTAAATCGACAGTTGGGTTTTTTGATTTTTTTGACTTCT
>CAIWKO010000001.1 GCA_903913285.1 uncultured Bacteroidales bacterium | reverse complement strand
TTAAACTCAAGTTCTTCGTAAGGTTTTCCCATGCCCTCTATAACGGCATCGGATAATTTTGTTGCTAACCATTTAACCATTTTTGGATCTATAGGTCCTTTAAAGGTACCTTTCCAGATTTCACCGGCTATACGTTCCCAATCGCCAATATATCCCGCATCATCATCAGAAAGGGACATGGTAAGCAAATTGAGATTTTCACCGCAAACCGGGCACGGTTCAAAGTAGAGTTTGAGCAATGGATCATTATCCTGCCCCTCCAAGGGGCTTGTCAGAAAAAATTTTTGACCGGCCCGGGAGTTGGTGGCACTTTTTTAGGACCGGTTATGGGAATCTTGTATTTATCTGTGAAATATACAGGATCCACTTCAAAGTTTTCGACGCACAACTTTTCGATTTCGACCAGTACTTTCGGTTCGAGTTCTATAGATTCATCATAAATAAAACGGCGGTTCGTCAGGTTGAAACCTTTTTTTATAAGGAATGGGGTCAGTTTGTCGTTCACGATATCTCTCAGATCATCGGTATCATCTTTAATAAGGCTCATCAACTCGTCGGCATGAGTTTCACTCTGGCTCTTCGATGATCCGTTATCCATCGTCATAGTTTCGCCCAGGATAGCCTTCGACATTTCTGAGTTGGCCCTTTCGATTCTTTTATCGTAAACCATCCACGAATCACTCTGAGAATTACCTTCAATTTTGATTTCAGTACCATCGGGAAACAATCCCCATGCTGCTGCACCCATGTCCTCAAGCATCATTTCAATGCCTGAGCGTTCCTTGGGATCGGTGGTATTTGTCGTTCCGATTCGAATCGGCATACCAAAGATCTCTCCGAATTTGTCCCAGAATGCCAGCATATTTTTTTTGCTGATCGTATGCGGGCAAACTTTCAGTAATAAACCCAATTCGTAAGGATCACCAATTTCAATGCACCAGTCTGATAAAGGGGGCAAAGTATAATCCATTCCCTGCATCCATGCATCCATCGGTTCGCGTACGATGCGATGATATTCCGGGATAACATGTTCTCTTAGTACTAAAGAAACTTTCGAAAAGCCTAATTTGCCGTTAACCGTTTGCAGGTCGCCAAACTGAATTAAAGAGTGTCCCCAATAGGTTGCCTCCAATGAAAGTGACAGAAACTTTTTGAACCAGGAAGCCTGAAATAATTTAGTGAGTTCCTCGTCAACCTTTCCGGTAGTGTCGTCGATCCACATATATGATTTATGCAGTACCTTGGATTTACGATTACGTATGGCACCAAAAAGATGGTTATCGAGCATAGCATCATCATAGGCGGCCAGCAAACGGTTGCGCTTTGGGTTTTCGTAACTGATAGCCATCTGCTGAGAATGCCTCCAATATTCGATATCTTTTGCCGTAAGTTGTTTGGTACGAATAGCCAAATCAATCAGCATACTTTTAATTTTGGTCTGGTCTTTTGCCGCCAATCGTATTGCATTGGGGTGGTTCGATAAATTGTAATCGTTCTTGTTTTCCATTGGTATTAAATTATAAAAAATAATGAGCCATTTTAAGCGCTTTTTAAGGGTGCATTGTCAAAATAAAGGGGTAGTACCAAAAAAGCCTTTGCCGGGGCATTTAAACTACTTAACCGATATTGGTTGCCAAAATTACCCTGCTGAGTTACCATGACGAATTTTGTTTTGGAAGCCCTCCCCATTTTACCGGATTATGCGGATCGGTATCGTCGATGAATGGGAGACTTAGTGTAACGTTTCCTTTTTGGATATCTTTCAGCCAATTGATGGCTGCCTGATAACGCTCGAGACGGGTATCATAATTCATGCGCCCGGGCAATTTAGCGCACAGGTGATACAACGCTATATCCGCCATCCGCATTACGATTAGCGGATTACGTTCATCGCCTGAAGCTGCAAAAATGGCTTCAATATCATAACGCGCCCGGAGGTACCCTGATATTTCTTCCTGGGCAACGGCTATTGCCCCTGCTAATTTGTCCTGATCGTCTTCAAGTTCCGGTTCAATGGCCTCGACATCTTCGGGGGTGGCCACTATATAAAAATCGTCTGTTGCAATGAATGCCATAATTAATACGTTTTAGAGTGTTTGCGTTTACCAAGTGATGGTTGGAAAGAACTTACACGGATATGCTTGCCGAGTATATTGAGCGCCTGTTCGTCGGCATCCGGACTGTCGTCATGAGTTTTGTATCCGGGTTCGATTCCTTTTAGCTGAGCAATGCCTACCTGCATGTCGTTATTCGATTGTTCGCGCTGATCATAATAGATCCTTCCATTTTGGTAATAAGGATGCATAGTAAGGATGCGGTCGTATTTATTAATCCTGGGCCGGTCAACAACTATGATGTTCAATCCCCGGTGATGTTTTGCTTCCACAACTTTTAAGGCATCGCGCAGCGGATCGTTCCAAAACTGGCTCTCAACGCGCCAATGTACAACTACCGTATCAGGAAGCGACTCTTCGTAGGAATACATAAATTCAATGGCTTCCGCCATCTTGCATTGACGAACAAAGGCTTTTAACTGCCAGAAATTACGGTCGTGAAGGCCCCAGACTTTAACGGCATTAAAATCGTTGTTACCGCTATACGCCACATCCCAAAAGCCTGTGATAATAGTGAAATGATTCAAGGCCGGCGCTTTTGCCCATTGGATCATGGCATCGGTGAATATCTTGCCGGCAATATGTTTTTTGTGGTTGAACTGTGCCCGGGCTGCAATGGCTCCGATGTCCTCTTCCCATTTTCGATAATAGTTGACATCATATTTTTCGGGCCATGCCGGCGCATACGTAGATTCGTCGTAAGCTTCGACGAGATCGAGTTCCCAGTTTGGGTGTTTCTGCTCGAGCTGGTTTTGTATGCTCCGGGCCCAAGGATCATTATTCACCGACATGAACCTCATGACTTCGCCATCCATCAAAGGCAGCACATCATTTTCAATCCACAGCACTATTTCGTCCTGGCGCTTCGGATTGCGCGATGTATCCTTGTCTTCCAAATCATCTGCAACAATGTAGTTGGGGCGTTTTCCTCCCCTTCGTAGTCCAAGAGGACTTTGCCCCATGCCGAGGGCTTTGCCGATAAAGCGGCCATCTTTGGTTTGGAAATCGCCTTTCTCCCAACTACCTTGCAGTTTCTGTTCCCCGAAATAATGTATCAGTACCGGATTCGCTTCAAATTCGGCCTGTATGTCTGATAAAAGAATTGTGGCCTTATCTTCATTGTTTGCGATGATGACCATAAAAATATCTTCACCGTTTATCCACAGCCACAAAGGAATAAGTGTATCACAATGAATGGATTTAGCCAGACCGCGACCCCAACGGACCAGGCGACGGAGCCATTTGTTTTTTTTCACGGCCTTAGCCAGGCGGATCTGAAACCAGGAACATTTTGCCGTGGCGTAGTGTTTGAAACAGTTTTCCACAAACCAGGCATAGTCGTTCCGGAAGCGTTCTACCTGTTGCGCCTTTTGCTCGACGGTTTCAAAACCATTGACAGACCCATGCAGAATAATGTTTTCGAGCTTTTTTTGATATTGCTCTAAGGCTTTCCTGTCTTCTATTTTCATAACAACTTGCTTGAGATAACAACTAAGTAATGTTCCTGAAACTTAATCGTATTATAATAAAGCTTTTCATCGAAGTGTCGCATGGTATCGAATATCTCATCCATAATTTTGAGATGGCCGGCCAGGGACACCCGGTTTTCTTTGTCCAGGTCCTTTAAAGTTTTGTTCCATTTAGACACAGCATCGTCAATTTGCGATATTTCTTTTCGTTTGGCCTCAATGGCTTCATTATCTCCATCCTTTTCGAGAGTGATCAGTTCTTTGCCTAAATTGATACGCCGGTCGGCCAGGTTCCCGATGATCTCCCGGATGTTTTCAATACGTTTCAGTGGCGATGTAGTGCGGGCGTTGCGTTCTTTTTTCCACGCCTCGTCATTTGCATTGACCCATGCGCTAATAGTTTTCTCCGAAACATGGAGCAGGGCTGAGATCTCTTTGGCAGTTTTACCCTGTTCTACGTACAGATTGTGGGCTATAGCCCTTTCCTGATCTTTTGCCATTGTCTAAATTTTCAGCAAATATGCTCATAAAATCACGCGCGTTCAATGATTTTATTTAATTAATATTTGTACAGAATAATAAACACTAATTATTTCGTAATCATTAAACTAAGATTTGCGTACACTTTTTTTTTATATTTCTTTTGCATCTTCAAATTGCAAATTGAATTGTAAATCATGGGTAAAATCTTAATCAGCGACGAATCGATAAACAGAAATGGCTTCCGTGTTTTAACTGTTGGTATTAACATCAGTGATTATAAACAGAATCCTATTTTGTTGTGGATGCACAACCGGGCATGGCGCGGAAGCCAGGACGATGTGCTCCCGATCGGCAGGATAATTAACTTATCAATGGAAGGTTCCGAATTATTCGGTGAACCCGAATTTGATGTGGATGATCCATTTGCTAAACAGATCTCTGATAAGTTTGAAAAAGGTTTTTTAAAGGCAATATCCGCCGGTCTCGAGCCGGTTGAATGGAGCGAAGATGTCGCTTTGATGATGCCAGGACAAACCAAGCCCACACTTACCAAGTCGGTTTTGTTTGAAGTGTCCATTGTGGATATCAGCAGCAATTGCAATACGCTGGCACTTTACAACAGAAATCATGAACTCATAAAAGAAGATCAGCTTCATGAAACAATTCAATTGATGCTAAAACCCAATCCCGAAACTATTACAAATCCAAAACCCAATCCAATGAAAAAAATTGCCCTATTTTTCGGTTTGCCCGAAGATGCAACCGAAGAACAAATTCTTGCAAAGGCCAGTGAAGTAAAACTCGCCCTTGACGAAAAAAATGCATTGTTATTGAAATATAACGATGAAAAAGCAACCGCCCTGGTTGAAGGCGCCATTGCCTCAAAAAAAATTGCTCCTGAAAAAAAGGACACATTTTTGAAATTGGCAAAAAGCGATTATGATCAGGCAAAAGATGTGATCGACGGAATTCAGTTGAATTTCAAACCGACCGACTTCGTTAAGCCAGGCAGTGGAAAACCGGAAGCAGGAAACGAAGAAATGACTTACCCGGTACTTTTAGCCAAAGGACGCGAAGAGTATGACAAATTCAAAAGTGAACATCCGGCTGAATTTGCTGCTATCTACAAAAAAGAGTACGGTATTGATTACAAACCGTCAATAGATTAACCACATAATTCACAATATTAAAACTGCCGGGATAACTAAAACAAATCAGTAACCAAAACCCCAAAACAATAAAATGAAAACACTTAAAAGTTTGCTCATGGTCATGTGTTGTTTAGCACTGACATTTTCCGGAGGCGCCTTAATAGGCGCTGTAGTTAGTTATCCGATCACAGGCGGTATTATAACGGCAATAGGAAGTTTATTGCCCGGCGCTCCTGCAGGTTCTCTTATGGTAGGTTCCGGTTCAATTCTCGAGGAATACTGGACGGGAGAGCTTATTAAAAAGCTTAGAGCTGATACTTCCTGGATGTCGACCATAGGCGCCAGAAACGAACTGGTCAACAATAATGCGATTCACATGGTAGACGTCGGCGTGGATCCTGAAGTATTGATCAACAACACGACTTACCCTATACCTACCTTTGGACGAACCGACGAGGACATTTCGATTTCTCTTGATAAGTTTGACACTACAAATACAAAAGTATCTAAAGACGAACTTTATGCTCTTTCGTATGACAAGAATGGTTCGGTGATAGAGCAGCACGGATTAGCCCTGATCGACAAAGAAGCGAAAAAGTCTGCACACAGTCTGGCTCCTGATCATGCCACGGATGAAACGCCGATTTTATTAACCACCGGTGATAATAACGGCAGACCACAGGCAAGGAAGCGATTAACCTTAAATGATATCATTGATGCTAAGGAGCGCCTGGACGAACTCTTGATCCCCGGGGACGATGGTCAGAGAATCCTTGTTCTTTGCGCTCAACACTACAACGATCTTTTGAGAAAAGACGAAATGTTCCTGAAGCAATTCAGAGATACAGCCACAGGAAAGGCATTGCCTTTAATGGGATTTAGTTTGTATCAGTACAATTTAGCGCCCAATTATAAGATCGTAACAGGTGCATTAAAGAAAAAAGCATGGGGAGCGGCAGCCGAACCCGATGTTGATCAGAACGCATCATTCTTCTTTTACGCACCTCGTGCGTTCCAGGCAACCGGTACCTTGGATATGTTTTATAGAATAGCCAGCCTTGATCCTGAAAATCGTCAGAATACGGTAGGCTTCCAACAGTATCATATCTGTTTGCCAAAACAACTGACCGGCTTTGGCGCATTAGTTTCTGATTTCGTACCACAAACGTAAGATAAAACCCCGGCAGGATAGCCCGGAGGAGACGGCATGAGTTGAATCCGGGCTTATTTTACCTTAAAAAAACATCGACGTGGAAATCTGGTTGTACAGAATTGTGATAACAGCAGCACTCGCATTATTGATTTGGGCCATAAAATGGGCCATAAAACAGATGCGGGAATGGGCAAACAAATTAGTCGACCGGGTAGATGACCTGAATAAAAATGTTAGTCAATTGAACGGAATACTAATAAAACAGGCCGTCAACCAGAAAAACATCAAAGAACATTGCGGGGACCGCGAAAAATATGTTGATGGTAAATTTGAAAAATACGACGATAAATTAGAGAATCACGAACGCAGAATACAAGATTTAGAAAAATGAAAATTTCGGCTAAAAAAGGTGGCATAGCAATTACGGTTATCGCAGTTATACTGATGACCGCTAAGTCTTTTATTGGCCAGGAAGAAACTCCAAACAACTCCGGTTTTAAAGATAAGATGTTTCAGAGTGCAATGGAACATGACGGCTGGAGAATATACAACAGTTGGTGCGTGTTCTTTGCAAAACTTGTTTGGGACATTTCAATTCCTTCAGGTCCGGTTCACGATCGTGCTATGAAACTCATCACCGGCAACTCTCAATCTACCCTGGCTAACTTTTTAAAAGATACGTCAGGATACTTCTACGTAACAGATTCGGCATTCACCGGTGGCATTATCATCTGGCAGGATTATGAGAATGGGAAACCGACTTATTCAGGACATGCCGGTATATGTATAGAAACTCATCCTGGTGGCTTTACAACCATCGAGGGAAACACAAACAACGATGGTGGCCGTGAAGGATATATTGTTGCCCTGAAGCACCGAAAATACAATCGTAATGTAACTAACGGACTGCGTTATAAAAAATGTATCTCCATAAAAATTGCAGCATGAAAGCTCTTTTACTAAACATCAAAGACAGGCTGTTTTGCCATTGGATCACTTCGCTGATCGGATTGATAATTGGTTTAGCAGCTACCATTATGTTGTTTTGTGGTGTTATCACCGTCGAGACGTTTTGTTTCACCATGCCGTCGATGCTACCACTTTTCTTCAGTAAGGATTCCTGGTTGATCAAACTATTTTCAAAACAGGATCCCGGCGTTAAAGCCATATTTTTAATTGCACTGCTGGGTGCAGCATCGATAATTTTATCCGGGTGTTATACCCGCGATAGGTGCAACCGTTTGTTTCCGCCTTCTATTCAAATCCACGACAGTATTCATACCGAGTACTGCGAAACTATTCGGGATACAACTATTCATATACCTGCAGACAGTTCCTGGTTGAGAGCCTGGCTTAAATGCGACTCAGCAGGAAATGTTTACATCGACCAGTACTCCTCAGCATACGGACAAAATACCAACGTATTGCTTCAGCTTAAAAACAACATCCTTTATGTCAAATTTCTTCAATCTTCATACGATTTGAGGTTACAGTTAAAGGATAAACTGATTAGATACTACCAAAACAAGCAGACCACCATTGAACATACCACAAACCAATTACTCCCCTGGCAAAAAACCCTGCTATGGATTGCCGGCATCATTTCATTTATAGCATTAATAATTTTTGTTTTATTCATTTATAAAAAAATAAAAAATGGAAAAAGTTAGCAAATCAGATCTCGAAAAAAGATCGAAGCAAATTTTTAAACTCAACAGCAAGTACAATGAGTTGCATGCTACCGAAGATGGCAATTACTTCGAAAAGAAGGGTGATGCCCGCAATCACAACAATAAGGTAGTTAAGGGTGAGGTTCACTCTTTTTACCGTGACGGTATTGCACCGGTAGAAGAAGATAACCCTACCAAACCAACCAAAGAAAAGCTTGCAGACGTAACTAAAACAACTGCTGCCCCCCAAAATAAAGCTGTCGTTGCACCCAAAGCAAAAACAGCAGCTACACCCAAAGCAAAAACAGCAGCTACACCCAAAGCAAAAACCAATGCCAAAGCTGGAGGTAATAAATAATGGGACTCAATGATGTAACATTTGAAAGAACTGCCGGCGGTCTGGCCCGTCAGTTACCGTCTGAAGATAATATCTCCGGACAGATCTATTATGGTTTCGCGTTGCCTGTTGGTTTCGATGGCGACACCATAAAACGCCTGACTTGCCTGGAAGATGCCGAATCATACGGTATTGCTCCGGGTAGTGTGGATTATGCCCTCATTCATTACCATATAAAGGAATTTTACAGAAAAGCTCCTGGTGCAATTTTGTTCATTGGTTTGTTTCCGACTCCTGTAACTGTCGACTTCAACGAAATATGGTTGATGAAACAATTTTCAAAAGGGAAAATCAGGCAATGTTCCGTTTATACGACGCGTACAACACTTCTTAATGACGTACAAGCCATTCAAACCATTTGTACCAAACTTCACACCGAACATGCACCGGTAAGCGTTCTTTATGCCTGTGATATGACAGCGATTGTCGAAGCCGGTCTTCCTGATCTGAGAGCATTGGAATGCCCCAACGTTTCCGTTATCCTGGGACAAGATGGCGCCAATGCCGGTGCGGCACTATTTGCCTCGCTCCATAAATCGGTTACGTGTATTGGCGCCATTTTAGGTGCGGTTGCAGCTGCAGCAGTTCACGAAAATATAGGATGGGTCAAAAAGTTCCGTATGGATGCTACCGACGGATCAGGAGAATTGTCGATTCCTGCCCTGGCTGATGGAACTACCCTTGCCTCCCTGACTCAGCCAAACGTCGAAGACATGAATGCAAAAGGTTATATTTTCCTTGTACAGCATGCAGGTTTAGACGCAAGTTATATCAACGACAGCCATTGTTGTGTTGGTTCAGACAGCGATTATGCCTACATCGAAAACAACCGGACTATGGATAAATCGGAACGCGAAGTTCGCAGGGCATTATTACCTGAACTTAGCGGACCTGTCTTGGTAGATCCTTCTTCAGGGAAAATTAGCCGTGAAACCATTGCTTACCTCGAAGCGGTTGCTAATGGTCCCCTGGAAATAATGACGCGTGCCGGCGAATTAAGCGGCGTGGCTGTCAACATACCTCCTGATCAAAACATATTAACCACAAGCGAACTGATCATTAACATAGGTGAAGTTCCGGTAGGTGTTGCCAGGAAGATTAAAGTAAAAATCGGTTTCAAACTTAACGTGTAAAAAAAAATAAAGTCATGAACTTTCCTCCTATGATCAACGGACGCCTTTATGGATGGTCTGATATTTCTTTCGCTCCGATGGGAATACCCATTGCCGGCATTCTGGCAATTAACTATAAGGATTCTCAGGTTATCGATGCTGTGATGGCAGGTGGTAACCGGGCGAACGGTGTGGGCTTCGGTAACGTATCGACCAACGGGAGTGTTACACTTCTGAAAGAAGAAGTAGACGCACTGGTTAATTCTGCACCGGGCGGACGTATTCAGAATATTCCTGCATTTCCGGTAATAGTTTCTTTTATGCCTGAAGGCTCAACCAACATCAGCATTAACACCTTGAAATGGGTGATAATGAAAGAAAATGCTGTGGACACCAAACAAGGTGATACATCAATTGGTGTTACAATTGAACTATTTGTGGGGGATATAAAATGGAAATAAAAACCTATCCCCTCGGAATTACTCAAGATATGGTTGATGAATGGAAGCGCCTTTACAAAGGCGTTTCTATCATAACAGTAACCAAGAAGGCTACCGATACCTCGGAAGAAAAAGTTTATAACGGTTTTTTCAGACGTCCAGATTTGAAGATATTATCTGCTGCCGGTTCTTTTGCCGATAGTGATCCCATAAAGTCGGGCAGTGTGATGTTTGATAACTGCAAACTGAAACTGGATCCGGAGATGGAAAGCGATGACGAGATCAAGATGACTGCTATCACAAAACTGAATGGAATCTTTAAACTTCATGAGGCTGAAGTAAAAAACTTATAATATCCCGGGAGTTACCTGATGGCCCGGGAGCCGAACTCGCCAAACATGCGGTTTTAATCAGGTTTTTTTTTCGTGTAGATCCTTATAGCCTCAGCAATGAGGATTTCGCACAACTGGCAGCCGAAGCCCAGTTTTTAGAAAAGAGGCAAAATGATTTTAATGAATTGGCTGTATTAAAAGCACAGTCGCGTTTATTTGGAAAACAATAGCAACCATGTCAAACCCAACCGTCGAAGTCCGTTTTGAATTATTTGATCAGATCACCGCCGGCGTCAAAAAGATTGATGAGTCGATGGGCGGTTTTAAGGCAAGCATGGGTCAGTTGGGAAATTACATCGAAGAGGTAGGTAAGAAGTTTTTCTTCATGAATCAGTTGGCACAGGGCATGCAACAATTTAACCAGAGTGTAAAAGATTTCTCTGCACCTGGCGCCGACTTCCAACAGCAAATGGCAGACCTTAGTGCCATAACGGGGATAGCAGGTAAAGATCTTGATACACTCGCTGAATCATCACGTAAATTAGGCAAAGAATCGGGTTTGGGTGCATCATCAGCAGCCGAGGCATATAAGTTGCTCGCATCTAATATCGACGTTGCAAAAATTGGAATAAGCGGTCTACAGGATCTTCAGAAAAACACTATTACTTTAACCCAATCGTCGGGTATTGATATGGCCACGGCTGCCAACGTCATGGCAGGCGCCCTTAACCAATACAATCTTCAGGCATCAGATGCCAAGCGTGTAACAAATGTGCTCGGCGCCGGTGCGAAATATGGAGCTGCTGAAGTTGCTGATTTGGGTGAATCATTAAAAGTGGCAGGGGCAACGGCTTCGAATGCCGGTGTGAGTATCGAAGGTACTGTCGGAGCTATCGAAATACTTTCACAGAGCATGATCAAAGGCGCTGAGGCGGGCACAGGACTTCGTAATATTATACTACGCTTAGCAACTAAAGATATACCGGGTGTTGATATAAAAACTCAGGGTTTAAGTGGCGCTCTTCAAGCACTGAAACCCCGGATAAATGATACGGCATATCTGATGAATTTATTTGGAATGGAGAACGTGAATGCTGCCCAGGTTCTCATTAAAAACGCAGACGCCGTTCAGGAAATGACGAACAAAGTTACCGGAACAAATACGGCATACGAGCAAGCAGCCATCAGGACGAATACGTATCAGTACGCTGTAAAACGCATTAAATCGCAGATGGACGATTTTAAAATCAGTGTATTTAATGCAACCGGATCAATGTTGCCCTGGCTTGAAGTATTAACAAGCAGTGTGTCCGGAATAGCGTATATGTTACCGGGATTAAAGATTATGAAGGATGGGTTCTTTTGGCTTGCAGGTGCATTAAAAAATGGTGTTATTAGACTATTTGAATACATAAAAGGATTAAGCGCCACAACAACGGCCATTCAGGAAACAACAATTGTACAGCGCATATTAAATACTGTAATGGAATCTAATCCTTATGTTTTAGTTGCAATGGCCGC